>DATLXU010000136.1:0-148956 GCA_035575515.1 Blastocatellia bacterium
AATCTTTTCGAGGTCGAGCCGCGTGCTCAGTTGCGGCGAGTCCGAGCGCACGCCTTCAGTCGTTCCGAATATAGTAATCTCGCTGCGGCTGCCTTCCGGCTTCAGTGTTATGTCGAAGGTTGCCGCTTCACCTGCGCGCAATTCAATGTCGCTTATCTCTTCGCTAGCGAAGCCCGGTTTTGAAACCGCCACTCTATATTTACCCGACAAGGGCAGCCCTGCGACGCTGTAGTAGCCGTTATTATCAGTGGTCGTTTCCCGCCTGAAGCCCGTCAATTCATTAGAGATTAAAATATGCGTGTCTGCGACCACCGCGCCGTTCTGGTCTACCACTCGGCCTCGAATAGTTGCCGTATCCACCGTTTGCGCCTGCGCGACTTGAATGGGCAGGCCAGCGCCAATGAGCAGCGCGACTAAAACCAGCAGCGACGAACTTGCGGTTCTGCTGGATACTGCAAAGTTGGTTTTATGGTAGGCGACTTTCTTCATTGCTTCAGAGATTCCTCCTTAATGGTCGTAAACACTGGCGATGGAGCGGCCTCGCCAAAGAAGAAGATTATGCACAAAAAAAAGGAAAAGTGCGAATGCGAGAAAGCTTCTTTCAAAATAATTGAAACGCTCTCTCACATTCGCGCCCGTCGGTTATTACCACACTTGGCCCTTTATTTCAGATGACGGTCAAAAAAATCTATCGCGGCGTGATAAGCCCTGAGCCAGTCTTCGTGGCGAAGGAAATCATGCACTTCGTCGGGGAAGATCAATTCTTCAAACTCGACGTTGCGCTCGCGCAGCTTTCGCACAAGCTCAACCGTCTGATTGAACGCGACGTTGCGGTCATCATCGCCGTGAATCAAAAGCACAGGCGATTTCCATTTATCAACCGAAGCCATCGGCGAAGAGTCGCGCCCCAATTTTACGAGGTCGCCCGTTGCCCACGGGGCCGCGCCGACTCTGCGGCTCCAATCGTGAACGCCGTGCAGGTCAACGCCCGCCGCGAACATATCCGAATCACGCGCCAATCCCATAGCTGTGAGATAGCCTCCATAAGACCCGCCCCAAAGCCCTACGTGCTTATCGTCAACGTAGCTCAAGGAGCGCAGGTACTTGCCCGCAGCTACGATGTCCTGATATTCGCTTGCGCCGCGCGGCCCGCGATGACGCGCTTCGCGAAATGCGCGCCCGTAGCCGATGCCGCTGCGATAGTTGACCGACAAAACGATGTAGCCGTGACTCGCCAGGTACTGATTCATTCCGTAGGCGTTGTGATAATAATAGTTGTAATGCCACGCAGGCAACATCTGGCGAATCGGGCCGCCGTGCATGAAGATAACGGCTGGCATCTTTCCGCTCGCGTTTTGAGGCTTGAACAACTGGCCGTGAATCTCTAACCCGTCGGCTGCTTTGAATGTCACCGACTGAGGCTCAATAAGACGGTCTTGCGGAAAATCGGCAGGCAAGGCTTGCGGCGCAATTTGCCGCGCGCCTTTCGCATCAATCGAAGCGATGTAAGGAAGAAACGGCGAAGTCGCAGTCGAATGCAGATACGCGATCTGCTTCCCGCCATTGATAATTACCGGAAACATCTCGACGCCGTCGCCATCGGTGAGTCGCTCAGGCTCGCCGCCCGTGACGTTGACCTTCCAGAGGTGACGATGATTAATTTCTCCGGCGTTTGACGCGGCGATGAAATAAGAATGATCCGGCGACCACGCAATGTTTTCGACTTCATAATTGCCCGGCGTGAGCAATTGAGCTTCGCCGCCCGACGCCGGAATTGAATAGAGGTGCGCCCAGCCATCTTTTTCAGAAGCGAACACGATGCGGTCGCCCGCGGCCCATTGCAGGATGCCATCGCCAAGCGGAAGGCGCGAAAATGAATCCATCTCCGACTGGCCTGAGCGCCAGATTTCGAGCCCCTTGCCCGTCGCCACATCAACAACTCGAATCGCCCATGGTTGAATGCGCTCCTTGTCGGCTGAGTAAGTGTCCGTGACGTTGAACAATCGAATGAAGGCGACGCGCTTGCCGTCAGGCGACCATCTTGGCTCGATGTCGCGGTCAACGCTCGGTTCAAGGAACCTTATGCGCTGCGCGCGCGGGTCGTAGAGGCCGATGAAGCTGTGATCGCCGCGCATAGAAGCAAAGGCAAGTAGCGACCCGTCGGGCGACCAGGCGGGAGAAGAGACCGAGCCGCGAATCTCGAATAATTTCTTCGCGGCGGCTGCACTCTTCGCAGGAGCAACCGGAATAGAAGCGACCCACAGATGCGATTCGCGGCTCAAGAGATTCGCGTCGTGGCTGAACAGGACGCGGTCGCCTGTGGGCGCAAAGAGCGGGTTGCGCCCTTCGCCAATCTTTACCGTAGCGCCAGTGCGCGTGTTGACAATCCAGACTTCCTGATGCGCGCCCGCAGGGTCGCTCGTCGGATTAGGAATCTCCCTGTCGCTGTTGGGGTCGCCGCCGCGAACGTAAGCAATCCAGTTTGCGTCGGGCGAAAAGACGAGGTCGGTGATTTCCTGCCCGTCGTCTTTGTCGTAGCGGGTGAGCTGGCGGCCTTTGAACGCGGGCGCTTCGGCGATCCAGATATTTCGTTTGCCCTGAGCGTCGAAGACCCACGCGACCTTATCGCCTTTCGGCGAGGCTACGAGGTCGGACGGGAAAGGCGAGCTAAGTACTTGCTCAAGCGTGAAGCCGTCAGCGAGCGCAAGCTGTATTGAAATAAGAACGAGAGTCAAAGAAACGAGCGCAAGGCGTAGAGGTTTGCGAGCGATCATAAATCCTCCGATTAAAATTGATATTTTTAAGAATCTGATTATGGCTAAGGCTTATATGCCTTGAATCGAACGGTGTCAAGCGCGGGTTGCAGGCAATGGAATCGGCTGCGCCCAGACTGGCTTAATGCAGTTACGAATCGTTGATTGAATACTTCTTGAGCAGGTTGCGCGCGATGATTAGTCGCTGTAGCTCGTTTGTGCCGCCGCCGATAATCAACAGCGGCGCGTCGCGATAATAACGTTCAATAGGAAAGTCTTTCGCGTAGCCGTTGCCGCCGAAGATTCTCATCGCTTCGAGCGAGCACTCCTGCGCCGTCTCCGTCGCAAACAGCTTCGCCATGCCTGCTTCGAGGTCGCACCGCTCGCCGCGATCCTTCTTCTCAGCCGCAGAGTAAATCAACAGCCGAGACGCTTCAATCTTCGTAGCCATGTCCGCAAGCTTTAATTGAATAGCCTGATGCTCTGCGATAGGCTTGCCGAATGTCCGACGCTGTTGAGCGTACTTGATAGCTTCTTCGAATGCCGCTCGCGCAACTCCAAGTCCGCGCGCCGCAACGTTCAATCGCTCGGCCTCAAGCCCGGTCATCACGTGCTTGAAGCCCTCGCCTTCGCGCCCTCCAATCAACCCGCTAACAGGCACGCGGAAGTCTTCAAACAACAACTCGCACGTCTCAAGGCTCTTGTATCCGAGCTTGTCAATGTCGCGGCTGACGGTCAGGCCCGGCTCACCTTTCTCCGCGACGAACGCGCTCATCCCCGCGTATGCAGGCTTTGCGTTCGCGTCGGTCTTCGCCAGTATCAGTATCACCTCAGCGCGGCGGCCATTCGTTATCCACATCTTCGAGCCATTGATGAAGTAATAATCGCCGCGACGTTCGGCTGTTGTCTTGATGGCTTGAAGGTCGGTGCCCGCGTGCGGCTCAGATAAACAGATCGCGCCGCGCTTCAGCCCTTGCGCCATCGCGGGCAAAAACTTCTGCTTCTGATTCTCAGTCCCGAATCGCGCGAGCACGTCGCACAAAACCGTGTGCGTTCCCAAAATGCCGGCAAGCCCCATCCACACGCGCGAGATCTCTTCGAAGATCATCGCAAAAACCGTGTAGCTCAAATCAAGCCCGCCGTACTCTTCGGGCACGTTCGCGCCGAACAGGCCAAGCTCTTTCATCCGCTCGACTATCTCATCTGGATACTCGTTGCGATGCTCAAGCTCGCTTGCGACGGGGGCGACTTCGCGCTCAAGAAATTTCTTGACCGTCGCCAGAATCAATTGTTCTTCTTCGTTAAGAGTGTATGTCATAGGAATCAGGGACCGGAGGTCAGGGGTCAGAGGCCAGTGGCTTAAAGACGTAGTACCTTGAAAATGGCTACCAGAGCCATTTTCAGGGCAATAGGCCCCCGACACCTGACCCATGCTACGGGTGTCCGAGCGCAATAATCGAACAGGTGAACGAGCCGGGGTTGCCGCCGAGATTATGCGCGAGGCCGAGCCTCATTTCTTTAACCTGACGTTCGCCCGCGCGTCCGAGAAGCTGATTGTAAATCTCGTAAAGCATTCGCAGGCCGCTCGCGCCAATGGGATGGCCGAACGATTTCAACCCGCCATCTGTATTCACGGGAAGATCGCCTTTGAGCGTGAATGCGCCCGCATCAATGTCTGCCTTCGCTTTGCCCGGCTCGGAAAATCCCAGGTCTTCGTAGATAATCATTTCGGTTATCGAGAAGCAATCGTGCACTTCGGCCATGCTTATTTCTTTGCGCGGGTCGCGGATGCCGAGTTGATCATAGACTTGCTTCGCCGCCGCTTTCGTTTCGGGAAAACTCGTGAAATCGAAATCAGTGTCCATGCGACCCGTGCCCGGCCCGACCGCAAGCCCCATCGCTTTTATCGTGACGAAGTCCTTCGTGAATTGCGGCGCAAGCTCCGTGCGCGTGATTATTGCCGCCGCCGCGCCATCAGTCGTCGGACAGCAATCAAGCAGTCCCAAGGGCGCGGCTATCATCGGCGCTTTCATCGCCTGCTCTACTGTGATCTCTTTTTGAAAATGGGCTTTCTTGTTTCGCGCGCCGTTGTAGTGATTCTTCACTGAAATCTTCGCCAGGTCTTCTTTGGTCGCGCCGTAGCGGTGAAAGTAGCGATTGGCCGCAAGCGCGAACGCTCCGGGCGCGGTGTTGCCCGCGCCTATCACGGTTGAAGCCGCGCCGGGAAGTCCCGAATAGCCTGTGTCTTTCAGCTTCTCAAATCCGACGACGAGCGCAACATCATAAGCGCCAGCTGCGACCGCGAACGTTGCATTGCGCAAAGCATCCTGACCCGTCGCGCACATATTCTCGACGCGAGTGATCGGAATGTACTGGAGCTTTAGCGGGCGCGACAGGGCTTGCCCCGATATGCCCGATGTCAACGTTCCAACCCACCCGGCTTCGATCTGCGCCGGGTGGGTGTTGGCGTCCTCAAAGGCTTCGTAAGCGGCTTCGACTATCAGGTCTTCTTCGCTCTTGTCCCAGTGCTCGCCAAACTTCGTGCAGCCCATTCCGATTATCGCAACGCGGTCGCTCAGGTTTTTCATCACTGTTTTCTCCTGATTGAAGCATCGAGCGATGCTCATTAAATCGCAGGCGGATTAATTCTATCATCGCCGCGCGAAGTAGCAAGCGCGGATTGGAAGCTTGGGCGAAAGCTCTCGCTCATTGCAGCAAGCCCTTGAAGTTGACTTGCGTGTGTGAGATAAATTGGCCGCGAGCTTTCAGGTTCTAAGTTGTCGTCTCAATTTTAGGCATCGGAGATAAATCATGTCAGATACAAAGATAAATCGCAGGGATTTTGTGAAGTCAGCGGTTGGCGCAAGTGTGGCTATAGGCGCGTTTGGTCCCGCAGTTCGCGGGCGAATTCTCGGCGCGAATGACCAGATCAACGTCGCTTTGATAGGAGCCGGAGGGCGCGGGCGCGACCTTCTAAACTGGGTGATGAAGACGGGCGAGCAGCCGAACACTCCAGCGAAGGTCGTCGCCGTCTCGGATGTTTATGCAAAGCGATTGCGGATGGCCAAAGAGACCGCAAAGTGCGACGGCTATCTCGATTATCGCGAGATTCTCGAACGCAAAGACGTTGACGCGATCATCATCGCCACGCCCGATCACTGGCATGCGCGGATGGCTGTCGAAGCAATGGAACGCGGCAAGGATGTCTATCTTGAAAAGCCGATGACGCACACCGTTGAAGAGGCGAAGCGCGTCTATGAAAAGGTAAAGCAGACAGGCCGCGTGCTTCAGGTCGGCTCGCAAACGACAAGCTCAGACCAGTGGTGGAAGGCGCGCAAAGCGATTCAGGATGGCATGATTGGAAAGCTCATAATGAGTCAAGGGTCATATCATCGCAACTCGACGCAAGGCGAATGGAACTGGCCGATTGACTCGGCAGCAGGTCCCAACGGCAAGGGCGATGACTTCATTGACTGGAAGATGTGGCTCGGCTCTGCACCGAAGCGAGACTACGACGCGGACCGTTTCTTTCGCTTCCGCAAGTACTGGGACTATTCGGGCGGCATTGCGACGGACCTCTTTTATCATGTCATGGCCCCGCTGAACATCTGCTGGGGCGAAGCGCAGTTTCCGTATCGAGTGATGGCGAGCGGCGGCATTTATATCTTCAAGGATGAGCGCGAAGTGCCCGACACATTCATGCTTGTCGCGGATTACGCTAAAGGCCATTCGGTTGTCCTGAGTTCTTCGATGGCAAACGAGACGCACATACCGGGACTGATTCGCGGACACGAAGGAACGATAATGATGGTCCCAGACGGGCGGTTCGAGGGTAAGGTTGATTTTATCACCGTCACGCCGCAGCGATTGGCAAAGACGACTTTTGAAGAGAAGTACGGCGCAAGCGAAGTGAAGCTCGCGTGCGAGCCGCGCGAATCGCATATGGAAAACTGGCTGCGGTGCATCCGCACGCGCGAGACGCCTGTGCTGGATGCTCTGACGGCTTACAAGGCTATGGTGACGATTGGAATGAGCGTGCAGTCGTACCGCGAAGGGCGCGTGCTCTATTTCGACGAGGCGAAGCAGAAAGTTGTTTACGAGCCGCCAAAGGCGTAAGGGATGAGCAGAAAAAACTGGCCGGACGAATAAACGCCCGGCCTTCAATCGGCTTCTATCACTCGCTCTGCCGATTATTTCTTATCGCTTGATCTCTTCGCCTACGTCTTCGATGGCTTCGCCGACGTTGCGGCGAGCTTCGCCGACCCCTTCTTTGATATCACCTTTCATCCTGTCGCGCTGGCCTTCGGCTTCAAGATCGCGGTCTTTGATGGCGCGACCGACGTTCTCCTTGACAGAGCCTTTCGCCTTATCCCATTTGCCTTCCATCTCTTGTTTGTTCATGTCATAACCTCCTTATGATTAGCAGTGTCGAAACTTGCGCACCCAAATCGCGCGCATATAGTTTTCAATCAAGGACCGTGCCACCAATGGGTTTCATCCATCTTTGCCGCGAGCGCCAGAAATCGTATCGCTTTTCATGACGTGGCATTATCATTTTCAAACCTAATCGGTTGTTTGCTAAAATTGTCGTGACCGGCAAGGACTGTATCAATACAAGCCTTGCCATCGGTCGTACCGAAAGAAATCATCGCTGAGTGTGACGCTTGCTGAAGGGTGAAGGGTGAGGAGGGGATGAAAAGGATTTCAGACCCCGCATCTCATATTTGAAGCGCGATTCAAGAATCATCTTTTATTCCTCCTCTTTCATCTCTCATCCTTCATAATCGGAGGTGAAATCTTGATATCGGATAATTCCGTGCCTGCCAATGCTCCAAATCCGCGAACCATTAGAATGCTGACCGAGCGCGAAAACGAGATACTCGAAGCGTGGATTGAAAACCGCATCAACTCGTCGGACTTCCGCGAGACGCTCATATCGGGCGAAGAACTGCGCTCCGATTCGCAGTCTTTCCTGCGCGCGTTCATTCAAGCCGTCGCCAACTCGAACGTCGAAGAGATGCGCGGCAAAGAGTTCAACGCCATCCGCCGCCTGCTGCTCGAAATCTCCGAAGCGCGCGCTGCGCAAGCCTTCAGCCCGTCGGAAACTGCATTCTACGTCTTCAGCCTGAAGGAAACCCTGTTGCCGTTCTTAAGAGATGAATATCGCGACGACCCTGAGCTGCTTCTTGAAGAAGTCAACAAGCTGTCGAAGGCGCTCGACAAATTAGGCTCCTTCATATTTGTCTCTACAATCAAGAACCGCGAGCGCGTCATACGCCAGCAACAGCAGGATATGCTGGAGCTTTCAACGCCAGTCGTTCAAATCTGGGATCGAATAATCTGCCTGCCCCTGATAGGGACGCTCGACAGCCGCCGCACTCAATTGATGATGGAGCGGCTGCTCGACCGCATAGTTCGCACGCGGGCCGAAGTTGCCATACTTGACATTACGGGCGTGCCTACGGTTGACACGCAGGTCGCAAACTATCTCATCAAGACGGTCAACGCCGTGCGATTGCTCGGCTCGACCTGCATAGTGACTGGCGTGGGCCCCGCTATTGCTCAAACAATCGTTCATCTTGGAATTGATCTGGCGGGCATAATCACGCGCAATCAGTTGTCTGACGGGATACGGCTTGCTTTCGAGATGACCAGACAGAAAGTTGTTCAGATGAATCACGCGAACGGCGAAGCGATGCTTGAGGGAGGAGAGACAGATGAGCATGTACAAAGTGCCCATTCTTAAAGTCGGGGAAGTGCTTATAGTTTCTATTCAATCCGATATTGACGACCGCACGGTGCTTGAATTGCAGCAGCGAGTGTTAGAACAGATTGAGCGCACGAACGCGCGCGCCGTGCTGATTGACATATCGCTTCTTGAGATGGTTGATTCATTCACGGGGCGGATGCTTTCCGACATCGCCTCAATGGCTTCGATAATGGACGCGGAGACGGTCGTCGTGGGCATTCAGCCAGCCGTGGCCATCACGCTCGTCGAGCTTGGACTTGAGCTTAAGGGCGTGTCAACCGCGCTCGACGTTGATGACGGTTTGAGAATTCTAAACGAGCGGATGAAAGAGAAGCAACGCAGGCGCGCGATAACTGTGGGCGAGCATGCCTGAAGAGCAAGCGAGAAGCATCAAAATCGAAGACCACAATGATCTCGTAATAGTCCGCGCCTGCGTGCGCGATGCAGCAATCGAGATGGGATTCAGCCACATAGATCAAGTCAGACTCGTGACAGCCGCGAGCGAGCTTGCGCGCAACATCACTCGATACACCGAAGGCGGGCGCGCAGAGATTAGCCGCGTGCGCGAGCCTGGCCGTCGCGGGCTTCGCATACGGTTTGAAGATCGCGGGAAGGGAATTGCCGACATCGCGCTTGCGATGACCGACGGCTATTCGACGAGTCGGGGGCTTGGCAAGGGATTGCCGGGCGCGCGCCGCCTCGTTGACGATTTCAAGATAGAGTCGGAAATGGGCAAGGGAACAATCGTCACAATAACGAAATGGCTGTAGCGATTTTGGATTGTCAGAGACGCAGCTCAGAGAGCTATGGTTTATGCTTCTTCGATCCAGAATCCAAAATCCAAAATCTGAAATCCAAAATCGAAAAAGGGCTGGCGAAGGTGAGAAGCTTCGAATCGGTCATCGTCGCTGAAGAGGCGCACATAGGGCAGGCCAAACGAGTCGTGCGGCGGTGCGCTTCGGAAGCGGGCTTCGGCGAGCGACAGCTTGCCGAAATTGAAATCGCCATCAACGAGATAGCTACAAACTCCGTGAAGTTCGGGCGCGGCACGGGGCGCATCTTTTTCGCCCCGGCCGATGAGTCGCTTGATAACGCAGGTCTGGAGATAATCTACATGGATAAAGGGCCGGGCATTGAAGACCTCAACGGCGCGCTCGAAGATGGGTTCACGACGGCAGGCTCGCTCGGCGCGGGGCTTGGCGCGATTAAACGAATGGCCGACGAGTTTCATATTTATTCAACACCTGAGCGACAGACCTTTCGCCTCCCGCTGTATGGTCGCACGACTCACGGAACGGTGATCGTTTTCAAGAAGTGGCTCAACGCTAAGCCTCGTGAGCAGTCATCGCGGCGCGAGCTTTGGGCGGCGATGACTCGCGCTTCTCAAGACGGCGAGGCCAATGGCGACGCATATATCATCAGGCGTGATGGCGACCGGCGCTTGGTCGCGGTCATTGATGGATTGGGGCACGGATTCGGGGCGAAGGAAGCGGCGAGCGAAACCTTAGCCGTGATCGAAAAGCGCGCTACGGAGCCGCTCGAAAATATCCTGAGAGTCGCGCACGAATCGCTCAAACAGACGCGGGGCGCGGTTGCCGGTCTGGCTGCGATTGATCTCGCGAAGGGCGTGATCGAATTCGCCGGGATAGGCAACACGGATTGCCGCGTTTTAGGCGGACGCGATGCTGTAAGATTTATCTCGCTCAATGGCACGCTCGGCTCGCGTATGGAACGCGTGAAGGTATTCAGGGAGCAGTTGCCAAAGGTTGCGACTGTTGTTATGACAACGGATGGGGTATCCGAGCGATGGGACGCCGCGAATTATCCGGGGCTGTTGGGCCAGCACCCTTCGCTTTTGTGCGCGGCCATCCTACGCGACTTCTCTCGTCCGAACGATGACGCGACGATTGTGTGCGGGAGGCTGCAGACTTGATTAAACAATTGCCAGTTTTCAGTTGCCAGAGTAAGAGTCCCGCCTTGAAACAGGCTCCAGGAGCCGCTTTCAGGGATTCTCGTTCTTGCAACTGACGATTGACAACTGGCAACAGGAGAAAAAGGCTTGACTGCTGAGTTATTTCATCCTGACAGCGCCGAGCTGCGCCGCGAAAAGATAGGCTCGATATTTGTTAAAAGCGAAGCCGATATAGTTCGCGTGCGAGACCGCGTGCGGCTGGCCGCGCGCGAGCTTGGGTTCGACAACGTCTCGCAGATAAAGCTGACGACCGCCGTCTCTGAGCTTACGCGCAACATCTACGAGTACGCGCGAACAGGCAGCATCACTGTTTCCGTGATAGAGCGCGATGGCCGCGTAGGCATGGAGATAATCTGCGAGGATCAGGGACCGGGCATTGCCGATCTCGATAAAGTTATATCGGGCGAGTTTCAATCGAAGTCGGGGCTTGGGCGCGGGCTTTCGGGTTCGCGCCGATTGATGGACGAGTTCTCAATTGAAAGCGAAGTCGGGCGCGGCACGCGAATCGAAGCGATCAAGTGGTTTGATGAAGAGCAGAAGCCGCTCAAGACCGTGGATGAGATTCGCAGCCTTTTCTTTTCCGCCAGCGAGTCGAGCATAATCGAGGAGCTTCAATCGCAAAACAGCGAGCTTGTGCGTGTGCTTGCGGAATTGACCAGGAGCCGCCGAGACCTTGAGCAGACGAACCGCGAGCTTCAAGAGGCCAACGAGAAGCTTAGGCAAGTTGACGAGATGAAGTCGCGCTTCATCTCAACAATCGCGCACGAAGTCCGCACGCCATTGAATGCGATGACGGGACTGATCACAGTGCTTGCCCGCGACCGCACCGACCCTCTCACGCCACGCCAGCGCGAAACCGTCGAGCGGCTGGATAAATCTGCGAAGATGCTCATACAACTCGTCAATGACCTGCTTGACCTTTCGCGGCTACAAGCGCGCAGGATGCAGGTGAAGATTCAAGAGTTCGACCTGGCTGAATTGATAGATTCGATCTGCAATGGATTGAAGCAAACGGCAGCCGACAAGGGAGTCAGCCTGACCTGCGACATCGCGCCTGACATCCCAAAGATCAAGAGCGATCCAACAAAAGTGGCGCAGGTGATAACTAATCTCACATCGAACGCCATCAAGTTCACGCCCTCAGGCGGATCAGTTACCATCAAAGCCGCGCGCGACGTGGGCGGGCTGTGGCGCGTCGAAGTCATTGACACAGGCATAGGGATTGCCGAAGATCAGATACCGCACATCTTCGAAGAGTTCCGACAGGTCAACATCTCAAGCCCGCATCATTCGGGCGGCACCGGGCTTGGGCTTCCGATAAGCAAGCGGCTTGTGGAGCTGCTCGGCGGCAGGCTCAAGGTGATAAGCGCGCCGGGCGCAGGCTCGAACTTCATGGTCATCTGGCCTGCGGACGTTCGCGCCTTTGTGGATGAATCGGTCATAGCCGAAGGATGAAAGCAATAAATGCTGAGAGCCGAGCGGTCAGACCGCTTCGATGGCGGTTGTAACGGGCGCGGACCCGATGCGAATCGCGCGCGGCGCGGTTCTCTATTGCGCGCATACTGTGAGCGCGGTTTATTCCGGACTGTTATCGCGTAAAGGTCACAGGCGCGCTGCGAAGATTCGTCAGAGTGTTGTAGCCTGTCACCTGCGCTTACTGCCCGGATTGAATCAACTGCTCAAGCCTGCTGTCACGACTCACTACGCGAGTTGTCGGGTAGCTGAGTTGTTCGAGCGCCACTCCGTTTATTTTGGTGTCGTTGGTTATCATCGCCTTGCCATTGACGCGAATTTGATGATTGCTTTGGTTGATGCGAGAAATATAGCCGATTTAGTTTACGCGGGGATCCGAGAGTCACAATCTTGTTGGAACGGGTTGCCTTGTCGCCTGAAAATACAGCCATCGAAGTCATGTCAAACTAATCCGTTTGCTCGTTCTAACAAGGGGTGATCCAAATCTCGTAAACAGCGAATCCTTGCCAGTGAGCCGCCCAGCTAGTTGGGGATTTAACCTAACAGGTGGGAAGCTGGCCTCCGACCCACTGGCAAGACGGCGTCGCGCGCTGGACTCCGAGTCAAGGCCCTTCAATCAATAGTTGTTTGATTGCCTGTCAGAGGCAGCGCGCGGGGGCGTGTTGTTTTGTGATTGGCTTTCAGTCGCATATGCTCGATGCTGCAAACCAGCACCGAAAGCGCGGTCGTCAGAGCTACAATTATAAGGAGCATTATTGCCTCTCCGGTTCAGAAGCGGTTGCGCTGGCAGTCGCTTAGGTCTCGTTGTCAAAAAGAATCGGCGCTGTAACGGCTGAACCCGTTCGCAGCGCCGATTTTCAATCTCACAGAGCCGCGAGCGATGTGACGGCTGTTCGATTGTTCAACGAGTCAGCGGATGATCATCGCTGAAAGAATCCGCGTACTATTCTTGGAACTTACTTTCGCGGCGTCAGGGCGCGATCACTTCTTCTATTCCAATCTCAGTTAAGATCACGCCCTCGCTATAAATGGCTCCGCTGCAAATCATCGTAGCCTCCTTTTGCGGGTTGAGTGATGAAGCGAACCACTTTCACGATGCGCTTCTTGTCTTGCCCTGTAAAGGATTTGTAAGTTAGAGGCAATAATGTTTAATCAGCCTCCATTGCCTACCCAATGTTAATCAGTCAGCAGGTGTGCACCGGTCAATACTCTTGATTCACACATGGCATTTACCCTCTCTTTCAAAGTTTTTTCTTACGGCGACCTTGATTAGAGCAACGTGCGTGCCGCCATTTCACCATCAACAATAGCCGAAGCCACTTGCGTAATATCAACGACTTAGCTGGTTGAGCCAGAAATCCTATGCGTTGGCAGAGTGTGAACCTGCTATACACATCCTCAAGCCGTCAAATTAAGTGTGAGAATTAAAGGAGGTTAAGGCGAGTGTGTAGCAGGTTCACACTGGTGAACCTGCTACACACTCTCAAAGAAGGACGCTGCAACACAGTAAGCCATAAAGTCGGTCAGTGAATAATCTCACTCGTACCTGAGCGCCACCATCGGATCAACCTTCGTCGCCCTGAGCGCGGGTATGGAGATTGACACAAGAGCGATTGCGGCAAGCACCAGCGGAATCACTATGTAGGTGCCAAGGTCAATCGCGCTGACGCCAAACAACAGGCTTGACGTAAAGCCCGGCCACATCGAGGCTGACATAGCGCCAAGCGCGAGCGCGGCTGCGGCCCCTATGATCGTGCCGGCAATCGCAAGCGTCATCCCCTGCCGGATGACCATCTTAAGAATATCTCCGCCCTGCGCGCCCAGCGCCATCCGTATGCCTATCTCGTGCGTGCGCTGCGTGACCGAGTAGCTCATCACGCCGTATATCCCAATCGCCGCAAGCACGAGAGCTATGCCAGCGAAGATCGCAAGCAGCGCCATATAGAGGCGCGGCTGCGAGATGGATTCGCTCACGATTGTATCGAGCGTCTTCACGAAATAAACGGGCTGGAACGGATCAACGTCTTGAATCGCCTTGCGCACGGTGGCGGTCGCCGCTTCCGGGTCGGTCTTCGTGCGGACGATGAGGGCCGTGTAGCGGTCCGGCTCGTCGCTTTGAAAGTAGGGGACGTAGATCTGCGAATTGGGCGCATCCTCGCTCAGCTTTGAGGTCTTAACGTCTGCAACCACGCCGACTATTCTGAGCCGCTTTGGCGGATCGCCCGGCAGCACTATGCGCTTGTCAATTGCGCTCTGGCCGGGCCAGAACCGCTCGGCCATGCCCTTGTTGATGATGACTGTGAGCGGCGCTTCCGATCCTTCGCTTTCTTCTTTACGCTCGATTCGATCCCGCTGATCGAAAGCCCGGCCTTCTAAGATGCGAATGCCCATGGCTTCAAAATAGTTCTCGCTTATCGTCGAAGCGTTTGCGCTGTAAGTCTCGTCGGGCGACTCTCGTCCCTCGATGTTGAAGCTGGTTTCGGTCTTTCCTTCGGTCAAAGGGATTATGTTTATTAGACCCGCCGCCTGCACTTCGTTGCGGTTCTGCTGGATGCGCTCAAGCGCCGCGTCGTAGAACTGAATCATCCTCTTTGCGTCAGGCTCGTAGGCGCCGGTCTCTTCATCTACCGTAGAATACTTCAACAAGGGCAGCGTCATCTGCATCGTCAGCACTCTGTCCGAGTTGAATCCGGGATCAACCTTCTGCAAGGATAGAAAACTCTTGAGCATAAGCGCCGCGCCAATCAGCAACACGGTCGTCAGCGCGACCTCCGAAACGACTATGAAGGTGCGGATGCGCCTTGCCGCGCCGCCTGCGGTCGAGCCTCGCCCGCCCTCTTTCAGCGTTTCGTTCAGATTCGGCTTAGAAGCCTGGAGCGCAGGCACAAGCCCGAAGATTATCCCCGTCAGCACGGAGATCAACAGGGTGAATAGCAGCACGAATCCGTCAATGCCGATTTCGTCGAGTCTCGGCAGCTTCGGAGGGTTCAACGCGATGAGCAGCTTAATTCCCGCAAACGCAACCGCAAGCCCAAGCGCGCCGCCTGCGACGCCGAGCATAACGCTTTCCGTCAGCAACTGTCTTATCAATCGAGCGCGGCCCGCGCCCAACGCTACGCGAATCGCAATCTCTTTTTGCCGCCGCGCCGCACGCGCCAAAAGCAGGTTCGCCACATTGGCGCACGCTATCAGCAGCACAAGCCCGACCGCCACGAGCAGCAGAACGAACGCCGGTTTCATGTTGCCGACGATTTGCTGATGAAGCGGAACGAGCCTCACGCTGCGCCCGCGATTCGTTGCCTGAAAGTCGCGCTCAAGCTGCCCGGCGATGTTCGTTAAATCCGCTTCGGCCTGATTTATGGGTACGTTCGGTTTGAGACGCCCGATGATTTGCAGGAAGCTCCACTTGCGCTGCCCTGCTTCGGTTTTCAGCCGGTCGGGAGTTATGACGGAAGGCAAGCGAGCCGGGTCGCTTATGTCGAAAGACATCGGAATCCATATGTCGTCATCGGCGAGTTTTTCGTCGTAAGGGGCAGGCGCGCGAAATTCTGGTCCCATCACTCCGATTACTTTGTAGTTGGCGCCGTTAATCATCAAATCTTCGCCGATAACCTCTTTGCTCGCAGCAAACCGTCGCTTCCACAACCCATCGCTTATGATTGCAACGCGCTCAGCGCCCGCCTGATCTGCGTTCGAGGCGAAGTTGTTGCCGAGCGCCTGCTTCACGCCAAGCACGTTGAAGAAGTTCGCTGAAACGA
Organism: Blastocatellia bacterium; assembly: GCA_035575515.1. Lineage (GTDB taxonomy): Bacteria > Acidobacteriota > Blastocatellia > UBA7656 > UBA7656 > DATLXU01. Next base: position 15,706 of record DATLXU010000136.1, read on the forward strand.
ATGCGCCTTGAATGCGCTCCGGCACGTCGCCGCGACTTATGTTGAAATCGTCATAAGAGTAGCTGGCCATCGCTTCAAGCGTGTTATTGCGGTCGCGGTAGTCCTTGAAGTCCAATATAGAAACCGGGCTGGTCGTCATCCCTTTGTTTACGTTCGTCCCCCACATAACGATGAGGCGGTCGGGTTCGTTGTAAGGGAGCGGGCGAAGCAGCACGGCGTTGACCACGCTGAAGATTGCAGTGTTAGCTCCAGTGCCAATCGCAAGCGCGAGTATGGCTACAATCGTCAGCACCTTATCCTTCATCAGCACCCTTAGGCCAAATCGAATATCTTTAAGAAAGTTCTCCATAACTCCTCCAATGGAACAGCCCTGTCGCGCGCAACCTGACCTGAGCAAATGGATTATTCATATTTGCAGTTAAAGAAAGACCCAGGAGACGCATCAAACAAATCCTGCGCCAGTAAAATCGCAGAGCGCAATTTATCATTCAATGCTTCTAAAGGCAACGATGAAAAAAATGAGCCGGACGGTGAACCTTCTTCCAAATCCTCAAAGCATTTTTGATTTATAAAACGTCCATAATCTTTCAATCAGCATTGAGTATGGCGCTTCCAAGCGAGAGCAGGCTTGTTATAATCATTATAGTGCCGCCGCCGATGAATACCCAAATCAGGCTGACATCGGCAACTATGCCAGCGAGCAGAAAAGACAGTGGCTCAAGCCCCGCAACGGCGAACATCATCAGACTCATCACGCGCCCAAGCATTCGCGGGTCGGCTGTCTCCTGCATCCACGAGAGTATCAAAATGTTTGCCAAGCCGCCTCCAAGTCCCATCAGGGCAAGCACTACAGCCGCCCAGATGACATGAGTGGCGAAACTGAGCATCGCAAGCCCAAGCCCTATCGTGAAAACGAGAGTAATGATTAACCTCCCGCGATGCTGTTTTATTCTTAATGAACCGGCGAGCAACATTCCTATTAACATCCCTGCGCCGAATGCGCCGAGCATCCATCCGAGTGCGCTCGCGCCTTCGTCGCCCCCGAATCTCTGCCTCGCCATGACGGCAAGGCCCACGGTCGAAGGACCGACAAATGAAAACTCTATCACGGAGACGTAAATCAACAATGGCCACACTATCTTGTGGTTAAAGGCGTAGCGCAGCCCATCGCCTATGCTCTTGATCAATCCTTCCGGCGTGGCAGACCTTATCGCGCCAGCTTGCGCGTCTTCTGCCGTCTCTTCGCGCCTGCGCTGCCTCATCAGCCACAGCGTTATGGCCGACAGAACGAAAGTGATGGCGTCAATGCCGAATGCCGCCGTAAGACTGACTGAAGTAATGACGACCCCGGCAATCGGAGGACCTATTGACGCCATTAACCGCCTGGTTCCCCTGAGCAGCGCGTTTCCGGCGGGGAGATGGTCATTCATTATGAGCATTGGGATTGCCGACATGTATGCCGGGTAGAAGAAGGCTTCGACTGAGCCGAATATCGCGCTGAGTACGTAAAGGTGCCAGAGTTGAGTTACGTTCAGATAAACGATTAGCGTTATCAAAAGTGTAATGGCCGTGCGGAGAATATCAGAGCCGAGCATCAGCGTGCGCGGCGGGAAGCGGTCGCCCACAGCGCCGCCTATAAGCTGAAACAAAGCCTGCGACGCTCCTGCGACCATCAGCACAGTCCCAAGCGCCACGCCTGACCCGCTTACGTGCTGCACGAGCCAGTATAAGGCGACTAAATAAAACTGATCGCCGAAAAGCGATATGCTCTGGCCGAGCCACAGCAATCGGAAATCGCGCACGGCAAGCGGCTGCCATAATGGCAACCGCCGCACGCGCTCAACGGGAGCTTTCACTCTCGCACCTTCCTATTAATTTGATTGTTACTGCATAACACCGCGATCCGATGCTCACATGCCAATGTGAAGGCCGCTATAGAATACAAGTGAAACGTGAAAAGTGAAAAGCAAAAAAATGGCAGAGCGAGCCAGTATTTCATTGATTGTTCAAAAATACCTGATCAACCATTCGCAAACCATGCGGGGAGTTGGACGCAAAAATTTTCTTTACAACTTTTTCACTTTTCATTTTCTTAAACGTTGAAGTTAAGCCTGTCCATCTTCAAGTAGAGTCCCTTGCGCGAAAGGCCAAGCTCTTTTGCGGCGCGGGCGATATTGCCCGATGAGCGCCGCAGCGCATCCTGAATCATTCGCCGCTCAAGTTCCTCCATCGCTTCCGCAAGCGTCGTGCTCGCGGTCGGCGTTATGTGGAATGATCCGATATTAGTCGAGGTTGCCGGGACAGGTTCAAGCTCGTGACTGGCGTGCGCTATCTCCGGCGAAAGATCGGCTGGCGTGATGATTGTGCCCGAATCCGAATAGGCGACGAGCCTGCGCACTTCGTTGCACAACTGGCGGACGTTGCCCGGCCAGTCATAAACCACCATCAAATCGAGCGCCTCTTCGGAAATCTTTATCTCGCTTTTGGCCGATTCGTGCTGGTACTCGTTGAGGTAGTGATTGATGAGCGCGGGTATCTCTTCGCGCCGCTGGCGAAGCGGCGGGACCTGGATTCTGATTACGTTGAGACGATGAAAGAGGTCTTCGCGGAATTTGCCTTCGGCCACTGCGCGCTCGAGATTAGAATTAGTTGCGGCCACGACCCGAACGTCAACGCGAAGCGGCTGACTCTCGCCTATGGGATGAATCTCTCCTTCCTGCAAGAACCGCAGCAGTTTGGGCTGCAATTCAATCGGCAGGTCGCCTATCTCATCGAGAAAGAGCGTGCCGCGCTCGGCTGCCCGAATTATACCGGGATTATCGGCTACGGCCCCCGTGAACGCGCCCTTTCGATAGCCGAACAACTGGCTCTCAATCATGTCGCGCGGCGCGGCTGAACAATTGAAAGGCAAAAAAGTGTTAGCCCGCCGCGAGCTTCCTGCGTGGACCGCGCGGGCTATCAGCTCTTTGCCCGTGCCCGACTCACCTGTAATCAGCACCGTCACGTCTGAAGAGCGAATCTTGTGAATCTGCTCCAACACATGGCTCATGGCGCGGCTCGCGCAGATGAATCCGGGTATTTCAACTTGCGAGAGCAGTCGCGCCGGATCGAATACCTGCGTGCGGCGATGGCGACTCTTAAGCGCGCACAACTCCAGAGCTTGCGTCGCAAGCGATAGCAGCGGCTGAATGCTTACAGCGCCAGCCAGAAAACGCGAGGTGCGCGGCTCGATTATGCGCAGCAAATATTTCGACTGGTGGTTGTCTGTCAGTTGATAAACGTGATGCTTGGCGCGCTCGCCTGGTTCAAGCCTCGATAGAAAATTCATCGCCGCCGCCTGCTCTGATTCATCCAATCCGACCGAGGCCACGAGCTTCAAATTGATCGGCCCTTTCGATACGTTGTCATCGTTGAGGACTTCGACGACTATTGCAGCGCGGCTGGCAGCCTGCTCGTTTGCAATTGCCGCAAGCTCATACAATAGAAGGTCGCTGGAGACGGCAGCCTGCGCGAGCCGCTGCGCCATAAAGCCGTCGAGCACGGAAGCAAGGTCGGGCGTCGCGCGCCGCGGCTCTGCATCAATCAGGCCATTCTCAGGCTGTTGTTTGCTTAACAATTCAAGGTAAGCGCGAGCCTTTTGCGCTTCAATTGCCGCGCCCAATCGCTCGAGCTCGGCCAGCGCCGATTCGACTTCAGAGATGGCTTCGCGCGTGCGACCCTGCCGCTGCATCAACTCTGCGAGCACGATCCGGTTGATCGCCAGATCGAACGCGAAGTTCCTCATTCGAAAGACCGACGTGCTTTGACCGAGCGATTGGAAGGCGGAGGCGAGATGGCCGTCTGCCGCTTCGAGCTTTGCGACGGTCCGCATCAAAAGTCCCCATGCGGGCATATCAGGCATATCGCGAAGGAACTCGCGCGTTACCTCGACCTGCGCGCGGGCCGCTCCGATGTCTCCCGTTTGAAGCAGAGCTTCGGCCAGCCACAAACGCGTTTCACTGAGAAACTGTTTGTCGCCGAGCCTCACGCTTATGTCGAGCGCGCGGGAAAATTGCTTGATGGCTTCGTCGGGCTGGCCTTTTACGATATAAGTGCGGCCCACAGTCAGTCGCGTCTCTGCTTCGTTCGGGTGTTCCTTCCGGAGCGTTTCTTTTCTGTTCCTCAACTCATGGAATATTTGCAACGACTCTTCGAGCAGGCGATCAGCCTCGTCAAGCCTGCCCCGCAACAGACAGATCAGTGCGAGTGTATCGAGCGTTGCTGCGAGCGCGTGCATCATTGTCTCGCTTTCGCTCGCATCGGCCATGCGCAGTTCGGCTATCGCCTCTTTGACAAGCGACTCGGCCCGTTCCCATTGGCCCAGCCAGACAAGTCTCATGGCGAGATTGTTGTAGTTTACCGCCAGATAATAACTGTTGCCCGCCGCGCGGAAATGCTCTGCGGCTTTCTCGTGCGAGGCGATCACCTTCTCATAGGATGCGCCCACGTTTTCGTAGAGCATGCCCATATCGAGATAGGCTCGGCCCAACAGGTCATGCTCGTTGCGGTCGCCGACTATTGTTAGAGCCTGCTTGACTGAGTTGAGCGCGGTGCGAAAATCGCCCTCGCGCGCGTCAATGTTTCCGATGCAGAAGTAGCAGTCGGCGAGGTCGCGCCAGTTGCCGACCTTGCGAAAGTATTCAAGCGCGGAGGCGTAGTGGTCGCGCGCGATGCGAATTTCGGAGACGAACCTGTAAGTGCGCCCCAGCCCGAAGTGGCAGGCTCCGATGGCGCTCGCGTCGTCGAGCTTGCGGGCGATCTCCATTGCTTGATTGAACAATGCGATTGCGCGCGGCGTGTCGCTGCTGAGCGAATAGGCCCAGCCGAGACGGATGAGCACCGTCATTCGAGCTTTTTCCGAAAGTCGCGCAAGCTCAACGGGCTTCTCGTACTTCGCCAGTATTTCAAACTGCTCGTCAACGAGCCTACGCTTCTCAAGCGTTTCAGTGAGCCTGCAGCGTATGAAGGCTTCTTCGTCGTTCGAACGCGCTCCGGCTCGCAGCGCGGCGCGGAAGTGATTGGCCGCCTCTTCGAACCGGCCATCATCGAAGGCTTCGCGCCCGGCGGCCATTGCTTCATCTACTCTAGGGCTGGTTATAGTAAGTCTACTAGCCATGACAGGCCCATCGAACCGGGGCTATATTTTTTATGAATCTCAGGACAAGGCTCCCTTTGGCGCCGAATCAAATCCCACCTAAAGACGAAGGGATTCTATTGGCAGTTAATTACAAAGTCAAGCGTATCAATCTCCGCCATCGAAAGATCATCCGTAACGCATTAATACAAGCTGGAAAGATGAGCGCGAACGCTTTTGCTCCAATCGCTGGATATACAGGTTAATAGCGGCACAGTTTGCGGCTGGCATATCTCTTGCACTTTTCATTCGCGGATCATTTGGAATGGAGGAGAACGAACGATGGGCATTTTTCAATTCTTGATATTTATCTTTTTCATACTCGTCTATGTCGGAATAGTAGGGATGCTAATAGCTCGCCTTATGGGGCGCAACGCGGCGCACCTTTTTCACAAAGGCGGCGAACGCAAGTCAGAGCTTCCGCTAAGAGGGTAAGTCTATGGAGATGGAATTAAAGAACATTTCAGAAGAGGACCAGATACTGATTCGCACTCAGAACAGCGAATATCGCTTTTCGGTAACGGACCCGGAGGAGCGGCGCGGTCTGCTTTCGGGCGGTTCGCTTGGCGACCGACAGCGCGATGCCGTGCTTGTCGGCATGCTTGGAATTACGGACGGTCTGAAAAGCGATATTTCCAGCTTGAAGACGGGTGGCCGCGCTCTGTTTTACCTCAAATCAAATTACGGCGTTGAGCGATTGATTACCTCTGTCATCACCGGCATCGCTCGCAAACAGGCGAGCGGAAACGAAAAGCGCGCGGCATAATCAATCTCCCGCGCGCTTAATTCCCTTGAACATTCTAAAGTCGCCAAATCTTATACCGGAGGTGTGTTGAGATGATTAAAGATAAAATGAAACGAACGCCCGCCAGCCGAGAAGAGAGCCTGACGACGCTCATGCGCGCAGCGGTCGAAGCGCGCACAAGGCTGAAGCGAACGCGCGAACGGCTCCGCGAGCTTGAAGCGAAGCTGCGCGGCGCGCGGCCAGTGCCTGACGATTACGACCGCAAACGCAACGAAGCGTTGCAGGACTATATTGACGCGACGGGTAAGGCGCGGGTCGCTAGAACACGGTTAATCAAGCAACTCAAAGAACGCTCAGTCTGAGAGCGCGAGGGGTTATCTCTTGTGGAGTGGCTAGGCTGGACGGCAGCAATCATTCTCGTCGTAACTCTGTTCGCTCAGGTCAGAAAGAATCTCAAAGAAAAACGGCTCAAAGGCGTAAATCCCATGTTGTACTATGGGCAGGCCATTGCCTCGCTCTGTTTTACGATCTACAGCATAAGCATCGGCTCGATAATCTTTGTCATCACTAACAGTCTCGTGTTGCTGAGTGCTATGATAGGCATCTACCTCGTGCACCGTTACCGGTGAAAGAAGATTCGCAAGATGAACGGCGTTCGCAACTGATCATGATAGACAATCAATGGTACGACGAGCTTGGCGATGCGTGGTGGGATGAAGAAGGCGCGGTCGGTCCGCTGCATGAAATCAATCCCGCGCGCTTCGATTATTTCAAAAGTGTGCTCGGTCGCCTCGAAGGGTTGCAGGTTCTCGATGTCGGATGCGGCGGGGGGCTTTTAAGCGAATGCTTTGCCCGCGCGGGCGCGCAGGTTTCGGGCATTGATCTTTCGCATTCATCGCTCGTCGCGGCTGCCCGCCACAGCCGCGCAAATGGTCTTTCGATTGATTACGTGAATGCGAGCGGCGGGCGATTGCCTTTTCTCGATTCATCTTTTGATGCTGTCGTTGCGGCAGATTTTCTCGAACACGTGTCAGACCTCAATTCGGTAATTGCAGAATGCGCCCGCCTGCTCAAGCCTTCTGGCATATTTCTCTACGACACAATCAACCGGACGCTGAAGGCGCGAGTCGTAGCAGTCTGGTTTATGGAACAAGTGCTCGGCGTTATACCCAGGCGCACTCACGATCCTCGATTGTTCATCAAGCCTGCTGAGCTTCATCAAGCTATGGCGCGGCACGGGCTTGTGAATTGCGAGACTCACGGCCTCAGCCCCGCGCGAGGCAAGCTGGCCGCGTTCGTTTCTCTAATCAGGCGAGGTCGCACAGGTCCTTTCAGAATCACGGACGACACGGCGATCTCTTATGTAGGATACAGCCGAAAGATCGAATGATGCTCACGCCAGAAAGACTTTATGAAGAAGAACTGCTCGATGCGGGAGCGGGCACGGATGAGGACGTCAGGCGGAACCTCAAAGACCTGCGCCGCGTCAATCGCTATCTCGGCGGAACAAAGACCGTTCTTCGCGCGCTCTCTTCAATCATCGAGCGAGAGAAGATAGAAGAGTTGTCGTTGCTCGATGTGGGAACAGGCTCGGCAGACATACCGACGGCTGTGGTCGAGTGGTGCGGGGCGCGCGGCATCGAGTCATTCATAGCCGCCCTTGACATAAGCGAGCGCAACCTGAGAATCGCGCGAACGAGGTTGGGCATAAGCTCTGAAGTAAAATTAATCCGCGCTGACTCGTTAAAGCTGCCGTTTGGTGACCGCAGCTTTGATTTCATGACGGCTTCGCTCTTCATGCATCACTTTCGCGATGAAGACGTAGTGCGTTTGCTTCGAGACTTCGCTCGCGTGGCTCGTCGCGCGATTATAATAAATGATCTTGTGCGCAATCTGATTCCTTATTACTTTGCGAAGCTGACGGGACCGCTACTTGCGACAAGCTTTTTGACTCGCAACGATGGACCTGTGTCTGTGCTGCGAGGCTTCACGGCTGATGAGTTAAAACAACTAGCTGAGCGCGCAGGCTTGCGACGCTTCACCGTGCGGCGCGTGTTTCCTTATCGTTTGCTCTTGATTGCAGAAAACAGTAGGCAGTAGGCTGAATGGAGATTGCCTTGAAAATGGCTTCCAGAGCCTGTTTCAAGCCATTCGGCTTTTCCTAACTGCTTACTGCCTGCTGCCCACGGCCTACTGTTTTATGAGCGATCACGATGTAATTATAATCGGCGGCGGGCCTGCCGGTTCGTCGGCTGCGACAAGGCTGGCCGAAGCTGGCCTTCGCGTGCTCTTGCTCGAAGAGAAGCGCATGCCGCGCGGCAAGCTTTGCGGGGAATACATCACGCCGGAATGTTTCCCGACGCTTCACAGGCTCAAAGTGATGGAGCGGATCGTTGAGGCAGGAGCGCAGAAGATTACGCGGCTGAGCCTCGTCGTTTCAAAAGACAGGATTGTTCAAACTCCAATCTCAAAAATGTCTGATGTCGCAGAGTATGCTTTGAGCCTGAGCCGCGCGCGATTCGATCATCTGTTGTTTGAAAGAGCGCGCGAGGTCGGCGCGAGTTGTCTGGAGTCAATCGCGGTGAAGCAATGCGTATTTGAGAACGGAGCGGCGATTGGGGTTGAAGCTCTGTCGCTTGAAGATGGCAATCCGGTTCGATTCGATGCGCCTCTGATAGTCGACGCATCGGGCCGAAACTCGCGATTGACTGTTCGCCGGGACGAGCGAGCCGTGGGGCGACGAGGCTCGCGGCTCTACGCGCTAAAGGCTCATCTCTCTGGCGTTGAGGGAGTCAAAGAACAGGTTGAACTCTATTTTTTCAGCCAAGGTTATGGAGGACTCTCGCTTGTCGAAGATGGGCTGGTGAACCTGTGCTTCATTGCAAGTGAAAGCACGGTGAGAGAGCTTCACGGCGACGCCCAAAAAATTATGGGGCAGACAGTTATGACAAACAGCCTTGCGCGCGAACGGTTGCATAGCGCCGAGGTCGCGGGCAAGTGGTTCAGCGTCGGGCCGCTCGCGTTTGGGCGAAGGCGGCTCTCACAAGATGGCATAATCGCGATTGGAGATGCTTCGGGGATGATTGATCCGTTCACCGGCACGGGGATTCAAATTGCGTTGCGAAGCGGCGAGATTGCCGCCGAAGCAATCATCGAATCCTTCAGTCAAAAGGCGATGCGACTTCGAGAAGAGGTGCTGGCTCGATACAAAGCGGGCTATGAGCGCGAGTTCGGAAAGCGTATGCAGGTCGCGGGCCTGCTTCGGCGCGTGGTCTTTTCGCCGCGCGTTGCGCGCGTCATCGCAGGCGTTATGTCTCGGTCGCCACGCCTGACTCAAATGATGCTGCGGGCAACGCGGAAGTGAAAGGCGAATAGTGAAGAAGGGAAGAGATCGTATTCACACTTTCTGCAGATGACTTTTCCTGATGCGCTATACACTCTTAATTTTCTATCCACATTTTGGAACTTTTCGCCCGCCCGCGCGTGCTTGAAGGCGGAACAAATCTTTTCCCGCAAAACTCCAGGAGGTGCGCAGATGCTTAGACGTTTTTATTTAATCACATCGCTTGCGACGGCGCTTGCCGTTGGCTTAGTGGTCGCACACGGCGAGACGGCCCAGAAGGACAAGCAGAAGGAAAAGGAAAAGACCGAAGAGAAGGAGAAGGATAAAGAGAAACCATTTTTCGTCTATGGCGATGGGCCGCGGGTCTTCGCCATAAACTCTATGTTCGGGGAAGGCAGCTATCTCGGTGTATTTCTTGAAGACGTGACGCCCGAACGCATGAAGGAATTGGGGCTTTCGGAAGAGCGCGGCGCGGTCATAATGAAAGTTGTCAAAGGCAGCCCAGCCGAGCGTGCAGGGTTGAAAGAGAATGACGTCGTGGTCTCTTACAACGGGCGGAGAATTGACAGCGTGCGCGAGTTTCAGCGATTGCTCTCGGAAACTCCTGCGGGCCGCAACGTGACCATCGAAGTCATTCGCGGGGGAAGCCATCAAACAGTTGCGGCGACCTTGAGCAAGAACACGCCGAGCACGACTTGGATCAGGCCCGAGTTCAACGATGAGTTCTGGAAGAAGAACGAAGAAGCGTTGAAGAGAGCCGAAGAAGCCAGGAAGCTGTCGGAAGAGAAGATGAAAGAGCTTCAGGAAAAGTGGAAAAAGAACCCGCCTGATTTCGGCAGCTTCGCTTTCGACGCGCCGGGCCGCTACATGTTCTTCAGCGGCAAGCGCATGGGCATAGGCGTTGAATCGCTGACACCGCAACTGGCCGAGTTCTTCGGAGTGAAGGATGGCAAAGGCGTTCTCGTGACCGAAGTCGAAGAGAACAGCCCGGCTGCCAAAGCTGGAGTCAAAGCGGGCGACGTGATAACTGCGATTGATAACGAGCCGGTTGATAGCGTTCGCTCACTGATGAGCGCGATGTCGAAAAAACAGGAGGGCACGGTAACTCTTTCGGTGCTACGCAACCGCGCCGAGCAAACCTTCACGCTCACAATTGAAAAGCGCGAAGTGCCGCGCGCGCCGCGCGCAAGGTTGAGCGCCCGCGCTGGAGCTTTTATTTAGATTTTTAGATCAGTCTGCTTCCATCGGGGAGGCGCGGACTAGCGCCTCCCTTTTTTCTTTTCAGGCGACTGCTTGAGGATAGCGAGAGCGAGGATTTGAAATATGAGATTTGAGATTTGAAATAAACGGGGATTGCCTCAATTCTCGCGCGAGGATAACATTACTCATCGCGCGTTAATCTTATGTCACCTAAAACGAAATTTCAGCTCGCGTTGAGCGCGGTCGCCGCCCTCATAGCCTTCGGCACCATCGGCTATAAAATTATTCTCGGCCTCGACTGGTTCGATTGCTTCTACTTCACGATAATCACGCTGACGACGATAGGCTATAACGAAGCGCCGAACATGACAGAGCCTGCGCGCTACTTCACGGCAGTTCTCGTGATAAGCGGCGTTGGAACGATTGGCTACGCTCTTTCAGTCGCCGCGCGCTCCGTGCTAGAGTTCGAGCTAGTTGCCACTTTTGGAAAGCGAAGAATGTACAAGGACATCAGCAAGCTCACAAATCATTTCATAGTATGCGGCGCTGGTCGCATAGGCTCGCGCGTCATTCGCGAGATTGCGCGCAGCGGTCAGGAGTTCGTCGTCATTGAAGGCAATGAGGCCATTGCCGATAGGCTGCTCTCGCAAGGCAATCTGGTTTTGATGGGCGACGCGACTGACGATGACGTTTTAATAGCTGCGGGAGTCGAGCGCGCGCGCGGACTTGTGTGCGCGCTTTCGTCCGACCCTGATAATCTTTATGTCACACTGACGGCGCGCGATTTGAATAAAGACCTGATGATAGTTGCTCGCGCAAACGACGAATCGGCAGTCAACCGCTTGCTCAAGGCAGGCGCCAATAAAGTTGTCTCGCCTGCAATCACCGGCTCGAATCAGATGGCGCAGATGCTCCTCAGGCCTGCGGTGGCGGATTTCATCGAGCTTGCGACAATGACCGAAAAGCTTGAGCTTGAGATAGAGCAGATTGAGATCAGCGAAGACTCACCCTTCATTGGTTCCGCGCTCAAGGATACAGGCATCCGCGCCAGCCTCGACGTTATGGTGATAGCTATCCGTCGCGCCGACGGCAAGATGATTTTCAATCCTGCGGCTGACACCTTGATTGAAAAGCAGGATGCGCTCGTAGTAATCGGAAGTCACGAAAGCCTCGAAGGGCTTGAGAAGATGGCCAACTCCGCGAGCCAGTCGGTGAGGCTGCACCGCCATTGACCCTCGATCTCGAATGACTCAGGGCGTAAGCATCGTCATACCGGCGTGGAATGGGCTTGAATTGCTCAAGCGATTTCTTCCTTCCGTCATCCGAGCGGCAAATCATTACAGAAATCTTTCGGGTGCGCCGACGGAGATTATCGTCGTTGATGACGGCAGTACTGATGACACGGTCGAGTGGCTGATCCGCGAACAAAAAGCAGTGGGTAATGAAAGGCCATCGGAGTTAGATGAACTGCCCGCCAGTCAGACAACTTTGCGAGTTGTGCGAAACGAAGCGAATCTTGGCTTCGGCGAAACGTGCAATCGCGGGTTTGAAGCTGCGCAATACGGGCTGGTCTTTCTGCTTAACAATGATGTTGAAGTGAGTGAAGACGCAATAGCTCCATTGGTTGAGAACTTCCGCGACGAATCAGTTTTCGCGGCGCATTGTCGAGTGTTTGAGCTTGAAAGCAAACGCGAGTGCGGAACCGGAAAACTAGGAGAATTTGCTCGCGGCTTCATCCGTGTCCACCGCAGCTACGCTGTCCTTGATGAATTGTATAATTTGAGAATGGCAGGCTCGCCCGGTTTAGCTGCGCTTTATTCGATCTTTGCGGGTGGCGGCTCCGCGATGTTTGATAGAAAGAGGTTTCTTGAGATTGGCGGGTTCGAGCCGCTGCTTTCGCCCTTTTATTGGGAAGACGTCGAGTTGAGCTATCGCGCGTGGAAGCGCGGTTACGTTGTTGTCTATGAGCCGCGGTCAGTCGTTCATCATCGGGTTTCTTCTACGATTGGAAAACTCAAGCCAAGCAACGTTCGCAAGATTGAGCAGCGCAACCGGCTCATCTATCACTGGGTCCACCTGCACGATAAATGGATGCTCGCTTCGCACATCGTGTGGGTTGCGCTGCTTGCCATCACTTCGCCCCTGCGATTCAAAATAGGTTTCATATCATCGCTTGCGGCTGCGCTGAAGAGGCTGCCTGAGATTCGCAAGCGAAGAAGGGAAGAGAAGCTAGCGGCGAAGCGAAGCGATAGAGAGGTGTTTGAGGCCTTCGCAATTCTGGAAAAGCGAGATGATTTATTCGCGTATGACGATTATGCTGAGTTGGAAAGATTGAATTCTGATGTCGCCGATAGGCGCAGAGGATAATTTCGCGCCTTCCTGCGTCAATACGCGGTTTCTGCGCGAGGTGAGCCTTAAGATGCGCAATTAAACCGCGCGGGCAGCGACCGTTAAAGTCGCCCCGCTCCCCAGCGCGCTCATCAGCCAGTCGAATGGCTTGATAAACGGAATCGAAAGCAGAAACAGCGCGTGACCAAACGGGTTTGAATTGTGCAGTCGTGATTTCAGGCTTTGCCTGAGCGCGTGCGCATTGTGCGTCTTTGAGAAAAGAGTGCTTCGATAAATCTTGAATCCGGTTTCTGCCAATAATCTGCCGAGCGCCTTCGGCGTGAAATGATAGCGATGACGCGGCGCATCGAGCGCGAACCAGTCGCCGCGAAATATTTTGGCCTGATAGCTTGCAGCATTCGGCAGTTGAATAATCACCGACCCGCCCGGTTTCAGTATTCGCCTTGCCTCTTTTAAATTTGCTCGCGGCTCGTTTGTGTGCTCAAGCGCGGACCAGAACGTCACCACATCGAACGCGGCATCAGCACAGGCTGACTCTATGAGTGTGCCCGTGAAGACTCGCCCGACTCCAAGCGCAGCATTTGCCGCGCCCGCGGCTTGCTCGCCCATCTCGACGCCATAGCAGTTCCAGCGGCTTCGGTCGAGCGCACGAAGGAAAAAGCCTGCTCCGCAGCCGACATCGAGAATCGTCCCGCCGTTAAGCCCGCAAGATTTTATGAATGAGATTTTTTCGGCTTGAGATTGTTTGATCCAATCTTCCGATGGTGTGCCGCCCCAATATTGCTCAGGGTAAAACCATGCAAGCTCGCGGTCGGTCATCTCAGGCAATGTGCGCAGCACGCCGCAGCCGATGCATTCGACTATGATGAAAAACCGGTTCGAGTTGCGCAGCCGGTCGCGCGCGGTGTAGAGTTCGCGCGATGCGGTTTCGCCGCACAATTCACAGCCGCGCGGAAAGACTTCGGAGATTGGCTGAACATTCATGAAATAAAAATTCTACCCGGCTCCGATGGCTTCGACAATCCGAAGCTGCGCGCATTTTGGAGGCGAATCAGTGCTACCACAGAAAAAACAGAGAGCAATCGCTTCGGTTCTGCTAATCGTATGCGTGTTTGCAGGCATCATTGCGGATGCGGGACAGAGAGGCCTTGAACTGAAATCTGGCGCCGTCAAAGAGATTCGCGACGTTTTAGACAAACAAGTCGAAGCATGGAACCGGCGCGACCTCGAAGGCTTCATGCAGGGCTACTGGGATTCACCCGATCTGACTTTTTATTCGGGCGGCACGACAACATCTGGGTGGAAGCAGACAATTGAGCGGTACAAGATGCGTTACCAGAGCGAAGGGCGCGAGATGGGCACACTCACATTTTCAGATTTGAAAATCGAGGTGCTCGGCCCGAAGAGCGCGTTCGTTCGCGGGCGGTGGAATTTGAAGATGACGAATGGCGAGGCGGGCGGACTGTTCACGCTCATCTTCCGTAAGATGGCCGGCGGCTGGAAGATAGTTCACGATCACACAAGCTCTACACAATAATCATCACAGGCGATGCAGCGTCATTTCGCTATCAACAGGAGGGCCAAAAACATTTGCGCACGACTGCAACACCGCCTCACGTTCGGCTTGCGCTTGGGCATCAACGACCGGCGCAATCGGCGTTGAGAGACAGGTTGCGATTATGAGCGTCAATAGTATGCTTGCCATGATTTACCTGACTGTGACTCTGAGCGTGTAATGCGCTGTTGGATGAGCGGTGACGGAGATATAATAATCACCCGTCAATGGAATCTTGCCGCTCCACCTCTTTCCGTTGTTTGAGTCTTTGCCGAAATCAACCGGCCCGCTGTCGAGGCCCGGCGATTGACTTATAAAGAACTCAGCGTGATTGCCGCCGAGATCAGTATCGTGCTCACGCCGCCACGAGATTTGCACAGTCATTATCTGGCCTTTGCGGGCGCGAATCACATAACTATCGTGTGACTCGCCGCCTATGAAGCCCCTGACCGTTGCAGGACTTCGCAATCGCTTTGAGATCGTCTGCCCTAATCGCGCTTCGGTGGTAAAAGATTCGCGTTCAGGCCGCGCGAGGAAGCTCAGGAGACGCAAATGGTTGTAATGGGTTGTCAGAACGATTGCCTGCGACCCTCTGTTGCTGTTGCTGCTCACAGGCTCGCCGGGCTTCAATACTCGAAATCAACCGAGCCGGTCGCTTCGGTCAACTGGCGCAGCTTCATGACTACAGCCACATGATCGTCGTGCCGCTGATAGCGTTCGAGCGTATCCAGATCATCGTAGCTTGCAACGATTGCCGCATCCCACGAGCGGGGCGAGCGCAACACGTCCTCGCCCACTTCATACTCGCGTATCACATCAATCTTATCTGGCAGCGCGCGAAGCTCGTCCAGCACAGACTTTCTTTCCGCTTCACTCACTTCGGGTTTGAACTTGAAAAAAACAACGTGCCTTATCATATCTCTTGCCTCGTTTCTCTTAATTCATTCTTCATGTCGTTCGCGTAATCAACCCGCGCTCGCGCAGTTGCTCTTCATCAAGCCGCCTGAGCCGCGCCGCCATCACTCGTGACCTTCCGAGATAGCCGAGCAGTCGCCGCTCGTCGCCGCGACTCACGACGGGCAATCGGCCAATGTTGTTCCTGAGCATCTTCGCAACAGCATCGTGAAGAAGCTCATCCGGATAAGTCACTATGAGGTTGCCGCTTCCTGCTTCGAGTACGGTCATATTGCCTTCGGGGTCTTGTTCGAGCGCGCGCACAACATCGCCGCGCGTTATGATGCCTGCAAGTCGCCCCTGCTCGTCAAGAATCGGGGTTGCTTGTCGAGGCGTGAGTTGCGGGTCGCCGTGCGCTATGCGATCAGAAAGCTCTGAGACCTTCATCGTCGCAGATATAGTCGGCACGTTCGTATCCATCACTTCGCCGACGCGCGTCAAAACGAGAGGGTCAATCGCATATTCGCGCGTGATGTGGTAACCGCGCCGTGCAACTTTTTCTGTGAGAATCGAGCGGCGCAGCAAAAGCACAGTCAGCGCGTGCGCTGCGATGCAACTAACGAGCAAGCCTGTGAGCAGGTTCAGGTCGTGCGTCAGCTCAAGCGTGAAGACGATAGCCGTGAGCGGCGAGCGCATTGTGCCTCCCATCATTGCAGCCATTCCGAGTGTCGCCCACAAACCCGCATCCCCGACCGGAATCCACTGAGATTCGAGCGCGCCGAGCGCCCCGCCCATAATCAACAACGGAGCAAGAACACCGCCTGATGTTCCTGATCCTAGTGCTATTGCCCACACAATCGCTTTGCCTATAATGAGGCCAATAACTGCCGCGCCGATCAATTTGCCATTCAGCAAAGAATGAATGATGTCGTAGCCTACGCCTAAAACTCGCGGGTCAATGAGACCGCCGATGCCGACAAACAATCCTCCGATTGTCGGCCACCACATCCAGTGAATCGGGAGCTTTTGAAATGCGTCCTCAAATCCATAGACCAGTGCCGTCAGCAACCCGGACGCGAGACCGGCAACAATGCCGACAATGAACGCGAACACAAGCCCTTCGCCATTTAGTTCCGAGTGTGGCGTGACGGGGAAGATGGGGCCAATGCCCATCAACGGAACGCGCAAGGCGGCTGCGACTGCCGATGCGAGCGCGACAGGAATGAACGAGCGCGGCCTCCACTCGAACAGCAACAATTCGACCGCAAGCAGCACGGCTGCTACAGGTGAAGCGAAGATCGCGCTCATTCCGCCAGCCGCCCCTGCGACGAGCAATGTTTTGCGCTCGGCTGACGAGAGATGAAACAACTGCGCGAATAATGAGCCGAACGCGCCGCCTGTCATGATAATCGGTCCTTCGGCTCCGAACGGGCCGCCCGTGCCAATCGAGATAGCAGACGATAGCGGCTTGAGCGCAGCCACCTTCGGCTCCATACGCGAGCGCCCGACGAGAATCGCCTCGAGCGCTTCAGGGATGCCGTGTCCGCGTATCTTTTCCGATCCGAAGCGCGCCATCAATCCTATTACGAGTCCTCCAATCGCAGGCGCGAGCACGACCCAGTAGCCGAGATGATGACCTGACGGCGATGCAAGCTCTGCTGAATATCGCTGATAAAAGACGAGATTTGTTATTACTCCGATGAGCCACACGAGCGCGTAAGCTACAACTGCGCTCGCTGCGCCGATTACCAGAGCCATCAATGAGAGCAATACAACGCGCACGTCGCGCGTAAAATCCGCTAACTGATCTCCAATCTCCTGAACCTTATCCGGCATCTTACCTCCTTAGTGAGAAATTCATCGTTGGATGCAATCAGCGTGTAAGGCGAAGGGGAAGGCGGTAAAGCGTGTACGAGGCTTGTGTCTCTTAAGTATTTGTTGCGCGCTCGAATTTGTTCGAATGTAGCATCATGAAAGAATCTATTTTATATGCTGGCTTCTACATATGAAAGGTGCCGCAGGATGTTTGATGATGCGAGCGAAGAACTTGCTCGCAATGGTGGGTATGGCGGGCGCGAGGTTGGTATAATGTTTGGGACAACTTACGTAAGGGGATAATAATGTCAAAGATCAAAGTGCTGCCGGACTCGCTTGCGAACAAAATAGCCGCAGGCGAAGTCGTGGAGCGGCCTTCGTCGGTTGTAAAAGAACTGCTCGAAAACTCGCTCGACGCAGGCGCGCAAAAGATCGGCATCGAAGTCGAATCGGGCGGCAAGCGGCTCATACGCCTGATTGACGACGGCGAAGGCATGACGCGCGACGACGCGATACTCGCCTTCGAGCGCCACGCCACATCAAAGCTGCGAACGGTTGATGACCTCGAAGCCATAACCACGCTCGGCTTTCGCGGCGAGGCCTTGCCGTCAATCGCGGCGGTCTCTCGATTGTTCCTTCGCACAAAGACGGCGAGCGATGTTGAAGGCACTGAAGTCGAATTCAACGGCGGCAAGCTGGTTGCCGTGCGCGACATCGCGTGGCCCGGCGGAACCGAGATCGAAGTCAAGGATTTATTCTTCAACATTCCGGCGCGCAAAAAATTCCTGAAGAGCGATGCAACCGAGAGTTTTCATATCACGAATCTCGTGCAGCACTACGCGCTCGCAAATCCGCGCATTGCGTTTCATCTCATCAACAATGGTCGCGACGCCATTAGAGTGGCGACCGTCGCATCGCTCAAGGAGCGCGCCTATCAGGTACTAGGCAGTTCGCTGCTCAATAAACTCGTCGAAGTCAGTCGCGAGTCAGAAGGATTAAGAATCAGCGGCTACGTTTCCAACCCGCAGGAGCAGCGTTCATCGCGCGACGCTCAATATCTCTTCATCAATCATCGCTTCGTGCGCGATCAATTGATTGGCCGCGCAATCACAGAAGCATACCGCTCAATGATGCCATCAGGCACTTACCCTGCGGCAGTGCTGTTCATCGAAGTCCCGCCTGCTGAAGTTGACGTGAACGTGCATCCGGCTAAGACCGAAGTCAGATTTCTGCGCGAGGGCGCGATACTCGCATTTGTGCGCGACGCGATTGCAGAAGCCCTGCGCGCAACTCAGCCGATTACGCGCGTGCCTCAGGCAAGGGTCGGGGGTCAGGGCTCGGGGGGCGGGGCCGCCGATGAGGCGCGCGCGCAAAGGCTGAACGAAAGCGCGCAGGAGTACATCTTTCATAGCGCGTTGCCAACCGAAAGAAGACCAATAGAGCCGGTTGCTGATTCGCCAGCTTCGGATTTGATAATAGCGCCGCGCACGGAAGCCGCAGCCGCGACATCAGACTCTCAACTTCCCGCTTCCGACGATCAGATGCTGATTTCGGACTCTCCAGTTCCGACCCTGGACGTTCAACCTGCGGATGCTACCGCTCAACCCCTGACCCCTGCCGAGCAAGCGTTGCCGAATCTCGGTCACGGCATCAAGCCGCTCGGCCAGATTCGTGACAGCTACATTGTCGCGACCGATGAAGAAGGCTTGCTGCTCGTTGATCAGCACGTCGCGCACGAGCGCGTCTTGTTCGAGCAGTTCCGCGACGAGCGGCTTGCGCGCGCGATTGATGTTCAACCGTTGCTCATCCCTGAGACGATTGACCTCAGCCCGGCAGAAGCCGATGCATTCGCAGCAGTTCAAAGCGAGCTTGAGAGCATGGGCATCGAAGCGATGCAGCTATCGGGTCGAACAATAGCGATTAAGACCGCGCCTGCGGGCCTTGCCGCAAGCGATGTGATTGCGCTTGTGCGCGAAGTGCTTTCGGTAGTCGAGCGCGAGCGGCGCAGCTTCACGCTTGAGCACATACGCGACTGCGTAGCCGCGGAGCTTGCGTGCAAGGCGGCGATTAAAGTGAATATGCCGCTCACTCAGGAAAAAATGCAGTGGCTGATTGATGAGTTGATGAAGACTCGAAATCCGATGACCTGCCCGCACGGGCGGCCAATAATTATGCGAATGGAACTGCGCGACATCGAGCGCGGGTTCAAGCGCCCTGTATGATTAGTGATGCGGGAACGCGGGGATTATTTGACTGACTACCCATTCGCCGCGCAGCCCCTTCTCCGAGTCTCCGCGTCGTCATCTACGTTGTCGCGTCCTCTGATTGAACTTCGGGAATTTCGTGCCCGCGCCTTGCTCGCTGATTCGCGCCCGCTCTTCGCCAATCAAATGGCGGCGAACCGATGCGCGCAATCGAGGACTGCGCTCGACGGTGAAATGATCCACTAGCAGCATCATCCGATGCCAGCTCGATTCCAATTCGTCTGCAATGCGTGAGATTTGAGTTATGTCGTAAGGCACAGCCACAACATCGCAACCCAATCGAGCGAAGACCGATAGATAACGAGCCGTCGCAAGATCGGGGCAGAGCAATCGGCGATTGCCGATCTTTAATTCTATTCCAAGCAGCGTGTGAAGCACTTCGACCGATGAAGTCTTTGACGGCGCACGCATTTCATACTGGCGGGTGCGCTGCGAAAGAATCTGGTCGCGATAGATTGCCGATATGGATTGGTTGCCTATCTGGCGCATTATCTCTGCGGCGATATCTTCGGCTTTGACCGCGCGGGCAGATTTCGATATGCGTTCCGCTATTGATTCGACGTTGTCGGACTCAGTTACCATTCGGGGCAATCATTTCTTTTGCATGGCTGCCGTTTTTGCTCCGGCGCTTTCGAGCGCGTCTAGCACCCGACCCGGCATGATGCCGAGATACAACGTTCCGAGTATCGCGAGTATCAACCCGGCTGCGAGCGAGCGAGCGACGGCAGGCGCTTTGAACTCTTGGGCTGGCTCTGCGAAGAACATCGCGACGACTATCCGCAAATAGTAGTACCATGAAATCGCGCTATTGATTACGCCAATCACAACCAGGACATGAAGCATTGAATTATTAGCCGTCGAGCCTGCGATCCATGCCTGCTTGAAGACGAGGAACTTCGCCATAAAGCCTGCGGTGAGCGGGATGCCCGCGAGGCTCAACAAAAACAGAGACAGCGCAGTTGCAAGCCCGATGGATTTGAATCCGATGCCCGCGTAATCGCTAATCTCCGTGCGCGTGTCGCCGCGCCGCGCTATGACTTCGACAATCGCGAACGCGCCTATGTTGATGATGACGTAGCTCAACAAATAAAATGCGACCGACCTCCAATCGCCCGCGATCATGCCGACGAGCGCGTAGCCTGCATGAGCAATCGAAGAGTATGCAAGCATTCGCTTGACGTTGGTCTGAACGATGGCGACCAGATTGCCGATTGTCATCGTCAGTATCGCCATCACGATGAGCGCGTTCGTCGTAACCGCTTGGAGCGAACCCATCACGCCCGTGCCTTTTGCAACCGCTGTCGCCGCAAAGGTCAAAACGAATACGCGCAGAAATGCCGCGAATGCTGCGGCCTTCGAGCCTGTCGAAAGAAACGCGGTGATCGGCGTTGGCGCGCCTTCGTAAACGTCCGGCGACCATATGTGGAACGGAGCAGTTGCGACTTTGAACCCGAAGCCTACGAGCATCATCGCCGCGCCTGCAAGCAACATCGGCTCCGAGAATAACTGGCCGCTTGAGATGCGGGCCGCGATGTCTTGCAGGTTCGTCGTCGCAGTCTTCATAGCCTGCGAATATGTCGCGCCGTAGATGAACGCGATGCCGTAGAGCAGAAACGCCGTCGAGAACGAGCCGAGAATGAAATACTTGACCGCCGATTCGTTGGAGCGCAAATCCGATTTGCGATAGCCGCACAGCACGTAGGTAGAGATTGAAGTAATCTCAAGCCCCAAGAAGATCATTACCAGATCGTTCGCCGCTGACATGAAGAGCATCCCTGTCGTTGCGAACAGCAGCAGCGCAAAGTATTCGCCCGTCGGCAGGTCTTCTTCCTTCACCCATCGAAGCGAGATGAGCACAATCAGAATCGCGACGACAAGAAATATCAGCGCAAAGAACAATCGAAAATCGTCCGTGACGATCATCCGGTTGAATGATGTTTCGCCGTTGCGCCCCCACAGGCTCACGACGGCTGCGGCAGCGGCTGCAAGCCCGACGAGCGAGATAGCGCCCGCGATGCGCCGCTCTATCTTGCGCGAGGCGGCGTCAACCATCATTATCACAATCGCGACGGTTGACGTGATTAGCTCAGGCAGTATCGAGTGATAATTTATCCCTATCTTGTCCATTAACGTTTTTCAGTTGATGCTTGCATCGGCTCATTGCCCGTTTTCGTCGCCGCGACGACGGTGTTGAACCGCTCGCTCAGATTTTTAATCGTGCGGTCGCTGCGCGCTAGAAAAAGATTCGGGTAGATGCCCATCACGAAAACCAGCACGACTATTGGCGCGAGCGCGAGTTTTTCCCTGCCGTTGAGGTCAGCGAGTTTTTGGTTTTCGGGATTGTGCGTTTCGCCGAAGATGACTCGCTGGTACATCCAGAGCATATAGACCGCCGAAAGAATCATCCCCGTCGCGGCGAACGCCGTGAACGTCTTCGAGTACGGAAGCACATTTGATGTGAAGGTGCCGATGAGAATCAAGAACTCGCCCACGAAACCGTTCAGCAATGGCAGAGCGATTGATGAGAGCGTGACGATTAAAAACAGAGCCGAGTAAACTGGCATCACGCTGGCGAGACCGCCGAACTCTTTAATCAACCGAGTGTGGCGGCGGTCGTAAATCATCCCGACGATAATAAAGAGCGCGCCTGTTGACACGCCGTGATTGAGCATTTGATAAAGCGCGCCCTGCATGCCTTGATCGGTGAACGAGAAGATGCCGAGCACGACGAATCCAAGGTGGCTCACAGACGAATAAGCGACGAGCTTTTTCATATCAGGCTGCACCATCGCAACGAGCGCGCCGTAAATTATTCCGATGACCGCAAGCGTCGAAATCAGTGTTGCCCATTCGCGCGATGCGTCAGGGAACAGCGGCAGGTTAAATCGCATCAAGCCGTAAGTTCCCATCTTCAGCAGCACGCCCGCAAGGATGACCGAGCCTGCGGTCGGCGCTTCGACGTGCGCGTCCGGCAGCCACGTGTGAAATGGGAAGAGCGGTACTTTGATTAAAAACGCAAGCCCGAACGCCCAGAACAGCCAGCTTTGAGTTCGAGGATCAATCCTCAAGCCTCCCGCTTGGACCGCCTGCGTGATTGTCGGAATGTCAAAAGTGAAATTGCCGGTTGCGTTCCCGTGCAGGTAATAGACCGCGATTATCCCTGCCAGCATCAGCAGCGAGCCGACAACCGTGTAGATGACGAACTTGATTGCCGCGTATATCCTTCGCTCGCCGCCCCAGACGCCGATCAGGAAATACATCGGCACGAGCATCACTTCCCAGAAGAGGTAGAACAGGAACAGATCGAGCGCGATGAAGACGCCGATCATTCCCGTTTCGAGAGCGAGCATCGAGATGAGAAATTCCCGTTGATATTTATGAATCGAGTTCCACGACGAGATGAGCGCGACCGGCACGAGCAGCGTCGTCAGCATCACGAGCCACAGGCTCAAACCGTCAACGCCGACGTGATACCGCACGCCTAGATTGAAAGCCTCAATCCAAGGCCTGTCTGTGACGAATTGATAGCCCGCCGCCGAGTCGAACCCGAACGGAAGCGCGAGCGAGACAACAAAGGTCGCAAGCGCGAAGATGAACGCCGTCCATTTTAGCGTGCTTTCGTTCGCGCGCCCGACGAGGATGAGTGCTACGACGCCGGCCAGCGGCAGGAAAGTTATTATCGAGAGCAGGTAATCGGTCATAGTTTTGTAGGGGCAGGGCTTGTCCCTGCCCGAATGGCCGTTAGGCCATGATCAATTTCAAATTCGCGCGAATCATCGCACTTCGCGCGATTCGGGCAGGGACAAGCCCTGCTCCTACTTCATTATGAAGTAGCCGATTATCAACAAAGCTCCGAGCACGACGAGGGCGACGTATCCGCGCGCAAGGCCCAGTTGCATGTAGCGCATCGCGTTGCCGATACGGCTTGCGAGATAAGCCGCGCCGTTCACCGCGCCATCAATGATGCCAACGTCAATGATCTTCCAGAGCAGGTTTGTCGAGCCGACCTTGATCGGCTGCACGATGGCGGCGTTATAGATTTCGTCAACGTAGTACTTGTCTTCGAGCAGCCGCGGCGGCTGCCAAAGCGGTTTGCGGTTGAACCACGACCACCCGATGCCTATGCCAAGAAAAGCGATGATGACAGAAATGACGGTCAGCATAATCTCTGTGCCGTGACCTTCATCTTCTGCGGCGGGCGCAGCGTTTGCCGCGCTCGCGGCTTTCTCGTGCGCGGCAGGCTCGCCGATGATCTGACGGATGGGCGAGCCGGAATGCGCATCCTGCGGATGCGCGATTGACGGCTCAAGTATGCGCTCGAAATAATTCGGAATCTTTCCGCCCGACAAGCCTTCCGGCACGCCGAGATAGCCCGCGAAGACTGCGCCGATAGCCAGCACGACGAGCGGCACGGTCATTGAACGCGGAGACTCGCGCGGCGGCCCTGCGTGATGCTCGTGCTCGTTGGGTCCGACTCCGTGCGGGGTGACAGATTGATGCGACTCATCGCTGTGTCGCGTGTCGTGATGCGCGGCGTGTGATTCACTGAATCGTTCGCTGCCCCAGAACGTCAGCACCATCAAGCGAGTCATGTAAACGGCTGTGAGCAGCGCGGTGATTGCGCCGACTATCCACAGAATCTTCGGCCACGCGTCGGGCAAGCCTGCGGTTGTGAATGTGCGGAAGAGAATTTCATCTTTGCTGAAGAAGCCTGAAAGCAGCGGCACGCCTGAGATGGCAAGCCAGCCGACGAGCATTGTCGCAAACGTCACGGGCATGAATTTTTTCAACCCGCCCATTCGCCGCATATCCTGCTCGTGATGCAATCCTACAATGACTGAGCCTGAGCCTAAAAAGAGAAGGGCTTTGAAGAATGCGTGAGTGAATACGTGAAAGATGCCTGCTGCGAATGCGCCCACGCCGCACGCCAAAAACATATAGCCTAGCTGCGAGATTGTCGAGTAGGCGAGAACTTTTTTGATGTCCCATTGGGCGAGTCCGATTGTCGCGGCAAACAGCGCGGTCGCTGCGCCGATGATTGCGATTATCATCATCGCCATCGGCGCGTGGATGAATATCGAGCTTGCGCGCGACACCATGTAAACGCCTGCCGTCACCATCGTTGCCGCGTGAATGAGCGCGCTAACAGGAGTCGGGCCGGCCATCGCGTCGGGCAGCCATACGAATAGCGGTATCTGCGCGCTCTTGCCCGTCGCGCCAATGAATAACAGGATGCCTATCGTTGTTAATCCCCCGGCGAAGATGGCCGACGCAGTGAACGGATCGGCCAACTGCGTCATCGCCCAGTTGAATGCGCCCTGAGTGCCGCGCGCCGGGTCGCTGAAATAAAAGATCGTGTGCGCCTGCGAAAACAGCAGCATCACGCCGAGCGCGAATCCGAAGTCGCCTATGCGGTTGACGATGAACGCTTTCTTCGCTGCGTCGTTCGCGTAGTCGCGCAGGAAGTAATAGCCAATCAGCAGGTACGAGCAAAGCCCTACGCCTTCCCACCCGACGAACATCAGCAGGAAGTTGTCGCCAAGCACAAGCGTCAGCATCGCAAACATAAACAGGTTCAGGTAGGCGAAGAATCTGTAGTAACCCGTGTCGCCATGCATGTAGCCCGTAGCGAAGACGTGAATCCAGAAGCCGACAAATGTGACGAACAGAATGTAGATGCCCGACAGCGAATCGAGCAGCAGCGCAGCATCAGCGCGGAACTGCCCGACGCTTATCCAGGTGAACAGGTATTCGTGGATTTTCGTACCGGCTTCTAGGGCTTCGCGATTTGCAAAGAAGACGTAGAATGAAAGAACCGCCGACACGGCGACGGTCGAGCAGGCGATGAAGCCGATGGCGCGTTCGCCCATCCGTTTGCCAAACAACCCGAGTATCAATGCGCCTGCGAGCGGCGCTAGAATTATCGCGGCTAACATTTTTCCTCAAAGAGTTGATCGTAAATCAGGACGGCATTTCTCTCGTCACGATTTACGATTCACCATTCACAATTTCAATGTGTCCACGTCGTCAACGTTGAGCGATTCGCGGTTGCGAAAGACCGAAATCACAATGGCGAGGCCGACCGCCGCTTCGGCTGCGGCAACCGTCATCACGATAAAGACAAACAACTGACCGCCAACATCGCCGAAGAATCCCGACAGCGCGACCAGCGCCAGATTCGCCGCGTTCAGCATCAGCTCGATGCACAAAAATATCGTTATCGCATTTCGCTTGATAAAGACTCCGACTGCGCCTATTGTGAACAGCAGCGCCGAAAGCCCTAAATACCACGACAGTGGAACCATGCCTTTTGTCCTTTATCATTTGTCGCTTGTCCCTCGTCTTCTGCAAACGATCAATGACAAAGGACAAGCGGCAAAGAATCAATCTCCTTCGCGTCTCGCCAACACCATCGCGCCAACGACTGCCATCAGTATCAAGACCGATGTTACTTCAAACGGCAGCAGGTAATCTGTAAACAGCGCCGTGCCGATATTCCACGTAGTGCCGACAGCCGTATCGGCCTGCTCAGCCGGAATCGAAGGAAACGCAATTTGCTTGTCGAGCGGCAGCGCGTAAAACATCTCGGCTATCAATAACCCCGCGAACGGAATTGCGAGGTAGCGAAGCCACTTGTGCTTCTCGATGTGCGGCACATCCTTCGGCTCGTTCAAGAGCATTATAACGAAGACGAACAGCACCATTATCGCGCCCGCGTAGACGACGACCTGAATCGCCGCGATGAACTGCGCGTGCAGCGTCAGATAGAGCGCCGACAGCGACGCGAGCGTGACAATCAACGACAGCGCGCTGTAGAGCGGGTTGCGCTGAATCAATATGTTCAGCGCGCTCGCTACGGCGATGACTGCAAAGATGATGAAGAGAGTCTGTTCCATCTTCGACCTATCGAATGAATATTAATAAAGTCGCCGTCGCGATGATGTTGATGATCGCAAGCGGCAGCAGCCACTTCCACCCGAAGCGCATCAGTTGATCGTAACGGAATCGCGGCAGCGTGAACCGTATCCACATCGCAATGAAAATGAGCACGAGCACCTTAATCACGAAATAGACAAGGCTCAGAATCGGCAGTTGCTCGACGCCAGGCCCGTTCCATCCGCCTAAAAAGAGCGTCGTGCCTATTGACGCGGCGGTGATGAGGTTTAAGTATTCCGCCATCTGAAAGAGCGCGAACTTCATCGAAGAATATTCCGTGTGATACCCGGCGACCAGCTCCGAATCGGCTTCAGGCAGATCGAATGGCGTGCGATTGGTTTCCGCGAGCGACGCGATGTAGAAGATTATGAAGCCGAATGTACCGAGCGGAAAACGAAAGATATTCCATCGTGGTATGAAGCCGAACCATGTGCCGCTCTGGCTCTTGGTAATTTCTACGAGGTCGAGCGAGCCTGTCCACAACAGCACGCTCACGATTGCAAGCCCAAGCGCAAGCTCGTAGCTAATCATCTGCGCGCTCGAACGCAGCCCGCCCATCAGCGAATACTTGTTGTTTGACGACCACCCGGCCAGAACTATGCCGTACACTCCGAGCGACGTGAGCGCGAAGACGTAAAGCAATCCGATGTTCATCTGCGTGACGTGCAGCGGGATCGTGCGCCCGAACAGATGAATCTCGCTGCCCCACGGGATAACTATCAGCGACATCATCGCGGGAACGACTGAGACTGCGGGCGCGATGATGTAGAGCCAGCGGTTTGCTTCGAGCGGGATGATGTCTTCCTTGAAGATGAATTTCAGCCCGTCAGCCGCCGGTTGAAGCAACCCCCAGGGGCCTACGCGGTTCGGACCGACGCGCAGTTGAATCCAGCTCATCACCTTTCTTTCCATAAAGGTCAGGTAGGCGACGGCTGTGACTAATGCGAAGAGAGTGATAAGGATCTGAATTGCCCATCCGAGCAGTTGGTCTATCATAAGGAGTGACCGTGTATTGCCAGCTTTATGATCATCACCGCAAGCGTCTCCGGTTTACTTTGCGGCCCATTCGAGTATGCCCTTGCGCCAGACGTAAACAAGCCCGACGAACAGCACGACCATAAACAGCATCATCTCGCCGTAGAAGAGGTATTTCAACGTCCTGTAGGCGGGGTCGCTAAGGACGCGCGGGAAGACGACGGCCCAAGGCACTAGAAAGACAGCTTCGATGTCGAACAGCAGGAAGACCATAGCGACGAGGTAGAACTTAACCGACTGACGCTCGCGCGCTGTGCCTACCGGCTCGACTCCGCACTCGTAAGGCATGAGCTTTTCGCGCGTCGGGCGATTGCGGCCCGCGAGTCGCGAAAGAATAATGATGGCTGTTGCCATGCCGACCGCAAAGATGAAGATTATTAAAATCGGAACGTAGTTGATCATTGCTGCGGCAGTCTCTTTTTATAAGAACTTTGCCCGGCAATCTGCGCGCCCACAGACGCGAAACGGATCGCCGGCTAAGACTAGGCATCTTATCGCTTGGCGAAATTGAGTGTCAAGCAACGGTAGTGCCCTAATCCTGTGTTGCTGTGCAAAGGATAGTAGGGGCGATTGGCGCGTGGTGCGCTTCGCGCGGCGCGGGCTTGTCCCTGCCCGCGACCCGCAAGCGGGTTCCCCGCGTCAGCGCGATGAAAGAATGCGGTATTTACCGAATGCTTTCATTGCCTTCGGCAATCCGGGCAGCCCTTGTGGCTGCCCCTACAATCAACTGCACGCCGTCAATTAATCAGCCGCACACCTTTAGACACTGCCCAAGCAACGATAGAAGCGCAGGGCGCGGAAGACTTCACCAGACGATTCAGCGCGTTCAACAAAAATATTGTTGCGCGGATTTGCTTCGAGTAACATCGGCGATGTAACTGCCCTCGCCTGAGGCCCTTGCCCCGCGTTGATTCGCAGCATGACTTTCACTTGCGATTATTGCAGCGCCGATTTGAACAGGCGATGGCCCGATGCGCAAACTGCGGCGCGCCGTTTGGCCGCGATAGCGGGCGTGCGCCTGAGGACCGCTCGTGCCCTTATTGCAGCCGGAAGTTACTGGCGCTCGCCAGTCTCGCTTGCAGTTATTGTGGCCGCCGCCTGCCCGAAGACTACATCAAAGCGCGAGGCAGATTTGAAACGACTCACCAAAACCGATGAGAGCAGCAGGAAAGTTGAAGAAGAGGCCAGCCAGATAGAGCGCCTGAAAGAGCGTCGCAAACGGCGCAAAGGTTCTTCTGTGGTCAATATGCTCGATATCGGAATGATATTCGATTTGACCGACCTGTTTTCCTAAAATGTGATGACTGCTGAAAGACACAGAGGCGCAGGGCTGTTCCACATAGCCCTGCGCCTCTTCGTCACTCACAAGCAGGAAGGGGGGCAGCGCGCGCTCACTGCCGCGTCGTCGCCGCATAGCGGAGCGGGTCAATGGGCTGATCGTTTTCGCGTATCTCATAATGGACGTGCGGGCCGGTTGAACGGCCTGTGCTGCCCGCATTGCCTATCTGCTCGCCGCGCTTGACGCGCTGGCCGACCTCTACGGTTATCTTCGACAGGTGGCCGTAGCGTGTCGTGATGCCATTACTGTGATACAAAATCACGAGGTTGCCATATCCCGCGTGCGGCGCGGCAAAGATGACCAGCCCATCGGCTGTGGCCGAAACTGGCGTTCCGAAGTCAACCGAGATGTCCAGCCCTTCGTGGCTTTCGCGTCCTTCGCCGCTGAACGGATTGCGACGCATTCCGAACCCATCGGTGATGTAACCATTCACGGGCAGACCATTCGGAACCGAAGCGAGCCTCAGCATATCAGACCGAAGGCGATAATTAATCTGGCGCACTTCGCGCTCAAGCGAGTCGGCTGCAGAATCGAGCACGGCCACGCCTTCAGGGCCGCCAATTCCTATATGCTCATCAATTTCGGCTACGTGCTCCATCTTGGCTTGCCGGGCAAGCTCCTTAGACATATCTTCGATATATGAGAGCTGGCCCTTCAGTTTTTCGTAGTTGCTGGCGTAGGCGTTGTTGGCCTGCCTTAGTTGTTCGTTCTCGGCTTTGACGGAATTGTATTTGATGTTGAGAGCTTCGTGACCCGCCAGGCGAACGGCTGCGAGTATGAAAATCCCAAAAAGGATGATGCCAGACCCGACTGCGATGGAAACTGTTTTGGAAGTGATGCGGAACTGCTTGATTCTGGAACTCGATGTAGATACTAACAGAAATGTGTATGCTCGTTTGTCTTTCGACATTCAGGCGTCTCCTTGGCTCTTTATCAGAGTATGGGGATGTCGCTAATGTCCCACAGCAACACCCTGATCTTACTTTTTTTTACTGCTACCCTGCTTGTTCGTGAGGGGTGTACTTGCTCAAGTCTTGATGTGCGAGGCTATCACACGAAGGGGCCAATGGCAATAGAGATGGGACAATCTGACGCGGATTTATGAAAATTGCAACAATATAGCTGGTCCTTTGCCCTCAGTCCCTTGTCATTAGTGGTGGGCTTTTCTGCATCAAGCAAATGACAAATGACAAAGGACAAAGGACCAGAGACGAAGCTTAGGTGTGGATCGAGTGGCGCGGCACCAGTATCCTGTAGATGAGATAGCCGACCAGAAGCAGAAAGCCGACGACTGTCGCTATCCATATCAGGTACAGGAAGAAGCCGACGATGTTCAACACAATCTTCAACACCCAGATGGCGACGATGAACGCCACTATGCCGAACAAAAACTTTACGAATCCCATAACGAACTCCTTTCAAACTCTTGGCCGCGAAGTCCGCTCCAACAATCGCTTAGTATCGCGGTCTTTCTTGCTCACTCGTTGACGAGCGAGGCTGAAAATGCCTGACGAGCCGTGCTCGCTTCTTCGATATTAACGACATAAGAATCAATGCTTGCTTGATCGCCTGCCGCGTTTTCGCTGCTCAGACTCTGCGGCGCGCGAAGAGCGTGGCTTGCTGATGAATTATTGCTCAAACGATTTGCTGCCACGCCTGTGCTGATGATCAGCAGGATAAACAGCACTCGCCGTAGCGTGAAGATTCGCGGTTGCCTGCCATACTCCGCGCGGTGTGTGTAGTGCCGCACAAGCTCGACGCTTGCATAAAGAGCAAGCAGGAGAATCCAGTAGCGGCCATAGAGTTGCACCGCATTCAAATCGGGATTCGCGCGGCTGGCGAGAAAAAGTCCGCCCACGGCTACGAACACCATTCCGTCTATCGCGGTGCGAGGCTTGCGCTCGATGGCAAATCCCACGATGCGCATCGCTCCGGCGCAAATCAAAAAGACGGGCCATAATCTCGTAAAGAACATTGCCGCGCCTTCGCCCGTTTGAAGTATGAGAAAGAGTAATCCTGCGCCTATCAGCAAAAGCCCCGCCGCGAGCATTATTCGATTGTTGCGCGCAGCATCCACCAAACGCTCACCTCCGGCGATGTCCCCACATTGGCTTCACTTTCTCAGACGGCTGCTCATCGAACGAGCCGGGAATCAGAGGATAAGGCGGCTGCCTGTAATCGCGCGAGTAGTCTGGCTCGCGCTTGCGCTTGAAGTATCTCGTCAAGAGGTAGCCGCCGAACAGTATCAAGGCGACCGGCAGCAACCGCGCGTAAGTTATGAAAGCGAGCGGGCGCACAAGCTGAATCACAAGTAGCAGCCCGACAGTTATCAGGACGACTCCGATTATCGGCGCGCGCTTGATGATCATTCGCTTGAATCGTTCTTCATCGGCTTCGGGGCTTTCGCCTGCGGCAATCAATTGCGCCGTGCGGTATGAGTCCATTATCGAATAGAGATAAAACATGAAGGCCGCAAGTCCGAAGACACCTGCCAGCACTTTGACGTGCGTAAGCTCTATCAGCCCGATGATAGTGACGAAGTAAACGACTGCTTTGATGTTTTGGCGGTTGTAAACAGCCCCCATGCCGGGAAGCAGCGCAAGCAGCGCAGCCAGCTTCGCTTTGCTACGCGGCCTTTGTTGTTCGCGATAGTATGAGCGGCGCGAAAGACCCTCGATGCCATTCACTATGCAATCCTGGCAATAAGGATAGCCCTTGATTCTATGATCACATGCGGGGCAAAGCCCGCGCGCGCAACTGCTGCACTGAACTCGCGCCGCGCTTGTTGTGTGGTAAGAGCAATACATAATAGCTTCTGTCCTGAACGTGGCCCGATTAATTATTCCCCGTTAATTGAAACGATTTCGCAAGGGCGCCAGTTCTGCAAATTGCGACGTCGGGGCGCGACCTGAGTAAACAATGGGCTAATTCTTTTCGCGATGGTCGACGGGTTTGTTCCCGTTCGGGTGCTCTTTATGCTTATTGGTTTCCTTGTCTGCTTCATTAGCGCCGCCTAGCGTCTCCCAGATGCCGCCGATTTCTTTGCCAACCTGATCGAAACTTGCCATTACCTCGTCGGTCTTCGTCGCGCCTTCGTCGTAAAGCTCAGAGGCTTTAGTTTGAGCCTGGCGAAAGATGCCTTTCACGGAGCCGTCATCTGAAAACCCCAAAAACAAAAATGCAACTGTCGCGCAGGCAAGCCCTGCGGCGGTGACAAGCCGCCAGCGCGGATTCTGAGACGGGCGCGGAAGCATCCTTGCAACAAGAGCCGTGACGCGGTCTCGAATGCGCATTCTCATTCGCGCTCGCTTTGGCATTATTGCGACGAGGCGATTAATTAAGCTGTCAGGCGCATCCACCTCTTCGTATGTGTGAACCGAATGGCAGGCGGCTATGGCATAGACGATTTCCGTGAGCAGGCTTGAACACGCTTCGCACTGCGCGGCATGTTCTTCAAAGCGATGATAGACCGGAGCCGGAACGAACCCGTCGAGAAACTCAGTTATCAACTCTTCAAATCCGAAGCAATCAATCGGCGCGTGCTCTGATGGAATCATCAGTAGCGCGGCTTCGAGCATCGCGGGCGCTTCGATTTCATCTTTGCAATCCGAGAGAGCCGACTTCAACTCATCGAGGAGCGCGCGGCATGCGCGGCACTGAAGCGCGTGCTCGCGAAAGAGGCTCGCGTCCGATGGCAGAAGCGCGTCGTCAAGGTAATCGCTCAGCTTATCCTCAAAAATACTGCAATCCATAACTGTTCAAAACGATGGCAAACCAATCGTCCTCACGAAACAACTTCGCTGTGACCGACCATTACTACGATTGGTCAGCAGCGAGCCGATTTTCTTGGGCGCAGTTTCGCGGCCATTGCGCGTTGGCACGGTTGGCCCTCGTACTAGCAGCCTCCGGCCAACTGGCCGAGCTAATCGGGATTAACCTTCATCCTGCGCAGCACCTTGGCCAGTTCTATGCGGCCCCTGTTAATTCGACTCTTGACGGTGCCTTCCGGTATCTTCAGAAGATTAACGATCTCCTGGTACGTCAATTCCTCTATATCGCGAAGAATGACGCACTCGCGCAGGTCTGGCGACAGCTTATTAATCGCAGCAAGCACCTGGAGCCTTCTTTCCTGGCGTTCGAGCGTGCGTTGCGGGCTGTCGCTCGCAGACGGCAGGTGATACTCGTGATTGGCCAGGTCGTCGCCCGTGTCCGTAGGAGTCCGCTGCCGTTTGCGGTAATCATCAATAATCAGGTTGCGCGCAAGCCGCATCAACCAGTTCGATAGGTCGCCCAGGCTGGGATCGTACTGACCGAGCGAGCGATATACGCGAATGAAGACCTCCTGCGTCAGGTCTTCAGCCGCAGCATGGCTCGAAGTGAATCGGTAAGCGAGGTTGTAGATGCGGCGCGAGTACTGGCGCACGATCTCCGACCACGCCTGCTGGTCCCCCTCCAGACAACGCTGAACGATTTCAGCATCGTTTGATGTCAACGCAAGTCTTGCTCCCACCTGTCGCCTTCTCGCTTGCTTTCTGGTTTAACCTCAATCCAAGTAACTAATGTCTTCCAAACTCGCTAAACGAGATGATGACAGAAAATGTTTCACCAGAACCGACGCACCGAACTGCCGCCGCCTCTCGGCTGTCCGAACGGCGTGCGCAGGCTCTATATTTTGTGTTAGAATCCCCGCTCGACCGTGTATATAGGCTGTCTGCTCCGGGTTGCTCCGAAGTCGGGGATCGTAACGCGCCCTTGATTTCAAAAATAGTATAACACGAGGAAAATATCACGGCTGTGAGCGCGCGGCTCAAAACATTTCTAAGCATCGCCATCGGCGCTTTGTTCGTCTACTGGTTCGCGCACAAGCTCAACTGGGGCGAAGTCTGGGCCGAAGTGCGCAAAGCCAACTGGCTGCTGCTCGGCGCGGCTGTCGCTCTGCTGGTTGGGACGTATTTCGTCAGAGTTCTGAGATGGCGCGCCCTGCTTGCGCCTATGGCCCGCCCGCCGCTGCGCGCTCTGTTCCGCGCCACGATGATTGGCTTTTCGGCCCTGTTCGTCATGGGCCGTGCGGGCGAGATGATAATCCGCCCGGCTGTGCTTTCCGTGAAAGAGCGCGTGCATCCATCGGCGAGCTACGCGACCGTTATGATCGAGCGCGTCTTTGACATGGTGATGGTAGTCATTTTCTTCGCTGTGAACCTCGCATTCTTCGAGTACGGCGAGCACGACGCGGAAGCGATGCGGATGTTCGGATGGATAAAGGCAACAGGCATCATTTTATTGTTCGTCTCGGCTGCGGGAATCTATGGACTTTCGGCTTTCAGCCGTCATCGCGCAGGCGTGCTGGCCTATCTTGAAAGAAAACTCGCGAGGCTGCCCGAGCGTTTGTCTGAAGGGATATTGAGCCTGCTGCGCCATATATCGGAAGGGCTTGGCGCATTGCACGACGCGCGCGAGCTGACGATAACGGTTTCATACACGGTTCTCATCTGGCTGATGGTTTCGGTTGCGCATCTTGCGGTCGTGCGGGCATTCGGGATTGATTACAACCTCGTGCCTTTCACGGGCGCGGTCTTCGTGATGGGCCTTTCGATGCTTGGCTCGGTAGTTCCAACGCCGGGCGGAGCAACGGGACCGTTTCACCTTGCGACGGCTGCTGCCCTTACCTTCTTAGGCGTCGAGCAGGACAAAGCCGCATCCGTTGCAATCATCCTTCACCCGATAATCTTCGCGCCCGCGACCGTCTTCGGATTGTATTACATCGCAAGAGAAGGATTATCGCTTGGAAGACTCAAGCGCATAGGCACGCGTCGAAGGGCCGAAGTCGACCGGCTCGCTGAAATCGAAGAAAAGAAAGAGCAGGAAGCAATTCTAATAGGCAGCAGGCAGTAGGCAGAAATCAGTGATAGGGGGGAGACACGGCGATGCGGAGTAATAAATCTGACTCCGCTACGCGCCGCGTCGCCGTGTCTCCGTATCGTTCTTGCCTGCTGCCTGCTGAAAAGGTGGACGAGATAGAACTATGAAATGCCCTTTCTGCGGTTACATGGAAGACAAGGTCGTTGATTCGCGCGAGAGCCGCGAAGGCGACGTGATTCGCCGTCGTCGCGAGTGTTTGAAGTGCGAGCGGCGGTTCACCAGCTACGAACGGATTGACGAGATACCTTATATGGTCGTCAAAAAAGACGGCACGCGCGAGCCGTTTTCGCGCGAGAAAGTCCTCAGCGGCATCTTGAAAGCCACAGAGAAGCGGCCAATTCCAATGGCCAAGATAGAGGCGCTTGTCAACTCGGTCGAAAAATACGTTCAGGAATCGCGCGAGCGCGAGCGATCAACGGAAAAGATTGGCGAGCTGATAATGCGCCGCTTGAAGGAACTCGACAAAGTTGCCTACGTCCGCTTCGCATCTGTGTATTTGGACTTCAAAGATGTATCGGAATTCATGAGCGAGCTGAGGACGCTCGTGCGCTCAGGCCGCGCGCGTGAGAAATAGAGAGATCGAGAGAATCATAAACGAGCGAATCCCGTAAAAACACCCGCGACGGGTTTGCCTCTTGTTCATTAACCCCCTTTCTCAACAATGATGATCGTTACGTAATTCGATGGTGTTCGGCTCTGCAATCCCCTCGAATTCGCTCGCTGCGCTGAACAAAAACGCTCTGCTGCGCCTGCGGATTAGAGATTCACGCCTTTGATGAGTCCAGAGGCTTGATGAAATCCGACGAAGAGCGATTGCTCAGGTCACACTTTTAACGAAGTCACGTCGTTAAACGCTTCCTTCATCATCGCGCATCGCTTGTAATTGTTACAATAGAAACTTACAATCTTCTTTTCAGAAAAGAGGACTACTGCTGAATATGTCATCATTGATAGAGCGAGAAGAGGTAGAGATAGAGCAATCCGAAGAGCAGGTGAAGCTGCCCGGCTCGCTGCCGGTTCTGCCGCTGCGCGACATTGTAATCTTTCCTTATATGATTGTGCCGCTTTTCGTCCAGCGCGAGCGGAGCATTCGCGCCGTCGACCAGGCGCTGGCCGAAAACCGTATGATTATGCTCGTCGCGCAACGCGATCTCGAAAAAGAGGAACCCGTCGGGCCTGACCTTTACAATTACGGAACGGCGGCGGCCATCATGCGAATGCTCAAGATGCCCGACGGGCGAATTCGCATACTCGTGCAGGGACTCGCGCGCGCGCGTGTGCTCCGCTACGAAGAGAATCAGCCGCATCTGGTTGCGCACATCGAGCCGCTTCAAGATACGGAACCAGATGCTGACGAGCTTGAGCTTGAGGCGCTGCTTCGCAACGTGCGCGCTTCGCTTGAGCGCGCCATCACGCTCGGCAAGGCCATCTCGCCCGAAGTGATGGCAATCGTCGCCAATCTCGAAGACCCCGGCCGCTTGGCCGATGTTGCCGCATCGAATCTCGAATTAAAAGTCGCAGATGCGCAGAGCGTTCTTGAAAAACTTAATCCAGCAGACCGCCTCAGACGAGTGAATGAGCTTCTTGCGCGGGAGATAAACGTACTGCTCGTTCAGCAGGACATAAACACGCAGGCCAAAGGCGAGATTGATCGCACGCAGCGCGAGTTCTTTCTGCGCCAGCAGCTCAAGGCGATTCAAGCGGAGCTGGGCGAAGGCAACGAACTTGCCGAAGAGATTCAGCAGTACCGCGAAAAGATGATTGCATCTCGGATGCCCGAACCGGTTGAAGAAGAGGTTGATCGCCAGATTAAAAAGCTTGAGCGCATGCACCCGGACGCTGCGGAAGCCGCCACGCTTCGCAATTACCTTGACGTGATGGTGAACCTGCCGTGGTCTGTCGCCTCTGAAGAGAATCTGGATCTGAAACGGGCGCAGGCAATACTCGATGAAGACCACTACGGGCTTGAGAAGGTCAAAGAACGAATAATCGAATCGCTCGCCGTCCGAAAGCTCAAGGACAAAGTCAAGGGACCGATACTTTGTCTGGTCGGCCCGCCCGGCGTTGGAAAGACAAGCCTCGGACGTTCCATCGCTCGCGCCCTCAACCGCAAGTTTCAACGATTGAGTCTCGGCGGTCTGCACGACGAAGCAGAGATTCGCGGACACCGCCGCACATACATAGGCGCGATGCCGGGACGCATCATTCAAGCGATTCAGCAGGCGGGGACGAACAACCCGCTCATCATGCTCGATGAGATTGACAAAGTAGGCGCGGACTTTCGCGGCGACCCGTCGTCGGCTCTGCTCGAAGTCTTGGACCCTGAGCAGAATTTTTCATTCCGCGATAACTATCTCGGCGTGCCGTTCGATCTATCCAAAGTCATGTTTATGACTACGGCAAATGTTCTGGATACGATACACGCTGCGCTGCGCGACCGAATGGAAGTGATTCGACTCGCGGGCTACACCGAAGAGGAAAAGATCGAGATCGCGCGCCGCCACATTATCCCGAAGCAGATGGAAGCGCACGGCATCACGCCACGTCATCTGGCAATCAGCCGCTCGGCCTTGAGAGCCATCATTCTACAATACACGCACGAGTCGGGCCTGCGACAGTTCGAGCGCGAGATTGCAAGCATTGCGCGCAAGGTCGCTCGCCGCGTTGCCGAAGGTGATGACAGACTCGTTCGCGTGACGGTGAATAATCTGCAGGATTTTCTCGGAGTCCCGCACGTTCACGCCGATGAGGTGTTGAAGAAAGATCAAGTCGGCGTCGCAACGGGTCTTGCATGGACACCTGCGGGCGGAGACGTTCTATTCATCGAAGCATTGCTGACGGCGGGGAAGGGCGCGCTTTTGCTCACGGGCCAACTCGGCGACGTAATGAAAGAATCGGCGCAGGCAGCTTATTCGTGGGCCAAAGCGCGGGCCGAAGAACTGGACATTGACCCCGAAAAGTTCAACAAGTACGACATACACATTCACGTGCCCGAAGGAGCAATTCCCAAAGACGGTCCCTCGGCGGGCGTGACGCTTGCGGCTGCGATGGTGTCGGCCCTGTCGGGCAAGCCCGTAAAGCGGTCGGTCGCGATGACGGGCGAGATAACGCTGCGCGGAAACGTGCTGCCCGTAGGCGGAATAAAGGAAAAAGTGCTGGCCGCGCGTCGCGCCCGCGTGAATACAATAGTGCTTCCACAGCAGAACCGCCGCGACCTCGATGAAGTCCCGAAAGAATTGATGAAAGAGCTTGAATTCGTATTCGTTGAATCTGTCCGCCAGGTGCTCAAGACCGCGTTCGCATAAACGCTCGCGCGTCATATGTCCTTTGTCGTTTGCGGGTAGAGGGCAATCTCTCAACCAATGACAAAGGACAAATGTTTCAATTTTCTTGCGGGCCCGGCCTTTTATTGACTCTCACTTTTTCAGCGTGTTATAAACTCGACACTCGGCAGGAATGCGGAACCCAAGTGTTCGAGATGCGACTTGGCAGCCCCGCGTGACCGTGGAGCTTGAGGCGGTCACCGAAGTCGCAGCCCTCTGGACCGCATAAGAGAATCGAAAGGATAGAATTAAGGATGAGGCTAACAAAAGCGGCGAGTCGCGTTACTGTTGTTCTGCTCCTCTTGATAATATTCATAGCGACAGCCGATCCGGTGAAAGCCTTCAGCCAAACGCCGCGGCAAGCCTCACCTCAATCGCCCCAGCCAGACTCTCAATCAATCATTGACCGTGCCGAAGCCATCTTTCATCAAGGCGAAGAAGCGCACGCGAACGGCCAACTCGATACGGCCCGCAAGCTGTTCGATGAAGCTATCAGCATTATTCACGAGTCGGGCATAGACCTGAGCAAAGATGCCAGGCTCGACGCTTATTATCGCCAACTTCTCGAACGCATTCACAAGTACGAAGCGCAGCCCGGAGATAATCACAATGAGCAGCAGCGGCCCGAAATTGTAGAGCCATCGGTTCTCGATGAGTTGTCG
Organism: Blastocatellia bacterium; assembly: GCA_035575515.1. Lineage (GTDB taxonomy): Bacteria > Acidobacteriota > Blastocatellia > UBA7656 > UBA7656 > DATLXU01. Next base: position 54,258 of record DATLXU010000136.1, read on the forward strand.
AACATCAAAGACGACGAGCTTGCGATGATCACGCCCGAAGGAATCAAGATTTATGGAAAGTACGATTTTGATTTCTCGGTCGCGCCGCCCGTCTTTCAATTTATCAACTTCTTTGTGACGGGTCGCGGGCACTCGACTATGGAAGTAGGGCTTCAGCGCGCGGGCCGCTACCGCCAGATGGTAGAAAAGATTTTCAAAGAAGAGCGAGTGCCGCAGGATTTGATGTGGCTCGCGCAGGCTGAATCGGTCTGGAAGCCGAATGCGCTTTCGCGCGCGGCGGCCAAAGGCATCTGGCAGTTCATCCCTTCAACGGGCCTTCGCTTTGGCCTTCAGCAAACGGCGTGGATTGATGATCGCTCGCAACCCGAAAAATCAACGCGCGCGGCGGCTCGCTATCTGCGATGGCTTTACGATCATTTCGCGGGCGATTGGCTGCTCGCAATGGCTGCGTACAATTCGGGCGAGAATCGAGTTGATTCCGCAATTGCAAAATGCGGCTACGCCGATTTCTGGGAATTGTATAAACGCAATCTGCTTCCGCAAGAGACTCGCAATTACGTTCCGATCATTCTGGCCATTACCATCGTCAGCAAGAATCAGAAGCGGTACGGCTTCAACGTCACGCCCGACGCGCCGATTCAGTTTGAAATCTATGAGCTTCCCGCGCAGACAGATTTGAAAGTCGTGGCGGATTTAATCGGCGTGCCTTTCGAGACTATGCAGGACCTCAATCCTGAGCTTCGTCACGGCACAACGCCGCCGGGCCAGCACTACACAATCAAGCTGCCAAAAGGCATGAAGAAGCAGTTCGAGATTGCTTATGCGAATCTGCCCGAAGACCAGCGCGTGCGCCGCGTCATCATTCCGAGAGAAGAGATTGCCGAAGCGCGCGGCCCACGCTATCAAACGCAGTACGCATCGTATCAGGTCCGTCGCGGCGATACGATTGCCAGCCTCGCGCGCCGTTACGGGGTTTCGTCGCGGGAGCTTGCGCGGGCGAATGGCTTAGGCAGGCGAGGCGCGTTGCGCGCGGGCCAGACCGTCCGCATACCGAAGGCCGTCAGGGCGAGCGCGAGGGGGCGATACAGAGAATCGAAAGCGACTCGCACGCGCTTGCGTGGCCGTGATGCCCGCTCTCAATTGCGAACGCGAGACAGAGGCAGTCGCGCTACTTCGCACAGCCGTTCATCGCGCCGCCATCGCAGGTAGCTTTTAAGAACTGGAAACAACCTGACCTTTTCATCAGCGCGAGTCTCAATATCGTTAAAGAAGTCGACTTTATAAGCCTGCGCGTCAAATCTTAATCGTATTGTTTCTTCCATCCTGGCTCTGCCCGAAATCAATTGACTATAGCTCCCGCTTCTAGTAAACCTGCGTCAGGTTGTATTGGAGGTGGGGCGATGAAAATCAAAGGCAACATTCTGCTTTCACGATTAGCGTTTGTAAAAGAACACTTCGGCGAGGAGGCGCTCGACAGGGTCATCGAATCCTTGCCTGCCGAAGACCGGGCGACGCTCAGGGGAATGATTAGCAACGTCGGCTGGTATTCATTCGACATTGGCAAGCGGCTCGATGAAGCTATAGTTAAAGTCCTCGGCAAAGGCGACATGAAAATCTTTGAAGATATAGGCGCATCTTCTGCCGAGCAGAATCTCACGACCGTTCACAATCTCTTTCTCAAGCTCGGAAATCCTCAAGCCTTTCTCGCTCAAACGCCAGTGCTATATCGCCTCTATTACGATATCGGCAGGAGAGAGTACGAGCCGACGGGACCAACTTCAGGCGTGATGACGACTTACGATGCAGAAACCTACTCTACTGCGGATTGCTTGACAGTCATCGGATGGTACAAGAAAGCCCTCGCGATGTGCGGCGCTAAAAACGTAGTGATGACGGAAGAGACCTGTCGCGCAAGAGGCGGTGACTTTTGCCGTTATCGAATATCGTGGCAGATGGATAGTTGAACAGATAATCCCGTTCGCCGAGTGGTGGGGTAATAATGTGTAGAGGAAGGAACAGAGGCCGAATCTGTAGGGGGCAGGGCTTGTCCCTGCCCCCTACAACTTTCAACTCGCCATTACCCGCTACCGTTCGCCGATTTGACTGATGACGGCGCGCCGGTTAAGTCTACTAATCGAGAATGTCAACCAGACGAAAAAACAAACCGGCGCTTGAAGAACACGAAAAAGAAAAACAACGAGGCTCGCCGCGCGACCTGCTGAGACTTCTGGCTTACGCCCGCCCTTATCGTACCCGGCTCGCGCTTGCGCTTGTGAGCCTCATCATTGCAAGCGCGCTCGGACTTGCGTTCCCTCAAATTGTCCGGCTGTTGATTGATGCCTCATTCGTCGAGCGCGATGCGAGCAAGCTCAATCGCTATGCTGCATTCCTCATCGGATTGTTCGCCTGCCAGGCGGCGTTCAGCTTCCTTCGCTCTTACCTGCTTTCCTATACCGGCGAGCGAATAGTGGCGGACGTGCGTACAGAGCTTTATAGCCATCTCGTAAATCTTCCAATCGGATTTTATGCTAGTCGGCGCGTCGGGGAATTGACCTCGCGCCTTGCGTCTGACGTGAGTGTGATTCAAACGGTCACGACGGGCAGCATCACTGAGCTTCTACGACTGACCCTAATTCTAACGGGCGGCATCGCAATCATTGCAGTCACAAATCCGCGACTGACACTTCTGATGCTCGCAGTCGTTCCGGTCGTGATCCTCTCAGCAACATTTTATGGTCGCTATATTCGCCGCTTGAGCACTCGGGTTCAGGACAAACTTGCTGACGCGAACTCCGTGCTTGAAGAGGCGCTTTCCGCGATTCGCATAGTCCAATCCTTCGTCCGCGAAGACTACGAGCGCAAGCGTTACGGCGAGCGCATTCTTGAATCTCTTAGGATGGCCGTCAAACGCTCAGTCGCGGGCGCGGGCTTCATCGGCTTCATCATTCTTGTAGTCTATAGCGGCATCGTCGTAGTGCTGTGGTTCGGCAGCCGAATGGTTTTGTCGGGCGCGATGACCGCAGGCGAGTTGATTGCCTTCGTGCTCTACACGTTCGTCGTGAGCGGCGCAATAGGCGGAATGAGCGAACTCTACGGACAATTTCAAAGCGCGATTGGAGCTACGCGCCGCGTATTTGAATTGCTCGATACCGAACCTGAAATCAAAGACCCCGAAAGTCCTCAGCCGCTTGAAACAGTCGCTGGCCGCGTCGAATTGATTGACGTGCATTTCACCTACCCGGACGAGCGCGGCGTCGAGGTTTTAAGAGGCGTGACGATACGGGCCGAGCCGGGAGAGATAATCGCGCTCGTTGGACCGAGCGGCGCGGGCAAATCAACGCTGGTCGCCCTAATCCCGCGCTTTTATGATGTCACGCGGGGCGCGATTTTGGTCGACGGCCACGACATAAGAACTGTCCGGCTTAAAGACCTCAGGCAATCCATCGGAATGGTGCCACAGGAAACTACGCTGTTCGGCGGGACTATCAGAGAGAATATCGCTTACGGAAACCTCGATGCGACTGACGACGAAATCGAAGCGGTAGCGCGAGCCGCGCATGCTCACGAATTCATAAAAGAATTTCCCGACGGCTATAACACTATAGTTGGCGAGCGCGGCGTGAAGCTGTCGGGCGGGCAGCGCCAGCGAATTGCAATCGCTCGCGCGCTCCTCAAAAATCCCGCAATATTGATTCTCGATGAAGCGACAAGCTCGCTTGATTCGGAATCAGAGCGGCTCGTTCAGGATGCGCTCGAAACTTTAATGCGAGGCCGCACGACTTTCGTCATCGCTCACCGTCTTTCAACCGTTCGCCGCGCAGACAGAATCGTCGTGCTTGATGGCGGTTGTGTGATTGAAGAAGGCACGCACGAAGGACTGATTGCGAGAGGGGGATTGTATAAACAGCTTTACGAGATTCAATTTAGAGATTATCCGGCTTCGCCTATGACGAATATCTTAGACGTTGGCTGAGGCGAGCCGCCTTCAGGCTCAAGCGTGATTGCCGCAAAGACAGGTTTGATGTTATTCGAGGGACCGGGAACTACGGCGACGACGCGGCCCGACTCGCTGGCCTTCATAGTGCCCGCGCTTATCTTCGCATCTTGGGTGACGAACCAAAGCTGATAAACCTTTCCGGCAGGAAGCGGAGGCAAATCCGCGTTGACTATCCAGCGGTTCGTCTGCACATCCCATAAGATTTCGCCCGATGCTTGTGGCGCACCTTCCTGCCCCGCCAGCTTTATCACGCGAGGCTGCGCTGCGGCGACGGTTGTCGAGGTTTGCGCTGCTTCTTCTTTGCTCTTATCAAGCGCGGCCTGAAGCGCGCGGCGGTCCGATTGCCACAGAAATACGCTCACGATAAAAGCAACAAATATTGAGGCCGCAATGGCCCAGGGGATGAATGCGCGCGCGGGCGCTGGTCGAGATGGTATTTGTCTTGTTAGGGTCGGGTGTTCAGGGAATCGCAGCACGTCGGCCTGTTGACCGATTATTTGCGGCGATGTTTTAGCTTCGTTCGCAATGTTATTGATGAGCCGTTCGCGCAAGTTGGCAGGAGGCGACACGGGCGGCGCGGTCGAGCCAATTAATCCAACGACCTGCTCGAATTGATTGACTTCGATTTCACAAGCGGGACAGCCGTCGCGCAGGTGGCGCTCGAAGGCGCGAGCCTCGTGTTGAGAGAGCGCGCCCAGGACATATAGCGCGGCGGCCTCCTGGCTCTCCTCGTTTACTTCATCATGCCTCAATTCGGTGTGCCCTTCCTGCCTGCAAATTCAGCGAGCTTCCAGAACTTCGTAACGCTCCGGCGCTATCAACAAGAACAACGTCCCCTCAACCGTGTATGTCTCATCGTGAATGCTCCCCGCCGCCGCTCGGTGATAACCGCCCGGTCCGAGCCTCTCGCCGCAAACGTTGCAATCGCCTTCGAGAATATAAAACTGCTCGACTCCCGTATGGCGATGACGGGGCAGCCTCGCCCCCGGCTTCATTCTCACAAGCGAAGTCGCAAGCCCGCTCTGCTTGTCCACAAACAGCAACTTGAACGAAACGCCTTCGCAAGCCTGCACCCACTGGCCTCCGTCTGCGTGAATCGAAACGAACTCATCTGAGCTTGCCTGCCCATCAACTGACTGCGCGCTTGCCTCTTCAACATTAATTCTAGATAGCAGATCATCGCGCACCTTCAGAGACGGCTTTGCTTCTACGGTTTCGTAGGAGAGCGCCTCAAGCGTCATCTCGAACGACTCAAGCTCTTCTCTACAAGCGTCGCAACCTTCGGCCAGATGCTCTTCAAACGTTTTCGCTTCATGCTGAGAGAGCGCGCCAAGCGCGTATAGCGCCGCCATCTCGGTCATCTCATCGGTCATTGCGAGATGCTTCATAACTGACCCTCCATGACGGGACGAAGCATCTCGCGCAGCTTTATCATTCCAAGCCGCGTGCGCGTCTTCACGGTGCCGAGCGGCTGACCCAGCTTCAGCGCAATTTCGCTGTGGCTGAGACCGCCGTAGTAGGCAAGCTCGATGACCTCGCGCTGTTCGGGCGACAACTGATCGAGCGCCGCCCGCACCAATCGCTGCCGCTCGGAATAGACCGTAGCATCTTCCGGGCTGATCGAAGAGCTGCTCACTTCAGCAATGTTGTCAAGCGATTCTTTATTCTGCTCGTGCTTGCCTGCACGGAGCCTGTCAATTGCGCGGCTGCGCGCAATCGTCAGCAGCCAGGCGAGCGGCGCGCCTCGCTTCAAATCGTAAGTCGCGGCCTGCCGCCACACCTGCGTGTAAACGTCCAGCAGCACCTCTTCGGCGATTGACCGGTCGCTGACGATGCGCAGAATCAATCCGAACACCAGGCGACTGCTCGTGTCATAGAGCGCCGTCAGGGCAGACTGATCCCCGTCGGCGACCTTTTCAATGAGCGCAATCAGATCGTGATCGCGCGTGCGAGGTGCTATTGAGTCTTGGGGTGATCCCAACCTTGTCTCTCCGTTTACCCGTTTGATTCTACGCCATCCCGCCTGCCGTCGGATTTACCGAGCGGCGCGAATAAATCGCGGCTTCTGGCAATTGCAACATTGCGGGAAGGTGATAATACAACAAGAGCCTCGTCCCGCTAAAGTAAAATTTCTCGCCTCCGGCAAGACGCTGCTTATCGGCGTTTGCGGCTTTTCTTCATTGGCATTGTGATTGATCATTGAGATTTGCAGTCAGTGTTTCACTAATCACCGTTTCAACTTCAACAGGCTCGTTAGAGAGCTTCGCCGATGTGCAGTTGACCAGTGGAGATTTGCCTGACCCGCAAAGCGCAAGCATGTAGTTTTAGTCCCCACCCAAGCAATTGGTGGAATGCTTTGATCATCGAAATAGTGGATCGTTTTGGCAGCACGTTTTTTTTTCTACCCCATCAAGGTAGCAATTCCGGCAATACAAAACCATAAGGTTCAATGGCATATCAATTGACTTGCGCAAGATGATGCTCTGGTTACTTTGCTATTCATAGAGGCTCAGAATCGGGATGCGCGAGACATGCAGTTTGACTCATATCTTTAACGGGCGAGCAGGAGGACTTATGAGGAATAGAAGAGTTGTCATGGGAATAATAGTGCTGTTGATCTTTGTTATGAATCTGAGCGTTGTGCAGTTTACTCCCCAGTCCACAGCCAGCGGTCAATTCAGTAGAATAGATGCACAGTGGGATTTTGATGGCGACGACTTCGATCCGAGAGCGGCCAAGTTGCCCCGCGACCTGCGCGCGATGATTGATGCAAACCGTGGCAAGGACGCTGATCAGGTCCAGAATGTCATCGTGCAATCCGCAGGCACTCTGCTGGGCGATAGAGCAAGATCGGTCCAACAGCACGGCGGTTCTGTCAAACACTACTTCAAGAACATCAACGCCATGCTTGTAGAAATTCCTATAGCGCGTATCGAAGAGCTTGCATCTGAAGGCGACATCGAATTCATCACGCCAGACAGGGAAGTCATCTGTGCGATGGACGCCACAACCAAGTTGATAGGCGCAGATCAGTTGTTGCAACCCGGCGCAAGCACCTACGGCGGCCTTTACCCGGCAGTTGATGGAAGCGACGTTGCGGTTGCGGTCCTCGATTCCGGCATTGATTTGAATAATCCCGATTTCTATACATCGAAACAAACGAGCCGCGTGGTTGCCTTCAAAGATTTCGCTGGCGATTCGAAAGGCAAGATTCAAAAGGGCGCGTATGACGATTACGGGCATGGCACGCCTGTGGCTGGCGTGATTGCAGGCTCTGGCTCGGCTTCGCAGATGCGCGACAAAAAAGGCACGGAGTGGTATCCGGGCAATTATGGCGATTTCACAGGCGTTGCCCCTAATGCAAAGATAGTCTCGCTGAAAGTCATAGACGCGAACGGCACTGGAAAAATCAGCAACGTCATTCAGGCGCTCGATTACGTCGTTGCAAACAAATCACGCTACAACATACGGGTCGTCAACCTTAGCCTCAGCGCGCCAGTGATGCAGAGCTACAAGATTGATCCACTTTGTCAGGCGGCAGAACGCTGCGTTGACAGCGGAATCGCAGTGGTCTGCTCTGCCGGAAATTTCGGCCACAACGATGTCATCACTGCTTATGACAAAGACGGCAAGCCAATTTATCAAACCGTCTATGGCGGCATAGGCAGCCCTGCAAACGATCCGAAAGTCATCACCGTTGGAGCAACTAAAGACCCTGCGCAATCGGTCCTGAGCTGGCCCGACAGCACAACTCCGCCGACCATTGATCCAAGTCCCGCTCCGTTGCGCCGCACCGATTTGCAGGTTGCCTCATACAGCTCGCGTGGCCCGACGCTCGTTGATGGAATCATCAAGCCCGATCTGGTCGCGCCGGGAACGAAAATCATAACAACAGCATCAAGAGAAGGGACGCTCACAGAGTTGACTTTGCCCAATGCGATTGTGCCGCCTTCATCCTCGTCGGCGACAACAAAGGTTTACTGTCAACTGACGGGCACGTCGCTATCGGCTCCGGTTGTGTCGGGCATCGCAGCCTTGATGATTCAGGCCAATCCAAAAATTTCGCCTCGGATGATAAAAGCGATTTTAAGGATGACCTCAGAGCGATTGCCCTCGCTCGCTTCGGCGAGCGCGATAGAGAGAGTGCTGACGGAAGGAGCCGGGCTTGTGAACGCCCGGGCGGCTGTTCGGTTGGCTCAGAACCTGCGAGCGGATGTTGATGCTGCGCAGGCAGGTCAAAGCCTGCTTCGTCAGGGCGTGACGCTCGGCGGGTTGAGCCGTGACCTGACTTTGTTGATTAAGGACCAGAGCGGCAATGTTGTTGATCGCGGAGTCTTCAACAGCGGATTCCTCCTGGCAGACGGTTTCCTGCTCGCTGATGGTTTTCTTTTGGCAGACGGGTTTTTGCTGGCAGATGGTTTCCTGCTCGCAGATGGATTCCTGTTAGCCGACGATTTCCTTCTTGCTGATTCAACTGTTTGGCCCGACGGATTCCTGCTTGCCGACAGTTATGTTCAGACTAGCTGCCTGCAAAGCGTAAGCGGGTCGCTCGTGGCAAATGAATTGCCAATATCAAGAGCCGTTCGCGCCCGCAGCTTCTACGCCGACGGCATAGTCGCGTCAACCGGAAACGCGCATGGAAGGATGATCTTTTCGCATGAGTCTATGGTCTTGTGGGGAAACGCAGTGCTCGACCCGAATTCTGTTTCCCTGTCCGCGCAGTCGGTCAATTCCGGCGCGCTAACATTGGATGACAATGCTCCGATAAGCGGCTTGCGATTCATCACAATCAACAGCCCCTTTTATCCGAAGCAACGATAACCAAAAATCGCGCAGCCTGAAAGGAGCACCTCAACAACTTTGATGGAAAAGGAATGAGCGTGGAAGTCAACAGCAAACAGCGCCTCGCGCAGCCGTACATGCGAGTGGTGATCGCCATCGGCATGGCCGCGCTTGCCTGGTCGCTGTGGCGACTGAAGGCTTCCACGCTCGACTGGCGCTTTCTGGTTCTCGCTTCGATCACGGTAGCCACAGGCTCACGCTTCAACATCAACATTCCGCGATTCAAATCGAACGTATCCATCTCTGACGTGTTCATCTTCCTCGCGATGCTTCTCTTTGACGGAGAAGCTGCTATAGTGCTTGGCGCAATTGAAAGCTATTGCTCGTCTTTTCGCATCACGAAAAAACGACTGACAAGGCTTTTCAACGCTGCGGCGATGGCCTGTTCGATGTCGCTTACCGTGTTGATGCTGCGAGTTGCTTTCGGCAACATCGTCGAGATTGCTTCGGGCGATTTCCTGAAACTGGTAATGGCTACATGCGCAATGGCTGTCGTTCAATACTTCATCAACTCCTGCTCGATAGCAATTGCAGCGGCTTTGCGCGCGAATCAGCCCGTTTGGGATACCTGGAAGACGTACTATCTGTGGACAGCCATCAGTTATTTCAGCGCGGCGCTCGCCGCAGGCGTGATAGTCAGGCTGAGTTCGATTTATGGCCTATACACCTTTGTTGCGGCTGCTCCAATCTTAGCCATCGTCTATTTCACATACCAGACCTACCTCAAGAACATAGAGGCCTCAATGGCGCAGGCGGAGCTTGCCGAACGCCATCTGGCCGAGTTGCAGGAGAGCGAAGAGAGATTTCGCAGCGCTTTCGACCATGCGCCGATAGGCATAGCGATTGTCTCGCCCGAAGGCCGCTGGCTCAGCGTCAATCGCTCGCTTTGCGAAATCGTTGGCTACTCAGAAGAGGAATTGCTTGCAACTAATACTCAGGCGATCACTCACGAATCAGACTTCGGGCAGTTCATGTCGAAGGTCAATGAAGTGCTTGATGGAAGAACGCTGACCGAGCAGATGGAGAAGCGCTATATCCACAAAGCCGGTTACGAGGTCTGGGTGATGGCGAGCATCTCGCTCATACGCGAGCCGCGCAGCAAGGCATCGAATCTTATATTTCAGGTTCAACACATCTCCGACCGAAAGCGGGCCGAGGAGCAACTGCGCCACGAAGCTCTCCACGACATGCTTACTGGACTGCCGAACCGCGCAAATTTCATGCAAAAACTGAGAGGCGCGCTTGATCGTGTGAAAGCAGGCGGGGATGCCGCTTTCGCAGTGTTGTTTCTGGACCTGGACCGATTCAAGGTAATCAATGACAGTCTCGGCCACATGGCCGGCGATCAGTTGTTGATAGGCATAGCGCGCAGGCTACGCAACTGCCTCAGGCCGGGCGATGTGGTTGCGAGGCTTGGCGGCGATGAGTTCACTATTCTGCTCAACAACATTAAGGACAAGAGCGACGCTGAGCATGTCGCCGACCGCGTTCAGAGAATGATTTCTCAACCGTTCACGCTCGGCGGCTACGAAACAAGCACAACCGTCAGCATAGGCATCGCCTTTCCGAGCCCAGAATATCAGCAGGCCGAAGATTTGCTCCGCGATGCCGACACGGCAATGTATCAGGCCAAATCTCTTGGCAAGGCCCAGTTTGTGATCTTCGATAAGAAGATGCACACGCACGCGATGAGCATTATGCAAATAGAGTCTGACCTGCGCCGCTCCATTGACCGCCATGAGTTTCTTATCCATTACCAGCCGATAATCTCACTTCAAAATGGAGTGCTGGCAGGATTCGAGGCTCTGATTCGCTGGCGGCATCCGGAGCGTGGGCTTATCTCTCCATCTGATTTCATACCAGTGGCGGAAGAGACAGGTTTGATAGTTCCGATAGGCGAGTGGGTCTTAAAAGAATCTTGCAGGCAGATGCGTCGGTGGCAGAAGAGTTTTAATTCAAGCCCGCTATTTATCAGCGTCAACCTTTCGAGCAAGCAGTTTGCGCACTCAACTTTGCTTGAACAAATTGTCGAGACACTCGACGCCACGGGTCTTGACCCGTGCTCGCTCAAGTTAGAGATAACCGAAAGCGTTGTGATGCAGAACATCGAAGTCGCAACAGGCATGCTCGAACACCTGCGCTCTATCGGCGTGCAACTGAGCATTGATGATTTCGGCACAGGCTATTCGTCTTTGAGTTATCTCTATCGCCTGCCGATTGACACGCTGAAGATTGATCGCTCATTTATCAGCCACTTGTCTGGCAATAACGAAAACCGCGAGATAGTGCGAACGATCATCACTCTCGCTAAAACTCTCGGAATGGGCGTCGTAGCAGAAGGGATCGAGACGCAGGATCAACTCGACTTGCTCAAAAACCTAAAATGTGACTACGGGCAGGGATACCTGTATTCAAAACCGCTCGAAGCCAATGCTGCTGAACAACTGATAGCCGCGATGCAGTCTCAGGTGGCCATTTCCACGGAAATTTCTGGGGAAGTATTCCTGGGTCCACTCAAAACCGAGTACAGGATGTGATTTACGACGCAAGTCCGCTGCCTTCTTTCAATCTTTCCATCGTTTGACTTGAAGATCAAATACATCTCTTTGTTTGACGAAGATTTAATTGAGTCAAGAAGTGTGGATCATGCCGCGATTGACTTGATTGACACTGCCATAGGGCATTTCGTAAACTCAAATTTAACGACAGGGGGATTGATTTGATAGCGCAACTATCCGGCAAACTTATTCATAAACAGCCTAACACAATTATCATTGATGTCGGAGGCGTTGGTTACGAAGTTACGATTCCGCTTTCGACATTCTATGAATTGGGCGAGCCGGGCGCGGACGTTACGCTCAAGATTCACACGCACGTTCGCGAAGACCTCATTCAGCTATTCGGTTTCTTTACCGCTCTTGAAAAAGAACTATTCTTGAAGGTAACAACCGTGAGCGGCATAGGCCCGAAGCTCGGCATCACGATGTTATCAGGGATGCCTGCTGCTGAATTAATTCAGGCGATTCGCAACAACGACCTTGCGCGGCTCACGGCGATTCCAGGGGTCGGGCGCAAGACGGCTGAGCGAGTCGTCGTCGAGTTGCGTGATAAGCTCGGCGCAATTGCCATCGAAGAGACTGTGAGCGCGGCAGCCGCGAGCCGCGAGCTTGTCGTGACGGAAGCCGTGGTGCGCGACGACACGATTGCGGCGCTTATGTCGCTCGGCTACCCGAAGCCCGTTGCTGAAAAAGCAGTCTCAGCCGCAATGCGCGAAGAAGGCGAGCGCACAATAGAATCGGTTTTGAAGCGCTCGCTCATGCGACTCTCGCGTTGAAACATTTAGCGTTAAGGAAGCAATGTCGAGATTATGTTCGCGGTAAAGTTTCAGGTTAAAAAAGTGTTTCAAAAGAGTGTCTTTATGATTGCTTTTTCATGAGGGCTTCCATATAATGCCGAACGTTTGATAGCAGGGAGCCTCAGTGCCTTAGGTTTTAAGCAGGGAAATACTGGATGTCAGCAGAGTCGGCAAACTTAAATCTTGCGCCGTGTCCGGATTGCGGCGGCACCGGATGGGAGTTAGTCGAAGGTCGCGGCGTTCGTCCCTGCCGCTGCAAAAAAGCGGCGCGTTCGGAAGTTCTTCTCTCGCAGGCGCGCATACCCGCCCGTTTCATGCATTGCTCGTTCGATAACTTCGAGCCGCTTCAACCGTCGCTCTATCGCGCGCTGATGAACGCGCGCAAGTTCGTCGACGAGTACCCGCTCGTTGATGTCGGGCTGTTATTTTTGGGAAGCTGTGGGGTGGGGAAGACTCATTTAGCGGTTTCTGCCTTGAAGGAGTTAATCAAGAAAGGGATTCCCGGACTTTTTTACGACTTCCGCGATCTGCTCAAAGAGATTCAAGACAGCTACAACCCGAACACGCACACTTCGGAATTGAAGATTCTGACTCCCATCTTCGACGCAGAGGTGCTCGTGCTTGACGAGCTTGGCGCAAGCAAGCCGACCGAGTGGGTACAGGAGACTATCACTCACATCATCAACAAGCGATACAACGACAAGAAAGTAACCATCTTCACCTCGAACTACCTCGACATGCCAATCGGCACAGCTTACGGCGAGACGCTCACGGAACGCGTGGGTGTGCGATTGCGTTCGCGCCTTTATGAGATGTGCCGCCGCATTCTCATTGAAGGCGACGACTACCGCAAGATTATGGACAGCAAGCGCGGCGGGCGCTTCTCGTCATAGTAACTCGAAACCATTCCGACAATTTTGATCAGACCCTCATCGCTGCGACGTAGCTGGCTTCAGCTCGACATTGGCCGTTGTCAAGGTCGTGCCCATCACGCGCTGAAGCTCGGCAACGGCTTTGTTGTAATCTGTCATTGCGCGAAGCTCGCGGCCACGCGCTTCAGACAGAGCGTTTTGCCGTTCAAGCACAAAATAGGTCGTCGAAAGCCCTGCTTGAAATCGGCGCACTTCGCTTTCGTATTGCTTCTCGGCAGCCTCGCGCGAAGCCTGCGCTGTCTCGACCCGCTGCCGCGCAGTCTCAACAGCTTGAATTGCGTTTCGCACTTCCACCTCGATTGATTGTTCGAGCAATTTGCGCTGCGAATCAATCTTGCGCCCTTCCGCAAGCGCGCGCCCCAATTGCCCTTCAGCAGTTCTATTCTTCAACGGAAAGCCGAATGAGACGCCGAAGCGAAACGTGCGAAAGTCGTTGCTAAATAGATTCTTCAAGCTCTGCGTGTATCCGCCGATTAGAAAATCGGGCAGCGGCGCAGTCGGCGGTACAATTATCGGTGGAACGCCTGCAAGTCCCGACAACTCGTTGACGCGGTCAAGCAGTAAACCGGTCGTTGACGAGAACGGATTGCCTGTGAGCGAGCGCGTTCCGCTCAGTCCCGTCGAAGTGTACGACGCAATCAAATCAACCTGCGGCTTCGTCTGGTTCTCGAAAAACTTCGTGTCAGTCTGATTGATCTCTTTTTGCAATTCGTTCTGAGCAAGCTCAGGGCGATTAGCAAACGCCGCGCGAGTGGCTTCGTTCAAATCCAATGTCACATCGCGCAGGTCGGGCGTTTCAGTTGGGATGATCGGCTGATTCCACTGCTTCGCCTGCCGATCTCCGAGTATCAACTGTTTGAGCGCGTTTTCGGCTCGCGTGACCGCTTCGAGCGCGGTCAACACAGCTTCGTTCCTTCTCTCCAATTCAACTTCGACCGACACAAGCTCGATAGGCGCAAGCGTGCCTTCGTTGACTTTGCGTTGATTCGTCTCAAGCTGCGTGCGCGCCAGATCAACCGCTTCACGGCGAATCTGAACGTCTTTCAACGCGAATACTAAATCCCAATAAGCGCGCTCGACGCGCGAGACTATGTCAATTGCGCGCTGGCGAAATTGACTGTCCGAAAGATCGAGCCTGCGATTCGCAATGCGAATGCGGCGGCGCGCATCGTCAATCGAGAAGTTGCGAAGTATTGGCTGACGAATCTGAATGTTGAGCGCAGTGTTGTACTGCGGGTTGAGCGAGACAAACTGGCTGTTTGTGTCAGACCGCGAGTTCGTGAATTGCGCGAGCCACTGGCCGCCCGTCGGCAACAACTGCGTCGCGGCAAAATCATAATTAAGCGTGCTCGTCGTCAGCGTGCCGTTTGCGCCGCCCGCGAGCACAGAGCCTACGGGCACAGTCCGATGCTCGTAGAAAATCGAGGCAGTCGTGCCGATGTCTCGCGCGCCGCGCGCCGCGAACAGATCGTAATCGGCCTGCTGCACGTTTATGCGCTCGACTTCGAGTTCGCGATTATTTTCGAGCGCCATCTTCACGGCATCAAACATCGTGAGCGCGAGCGGCTGGCTCTCGTCCACGCCGACGCGCGGCACGACTGGCGTTTGCGTGGTTGCAGGAGCCGCTTGCTTTGCCTCTTGCGATGGCTTCTCGGCGAGCTTGACGATTTGCGCCGCGCTCGTCATCGGCAATGAAATGCAAACCAATGACGCAATTGCAAATGCGCGATAAATGAATGCCTTCTGATTAATCCACATAGCTTTTACCTTTAAACCACAGAGAACGCGCGTGGGTCGCCGAACAAACCATCTCTGTGTCTTCTCCGTGCCTCTGTTACTCGGTAGTTCTTCTGCCATTATCTGAACAAACTTAGAAACGTTGACGTTGCGGATGCCAGCTTGCGACGCGCCCACGCGAACGGCATTCGCGCGCCTCGCGCGATGCGACCCCATACAGTCGAATTCGCCCAGTCGTCGAAGATCGAATAAGCCACTGGCGTCACGAGCAGCGTCAGCAGCAAACAGAGCGTCTGCCCGCCGATGATCATTATCGCAACCGACCGACGCGAGCCTGAGCCGGGTCCCGTACCAAATGCCATCGGAATCATCCCTGCGACAAGCGCAAACGTTGTCATAAGTATTGGTCTCATACGGTCGCGGCACGCTTGAATTATCGCGTCGTATCGCGGCATGCCTTCTCTTCGACGCAGGTTGTTCGCATGGTCAATCTGCAAGATCGAGTTCTTCTTGACGATTCCGAACAGCACGAGCACGCCGATTGACGAGTAGATGATCGAAAAGTTCTGGCCCGTCGCGAAGAGCGAGATGATCGCGAACGGTATCGAAAGCGGCAGACTCAGCAAGATGGTCACCGGATGGATGAAGCTCTCGAACTGCGCCGCCAAAATCATGTACATCAGAATCAGCGACAGCCCAAACGCCATCAGGAACGCGCCCGCAGCGCGCCCCATCTCGCGCGAGCGCCCGCTGAACTCCGCCTCATATCCGTGATCCATCTGAACCGAGGGCAATTGCTTCATCAATCCCGCCATCACTTCCGATGCCGAGTGCCCGCGCGCGACGTTAGTCGAGATTACGACCTGCCGCTGCCGATTGTAACGATCAATCTGTGCCGGACCCGTGCCTTCGCTGAGCGAGACGACGTTATCGAGCCGCACGTTTCCGGCCTTCAATGAGGGGACATAGAGTTGCGCGACGCCGCTCGCGTCAGCGCGATACTTTTCATCAACGCGCAACCGAACGTCGTAACGATCATCGCCTTCTTTGTATGAAGAGATGACCTGCCCGCCGACCATCGTGCGCAGCGCGCCCGCAATTGAGCCGACTGATACGCCAAGATCGCTCGCCTTGTCGCGATTGATGTTGACGCGCACTTCGGGCTTGCCCTCTTCGAGCGTCGTGTCAGTGTCGACAGCGCCCGGCGTGTTGCGCAGAATCTCGACAACCTTGTTTGAATACTCTTTCAGTTTGGCAATCTCTGGCCCGCGAATGACGAACACAACGTCGGCGTTCACAAAGCCGCCGCCAGAGATTGCGCCGGGAACCTGCACAGCAGGGTGATAGGGCAAATATTCAGGATTTGATTGGAACCAGTTGCGCGCTGCCGCAATCAATTGCTGCTGCGAGACACTGCGCTCCTCCATCGGGACAAGATCGAAGAATATCGAAGCGCGATTGACTCGCTGCTGCTGGTCAGCGCCTACCGATGTGAGGATATGACCCACAACGCCCTGCGGAAAATCATTCTTCATCCTCTCGCTCAACTCGCGAACAACTTTGTCCGTCGTATCAAGCGATGCGCCTTCAGGGAGTCTCAGCGTCACTTCCATCTGCGCTTGATCATCCTGCGGCAAAAAGTCTTTTCCGATCCACTGGAAGAGCCAGAACGAAGAGATAGTCACAAGAAACGCCGCCAGAACAATCGTCTTGCGATGTGCCATTGACCACTTGAGCATCGCCGTGTACGGGCCGTCAATGTAGCGGTACAGCTTCGATTCTTTCGACGAGTGTTTGCCTTCCTTCTTCCTGATGAACCGCGAAGCAAGCATCGGAGTGATCGTAAAGCTCACAAACAGCGACACGGCTATTGCAAACGCAGCAGTCCATCCGAAGCCCGCCATGAAGCGACCGACTATTCCGGTCATAAACGCGAGCGGCAGGAAGATGATTATCAGCGAAAAGGTCGTCGCCATGACCGCAAGGCCAACGTCTTTCGTGCCAGCTATCGCAGCGGCAATCGGAGACATGCCCTTTTCTTCGATGAAGTGGTAGATGTTTTCAAGCACAACTATTGCGTCGTCTATTACGATTCCGACGCACAGCACGAGCGCGAGCATCGTGATGTTGTTGAGCGTAAGGTTCAAATACCACATCAGCGCGTAGGTGGCGATGATTGAGGTCGGAATCGCTATGCTTGAAATGATCGTCGCGCGGAAGTTGCGAATGAAAACGAGCACGACGAGCGCGGCAAAAAGCGCGCCCATCAACAGGTGCTCCTGAATCGCGTGGAACGAACCTTTTATGAACGTCGACTGATCGCGCACGACCTGCACGTTGAAGTCAGGCGGCAGATTCTTTTTAATCTCTGCGAGCCGCTGCTTCACCGAGTCAACAACCTGCACAGTGTTTGTGCCTGACTGCTTGCGAATCTCAAGCACGACGGCCTGCTCGCCATCGAGTCGCGCTATAGTGCGAGGTTCTTCAACGCCGTCTTCAACATAAGCGATGTCGCGCACGCGAACAGGAGCCGAGCCGACATTGGCGACGATGATGTTGTTAAAATCTTCGACGCGCTCAACACGGCCCATCGTGCGCAGTGTCATCTCATTTGCGCCCTGCTCCAATCGCCCGCCAGGAATCTCGATGTTCTGCGAAGCGATGCCCTGCCGCACCTGATCAACCGTCAGGTTGTAGGCGCGCAACTTGTTCGGGTCGAGAACAATTTGAATCTCGCGCTTGCGGTCGCCGATGAATCGGACCTGGCCGACGCCGGACATTGACTCGATGTTCTGCTTAACCTGCTTGTCTACTATTTCAGTTATCTCGCGCAGGCTACGCTTGCCCGACACGGCTACAGACATCACGGGCGCGGCGTCAACGTCGAGCTTTTCAATCACAGGCGGGTCGGCGTCTTCGGGCAGGTCCCTGAGAATGCGGTTGACGCGGTCACGCACGTCTGAGGCTGCCTCATCCCCGTTTCGCTCAAGCACGAAAGTGATGAAGACCTGCGACACGCCTTCAGCAGAAACTGATCGAAGCTCGTCAATGCCTTCAATCGTGTTGACAGCTTCTTCAATCTTCTTCGTGACCTGCGACTCGATCTCTTCGGGCGACGCGCCTTGCACAACTGTCGTGATGGTGATGGTCGGGAATTCAACCTTCGGGAAGAGGTCAACGCCCAGCTTCAGATAGGCGAATCCGCCAATCACGATCATGGCAAGCCCAATCATCGTCGCGAAAACTGGCCGTTTAATACATATCTCTGCGAGCTTTTGCATATTTCCTCAGTAGTCTATGATCAATGGTTAGTTATCTGAGTACTATTGCCTTGAAAATGGCTCTGGAAGCCTGTTTCAAGGCAACAGCCACCCTGGCCCCCGACCCTTATTCTATGATGCAGCCACGCTTGCTCCATCGTGGAGCTGTTCGGTGTTGCTCGTTATAACACGGTCGCCGAGCTTGACACCCTCAACAATCTCGACCAGCGAGCCGTCGTGCGTTCCTAATTTCACCTGCCGCTCGACTGCTTTGTCGCCTTCGACAACGAAGACTTTGTTTATGCCCGCGAGCGATACGACTGCTTTTTCAGGAACCATCAGCGCCGTGCCCTTAGCGTTCGATACGATCTGCGCGCGGGCGAACATGCCGGGTCGCAACTGACCTGATTCGTTCGGCACTTCGGCTTCCGCGATGAGCGAGCGATTCTTTTCGTCAACCGAAGGGTTGATGCGTCGGATTATGCCTTTGAACTCGCGGTCAGGGAATGAATCAACCTTAAGCGTCACGGTCTGGCCCTGTCCAATGTTTGCCGCGAAGGTTTCCGGCACTTCGAGCCTGAGCCTGAGCGGATGTATTTGAACGATGGTCACGATTGGCTTGCCCGGCTGAAGGTACTCGCCACGCGAGGCAATCTTCTCTTTAACAACGCCGTTGATCGGAGAGATGATGGCCGTGTCGGTCAACTGCTTCTTTGCAAGGTCGAGCGCGGCGCGCTTTTCTTCGAGCACAGCTTCGAGATTGCGCACGTTTTCAAGCGCGGCTTCGTAACGCGCTTCGGCCTGCTCGAACGTTCGCTGATAAACGTCTAGCTGCTGCCTGGAAATATCGCCAGTCTCTGCCAGCTTCTCGGCGGCGTTCAGATCGTAGCGGGCGCGCTCAAGCCCTGACCGTGCCTGTCGCACGTCGGGCTGCTTTTCGCGGTTGAGCTTCTCGCCCCGCTTCACGCCAAGTCTAGCTTCGGCCTGACGCAGCGCAGCTTCAGCCTGTTCGACCTTCAATCGAAGCTCGCGCTCATCAAGGCGGCCAATCGTCTGCCCGCGATGCACGGGCGAGCCTACGTCAACCGTGATCTCATCGAGGTTGCCCGATGCCTGGCTCGACACAGTCACTTCGTCTTCAGCTTCGAGCGAGCCTACGACTTCGAGACCGCGCTGAATGTCGCGTTCTACGACCTGCGTCGTCGAAACCTGAATGGGCGCGCCTTGCGCGCTGTTCATATTCTTAGTGTTCGCCTCCTGCTTGCTGCCCGAACAGGCTGCTAGCAGGGTGAGCGACGAAAGCAGGAAAACAGCAGCGAGTTTCTTTGCATTCCTTTTTATCATTGCGGTGGTCATCTTGTATCTCATTACTAAGTTGCTCATTAGTGAGCGGGGTAGGGAACATGTCTTCTTAGTTAAACGGATTTTCGCCTGTTGCTCTTGTGTTCGGGCGCGCGAATGCCGCTCATGAAAAGCTCAACGAAGCGGTCTGCAATCGCGCGGTTAGAGAGTTTTACGTCATCGAATTGGAACAGGTTCCGAACCTGCACCTGATGCAGAACCATTCCAACGAAAGCGCGCGCGGCCACCGCCGGGTCTACCTTGCGGAACGCTCCGTCGGCGATGCGCTGTTTGATATAGCGGCGTATGTGATTTTTTGTTTCGCGGGCGCTCGTGTGAAAAAATATCTCAGACAGGTCGTGCCCTTCGAGCGCGCTGAAGAGCAGCAGCCGCATGAAGGTCTTGTCTTTCTCATGAAACTCAAGCATTTCGAATGCGAGCGTGCCGAAAAAGGCGGCGTCGTCTTTGCGACTCGCGGCTTCCTTCAGATGGACTTGGAGTCGCTCGGCGCTCTGCCGGACCTTGTAATCTAAAATCGCTGTGTAGAGATCGTCTTTTGTGGCGAAGTGGCGAAAGATGATGGCTTCGCTTACGCCCGCGCGGTCGGCAATCTCTTTAGTAGTCGTGCCGCTGAACCCCTTTTGAGAGAAAAGCTCCGCAGCGACATTGACAATCTGAAGCCGCCTGTCGCGGGCCGTCATGCGCGCGCCTGCCGCCCTGCTCGCAATTGCAGTGACCATATGAATCCCCCGATTGAAGTAAGTAAGTACTTACTATAGCAAGCCGAACGAACCAAAGCAAATTTAAGTTCGATTTTTTTCGCTGCCGGCCTCTTTGTCGGGGAAGATGAAGCTTTGTTATTATCATCCCGCTTTTACTAGGGGGAGCGAAAGGACGAACAATACGGAGCGATTCGCAATGGCACTGACTCAGGCGGCAACCCGATAAACGGCACGCCGCGAGCGAAGAACTCTGTGACGACTTGACGAAGCAGGCGAGATCGTCATGAGGCGAAATGGCGCTCAATCGGAGGATATGAGTGCACTAAAACGCTCATCCTCTTTCCTGTTTTTCCTTTTCGCCTCATTTCTTAACACGCTCTATTTGACATGCGATGGACGGTCGAGTACCATCCTCGCGCCTGTTAAGGGTTGTATTGAGCCTTACGCGTTCAATCTGAAATGGCTATGGAAACGGCGACAAACGATTCTGTGCGGTTGCGACGTGCAACGGCGGATGACGAATCTTTTCTGTTTGAGTTGTATCGAAGCGTGCGAGCCGAAGAGATGGCCGCATGGGGATTAGATTCAGCGCAGCAGGAGATGATTTTGAAGTTACAGTTCACGGCTCAACAGCGCCACTACGACATAGCTTTTGCGGGGGCCGATCACCAAATCATAATTCTCAATGAGCAGCCAGCCGGAAGAATTATGGTTTATCGGTCTGAGAGCGAGGTTCGGCTCGTTGACATCGCTCTTTTGTCGGAGCACAGAGGAAAAGGCGTTGGGGCTATGATAGTCAGTTCACTGATTGAAGAATCGCGGGCGGCCAGCAAGCCTGTCACGCTCCATGTTGCAAAGGATAATCGCGCCGCTCGGCTCTATGAGCGGCTTGGGTTTCAAATAACGGGCGATACTGGCAGCCATTATAAAATGGAGTGGTGGCCTAAAGATTAATCAATCGAGTTAATCAATCGAGCGGGGATTTATGAATATGCCGGAGCGTTTTTCTATTGATATGTTCTCAGATTGCGTGAATACGAAGTTCGTGGTGCATTACGGCGATTCGCAAACAGCGAATCTTGAGCTTGTTAGCGTGACAGATGTCGGATCGTCGGCTCGCCAGGTTCAGTTCTCTCTGGTATTTGTGGGGCGCATCAATGGCGCAATCGAGCAGAGAATTTACCGCCTTGAGCATGAAAAGCTCGGCCAGCTCGACCTGTTTCTTGTTCCCATCGGCATGGACAAAAACGGCGTGCAGTACGAAGCCATTTGCAATTACGTGATTGAATAGCATGGAAATCGGACAAAAGAGAATCGCGCTCGATGATTCACGGGTCATAAGTTTCAGGCCCACAGCGCCGGAGGACGAACCGTTTCTCCAATCAGTCTATGGCAGCACGCGACTTGAAGAGCTTGCGCTCACGAACTGGAGCGAAGAACAACGTAATGCCTTCATTAAGATGCAATTCAACGCTCAGCAGATTCATTACCGCGAGTATTATCCGAGCGGCGAGCAATTCATCATTCTCGCAGATGGCAATGCTGTAGGACGTCTATACGTCGCCGAGATTGAAAAAGAGATACGCATACTCGACATAACCGTTCTTCCCGAACGCCGAAGCGCAGGCATAGGAACGCCAATCATTAGAGAATTGATGAACGAGGCGACGAGGATCGGAAAGCCGCTTCGCATTTACGTCGAAAGCTACAACCGCTCGCGCGGATTGTTCGAGCGGTTGGGGTTCGTGAAGTCGGGCGAGAGCGGCTACAGCTACCTGATGGAGTGGCGGGGGGAGAGACCCGCGGCAGCGCGCGAAGAGCGCGAGCAATGACGACTCCATCGCTAGTGACAGCTACGCCTGCGCTCTTCGCATGATCTATTACTGCCTTCGCTGCGAGCGATAGTTTTGTGGATCAGGGATTAACGCGATTGATGATCGCCGTGCAGGTCGTCCCTGATCCTGCGCTCGCATCGCCCGGCACTATGAACAACTGAAACTTGCCGAGCTTGGCGTGCTGCACCGCATAAGTGTTCTGTCGCAAAGAGAGGGCTTGTGAGCCTGCGAATTTGAGGGCAAAGCATTCTTTTGTGCTCCTGCCCGTTCCCTTGACATAAGGCGGGTTGAGGTTCTGCACCTCAATTAAAATAAGGTCTCCAAGCTTCACATCGTTTGAAGAGAAGCTGTAGGTTGTCATAAGGGTATTTGTGAACATCTCCCTTGTGATATTTGCGAGCGGATCCTTGAGCGACTCTGCGGGAATCTCCGAGCCGATACCTGATCCAAGACGTTTCTTGTAGCCGCCCTGAGCAAAGGCTGAAGCGCTGAATCGCCCCGTAGCCAGTGCCGTTAAACCCATAATGCTGCCTGCTCTGAGAAAGCTGCGTCTCGAAGTTATCATTTTCCCCTCCAAAGAGATTTAGGATGCCTGATGCCTCGTGGACATTGTTGCGAGTCTAAGGCTTCAGTCGCGAGCATTCAACCCAAATTATTCTCACCAAGTATTGACTTATCTTGTATCAATGTATAGAATCGCTGCCACTGAAAGTAGTATTACATGAAGTGATGTATTGAAGACCTCCGGTTGGGGATAAGTTCAAGCAGTCCATCAAGGCGTTAGGTCACGTCTGGCCTCGTTAGGTCTTTCTGTTGTTTAGCGGTTGGGCAAATAAGCTAGGAGGAAAAAGATAATGGCTGAACCTTTCCTGTCAGAAATCAGAATCATGAGTTTTGTCTTCGCGCCCAAAGGCTGGGCGCTTTGCAATGGGCAACTTCTGCCCATCAACCAGAACCAAGCGCTGTTTTCGCTGTTGGGCACGACCTATGGCGGCGATGGTCGTGTGAACTTCGCATTGCCCGACCTGCGCGGGCGAGTCCCCATTCACATGGGCAGCGGGCACACGCTTGGCGAACGAGGCGGCGAACAGGCGCACACGCTTTCGATTTCCGAATTGCCGACGCATACGCATGTGCTGGTTGGAAGCAACAACGCCGCAACAACCGACACACCCGCAGCGAACCTCGTCTTGGGTCAGCCCGGTCTGGATCTGTATCGCGCGCCTACCAGCCTCGTAGGCATGGACCCCGGCACCATCGCAAATGTCGGCGGCAGCCAGGCGCATCTCAACATGCAACCGTTTCTGACGCTGTCGTTCTGTATTGCGCTTCAGGGCATCTTCCCCAGTCAGAATTAAGGAGGAAACAATGGCACAACCTTATGTTGGAGAAATCAGAATGTTCGCCGGAAACTTCGCTCCGGCAGGCTGGATGTTTTGCGAAGGCCAATTGCTGCCTATCTCCGAAAACGAGACGTTGTTTCAATTGATAGGCACGACCTACGGCGGCGACGGAGAGTCAACCTTCGCATTGCCCGACCTGCGAGGCCGCATCCCGATTCATCAGGGCAATGGCTTCGTGCTTGCCGAGACGGGAGGCGCGGAAGAGATTACGCTTACCGTGCAACAAATTCCCGCTCATAGTCATGCATTGCTTGCTTCAGCCGATCCATCCAGCGCCCGCTCGCCGCAAAATAACGTTCTTGGACGCACAGGCGCAGAGGCTTACGCTTCTGAGTTCACGCCGCAAGTCTTGTCTCCGCAAAGCATGTCGGCAGTAGGAGGCAGCCAGCCGCATACGAACTTCCAGCCGTACCTTTGCATTGACTTCATCATCTCGCTGTTCGGAATCTTTCCGAGCCAGACGTAAAAAGAAGCTTTGCAGTTGAAAGCACACAGGTGATCGTTTCGATGTTCGAGGTTCATAAGGCAAAAGATAAGGAGAACTTTCATGGCAGACCCTTTTGTAGCTGAAATTCGCATCTTTCCTTTCAACTTTGCTCCGCAAGGCTGGGCCTTTTGCGATGGCCAGATACTTCCGATTTCACAAAACACGGCGCTGTTTTCGCTGTTGGGCACAACCTACGGCGGCGACGGCAAATCGAATTTTGCGTTGCCTGATCTGCAGGGGCGCGCGCCGATGCATCCGGGACAGGGGCCAGGACTCTCATTGCATGATCTCGGAGAGACGGGCGGAAGCGAGACAGTTACTCTCCTGGAATCTGAGATACCATCGCACAGCCACGGCGTCAGCATGTCGGTGCGACCCGCTGATAATCTCGATCCCGGCGGACTTGCTCTCGGCACGGGCAACAACGTCTATGTCGCGCCGGGTAATCAGGTCTCTTTCTCGGGCAACGCGTTAGCGCCAGCAGGCGGCGATCAGCCGCACAACAATATGCAGCCGTACCTGACGTTGAATTTCTGTATCGCGCTGCAAGGCGTCTTTCCGCCTCGCTCCTGATCGGGTGCTGGATCATTCATGCGCCGCTGTTACTGGGCGACGCCAACGGCATCGTGCTGACGAACACGGGCGGCAGCTTCACTATCACCGGCAGCGGCACGGCTGACAGCGGCGGCGTCATTCAAAACACCACAGGGTCGGGTATCCTCGCCGACAACGCGCAGAACCTGTCACTGTCATGGATTAAGATTAACAACACGGGCGCGCACGGCATTGACGCGCAGAACCTGAAAGGCACATGTTTGCTCGCCAACTCAACGATAATGGATTGGACCTCAGTGAGCGGCAACGGTGTCAACTTCGTCAACAACAATTCCAACCTGACGCTGCTAACAATTAACGCCACAACTGGTTCGACCAGTGCAACTTGAAAAGCTTTGAGCGTTCCGGCAGTAGAGTTTTTCTCGCATGTGGCTTGATGATGAAGACCAAAGGAGAACCCTATGATCAAAACCTACCAGAGCTTGTCGCATTCGAAATGGAATTGCAAGTATCACGTTGTATTTATTCCCAAACGCTGTCGCAAGGCGTTGTTTGGGAAGATTCGCAAAGAGCTTGGGCCGATCTTTCACGCATTGGCCCGGCAGAAAGAATGCCGGATCATAGAATGGCGATTGATGCCAGACCATGTACATATGTGCATGGAGATACAGCCAAAGTATGGGGTAGCTTCAGTGATCGGTTTTCTCAAAGGCAAGAGCGCAATTTCAGCGGGGAGCACTTCTGGGCGCGAGGGTATGCAGTATCAACCGTTCGATTTGAGATAGAGCAGATATGAGCATACATCCGCGAGCAAGAAGGGGGCGACGACCAAGGACTGTTTTAGCTCATCCGGCATTGAAGCGGATGGTTGTCAAAGAACGAAGAAGCAAGGGCGACCGCCTTTGGCGGGGTGTCTGACTTGGGTCAATGGTCAAGGAGCGTTGCGCGTCAGGCGCTCCCCGACACGAGCCTTTGAATCAAAAGCGCCGAAGACTCGAACGGTTGCTCTTCGGCTTGCGAGCGAGGCTGCTTAGAATCGAGTGGACCGGTCTAGTTGCAAGCAGCTTTGCGCCTTTCATTTGTGTGAGCAAAAAAGCATTTGCCAAATTGGGCGGTTGGTTGTATAGTCACCGCGTTACTTTTTTCAAGGGATAGTCGAATCAATAATATCGCCGCGTTTGGCTCCCCTCCGTTTTACGAGCAACGAGGTAATATTAAGATATCCCCGTTCCTGCGGGCTTGCTGTAACGTCAGCAGGTTGGATCAAATGACAGCCCCCGCTATTGGCGTAGAATAGCGCAATCGAGCCCCAGGTTTGGTTGCCAGGTCCGGTTCAAGCTTAAGTGCTTCGGACGGGAGATAATCGTTTTTCCGTTTTGTCGGGTTAAACAACATCAATATCTGCAAGGACCGAGGTGCCGGAAGACTTGTTTTATCTTGCTAAATAAATCTAATAAAACATCAGATGTCTCCATCACGCAAGAATTTCTCCGCCTCACTTCTAAGGAGTTTTGTCATGCTTAAAAACCGTTCTCGCTTGCTTCGCTATTTCGTTTTTGGATTAGTCTGTTCCATTTACGTCTCCGCTTTAACCGGTACATCAAGCTGGACTGGCGCATCGCGCTTGGACTTGCGCAACACGCAGTCCGACCGATTTGCTGATGCAAAGATCAATGGAGTTCAGCCATACAGCCCGTTAATGAGAAGCATCCTGAATCCATCTGAAAGCGATCCGGTTTCGCCTTTGGCAAAGGCAGCGACCAGAGCGTCAATGACAAGCCCGCTGGCAGCCACGCTCACGGCTACCAAGACCGCGACGATTGTCTCAGACGATGGTGACGGCAAAGCCGATCCCGGCGAGACAATCATGTACACCGTCACCATAACGAACACAGGCGGAATGGACGCAACCAACGTCGTCTTCTCAGACATGGTTGATTCAAACACAACATATCAAAATGGGAGCATTGCGAGTTCACCGGTTGCTTTCGACGACAGCTTCACGGCAAGCGGCAACATCCCTATCTCCATCGCCGCTCCCGGCGTGCTGACAAACGACGTTGACCCCGACACGGGCAACAACACTGGCCTGACCGTCACTCAAGTGCAGGGTGCGCCGGGCAATGTCGGCACACCGACGAACACAACAGCCACAGGCATAGGCGGCGTTCACGGCACAGTGACATTGAATGCTAACGGCGGCTTTACGTATGAACCGCCGCCGGGATTTACCGGCAGCGATACATTCACATATAAAATCAGCGACGGAGCAAAGACATCTGATGTCGCCGCGACGGTGACAATCACCATCAGCGGCATGGCATGGTTTATTGATAACAGCGCATCCAGCTCACTCAATCGCGGTACGTTCAGCCAACCCTTTAAGACAATCGCCGCCTTCAATACGGTGAACACCGGCGCGGCTCCAAATCCTCAACCGGGCGACAGCATCGCGCTCCGCACAGGCACAGGCACGTACTCTGAGACGGACGGCATCAATCTCCGCGACAATCAGAAGCTGGTTGGCGAGGCCGTAGCATTTAACACGGTCCTTACAGCCGATGCCAACAGCAGCAGCGCGTATCAGACTTTTGCTGCGGGCACTAACACCGCGCCGGTTATCACTACGAGCGCAGGCAACGGCGTTGATCTTGGGAGCGGAAACACCATCAAAGGATTGAACGTCAATAACACGCCGGGCTTTTTCGGCTTCAACGGCGGCGCGGTCGGCAACCTCGTCATCGGCACAGTTAGCAAGACGGGCACGGGCGGCGCTATTAACATTACGACGAGCGGCGCGTTCGGCTCGAACGTCAGCTTCAGCACGCTTGAATCAACGAGCTCACCAAACAGTAACCTAAATCTAGTCTCTGTCACTGGCACGCTCGGCATAACATCAGGAGGCACGGGCCTGAGCGGCAGCGCGGCAGCTTCGGCGGCCATCAATATCAATGGCGGGTCGGTGAGCCTGACTTATCCCGGCAATGTCACTAAGGCGACCACCGGTTCGTTACTGAGCGTCACGAACGGGCACACGGGCACGCTCACATTCAACACCGGCACGCTCAGCGCGACGGCTGGCGACGGATTGCAATTCAACAATGCTGACGGCACATACAATTTCAACGGCACAACTACTCTGAACGGCGGCGACGCGGGCGTGGATATTCTCAACGGCTCCGGCGGCACTTTCAGCTTTTCGACCGGCGCGAGTATCACAAGCCCGACCGGCGCGGCTTTCAACGTCGGCGCGACTCCGGGCGCGCCCAATGTGACCTACAGCGGCAGCATCACACAGAACACATCGGGCCAGCGCGTGGTCAACATTGACGGCACTACGGGCGGCACAATCACCTTCCAGACAGGAACGATCACGGGCGGCGCAAACAGCGCGGGAATCAATATCAACAATGCAAATGGCAACGTCACCTTCTCGAACGGGATGACGCTTGGCACAAGCGGCGCGCGAATGGTCAATCAGGCAGTGACGATAACCGGAGGCACAGGCACATACAGTCTCGGCGCGGTCAGCATCTTCACGACCGGCACTGCGAAAGGCATCGTTTCTACTGACCACAGCGGAACAGTCGGCACGACGAGCGGCACGGTCAATTCGGCTGGCGCGACCGCCGTGCAGGTAACACATGCCTCTAGTACGACGGCTCTGCAAATTTCGCTGACGAGCGTATCGGCAAATGGCGGAACGAGCGGAATCACCCTGACGAACACAACGGGCAGTTTCACCGTTACGGGAAGCGGCACGGCCAACAGCGGCGGGACGATTCAGAACACAAGTTCAGGCATTGATCTGACGAACGCGCAGAACGTGTCGCTGACGCTGATGCTGCTCACGACAATCACCAACAACGGCATCAACGCGTCGAACCTCAAAGGAACATGTCTGGTTGATAACACAACCATCACGGCCTGGGGCAACACGAACACCGGGGACGGAATCCATCTTGTCAACAACAACGCTGACCTGACGAAGCTGACGGTTTCGGCCTCGACTTTCTCAAGCGCGCCGAACGGCAACGACGGAATCTTCATGGAGGCGCAGGGCACGTCGAGTATGGCGCTGACGGTCCAGAGCAGTTGCTCATTCACAGGGCTGTTTGGCGACGGCGTGCAGGTCAACGGGATAACCGGCTCGACCGGCACTGTCAACGTGACGATAAAAAATTCGAGCTTCACGAATGCCGCTGCCAGCACTGGCAACGGCGGCATCTCACTCAATCCGTTTGGCGACGTGAATATGTTCGTCAATATAGACTCGAACACTTTCGACACACTCATGCGCCCGGTCACGAATCTCGGCGCGATAAGCATGACGAACGGGTTGACGGCCAATGCCGACATCACGATTCAGAACAATACGATCAACAATATCGTCGGCGCTCGCGGCATCACCTTCACCGGTGACGGAACCTCCGTGAACAAGCTGAAGATTGATAACAACACCATTGACCGCCTCGGCTCGACCTCGAAACACGGCATATCGGTCAACCTCACGTCGAGCGGAGCTGGCACGACCGCAAGCGGCGATGTCATCGTGAGCAACAATCACATAGGTCAGGCGGCGAACCTCTGGACGGCAGGCGATGGCACGGGCAACGGCGTTCTTTTGCAGACCCAGAGCTCGACAACGATGAAAGCTTCGCTGACGGGCAACGTCGTCTCGGCCAACACTACGTCGGTTATCGAAGTCATGCGCGTGCGGGCCATTAACACCTCGATGCTCGACGCAACAGTGACCGGCAATAATTTGACCGACACCTCTGGCAGTCACGTTGAGTTCGACGCCTCGACCGGCACGAGCTCATCTGCAGGCGGGACTATATGTCTGAACATTTCGGGCAATACGGTCCCGGCTAGTGGCGTAGGCGTAATTCAGATCAACGAAAACACGAGCGGCACGATCAACGTAACTCAGGCAAGCTCCGCTGCCGTCTCAACTGCAAACACCAATGCGACCGTCAACGTGACAGGAACCCCACAGTTCGGACAGCCCGCCTGCGCGACGCCAACTGCTCCGATGCTGCCGTCAATCGTGTCGGTTCCCGCCGACTTCAAGGCGCAAGCTCAAGCAGCAGCAGTGAGCGATGGAGATGAGTCGGCGCTGAGCGAGATAACCGACCTGCTGAAGCTTGACCATAGAAGGGAACCGCTCGAAGGCAACGTGGCGAGGCTTGAGCAGGGCCACTTGGATTGGATGGTGCAGGCAGCTATTAACAGGTGGCAACTGGCGGGCATCCCGCCTGAAGATATTGCGCGCATGGCGCAACTGAGATTCGAGATCGCAGATTTGCCGGGCAACCAGCTTGCCGCGAAGAGTTCTGATGCAATTCAGATTGATGAGACCGCAGCCGGGTATGGCTGGTTCTTTGACGAAACGCCCCAGGAAGACGACGAATTCAGAGTCGGAGTTCCCGGACTAGAATTGCAGACGACTGAGATCAGCCCGGCTCATGGCCGAGTCGACCTGCTGACCGTATTGATGCGAGAGCTTGGCAAGGTCTACCTTGAAGGCAAGAAGAAGACGCCGAAACCGATGCGCCCGCTGATGGAAAACTCGTTAGCGCCGGGCGTAAGGCGGCTGCCTGATGCTTCTCAGATTCAATTCATAATCGCCCAAGCTCTGACTCAATCACAAACTGCGAAGGTTGCGAGCGAGCCTTCAAGTGATGTGACCGCAGCGAATGGGACAGATGCGAGCGGGAGCCAGTCGGCGAGCGACCAAGTTAATGGTGATTCTGCTGCGACGCGCTCCAACGCCGCGCAGATTCCTGCTAGCGCCAGATACGCAGTCTTCAATCCGGTTGCGGACAAACCGACTGCCACGGCTGCGGTAATGAACGTCAAGAAAATTAAGGCGGCAACCGCCAGCAGAGCAAACAGCGCGCGTCGAGTTGCTTCATTTATGCCTGCGGGCGGGCCGCCGAACGTCGGGCCGTTCACGCTGCCAGCGGGCAAGTCCGTCACCATCATGTTTAGCGTGACGGTCAACACGCCCGTCTCGCCGATTTCCTCTTCTCAGGTTTGTAATCAGGGTACGGTCACAGCCGACGGCGGCATAAGCGTTCAGACTGACGATCCCGGTGTTGTCGGCGCGGCCAATCCTACTTGCACGTCGCTGGCTACGGCTGATCTTGAAATAGTATCGAAGACTGATGATGTTGATCCCGTGCCTGCGGGCAACAATCTCACCTACACTATCAGCTTCAGGAACAACGGGCCTGACAATTCCATCAACGTCAAGGTAACGGACCCGATTCCTGCCAACACTACTTTCGTCTCCGTGGGCGCGTTGCCTGCCGGATGGAGCAGGACAGATTCCGTGGCGGTGGGCGGGACCGGCACTATCACGTTCGAGAAGGCGAACGTCGCTAACGGAGAGACGGCGACATTCACCATCACGGTTCAGGTAGGCTCGTCTGTGGCCGGAGGAACGGTGATTTCAAATACGGCCTCGACCACATCGGACAAGGCCGACACAACCCAGTCGAACAACTCGAAGACTGAGACGACTACCGTTTCGTCGCAGGCAGACCTTGCAATCACGAAGACAAACGGCGTGACTTCGTTGATACCGGGCAACCAGACTACCTACACGATAGTCGTGACAAACAACGGGCCTAATCTGGTCAACGGAGCAACCATCACTGATACATTCCCCGCCGGGCTAACTAACGTGACGTGGACGAGCGTTGCGGCTGGCGGAGCGACAGGCAACACCGCGTCAGGCTCAGGCAATATCAGCGAGACGGTCAATCTGCCTGTCAGCAGCACTATCACTTACACGGTGACAGGCACAGTCAGTCCGTCGGCCACAGGTTCTTTGTCAAATACGGCAACTGTCGGCGTGCCATCGGGAACAAGCGATCCCACACCCGGCAACAACTCAGCAACGGACACAGACACGCTCACACCACAGGGCGATCTTTCAATCACGAAGACTGACGGCGCAACAACTGAGATTCCTGGCACAACCGTCACTTACACAATAACTGTTAGCAACGCAGGACCATCCACAGCAACAGGAGCAACTGTGGCCGACACATTCCCGGCGACTATAACTGGCGTGGCGTTTACCAGCACGGCTTCAGGAGGAGCGACGGGCAACACGGCAGCGGGGTCGGGCAACATCAGCGATACGCTGACAATGCCGCCTGGCAGTTCAGTGACATACACAGCGACAGGCACAATCAGTTCCGCTGCGACAGAGTCGCTGTCGAACACGGCGACTGTTACTGCTCCGGGTGGGTTTACCGATACTAATAATGGCAACGACTCAGCAACGGATACGGACACGCTCACGCCGCAGAGCGATCTTTCGATTACCAAGACCGATGGCTCAACGACGGAAGTGCCTGGTACAACTGTCACTTATACAATTGTCGTAACGAATACGGGACCGAGCGATGTCACGGGCGCGAGCGTCGCAGACACATTCCCCGCGACGATCACAGGCGTGACCTTCACAAGCGTTGCAGCAGGTGGAGCGACGGGCAACACGGCATCGGGTTCGAGCAATATCAACGACACGCTGAATATGCCAGCAGGCAGTTCTGTCACCTACACTGCAACTGGAACCATCAGCGCATCTGCAACAGAGACGCTCTCGAACACGGCGACCGTTTCGGCAGCGTCTGATCAAAATACTGGCGACAACTCAGCGACAGACACGGACACTCTGACGCCGCAAGGGGACCTCGCAATCACAAAGACCGACGGTGTCACATCAGCCGTGCCCGGCAACTCTGTAACTTACACGATAGTTGTTTCAAACAGCGGGCCTAGCACCGCGACGGGCGCAACGGTGGCAGATACATTCTCCGCCTCATTTACAAGCGTGACGTGGACGAGCGTTTCATCAGGAGGAGCGACGGGCAACACTGCGTCAGGCACAGGCAACATCAATGACACTGTGAATATGCCTTCGGGCAGCAGCATCACCTACACAGTCACGGGAACCATCAGCGCATCCGCAGCCGGAACGCTCTCGAACACAGCAACAGTGACAGCGCCGAGTGGATTCACGGATGGAACGCCGGGCAACAACTCTGCGACCGATACCGATACGCTCACGCCGCAGGCTGACCTGCAAATCACAAAGAGTGATTCGCCCGATCCGGTTGCGGCAAGCTCGAACCTGACCTATACATTGAGCTTCGTCAACAACGGGCCGAGCAATGCCGCGAGCGTGACAGTTTCGGATACGCTCCCTGCATCGTTTGTTGGATTGGTTTCTGTGACAACGCCTGCCGGATGGACTCGCACAGATTCTGTGCCGGTGGGAGGAACGGGAACTATAACGTTCACCAAAGCGAGCGTGACTGCATCAGAGACAGCGACTTTCACAATAGTTGTTTCGGTGAGCGTCTCGACGCCGAACAACACGGTGCTGAGCAATACGGCGAATACTTCGAGCAGCACGACTGATCCGACCTCTGGCAATAACAGCAGCGCCGCGACGACGACCGTCATAGCGCAAGCCGATCTGGCG
This sequence comes from Blastocatellia bacterium, assembly GCA_035575515.1. GTDB lineage: Bacteria > Acidobacteriota > Blastocatellia > UBA7656 > UBA7656 > DATLXU01. The sequence continues at coordinate 87,230 of DATLXU010000136.1, forward strand.
GTTTCGAAGACCGATTCGCCCGATCCGGCGTGCGTCAACGGTGACATCACATACACCATCAGCTTCGCCAATAGCGGTCCCGGATCGGGAATAAACACGACCGTTACGGACGCGGTTCCCGCAAACACGACCTTTGTTTCGGCTGGGGTGACGAGCGGAACGGGTTGGACAATCACAAGTCCGGCGGTTGGCGGAACGGGCAACGTCCAGTTCTCCAAGTCTTCGACCGCTAATGGAGAAACTGCAACGTTCCAGATAGTTGTGAGAATCAGCTCTGGCACGGCAGGCGGCACGACTATAACCAACTCAGCCGTAGCTGCAAGCCAGATACAGGATCCGACGCCTGGCAACAATACTGGAACGACTTCGACAACTGTTGACCCGACGCCGCCTGTGATGAACTGCCCCGCGAACGTTACGGGCAAGACATTGAATCCGGGCGATCCGAACGGGCTGGTAATCTACCCGACACCGACGGCGACAGACAATTGCGCGGTTGCGAGCGTTGTTTGCAGTCCGCCGAGCGGATCGAGCTTCCCCGTAGGGCAGACCGCAGTGACCTGCACGGCTACCGACACCGCTGGCAATACGACTAGCTGCTCCTTTATGGTGACGGTCTTTGACGTGTGCATTGAGCAGGACGGCAATCCAAACAGGTCTGTGTTGTTCAACTCGTTCACGGGCGATTACGTCTTCTGCTGCGGCGACTTCAAGACGAGCGGACGAGGGACTATAACCAAGAGCTCCACGACAATAACCTTGCAGCATAATCCTGCTGACAGACGAGTGATTGCCAGAATATCGCTGACGCAGAAGACCGGAGCGGGCACGCTGCAGATGCCACCCGGAACAACAAGGTGCACAATAAGCGATAGCGATTATAGGAACAACGCCTGCAACTGCTCCGTGCCCTGATGCGCGTGGCGTTTAATGGCTATCCATCAACAGCGGGCTGGCCGTGCAATATGGCCAGCCCGCTTTTTGCGCCTTCTTTCGAGTTCGCCCTCGCCTCGCGTTGACACGCTGTTATCGAATCTCGTAGCATCAGACCAATCTTTCAAAGAATGATGATGGCCGCGCGTTCAGCGGCTCGTAGCGCATTGCAAAAGGAGACACCGATGAGCGCACTTCCAATAATGATTGCAGTCTTATGTTTCCTGGCTATCGGCTATCGCTACTACAGCGCATTCATCGCGGCAAGAGTGCTTGCGCTTGACGACTCCCGCCCGACGCCTGCTCATACGATGTACGACGGGCATAATTATTACCCTACGAACAAGTGGGTTCTGTTCGGCCACCACTTCGCGGCTATCTCAGGCGCGGGACCGCTTGTAGGGCCTGTGCTTGCCGCGCAGTTCGGATTCCTGCCCGGATTGCTCTGGCTCGTCATCGGCGTAGTGCTCGGCGGAGCCGTTCACGATTTTGTGATACTTGCTTCCTCAATCCGAAGGCGCGGCAAATCTCTGGCTGAAATCGCGCGAACAGAAATCAGCCCGCTATCGGGACTCATCACGGGCATCGCTATTTTGTTCATCGTTGTCATCGCGCTCGCCGGCCTCGGACTTGTGGTCGTCAATGCTTTGAGCGAAAGCCCGTGGGGAACGTTCACCGTCGGATTTACGATTCCACTCGCGCTCTTTATGGGGCTTTACATGTATCGCTTCCGCAAAGGCAAGGTTGCCGAAGCGACCATAATCGGCGTTGCGGGTCTTTTCATCGCCGTTATCTTAGGCGGAAGCATAGCGGAATCCTCGCTCGCGTCGAGCTTCAGGTTTGGAAAAGAAACGATCACTTATCTGATGGCCGGTTACGGTTTCATCGCGTCAGTCCTGCCCGTGTGGATGCTGCTTTGCCCGCGCGATTATCTAAGCTCGTTCATGAAAATCGGCACGGTGGCTTTTCTCGTCATCGGAGTAATCGTAGTCGCACCTCACCTGCGGATGCCAACGACGACGCCATTCGTTGCGGGCGGCGGGCCGATAATTCCCGGCAAGCTCTTTCCCTTCGTCTTCATCACAATCGCGTGCGGCGCAATCTCGGGGTTTCATTCGCTGATTAGTTCCGGCACTACGCCGAAGATGATTGATAAAGAGACGCACGCGCGAATGATCGGCTACGGCTCGATGCTGATGGAAGGACTTGTCGGCGTGATCGCGCTCATCGCCGCAACGTCGCTCGTGCCGGGCGATTATTTTTCAATCAACATTGACCATCCCGGCCAACAAAAGATCGTGCAGATTCAAAATGAAGAACCTGCGAAGCTGCCGGAGGCGCTTCAGAAGGAAGAGAATTATCGCCAGTTCATTCAAAAGTACAACAGCGAAGAGTTCAATCTGAACGAGCAGAAGCTGGACGAGCTTGAAGCGAAGACTGGCGAGACTAACCTGCGCGGGCGACCCGGCGGCGCTGTTACGCTCGCGGTTGGAATCGCGCAGATATTCGAGAGCATTCCCGGCCTTGGCGGGCTGATGAAGTACTGGTATCACTTCGCCATAATGTTTGAAGCGCTTTTCATACTGACGACGATTGACACAGGCACGCGAGTCGCGCGCTTTATGCTCGGAGAGTTTTTAGGAAGATTTTATAAACCCATAGAGCGGCCCGACTGGATGCCGGGCGCAATAATAACGAGCGCGGTGATTGTGTTCGGCTGGGCCTACTTTATAAGCACGGGATCAATCTCGACGATATGGCCGATGTTCGGCATAGCAAATCAACTGCTTGCGGCAATAGCGCTGTGCGTCGGGACTACGGTGATAATAAACATGGGGCGGGCGAAATACGCATGGGTGACAATCACGCCGCTCGTGTTCGTAGCGACCACGACGCTCACGGCAGGGTTTTTGTCCATCAAAGATAATTTCTGGAAAGAGACATTTAATCCCGCGACAGCGTTTCGCGGTTATTTGAATTCAGCATTGACGGCGATAATGATGGCCTGCGTCGTTATAGTGCTGATTGATTCCGTCCTTCACTGGCGGAGGACAATAAAAGGAGCTATTGTTGCGAAGGAGCCGTTGGCGCAGGTCGGCGATTGATTGCGCGCCCGATTGTTATCGAGACGTTTGCCTGCGCGGTTTCATCAAGTATAAAGACATAATCGAAACCTTCGTGATTGATTGTTTCCAGAGTGCGTTCGAGCAATTCATACTGCAACCTCAAAGCGTCTTCGGGCACGACGCGGGCGCGATTCGCGTTTCGCTCGATGCAGGTTTCAAGGCGCATGTTGAAAACTATGGCCGCAGTGTTGAACCCGTACCAGCGAGCGATTTTTTGAAGCGTTTTTCGATTCTCGCGTTTAAGATTCGTTGCATCTGCAACGGTCGTCCTCCCAAGCAGCAATCGCCTTTCGATGATGAAATGCATCAGGTCGAAGGCGTGACCTGAAACGCTTTGATTGGTTGGATCATCAAACACAAGCGCGCGGCATTCGTCGGAAGAGACGATTTGAGTCGGCAGAAAATGCTTCGCAGCAAAAGTTGACTTGCCGCACCCGGCTGCGCCTATCATAACGACCAGAGTATTTCGTGAAATGACGATAGTGCTCACTTGGTTCAAGGCGTTTTTGAATGGTTTGATGAGTGATAAGCCAACTACTTCCGCAATTGGCCGAGCAGCTTGCGCACGGCGGCGGAGTCGGGCGCGTCAGGCGCAATGGCAAGGTAAGCCTCAAGATGCTTAATTGCATCATCGCGCAGCCCTTTTTTGTAAGCCAGCCTTGCAAGCGACAGGTGAGCCTGCGCGGCCTTCTGTTCGTTCAACTGAATCGCTCGCGTGAAATGCTGCTCGGCTTTCTCAGGCTCGTCATCGAGCAAAGCCCATCCAATATACAGATGAGCCGCCCAGTTCGTCTCTTCCATCTCAATTGCTTTTTGCAATTCGCGCGCGGCGTCCTTCTGCCGTCTCAGGACCATAAGCACAATCGCGTGCTCGACCAATGGCTCGGCGCGCTTCGGAGCAATCGCTTCGAGCGGCCTGAGCGCCTCTTCTGCTTCCGCAAATCGCTTCTGCGCGCGAAGCTCGCGGCCAAGCTCAAGCCGCGCGGAATAGAACTTTGAATGTGCCTCGACTGCGGCCTTGAATTCTTTCAACGCCTCGTCGCTTTTGCCTGCGCGTTGAGCCTCAATGCCTTTGCGGTAATGCTTGACGGCGGCTTCGGGAATGTTGAGGTCAACATCTGCCAGGACAATGCCGGGAGCGGACACAGCGTCAGTTTTTCGAGCAGGCACGTCAATCATAACCTGCAAGCGCATGGGTCTTGGAGTCTTGAACTCGATTGGTGTAACGCTCACCCTCGTTGCGGTTGCCTCGAAGTTCTCGTTCGCTCCCGTTTCGATGATGTATTCGCCGGGCAGCAGGTTGATGAACCGCGCTTGCCCGTCCTGACTGCTATAGGTTTCGCCGACCGTCATCATTCCAGATGGCCGCATCAAACGCACGCGCACCCCTGCGCACGGTCTCGTTCCTGACTTTAATCTCACTTCGATTTCATGAATGGAATCAGATTCAATCTGCGCGAAAGATAGAGTCGGAATGGCAAAGAAGAATCCTATGAGGGCGAGCTTGATTAATCGAAGCTTAGCGTGATTCATAAAACTTTTATCCAAGCCAATTTTAATTTCACTCCGCGTCCGCTCGGAATTATTGGCTGCCGACATCAAATCGTTGAGCATTCCATAGGATTACGATTTTTCTCAGTTCAGAGAATACTCCCTGCGCGAGCGTGAATGCCAGGCTCGATTTATCAAATTAATGCCGATGCGAACGCTGCCTTGCGAACTCGATAAACTTCGCCCGATAATTATTCATCTACAAAAAGAGGGAATTCAAGATGAAGAAGCTTTTAGTATCAATTCTCGCACTAGGATTACTTATGCCCTTAACAACTTCAGCGCAGAACAAAATCTTCCCGTACAAATACTACATGGACGATTTGCCCAACGGGCTGAGGGTCATTACAATCCCGACCGACTACCCGAACATCGTTGCGCTCTACATTGTTGTTTCGACAGGCTCGCGCAATGAAGTCGAGCCGGGCAAATCCGGCTTTGCTCACCTGTTCGAGCATTTGATGTTTCGCGGCACAGAACGTTTTTCAGCCGATCAGTACAACGAAGCGCTGAAAAACGCTGGCGCCGACTCGAACGCTTACACGTCGGACGACCGCACGGTTTATCACACCGTCTTTTCAAAAGAGGACCTGGATAAAATTATGATGCTGGAGGCCGACCGTTTTCAGAACCTAAAGGTTCCCGAAGATCTGTTCAAAACGGAAACGCGCGCTGTGCTTGGCGAGTACAACAAGAACGCATCGAACCCCGTGCGCAAGCTCTACGAAGTGTTGCGCGACACGGCGTTCGACAAACATACCTACGAGCACACGACGATGGGTTATCTGCGCGACATAGAGAATATGCCCAATATGTACGACTACAGCCTCGAGTTCTTCAAGCGATACTACCGGCCCGAATACACGACGATAATAGTCGCGGGCGATGTCAATCACGACAATGTGCTTCAACTGGTAAAGAAGTATTGGGGAAACTGGCAGCGCGGCAACTATGCGCCTAAGATTCCCGCTGAGCCTGAGCAGATGAAGCCGCTCACGGCTACCGTTGACTGGCCCTCGCCAACGCTTCCATGGATTGCCATAGCGTTCAAGGGACCCGCTTATTCTGACCAGCAGAAAGACAAGCCCGCGCTCGATTTGATTGCAAGCCTTGGCTTCTCGCCAACGTCTGAGCTTTATCAGAGGCTCGTGATCAAAGAGCAAAAGGTTGATACGCTCTTCGCAGACTTTGAAGACCACATTGACCCATATCTGCTAACGGTCGGAGCGCGCGTCAAAGACCCGAAGGATGTTGATTACGTGCGCGGCGAGATCCTTAAGACGTTTGAATCGTTCAAGACAACGCCTGTTCCGAAGGATAAACTCGACGCAGTGAAATCAAATCTCAAATACAGCTTCGCCCTGAGCCTGAACAACTCAGAAGCGATTGCAGCTAACCTCGCGCCTTATATCGCGCTTCGCCGCACGCCCGAAACGATAAACAAGGTCTATGACATTTACGCTTCGGTCACGCCCGCCGACATTCAGGAGATGGCGAAGAAGTATTTTGTTGAGAACCACCGAACGATAGTTACGCTGGCGCACAAGGAGAAGTCTACAGATGCAACGAAGTAAAGCAGTAACGGCAGCCGGACTTATTTTAGTCTTATCAATAATCGTGCCCGCCGCAGCGTTGGCGCATGCGGGAAAGAGAGCAAACAAGATGGCAACGGTTCTATTGCCAAACTCATCGCCGCTCGTGACGTTTCGCATATTGTTCAACGTAGGCTCTGCGCTTGACCCTAAGGGCAAAGAGGGCGTGGCCGCGCTCACTGCTGCAATGATCTCAGGCGGCGGCAGCCGCTCGATGACCTACGAGCAAATCGTCCAGGCGATGTACCCGATGGCTACGAGCTTCAACTCGCAGGTTGATAAAGAGATGACTGTGTTTTACGGCACGACGCACATCGACAATTTACAGAGATATTACAAAATCATCTCCGACATGCTGCTCGATCCCGGTTGGCGCGAAGACGATTTCAATCGCCTGCGCGAAGATGCTATCAACTTTTTGAAGGTGAACCTGCGCCAGAATAATGACGAGGAGCTTGGCAAAGAGGCGCTCTACAACTTCATCTACGAGGGCGGCCACCCTTACGGCCATCACAACGTCGGCACGGTCGAATCACTCGAAAGGATAACGCTCGACGATGTGAAGAGTTTTTACAAGGCCAACTACACAACTGCGAATCTTGTCATTGGGCTTGCGGGCGGCTTCCCGAAAGGATTTGACGAAAAGGTCGAAAGCGATTTCGCGGCGAAGCTCCCTGCGGGCGCTCCCGCGCGTCTCACGCTTCCTGAGCCTGAAAAGATAAATAACCTTGAGATGACGGTGATTGAAAAGGACACGCCCGGCACAGCCATCTCGTTCGGGTTCCCGATTGCCATCAACCGCTCAAGCCCCGATTGGGTTGCGTTGCTTCTTGTGCAGTCTTACTTCGGGCAGCATCGCTCGAGCAACAGCTATCTTTACCAGAGGCTCAGGCAAATTCGCGGCCTGAACTACGGCGACTACGCTTACATCGAATACTTCCCGCGCGGGATGTTTCAGTTTCACCCTGACCCGAATCTCGGGCGCAAGCAGCAGATCTTTCAGGTGTGGATTCGTCCGGTCGAGCCGAAGAACGGATTGTTCTCGTTAAGAGCTGGCCTTTATGAACTTGATAAACTTGTTCGCAATGGCATCACTAAACAAGACTTTGAGGCGACGCGGCAGTTCTTATCCAAGTTCGTCAATGTATTGACGGCTGACCAAGACTCGCAGTTAGGCTACGCTATAGACAGCCGTTATTACAACACGCCGAGCTTTATAGATTATGTTCGCGCAGGTCTTGCAAAGCTCACCCTAGAGGATGTCAACCGCGCGATAAAGAAATACCTGCAGGCCGAGAACGTAAAGATCGTTGTCGTCACGAAAGACGGCGAAGCGTTCAAGCAAGCTGCGCTTTCGGGCAAGCCTTCGCCGATTCATTACACCTCGCCTCCGCCGAAAGAGATTCTCGATGAGGACAAGATAATCGAAAGCTACAAGCTCAACTTCAATCCCAAGAGAGTCGAAGTTGTGCCCGTCGCGCAGGTGTTCCAAAAGTAGTTTTCAGTTCTCAGCGGCTTTGTTGCATAATTGGCTACATATTGTGGTTTTTGAGCCAATCTTATATAGCGAAAAACGCAAGTAATAGAATTATGCAACAAAGCCAATCGGAAGAGCTGATTCTAAAGCGCACGTTCACGTTCAATGGTCTGCTCTTTCCGCAGACAAGCTACGCGCCGCTGAAGCGGATGTTCGACAGACTGCACGACAGCGACAACCATGCGATCACGCTCAAGCAGTCGCCTGATCCGTAAGACTGCGCAAAAAGGACTGAGTATGAATGTGAACAGAAGGATAGCAATGCAGGTCAAGCTACTGTCATTCTGGCAAGGACTCAGACTATTAAACTTGCGATTTTCAGTTGCGCTCGCATTCCTCATCGTTTTGATGAGCGGCAGTGCCCTTGCGGGCGATGACGCGCCTCAGTGGTTGAAGCAGGCCGTCGCGATCAGCACGCGGAGCTACGAAAAGAACGTGCCCGCCGTCGTGCTGCTCAAAGAGCAGAATGTAAAGGTTGATGAGGATGGCCGAGTGACGGCGTCCGAGCGGTTCGCCATCCGCATCCTTTCTAAAGAGGGGCGTGGCGAGGCGGTAGCGGCGGTCCACTACCTGACGGACACGGGCAAGGTTCGCGACATGCGCGGGTGGGTCATCCGGCCATCGGAAGAGGTGAAGAAGCTCGATAAAGACAGCGCGCTCGATCTGGCCGCCGCGCCGAACGACGTCTTCAACGACGTTCGCGTGAAGGTGCTGTCGGCGCGCGACGAGGTTGAGCCTGGAGCGGTCTTCGGATGCGAATGGATTTCGGAAGACCGTTCCATCTTCACTCAATTCGAGTGGCAGTTTCAGGAGCGATTGCCGGTGGTTGTTTCTCGCTTCACGATAACGCTTTCAGCGGGATGGCGCGCGGAAGCCGTTATGCTCAATCACGCGAAGATTGAACCGACCGTGAGCGGCACGACATATTCGTGGGAACTGCGCGACCTGCCCTACATCGAAGAGGAGCCTTTAAGCCCGCCAGTAACGAATATCGCGCCGCGATTGGCCGTCAGCTACTTTCCGCCGCCCGACAAAAAGGCGGGCAACGGAAAAACTTTCAGCAACTGGGCCGATGTATCGCGCTGGCTGACTGAATTGAGCGAGCCGCAGGCCTCAATTGACGACGCGATGGCGAATAAAGCAAAGCAGCTTACGGCGAATGCAAAGACAGAGCTTGACCGCATACGCGCAATAGGCCGCTACGTTCAGGGCGTGAATTACGTCTCAATCCAGACGGGCATTGGGCGCGGCGGCGGCTACCGCCCACATGCGGCGACTGATGTGTTCGCAAAATCTTATGGCGATTGCAAAGACAAAGCGAACCTGATGCGCGCCATGCTTAAAGCCATCGGCATTCAATCCTACCTGGTTTCAATCTATTCGGGCGATGCATCCTACGTCCGCGAAGAGTGGCCTTCGCCTCAGCAGTTCAACCACTGCATCATCGCCATAAAGGTCAATGATGACACTCAGGCGGCGACCATCATAAAGCATCCTTCGCTTGGACGATTGTTGATATTCGATCCGACCGACGATAACACGCCAGTGGGCGATCTGCCGGATGGGGAGCAGGGAAGCCTCGCGCTCATCATTGCGGGCGACGCAGGCGCGCTTCTGCGAATGCCCAAGACTGAGCCGGAAACAAACAGGCTCGAACGCTTGACAGAGGTTGAGCTTGATGGCGATGGAGTGATTAAGGCGATAATTCACGAACGCTCGGCTGGTCAATCAGCCGTGAGCGAGCGGAGCAGGTTCAGAAGGCTCGCTCAGCCAGAATACGTGAAGATGATCGAGGAATGGATCACGCGAGGCGCGTCGGGCGCGGAGGTTTCTAAGATTGAGCCGTCGGACAAGCTCGAAGAAGGGAAGTTCTCACTCGACGTTGAATTCACCGCCCCGCGGTACGGCCAGTTGATGCAGAGCCGCTTGCTCGTCTTCAAGCCTGCGATAGTCTCGCACCGTGACTCGCTCTTTCTGACGGAGCCATCGCGCCGTCAGCCAGTAGTGCTGGAGCCGCACGCTTATACTGAGACGGTCAAGGTGAAATTGCCCGCCGGGTTTGATATTGATGAAATTCCGGATGCGGTCAAGCTCGACGCGCCGTTCGGATCATACAAGACGAGTTATGAAGTAAAAGACGGTCAGCTATTATTCACCCGCTCGCTCGTCGTGCAGGGCGCGAAGATTGACGCTGGCGAATATGCGAAGGTGCGCGGCTTTTATGAAAAGATTCGCGCCGCCGAGCAAGCGCCCGTTGTGCTCGTGAAGAAATAACATAAATGGTTCCGAGCCTTCGGGTCAGGACAGAATTTCAATTACGCGCGGAACGCTGCGAACTTCGCTCACTCGAATGATGCTGTTCGCAAGACTTATGATAACGCCGGGACTGCGAATCAGCTTTGCCAGAAGCTCTATATCAACGTCGAGTCTTTCGATCTCTCTTTCCGCTTCTTCAGGACCGAGCGGAGCCAGGCGCTCGGCAACGCTCCAGGCAAAGTCGCGGGCGCGGTCTATGCTGAAATTGATTATTGCATCCTGAGTCCTCGCGCCTACGAGGTCGAGCAGGCGCATCCATGGACTAATCTGAGAAAGCTGATACCGCACGCCACCAACCATCGCAGCAAGGATGTTATTGATCTCATCGAAGTCACGTTTCAGTCCGGCAAGCTCGGTGCCTAGACAGGTTTCATCTGCCGCCGCTCCGAGATCAAGGTTGATGTGGGCGTTCATTCCAAGCAGCAGGTGTTGAAGCACGATAGGCGGCCACTGCGGCGCGCAGTTGAAAGCGAAGACCCACGATTTGCTCGCTGCCTCGCCGTGAAGGTAGCAATCCAAAGCGCGCAGATACCGATTCACAAAGTTCACATCGAGCCGCTCCATTCGCGGCCCATCATCGAAGCGGCCCTGCGCTATCCCTCGCTTTACTTATTTGCCCAATGATCACCTCATCGCTATGGTACACATCGCCCCAAGACGGATTGTGCTTTTTAATAGCGACGGCACGTTCAACAGTCAAATTGATCTATCACCAGCCGTAATTGGTCCGAACCTCGCGGGACCCTTAGCCATCACTTATATTCCCACCACAGCCGCGTCAAACTTGGCTTGGTGGCAAGGGTAGACATTGCGGCAATCACTTGAGGGCCGCTCGCTGGCGCATTTGCAATAATGGATAACAGAAGCTCCGAAGTTGTTATCTTTCGCTTAGATTGATTGAGCCTGCTCTATGGCTAGTTATGGCTTGTGAAGTTGTAGTTGCTTCGCGGGTTATTGTTCTGCGGTTGTGGCGTTTCGTTCTTGAATCTACCTGTTCTCTTAACCCCAGCGCCCGCGCGCAATGAATCGCGCCTCAGTGCCCGCGCGATTCGTTGCGCCGTGAGCGCGAGCGTGCGCGGCGCTCTGACGGGAAATAGCTTCGCCACGAGCGCCTCTTTTTTCTTTTGCAGGTGGGCTGCGACCTGAAGCATGCGGCTGCTTTCAGAAAGATGCTCCTTCATGAAGCGGCGGCGCGAGACAACCTCGATTATCTCTTCTTCGAGCGCGTGAAGGTCGTGCCAGTCGCCTATGCGGTCCTGAAGCGTCTTTAGCCATGCGAGCGCCCGCGTCGCATCGCCATACCCCATCTCTGTCACGACTTCCAAAAGATACCTGACCCGCTTGGCCGCAATGCGAAGCTGATGAAGCTCCGCGGGGTCGGTTGTAGGATGAGCCGCAGCCGCGAGCGCGTAAAACTCTGCCAAGCGCTGGTCCAGCCGCTTCGCCGCGTAGCCTGCAATTCTCGATCTGTCGAATAAAGGGCTTGAATCAATCGTTGAAACCAGACTTTCCTCAATCGCATTGGTTTCATCAGCCGCAGCGCCTTCGCCAGTATTGTTTTGAGGCGCAGTCGCGCTCATTCCGAGTTTCGAGGGTATGCTAGAAATGTCAATCTTTTCAAAATACTCCTTCACTTTTGCCGCACGGTGCGCCCGCCGTTTCTGAAGCATCGTCGTGACAAGCTGGAATTGCTCTCGATGAGCGGCGCGTCGCGCCTGTGACTCTTTTTCAAGCAGCATCAGAAAAACGTCATAGTTGCGCACAAGTGAAAGCCGCCTGCGCCAGTTGCGCAACAGGCGCTTTGCCGCCCTGACCTTTGGCTCGCGTCCGAGCAGGTCAATCGCGGCCTGCGCGCGCCGTGTCGTCACGCGCATTTTATGAATGGCTTCCGCTTTGTCGCTTTCGAGCACAGCGCGATGATGAGTTTTCAAGGCCTCAAGCTGCGACAAAATTATTTCGCTCAACGCGCGCGGCGATCGCCCGACTGAATCTGCCGTTACATCTTCGACAGTTATAACTTGTTCACTTTCCGCCATTGCGACCTGCCTTTACAACCTTAGCCAAAAGGTCTTCTTGATGATGCACAGCCGAGACTTGCATCGAAAACGAAGCTTACTATTTCGCATCGGAAGTGAAAAGCGAAAAACTCAAGGGTCAGACCTGTTAGTTTACTATCATCATTAGCCTTTCGCTTCTTACTCTTCTAGTGTGCTTGTTTGTACAGTCTGACCAATCGCTCAAGCGTGTCGGCTTCACGGACGCTTTTGTCAACGCGCTCGCGCTTGAATCGAGGGATGCGCAGCGCGTACCCTGAGGAGTAGCGAGGCGTCTTTTGTATTCCTTGAAAATCCACTTCAATCACCATCGAAGGTTCTATCTCAACATGAAGCCCGCGCGTTGCTATGATTTTCGATTTCAGCTTCGCCGTCAATTCTTTAAGCATCTCTTCCGAAAATCCCGTTCCCACTTTGCCCACGGTTTTGAACTCGCCTTTATCTCGCACTGCGATGACAAGGCTGGATAGCAGCCCACGCCTGCGGCCCGAACCCCAGATGCCTCCGACTACAACTACATCAAGAGTCTCGAACGCTGGCTTGAGTTTCAGCCAGTGGTCAGTTCGCTTGCCCGGTTCATATATCGCCGCGGGGTCTTTGGCCATCAATCCTTCTTGTTTTTCTTTCAACGCGCGCTTGAAGAATCTCTCTTCGTCTTCGGCGCGGTTTGATTCGATGCTTTCGGTCATGCGCACCCGGTCCGTTTCACGAAAGAGCTTCTTCAATCTCTCCCTGCGCTCTCGCTGCGGCACGTCCATCAGGCTTGCTCCATTGTCGTAAAGAAGATCGAACACGAAAAGCACGAGCGGAATCTCCTTCGCCTTGGCCTCAATTTCAGACTCACGGCCCCGGCGCATCAGCACCGCTTGAAAGGGAAGTTTCTTCTTCAACGATTTGTCGAAAGCAACGGCCTCGCCTTCGATGATTGCGTCCTTACCCTTCCAGGATCTCTTCAAAGCCTCGACCACGTCGGGCATACTTGCTGTGTCATCGTTGAGGCGGCGCGAGAATAATTTTATTTCACCGCCGCGCCCAGACTTAATGTGAATCTGAAGCCGCACGCCGTCATACTTGATGTCGAAGATAATCTGCTTATCTTTGAATGTCTCAAAGATCTCTTCAGCATTCTCAACACGCTGCGCATTCATGAATTGATAGGGCTGAAACAATATCGGGTTCGCGCGAGCGAGCGCCCTCTCGCCCTTCTTCGCTTCCCTTGCGGCAATTCCTATATCGTTCGTCATGGCATAGAGCCGTTGCACTGAGTCAGCGTCAACCTTGAATGCGCGAGCTATCGCCCGCTCCATAGTTCCTTCCCCAACCCCTATGCGCATTTGATTCAAAACCATGCGAGCAAAATACTTTGCGCCTGCTGATGTCGTGTTCTTGAAGATGTGTTCAACGAGTTGCTTTCGGTCTTCGTTTCGCTCAACCACTCGATTGATTCGCTTCCACAACTCGGCGACTTCGAGCTTGTCTGTTCCGTTCACAATTTCAGCGGCAACCTCGCCCATGTCGCCCGATTCTTTGACACGGCCTTCAATCTCGGATGGATCGTCGCCCGAAATTTTTGCGAGCGCGTCACGTATAGCTCCCGGCCCTATGCCTAATCGGTCCGAAAGCTGCGGGCTGACCGCTTCTCCGAGCGTGAAATGAGCGAGTGCTTCGAGCGTCTTATCGTCGGCGCGCTTGAAAAGGTCAGCAAGTATAGGAACTTTTCCCGCATCGCCGCTTGCTTTTGAAATCTTGTCGTAAGCTTGCGCAAGTTTTGAGAATTTCATCGCAATGCTGTCACACTCTTGGATTGATTCCAGACAATATCCACTCGAAAATTATAGCCTGCAAATTGCAAGCCTTTGAGTTAATGGAGCAATGGCGATGGCTAAATCGAAAAGAGCAGCGCGGCTCGAAGAACTGGCCGAGCAGATTCGCGTGTGCATTAAATGCCCGCTGCACGAATCGCGCACGATAGCCGTACCCGGCGACGGAAAACCTACGGCGAAGGTTATGATAATCGGCGAAGCGCCGGGCAAAGACGAAGACGCGAGCGGCCATCCATTCGTCGGCGCGGCGGGACGTTTCCTCAACAGTGTTCTTGAAGGAACCGGGATTGACCGCAACGATCTCTTCATCACCAATATAGTCAAGTGCCGCCCGCCAAAAAACAGAACGCCTAAAAGATTGGAAATCGAAACCTGCACGTCGAATTATCTGTTCGAGCAGATAGAGCTTGTTAATCCTAAACTGATAATGCTACTGGGCGGCGTTGCAGCCAAAAAGCTTCTTGGCGTGAAGACAATCAATGAAGCGCGCGGCAAAGTCATCGAGCGCGACGGGCGCAAGTACATCGTTGGTTACCATCCTGCTGTAAGATTTTATCGCGAGGACCTCGCTGATAAAGTAAGAGAAGATTTCGCGCTGCTAAAGCGAGAGATCAAGAAATTGTAGATTATCGCCGGGCCAGCTTTCTTCGTCTTTAGCTAAGAGGCGATTCGCTCAACGGCGTCGGCTATCTCGCCCACTGTGACTGGTCGCTTCAGTACCTCGGCCCACTTGAATTGATTCACGCGCGGATCGCTCAACTCCTGAATGCCAGCGATTATGATAATCGGGATGCCACAATGGGCCAGCGCGTAAAGCTCGGCGCTTGTGAATTGCTGGCCGCGCAGATCGAAGATTATAACTTCAGGTCTTGCAGAACCGGCGCGCCTCATCGCCGAAAGCGCGTCGCTCAACTGCACGAAGCCGACAGCATCGTACCCGCGCTCGATCAGTTCTGCGCGCAAACATGCGCGCGGCCATTGCTCGCAATCAACTATCCAGACTACAGGCTCGCTCAATGTCAGCCTCCCTGCGGGAATTAACTCTCCCGTTTAGGCGATTAATCAGGTGGCGGCTATAATTTTAGGGAAAGCATGGAAATACTGAAACTCAACCTCGACAAGTCCAGGCCTGAAGCGCCAACTGAGGGCGAAGTGCGATTTCAGGTTGCGCTCATTGCTGCCACTGCAGCCGTAGGCGCAAGCCTCGTTGCGCGATTCGTTTTTGATGCGCCGCTTCTGCCTGAGCTGTTGGCGCAAGCTATCTTCGCCATCGCGCCAATCTGGTTTGTCGAGATGGTCATTGGAATGCTCGGCCCGTTCGCCAAGCACTTAGCTTTTCTCGCCTGCGTTGTTGCATACCTCGCTGCATTGTTGCTCGCAAGCCTTGCTTACCTGCGATACGTGCCGCGCCGTAATTCGATTCAAGCTCGAATAGTTTCGATAGCGATCTTTTCGCTCGCGGTCTGGGCGTGCACATTGTTTGCAATCGTCCCGATTTTAGGCGGGGGCTTCGCCGGGAAGTATCTTCCACAGGGCGCGCCCAACACTGCGATTGCGCTTTTTGTCGCGCACGCGGTTTATGGCGCGGCGCTCGCACTCGCGTCGAAGGTTTATCTTAACGGTCACGATGCGGCAAAAGACAAATCAAAATTAATCAGCCGCCGCCGTGTGATTCGAGGCGTAGGTTTTGCAGTGCTCGCCGTAGGAGTTTATGACATTGGGCGTTCGCTGTTTGGGACCTGGTTTGAAAAAGGTTCAGGCCGCGTGCGCGGCGGCAACGGCGTCTTCCCGAATATTGATAATCTCGCGCTCGAAGTGACTCCGGCATCAGATTTTTACGAAGTCTCAAAGAATCCATTCGACCCACAGGTTGACGCAGCAGGGTGGAAGCTGGAAATCGCAGGGCTTGTCGAAACTCCGCTTCTGTTTTCTTATGATGATATAAAGGGTCTTCCGTCCGTCGAGCAATACGCGACGCTTGCGTGCATCAGCAACGAAGTCGGCGGCGACCTTATAGGCAACGCGCTCTGGCGCGGCGTGCGGCTCAAAGACCTGTTGAATCAAGCCCGCGTCAAAGATGGCGTAGTTGATATTGTGCTGCGCGCCCGCGACGATTACAGCGATTCAATCCCTCTTGAACGAGCGATGAACGACGCGACGCTTCTTGTTTATGAGATAAACGGGCAGCCGCTCACGCCTGCTCACGGGTATCCGCTCAGGCTGATAGTACCGGGAATCTACGGAATGAAGAACGTCAAATGGATTACGCGCATTGAAGCGATTGATTATGATTTGAAGGGCTACTGGCAGCGTCGCGGCTGGGATGACCGAGCCGAGTACAAGACCCTGTCGCGCATTGATGCGCCTGCGTCAACCGTCAAAGGCGAGACGACAATTGCGGGAATAGCATTCGCGGGAGATCGCGGTATAAGTCGCGTTGAAGTTTCAACAGACGGCGGCAAGACATGGGAAGAGGCCGAAATTAAACCACCGCTTTCGCCTTATTCGTGGGTGTTGTGGCATAAGCAATGGGCGCCGCAGCAAACAGGCAAGCATCAATTGCTTGTGAGAGCGGCTGACGGCACAGGGGCGGTTCAAACATCAGAGAAAGCGCCGCCCGATCCAAGCGGCTCATCAGGCTATCACAGCGTGATTATCAAATCAGAGTAAATCATCAAGATGAAAAAATCGCTTGACCCTAGAACGCGCTACAGAGTTTATAATTCGGGCGTGAGTGGAAGGCAAGAATCGAACGGCTATCTGCGTTCGGGCGAGCTGGCTCGACTTGCGGGAGTGAGCGCAGACACGCTGCGCCATTACGAGCGCAAAGGGCTGATTGCAAAGCCGCGCCGCGGCGCTAATGGCTATCGCGAGTATCCACCCGAAGCGATTGATCGCGTGCGATTGATTCGCTCTGCGCTTTCGATTGGCTTTACGATTAACGAGCTTGCGCGAATCTTGAAAGAGCGTGATAAGGGCGGCGCGCCGTGCCGTAGCGTTCGTTCGCTTGCCGAAGCGAAGCTTGAAGAGATTGAAAAACAGTTGCGCCATTTGACGGCATTGCGTGATGACCTGCGCGCATTGGTCAGCGAATGGGACAAGCGGCTTGCAACCAACCCTGAAGGCGAGCGAGCCAACTTGCTCGAATCGCTCGCGACAAACAGATGCAACAAAGGGCCGTCGCCGTTAGTGCGCCCTCCACTCAATCGAAAGAATCGAAACAAGGAGATTGACAGATGAAGTCAGGATGCAGGATTGCAAGTTTAGGTTTGCTGATGTGCATTGCTTCGATGGTTGTGGCGCAAGGTTCTAATGATGAGGGCGCAAAGAATTTCCATATAGTTTCTTTGCTGCAATCGGGCAATAATCAGCATCACGAGGAAGTGAACCGTCGCGGCGATGAGGCGATGGGCTTCAGCCACGCGAAGACGACTCATCATTTCCATCTTATGAAAGATGGTGGCTCGATAGAAGTTTCGGCCAATGATGCTGCTGACACAGAGAGCCGCGATCAGATCAGACATCACCTTGCGCATATCGCGGAGCTTTTCAAATCGGGAGATTTCAGCAAGCCTGAGCACACGCATGGCAAGCTGCCGCCAGGCGCGGTTGAGATGGCGAAGTTAAAATCGGAGATAAACTACAGGTATCAAGAGACTGAGCGTGGCGGGCGCATTCTCATATCAACAAAGAACGCGGATGCGCTTCGAGCCGTTCACGAGTTTCTACGTTTTCAAATCGAAGACCACCAGACAGGCGACCCGCTGGAAGTTGATAAGAATTGAGCCGCAGCCCCTCGCGGTTGACTGAATTGAAACAGCGCATCTATAGTCATTTCACGCACATTCAGTCATGCTGAAGAACAAAACAAAGAGGAAAGAGCCGAAGACTATCAAGACGCGCCATTCGAATAATTCAAACAATGCAAGCACGCGCGCGATCTATCCGTTCACGGCGATTGTCGGCCAGCAAGAGATGAAACTCGCGCTCTTGTTGAGCGTGATTGATCCTTTCATCGGCGGCGTGATAATTCTCGGACACCGCGGCACGGGCAAATCAACAGCCGTTCGCGCGCTTGCCGATTTGCTCCCGCCAATATCGAAAGTCAATGGCTGCCTGTACGGCTGCGACCCGAAGCGCGCGACTGAGTTATGCGACGACTGCGCTGCGCAGTTATCACGCAATGGGCGATTGCCGATTACGCGAGGGCCTGTTCCGGTTGTTGATCTACCGCTTGGCGCTACCGAAGATCGGGTTTGTGGCACACTCGACATCGAACGCGCATTGGTTGAGGGCGTGAAGGCGTTCGAGCCGGGATTGCTCGCTCGCGCCAATCGCGGATTTCTCTACATTGATGAAGTGAATCTGCTCGAAGATCATCTGGTTGACGTATTGCTCGATGCGGCGGCGAGCGGGCGCAACACTGTGGAGCGCGAAGGCATATCCGTCAGCCATCCAGCGCGCTTTGTGCTTGTCGGCTCAGGCAATCCAGAGGAAGGCGAGTTGCGGCCTCAGTTGCTCGACCGCTTCGGGCTTTACACTCAGATTGTGACGATTAACGATCTCGATGAGCGCGTTGAAATAGTCGAGCGGCGCGAGGCATTTGAGCGCAACGCCGATAAGTTCATAAGCGAATTCAAACCGGAACAGGAGCGACTTAGAAATCAAATCATTCGCGCAAAGAAGATTCACCCGCGAGTTGAAATTGATCGCGCGCTGCTTCGCCGCATCGCCGAGTTATGCGTTGCGCTTGAGGTTGACGGGCATCGCGGCGAATTGACGATTGCGCGAGCGGCGCGCGCGCTTGCGGCATTTGAGGGCCGAAGCATCGTTCATGCGGATGATGTGCGCCGCGTTGCTGTTATGTCTTTGCGCCACCGTCTGCGCAAAGACCCGCTAGAAAGAATTGATTCAGGCTTGCGAATCGAGCAGGCTATTGATGAATTGTTCCCGCAAGCCGGGCCGAAGAACAATGTGGTTGCCTTCGGATGAACGCGCATGATTCGGCTCAAGTCCTGCGTTAAAATCACGAAAAGGCTTTTCCAATTTGCAAAAGGTAAAGATCAAGCAGAGGCCGCGAGATTCTTGCGATACCATTCAATTGTTTCAATCAATCCTTCGCGCAGGCTGAATTGAGGCTTGTAATCGAGCAACTCAGCCGCGCGCCTGATGTCTGCGCATCGCCGCGCCACGTTATCAACTATGCGGTCGCGCACATAAGCAATTTGCGAAGCTGCGGCGCTTTCTGAATCGCCAAGCGCCAGATCAATGATTGCTTTTGCGAGTTGCGCGACAGACGTTTCAACGCCTGAGCCTATATTCAAAACAGCGCCTTCGATGTTATCTCGCGTGAGAGCATCTGCGGTTGCGCGAGCGGTGTCCGCCACGTAAGTGAAATCGCGCGTCTGCATCCCGTCGCCATAAATCGTCAGCGGCTCTCCCGCGAGCGCGCGGTGAATGAAAATGCTGACCACGCCGCCATAGATCGAATGAACATTCTGGCGCGGGCCATAAGTGTTGAAGTACCTGAGAGAAACAACCGGCAATTCATAAAGCCGATTGTAGACCAACGCGTATTGCTCGCCCGCAAGTTTCGAGACAGCGTAGGGGCTTGCGGGCCACACGGCGTCGCTTTCCGATTCGGGAACCTTCGAAGCGTTGCCATAGACTGACGCCGACGAGCAATAGACGAATCGCTTGATTTTTCTCTCTGCCGCGAGCCTCAGCAGGATTAACGTGCCGCGCGTGTTTACATCGAGGTCAATCATCGGCTCGTCAACCGAGCTTGCAAGCCCGCGCACCGCCGCATGAACGATGTAGTCTGCGCGCTCAACCAGCCCTTGCATCAATTGCTCATCGCGTATGTCGCCTTCGATGAACTCGAATCGCGGATGGCTGGCGAGATGGCCGATGTTGGCGCGAAAGCCCTGGCTGAAATCATCAACGCCGATGAGGTTGAAGCCTCGCGCGATTAATTCATCGGCGATGTGGCTCGGTATGAATCCCGCAACGCCTGTCAGCAAGACCGTCTCGGCCATTAATCATTCCTCCTGCACACGGCGTAAATCTCAGTGCACAACTCAGGCAATTCATCGCTCAGATTATAAAGCCCATCGAGAATCGCTTTGTCCCACGACATCATCTGCGCGTTTGCGAGCGGCTTCAAAAACATCCCGCCGAGCTTTTCAATCGCAAGGCCCGCGCCTTCAATCTCAGCGCGCAGGCTCGCCGCGTCGTACATCCTTCGATGACCGATCTTCAAATCCATCTCGGTCAGCTCGTGGCAGTCTCGAATCAGGCCCATCGCTCGTCCGAGCCTGCGATTGAGCGAGAGCGCGTTCGGAACGAAGACGATTATCTTCCCTTTCGTCGTCAACCATTGCTTCGCGCGGCTCAAAACCGATCTCGGATCAGCCAAATGCTCAAGCAATCCGCCCGCGATTATGAAATCAAACTGCTGCGACGGCTCGAACTCTTCTATTAACGAATGATGAAAGACGACCGATTTGGGAACCAGTATCTTCGCGCGCTCGATATATTCAATCGCGCCGTCAACCGCTTCGACGAGGTTGAACGCAGTGGCAAGATAGCGAGTCAGCAACCCTTCGCCGCATCCAAGCTCAAGCGCGAGGTCGCCTTTGCAGCCAAGCTCGTCGAGCTTTTTCATTCGATAGTGTGAAAGCGTCTCGTTGAAATCCGCAAGATAGCTGTGAGCCGATGACAACCGAACCAGCCGCGCCATCTCTTCGCTCGCATCAGGTGATTGATGCGCGTCTTCGCTTGCTCTTGTTCTCTCTTCATCCAACGCGCGCTTGTCTTCCAGTCCAAGCATGTCGCGAAGTTTTTCTTCCATTTCATCCCACGACGTGAAGCGAATTGCACGGTCGTCAATTATCAAATCGGCATGCGGCTTGCCGAATTCGAGATGATGATAGCGGAATCCGAACTCGCGCAACTGCTCGTGAGTCTGAAGCATGTACCGGAAGTTGCGCGATGTGTAGAAGACGACCTGATGGCCCGCATCGTAAAGTTTATTAATCGCCTCGACGGCTCCGGGCAGGGGCTTTGAAAGATGATAATCGCCCGGCTTCTGCTGCGTCAGAAGCGTGCCGTCAATGTCAATCAAAAGTCTCATAGCCGCCTCCCGACTCTTGCAAAAACTGGGAACTCCAGTAGCGATTCATAATCACGCCCGCGCGGACTTTAATCTCAGGCAGCGGCCACGACATCAATAGCCGCACGAGTATTTCAGGTATGTTCAACCCCGCAGCGACGGCAAGCGGCAGCCCGCCCGATGCGAAGCGCGGATTGACCTCGAAGTATTTCAACTCGCCCGCGCTCGTTCGCTTGCATTGAAGATTCGACGGACCGGGCAATCCGAGCGATTCGACTATCAGCCTTGATGTCTCGATAATCTCGTCATCGTTTACGGTGATGCCGCGCGTCGAAAGCCCACCGTAAACGCGGACGCGCTCGCGAGGCGACGCGGCAATCATCTTGCCTTTGAGATCAGAGACGATGTCAACGGTGTATTCCTTGCCGTCAAGGTATTCCTGCACGACCATCGCGGGCGCGGCGTGATAGCGCAGGTCTTCGGCGCTGTTGATTCGCATCGCGCCCTTCGAGCCGGAGCCGCCGCGTCGCTTCAGGAAAACGGGATATTCCAGCTTCTCATTCAATGCTGCTTCATAACTCCACGTCTTCGGGCAGGCGACGCCAATACGGTCGAAGAACTCAATCACGCGCAGCTTATCGTCACAAAGGTTCAGCGTTGCTTCATCCGCCACACAGAGCCTTAATCCGCGATCCTGAATTTCATTTCGGTGGCGCGCAAAGACGGGAAGCTCCGCCGAATAAATCGGCAGGATTATGTCAACCTCTTCTTTTGAACAAATCTCAAGAACGCGCGGGATGAATTCCGGGTCTGAGGCCACAGGCAAGACGTAACCGCGCTCGGCCATGTGAATCCCAACGGCGAGCGGGTCCGTGTCGCCCGCGATGAGCCGCAACTGAAGATCGGTTTTGCCGAGCGCATCAATGACGTTAATAGCGTTTGTTGCGCCCGCGCTGCTTATGAAAATCGTTATTGGTTTACTCATCAAACTTCTTTCCGTTGCTCGATTTGATATTGACGACCTTCCCGCTCTCCTTGAGCGATTGCTGACATGCATCTAGCACTCGCAGCACACGCAATCCATTGTTCCCGTCTGTGAGCGGTTGCTTGCCTTCCTTTACGCATTCGAGAAAATGGCGGCACTCAAGCTGAAGCGGCTCGCGCGTATCAACTCGCGGGATCAATATATCGCCCATCCTCAAGGTCAGCGCCTGCGTGTATGAAGCATACTCGGGGACGTTCACGCCGCTGTCGTAAATGCGCAGCTTTTCTGCAGGCTCGGTATCATCGAGCGCAGCCATCTTGCGATCGCCAACGACGACGAATTGGCGCTCGCGGTGTGGGTCGAGCCAGCTTACGTGGCTGTGATAGACGATGCCGCTTGCGAATCTAAGAGTCAAGAAGGCGATGTCTTCGACTCCGGGTTGAAGATAAGCGAAGCCCTGAGCTGAGACTTCAACAGGCTCGTCATCGAGAAGATAAAGCGCAACCGATACGTCATGCGGCGCGAGGCTCCACATAACGCTTTCGTCGCGGCGCACGCGTCCCAAATTCACGCGGCGCGAATAGATGTAATAGATTCGCCCAAGCTCGTTGTCGGATATTAACGATTTCAGTTTTCTTATCGCAGGGTGATACAAAAGCAGGTGACCAACCATAAGCGTTCGCCCGCGCGCATTAGCAATTGCGACAAGCTCTTCGGCTTCTTCGACCGCAAGCGCCATCGGCTTTTCAACAAAGACGTGCTTGTCGCGTTCGAGCGCAGCCTTCGCGAGCGGATAGTGAGTCACAGCAGGCGTTGTCACGACGACTGCTTCAATCTCAGGGTCGTCCATCACCTGATTGAAATCAGAAGTGAACCTGATGTCGGGGTACTGCCGTTGGAACGTCGCGAGCTTCTCTTCATCGAGGTCGCAACAAACCTTCACGCGCGCATCGGAAAGGTTCACGAGATTTCTGAGAATGTTCGGTCCCCAGTAGCCTATACCTATTTGCCCAATTGTTATCATCCAGGCCTCTCACACACGAACGCGCGGCGGACAGCTTTGTCTATGCCTCGCGTTCGATTAAGGTGTCGAATCAAACCAGAAACATTACCAGAGAATTCAATAAAGGACTACTCGGATTTTGAAAGACGAGCGAGCGCGGGCTGCAAGTGAGGCCCCCGGAACGAGGTACACTGAGCGACGGAGAGACTGATTGCGGCGCGAATCAGGCGGCCAGGTTGTCGTCTTTGATTGCGACTGCGGGGTTGGCGATGGGTGAGGGGCGAAGCTCGATCTTTACCTGGCGCTCGGCTCCGCATTCGTAGCAGGTTTGAACAAGCCGGTTGTCTGTCGCGCGCGGGTGAGGAACTCCCCAATAGTGAACATGGTTTTTAAAGAAAGCAAGCAAGCTCATTTTGACCTCTTCGCTCAGTTAATACCAAAAGCCTCCGGCTTTTATTCCTTCAATACATTAGACGCAAGCTGCAATCGTTTTGCTGCAAAAAATCTTTGAAGCACAAAACTTCAGATCACTACTTTGAACGGCGAAGTTTTCTTTCACTTGACGCTGTGGCTTAATGGCGCTCGCACAGGAAAGAGATTTAGTCAGTGAGCCGGATTGACTCACTCGATGAAAGCGCATCCGGCGACGCTGACATCAAGCTTAAAGCTCAGGATTAGTCACAGTAGCTTTTCGACATTTTCGGGCGGGCGGGCGAGCACGGCCTTTTCGCCGCGCACGACTATCGGTCTCTGCATCAGGTCCGGGTTTTCAGTCATCAGTCGAATCAACTCCTCATCAGACACTTCGCGCTCGCCAAGGTTCAACTCGCGATAAATCGGCTCGTCTTTGCGCAGAAGGTCGCGCGGCGCGATGCCGAGCTTGTTAATCAATTCGCGAAGCTCCCGCTCGCGCAGAGGCGTCTCGTAATAGTTGATGGATTCGAAATCAACGCCGCGCTCCGTGAGTATGCCCAGAGTCAAACGGCACTTGCTGCACGTCGGTTTCTGATAGATTTTTATTCTTTCGTCCATTGCTCGCTCCCTTCAAACCGATTCTATCACAGGCGAAAAGTTATGCTGCGAACACAAAAGACGGGCGCGGCTCGCCTGTGTTATAATCAAAAGAAAAAGGAGAACAGATTGAGAGTAGTTTACGACCGCGGGATTTATCTCCCCGAAATTGATTTGTGGATGGATGCGAAGCGCCCTAAACAGCGTTCAGTCATCTCGCACGCGCACGCCGATCACATTCAGGCTCATCAGGAGATCATAGCCACGCCAGCGACGGCTCGCATATTCGAGCACCGCGTGAAGCCTACGGACGCCGTGCTGCTCGATTTTTACGAGACGAAGGATTTTGGCTCGTTCAAGCTGACATTCTATCCGGCGGGCCACTGTTTGGGGTCGGCTCAAACGCTGATTGAATACGACGGCGAGCGGATGCTTTACACGGGCGATTTCAAATTGCGCGCGGGATTGTCGTGCGAGTCGCCCGAAGTTGTCCCGTGCGATACGCTGCTTACGGAATGCACCTTCGGCCAGCCGCATTTCATCTTTCCGAGCGATGAAGAAGTCCACGACTTATTTTATGAAGAGATAGATCGCGCATTCATTGAAGGGTTTCAGCCAATAGTTTTCGGCTACTCGCTCGGCAAGAGCCAGGAGGCATTGCAGATTCTGCTGCGCGGCGGCTACTCTGTCGCGGTGCATGAATCCGTGATGGCTATAGTCGAGATTTATCGCGAGATGGGCATCAAGTTTGAAGGCGATTATCGCCCGCTCAATTACGCTGACACGGATGGACTTGTCATCCTTGCGCCGCCGGGGGCGCGGCGCGGCTACGCGATGCAATCGGTCAGGAATCCATACACGATTTACCTGAGCGGCTGGGGCATGGACCCGCGCGCGCGTTATCGTTATGGAACCGATCTCGTTCTGCCGCTTTCGGACCACGCGGGCTTTGACGACCTTGAGCGGTACGTCGTTGAATCAGGCGCGAAGAAGGTCTATACGCTCTATGGCGATCATTTTTTCGCGTCGCACCTGCGGCAGAAGGGAATTGACGCAGAGCATCTGCACGAGCACGGCCAGTTCGGCTTACCCTTCGGCAGCCGCCCGAAGAATCGAAAGCCAGATGCGCAAGCGAGCTTGTTCGACCTTATTGAAAATAGCGCGGCTCTTGCCAAATAGCGATTTGAATTGAAATCATCCGTTCTCAATTTTGAACTATGCGAACGAAGACCGAAAGCGTTCACGACGAGATAGCGCAGCTTCGCGAGATGATTCGCTATCACGACGAACGGTACTACCTGCACAGCGACCCTGAGATAAGCGATTACGAGTACGACCAGCTATTGAACCGCCTGCGCGAGCTTGAAGCAGCGCATCCTGAGCTCATCACACCCGACTCGCCGACTCAGCGCGTGGCGGGCCAGCCCGCCGAAGGCTTTGCCCGTTACGAGCACCGCCGCCCGATGCTCTCGCTCGATAACACCTACTCGATTGAAGACCTGCGCGAGTGGGACGCCCGCGTGCGTCGCGGCGTGGGCCGAGATGATGTGCAATACGTTGCCGAGCTGAAGATTGACGGCTTGAGCATTTCGGCCATCTACGAAGACGGATTGCTTGTGCGAGGCGCGACGCGCGGCGACGGATTCATCGGCGAGGACGTGACCCAAAACGTGCGCACGATTCGCTCGCTCCCATTGAGGCTGCGCGACGAAGCGTTTCAGCCAATTGAAGAAAAGCAAAGCAAGAAAGGCAAAGCTAAAAAATCGCGCGAGGCTGAATCTGCAAAGCAGGCTTCGCTGTTCGCAGTGAATGAATCTTCTTCTGATTCAATCGCGATGCCTCACGAAATCGAAGTGCGTGGCGAGGTCTATCTTCCAAACGAAGAGTTTCGCCGCATCAACGCCGAGCGACAGGAATCGGGCCTTCCGTTGTTTGCGAATCCGCGCAACGCCGCGTCGGGCACGATGAAATCGCTCGATGCGAGAGTCGCCGCCGAACGCAAGCTCGATATATTCTGCTACGACCTGCTGTTTGACGGGCGCAAGCCGTTTGCCAGTCACTGGGAAGCTCTGGAATGGCTGTCCAGAGCCGGTTTCAAGGTGAACACGGCTCGCTGTCTTTGCGCGTCAATCGAAGACGTGATTGCGTTTTGCGATATGTGGGGCGAGCGCCGCGACGAACTCGGATACGAGATTGACGGCGTGGTGGTTAAAGTTAACAGCGTCGCGCTTCAGGACGAGCTTGGCTACACGTCGAAAGCTCCGCGCTGGGCCGTCGCCTATAAATTCCCCGCGCGACAGGCGACGACGAAGCTCTACGACATCACCGTTCAGGTCGGGCGCGTCGGCACGCTCACGCCCGTTGCAGAACTCGAACCTGTCTTGCTTGCAGGAACAACAGTCTCTCGCGCGTCGCTTCACAATGAAGATCAGATAAAACGATTGGGCGTGATGATTGGCGATTATGTGCTGATTGAAAAGAGCGGCGAGATAATCCCGCAGGTTGTCAAAGTAATCGAGTCGAAGCGCAAAGGGCGCGAAAAAGAGTTGCGCGAATTCGTTATGCCAAGCAACTGTCCCGCGTGCGGCGAGCCTGTCGTGCGCACTGCGGGCGAAGTCGCCTGGCGATGCGTGAACTCGACATGTCCGGCGAAGATTAAAGCTGGCTTGAAGCAATTCGCATCGCGCCGCGCGATGCGCATCGAAGGACTGGGCGAAGCTCTCATTGATCAACTCATAAACGAGCGCACGGTCAAAGACAAAAACAACGAGCCGCTGCTTGACGAAAGCGGCGAGCCAATGAGGCTGCCGCCGCTCGTGCGCGACTTCGCAGACCTGTATCATCTGAAAGAAAAACGCGATGAATTGATTGCCTTTGAGCGAATGGGCGAGAAATCAGCCGATAATCTTTTGAAGCAGATTGACGACAGCCGTGATAATGATCTGTCTCGCTTGATCTATGCTCTTGGCATCCGTCACGTCGGCGAGCGCACGGCGCAGATTCTTGCGGACCAGTTCGATTCGATTGACGATTTGATGAACGCGAGCGAAGAGCGGCTTGCAATCATTTTTGAAATCGGGCCTGTGGTCGCTGCGTCAATTGCTGAGTGGTTCCGCGAGCCGCGCAATCGCGAGTTGATCGAACGATTGAAACAGGCGGGCGTGAACACGCGGCGCAAAGGGGAGCGTAAAACTGCGCGGCGCGATCTCGAAGGCAAGCAGTTTGTTTTGACAGGAAAGCTCGAAAGCTTTTCGCGCGACGAAGCGAAGCGCATGATTGAAGAGCGCGGCGGGCGCGTGACCGGTTCAGTCACAAAGAAGACAGATTTCGTTGTCGTGGGCGAAGACCCCGGTTCAAAGCTCGACCGCGCGCGCGAGCTTGGCATTTCAGTGCTGGATGAAAAACAGCTTCTTGATATGCTCGGATGATGGAAGAGACTTATGAAGTAGAGGTTGAAAACGTAACTCGGCGCTTCGGCGATGTGGCGGCGGTCAACTCCGTATCGCTTTCGGTTCGTCACGGCGAGTTCCTCACTCTGCTCGGCCCGTCCGGGTGCGGCAAGACTACGTTGCTGAGGATGATTGCAGGCTTCGACACGCCGGATGAAGGGCGCGTTATCTTAGGCGGGCAGGATGTTACGGACGTTCCTCCTTATCGCCGCAACGTCACGACAGTCTTTCAGCAATACGCGCTCTTTCCTCACCTCAACGTTTTCAAAAACGTCGCCTTCGGACCGGAGCGCCGCCGCATTGCGCGCGACGAGGTTAAACGCCGCGTTCGCGATGCGCTTGAAATGGTGCGGCTTGCTGGGCGCGACGAGAGCTTCCCGAATGAATTGTCCGGGGGGCAGCAGCAGCGAGTTGCGCTCGCCCGCGCGCTCGTGCTTGAGCCGCGCGTTTTGCTCTTAGATGAGCCACTCGCCGCGCTCGATTTGAAGCTCAGGAAAGAGATGCAGCTTGAGCTTAAAGGATTGCAGCGGCGTTTAGGCATAAGCTTCATCTACGTCACACACGATCAGGAAGAAGCTCTCACGATGAGCGACCGCATCGTTGTAATGAATGCGGGTCGCATAGAGCAGGTTGGCCGCGCTGAAGAAATCTACGAGCGGCCGCTCACGGAATTCGTCGCGGGTTTCATCGGCCTGTCAAATATCTTGCAGGGCATGGTCGAAGCCATGAATGGTGAGTATTCGATGATCAATATCGGCGGCGTGATCGTTCGCGTTCAATCCAACGGCGCGAAGCCGGGCGAAAAGGTGAAAGTGATGGTGAGACCGGAAAAGATTAGAATCGCGGGCGCTGATTCTGATCGGGCGCTTGCGGGAAAGATTGATTCCGTCGTTTATCTCGGCGATAGCACACAATTGAAGGTTATGCTTGAAAGCGGGCAGATAATCACGGTGCTTGAGCAGAACCGCGAGCCTTCATCTTCGATTCACAATCGCATCGGCGAGCGAGTTTCAATCAGTTGGGAGCCTGAAAGCGCAATCATTCTTCGCGGATAGATGGCTATCGAACAGAGAAAAAACAGGCTTGCTCGCTGGCTGCTTGCGCCTGCTGTCGTGTGGCTCACGCTGCTGCTTGTAGCGCCGCTTGTAATCGTGCTTGTCGTGAGTCTTGCGATGCGCGGCCCTTACGGCACGACGATTTATCATTTCAACCTGCACAATTATCTTCACGCGATTGATCCGCTTTACCTTCGCGCATACTGGCGAACCATCTGGATTGCAACGGCGACGACGCTGCTCTGCATCGCGGTCAGCTACCCGGTTGCCTACCACATCGCGCTTCGCGCGCCCGCGCGCTGGAAGCGAATACTGCTTGTGTTCGTAGTCATTCCATTCTGGACGAGCTTCGTCATTCGCACCTATGCGTGGAAGCTGCTGTTGTTCAGCGAAGGCATAATCAACACGGCGCTGATGTCGTCAGGCGTAACGGGCGAGCCGCTGAAACTGCTGTACAACGATTTCGCCGTGCTTGTCGGACAAGTCTACGGCGAGCTGCCTTTTATGATTCTGCCGATTTACGTTGCGCTTGAGCGATTAGACAAAAGGCTGCTCGAAGCGGCACAGGATTTGGGCGCGAATCGCTTCTGGACTTTCGTGAAGGTGACGCTGCCGCTTTCGCGTCCCGGTTTGATTGCAGGCACCGTGCTCGTTTTCATTCCGTCGCTCGGCGCGTTCATCACGCCCGATTTGTTGGGCGGAGCAAAGTCAATTATGATCGGCAACCTGATTCAGAATCAGTTCGCGCAGCTCAACAAGCCCTTCGGCTCGGCCCTCTCTTTGATGCTGACTGCGGCAGTCTTATTGCTGCTTGCCGTTGCATTGAAAGTGGGATTCAAATCGAGAGAGCTTGCTTGAAAAGCTCACTCTCCGGTGTTAATGGTATTCAATCGAAATTGACGATTGGAAATTGCGGATGAACATACTTGGAATATCAGGGCAGGAAAGGGACGCGGCGGCGGCGCTCATTCGAGAGGGCCGGGTCGTCGCCGCCATCGAAGAAGAAAAGCTCGCGCGCATTCGCCACATTGGAATGAACTATGCTGGCGGTTTGCCTGACCGGGCCATCGCTTTCTGCCTCGAACGAGGCGGCATAAGCTTCGACCAACTTGATTACATTGCTTATTACCTTGAGCCTCATAAACTCTTCCACCGCGAGGTCGCATTCAATTCTTCGCGCGCAACAGAGATGATTGGATCAACCTCAACCGATGAGTTCCCGCCGTACCTGGTTGAAAGTCTCAACGGTTTGAAGCAGCGTTTGAGGACGCGCCATATAGCTGAATCGCGTCTCGCAGGTCGCGGAAAGTTTCTGTTCGTTCCTCATCATCTGGCGCACGGCGCGAGCGCGTTTTACGTTTCAGGATTCGAGCGCGCGGCGGTCATCTCGGCGGATGAAAAAGGCGATATGACTTCAACGTCGCTGATGACGGGCGAGGGCGCGCAGCTCCGCGTCAACGCTGAGGCGCAATATCCGAACTCCATCGGCATGGTTTACGGCGCAATCACCGCCGCGTTGGGATTCGACCCTGCGAGCGACTGGCATAAAACTATGTGGCTCGCGCCGACTGGCGAAGCTGAGTTCAAATCTGCCATCGAAGATTTGCTGCAGGTTGATTCGGCTGGTTTGCCTTCGGTGAATCTTGACTACTTCGACTCTTCAATGAAAGGCCCGCTTTTGCTCACGGAAAAGTTTTTTGAGCGAACGATACTAACCCCGCGACGAGCGAGCGAGCCGATAACGCAAAAGCACCGCAACCTCGCAGCGAGCGTGCAATCGCATATCGAAGATATTTTATGTGAAGTCGCCGCGCGGCACCGCGAGCGCACAGGTGAAGATAATCTTTGCCTTGCCGGAGGAGTCGCGCTCAACAGTCTGGCAAACGCTGCTGTCGAGCGGCTCGCGGGGTTCAAGCGATTATTCGTTCAACCCGCAGCAGGAAACGCAGGCTGCTCAATCGGCGCGGCGCTTTACTTATGGCATCATCTTCTTGGCAATCAAGAGCGCGTTTATCAAATGCATCACGCCTTCTTGGGCCCGCAATACGACGACGACGAAATCAAAACGGTGCTCGACAACTGCAAGTTGGCCTATGAGTATTTTCCTACAGAAGACAAATTGATTGCGGAAGTGGCGCGGCTGCTGGCGCAGGGAAGGATAGTCGGCTGGTTTCGCGGCGCGATGGAGTTCGGTCCGCGCACGCTCGGCGCTCGCTCTATTCTCGCGTCGCCGACTTCGGAGTTGATGCGCGATAATCTGAATATTTACATCAAGCGGCGCGAAGAGTTTCGCCCGTTCTCGGCAGCCGTTGTTGAAGAGCGAGCCGAAGATTTTTTTGAGCCTAGCGCGCTCGCAGAATTTCTTCAAGGGGTCAGCCGCGTCAGGGAGGGGAAGCAGCCGTTGATTCCCGCAGCAGTCTTCGGCAAAGGGCTAGTGCGCGTTCACAGCGTCAGTCGAAAGACTAATGCCGCGTTCTGGAAACTGCTCATGAAATTCGGAGAGATTGCGGGCGTGCCCGTGTTGCTGAATACTTCGTTCAATCTGTTTGGCGAGCCGGTTGTATCAACTCCGCGTGAAGCCGTGCGCGGGTTCTATTGTTCGGGGATTGATTGCCTCGCCATCGGAAATTTTCTGATAAAGAAATAAGAGATGACAAAACAACTTTATCTTGTGACAGGCGGGGCCGGTTTTATAGGCAGCCACATTGTAGAGCGACTTGTACGCGAAGGCGCGCGAGTGCGCGTGCTCGATGATTTCAGTTCGGGCAAAGAGTCGAACCTCGAATCGTTCCGAAGCGAATTAGAGTTGATTCGCGGCGACATTCGCGACGAACGGACGGTTGCGGAAGCGATGAAGGGAGTAAGTGTTGTCTTTCACGAAGCCGCGCTCGGTTCCGTGCCGCGCTCTGTGGCTGACCCGCGCACAACCCATGAAGTAAACATCACAGGCACGCTGAACATTCTGCTCGCCGCGCGCGATCTCGGAGTTCGGCGCGTGGTTTATGCGTCAAGCTCGTCCGTGTATGGCGACACCGAAACGCTGCCCAAGCATGAAGAGATGCGGCCAAGCCCGCTGTCTCCGTATGCGCTGTCGAAACTCGCGGGCGAGCACTATATCGAGGTCTTCAACCACGTTTACGGATTCGAAGCGGTTGCGCTTCGTTACTTCAACATCTTCGGTCCGCGCCAGGACCCCGAATCTCAGTACGCCGCAGTGATTCCGAAATTCATAACAGCTCTGCTCGAAGGCAAACCGCCAACAATTTTTGGCGACGGGGAACAATCGCGCGATTTCACTTACGTTGACAATGTCGTCGAGGCGAATCTGCTTGCGGCGGAAGCCGATCGTGTTTCGGGTCGCGCGTTCAACGTTGCGTGCGGCGGACGCTATTCGCTTCTGGAATTGCTCGCGCGATTGAAAGAGATTTTAGGCAGTACCATCGAGCCAGTTCATGAACCGCCGCGCGCGGGCGATGTGAGAGATTCGCAGGCTTCAATTGAAGCAGCCGCGCGCGCATTAGGCTATCGCGTCCGGGTTGATTTCGATGAAGGCTTGCGCCGCACCGTCGAGTGGTATAAACAGGCAGAGAGATAATCGTCCGCGCTTGTTAAATCAAATGGAGCGCAGCGAGAGGGCCTCACCTTTGATTTCGTCATGCTACTTCGCAAGAGCAGCCACCGGCCCGTTCGGGTTCAATAGGTCCTTCAATGCGCTGTAGCGAACAATGACCAGTTGCGGGCCTGCTGCATACGCGGCCACCTGGTATGGCTCGAAGGTTATCTCAATACCTTTTCTGCCTATGTTCCAGTTCCTGTAGTTGTCACGATTTGCTGACGCGCCCTCCTTGATCATGTCGGGATCGCTCAAGGAGCCGAGTTGCTTCTTGAGTTGCGCCGTGCAGTAGTTTGCAATCGTCGTCAGATAATTCGCGCCCGGCTTGAAGAGGCTGCCAAGTGTGATTGGTTTTCCCGCTTTCAAATCGTAATTCAAAACGTGCGTGAACTGGTTCGGGTGAGCGGCTCCGGCAAAGTATGGCGAAGAGGTAAAAGCAACGCTAATCAGGTCGCTTGTAGCGAACGTGATTTCATAATCAATCGTCAGGCCGCTTTCAGTCGAGGTTGCCGGGTCAGGGCTTTCGGCATCAGCGGCACTCTTTTTGAAATCGGCTATCTCGGAAGCGATTAGCGAATTGACTTCCTTGTTGAACCCGGCAGCGCCCGTGCTCGTCGAGCCTTCAATCAGCGGGTACTTCGCTTCGATGGTATATGCAGGCTTTTTATTCTTCGTCGTTATGCTTTTTGAAAAGACTCTAGCGCCGCCGAGATTGAATCGCTGCTCTTCTGCCGAAAACGCCATTGAGTTGCTGCCATCTGCCTTCGACCATGTTCCTTCGAGATGAAGAACAGCGTCCGCGCCCGCAACCTTTCTTGTGAGCTTGCCTTTGAACACGGCGGTTTGATTGCCTTCGTTATCGCTCTCGTTCATCTCAAAGCTGCCGTCGCGCTCTATCGTGCCTTCGAGGTTTATATTGCCGCCGTTCGACTCATAAAGATATACGCCCGAAAACGTGTTGCCTTCGCGCCAGAGGTACATCCGAATGTCGTACTTGCCGCCAATGCTTCCGATGAAGATTTTGCGGGTCTGCTCAGGCATCGCCTGTATAGGAGTCTTAGTCTGCGCGATTGTTAGATTGTTTGGGCTGATTGCTTTGTTTGCGCTCGCCGTTGTTTGCTGATTGAAAGGAAATAAAAGGATCAATGCAGCAATTGCTGCCGAAAGGTTTTTTTCAATTTTCATTTTGTGCGCTCCTTCAGGGCCAATGTCAGGTTTGAATGCAGACTGAATACCCGCATGTGCAGTATAAACACCCGCCGTTATGTTGCAAGGTCGAACCGCAATCGGGACAGATATTTTTCGCAAGCATTTGATTTTCGCCGCGCTCGATTTCGGGCCGCGCGGCTTGCGCGAGACTTAGAGGTTCGCTCATCTCCGCTGGATTCGTGCTGAGAACTTGCCGCTCACGCGAGCCGTCGCGATAAACCGTTATGCCCTTGCAGCCAAGTTCAAAAGCGAGCAGGTAAGCGCGCTTCACATCATCAACCGTTGCGTTGTTTGGAAAATTAATTGTCTTCGATACGGCAGCGTCAATGTGATTTTGAAATGCGGCCTGCATCCGCACGTGCCATTCGGGCGCGATCTCATGTGTAGTCACAAACAACGCGCGGGCTTCTTCGGGAACACCAGCTATATTGTGCAGTGAGCCTTTTTCCGCGATACGTTCCATCAACTCTTCGCTGTAAAATCCATGCTCGCGGGCGTAGCGTTCAAACAACGGGTGCGTAAACATCATTCGCTCGGATTCAAACGACAGTCTGCGATATGCGAGCGCATAGACAGGCTCGATGCCGCTTGAGCAATTTGCAATCAGGCTTATTGTCCCGGTCGGCGCGACTGTCGTCACCGTAGCGTTGCGGCGCGGCGGCTTGTCCGTGTTGCGATAGATGCTCTCCTGATACATTTGCGGAAAGGGACCGCGCTTCTTTGCCAACTCAATAGATGCCTGCATCGCTTCTCTTGAGACGAAGCTGATCACGTGATCGGCGACTATGAGAGCTTCTTCGGAGTTGTACGCGACGCCAAGCTCTATCAACAAATCAGCCCAGCCCATCACGCCCAATCCTATTTTGCGATTCATTCGCGTGACCCGCGCGATTTGCGGAACAGGAAACTCGCTAACGTCAATAATGTTGTCGAGGAATCGAACGCCCAGACGCACAACCTCTTTCAATCGCTCATAGTCAATACTGCCTTCGCGATAGAAGCGCGCGAGATTTATTGAACCGAGCACGCACGACTCATAAGCCAGCAAGGGCTGCTCGCCGCACGGATTCGTGCTTTCGATTGTGCCAAGCTCAGGCGTAGGGTTGTCGCGGTTGATTCGATCAATGAATATCACGCCCGGCTCGCCGTTGCGCCACGCCGATTCGGCAATGCGGTCGAAGATCATTCGCGCATCAAGCTGCATTGTTGTTTTACCGGTGCGCGGGTTTATCAGGTCATAAGGCTCGCCCGCTCTGACTCTCTTCATGAACTCATCGGTTACGGCGACAGAGATGTTGAAAGTGTTCAGTTCAAGCGGATTTGTTTTCGCCGCGATGAACTCTTCAATATCGGGATGGTCAACGCGGAGTACGGCCATGTTCGCGCCGGCACGCTTGCCGCCGAGCTTCGTCACTTCGGTAGCGAAGTTGTAGAGGCGCATGAACGAAACGGGACCGCTCGATTGCCCGTGCGTTGATTGAATGATGTCTTCTTTGGGCCGCAGGCGCGAGAAAGAGAAGCCCGTGCCGCCGCCGCTCTTTTGAATGAGCGCAGTCTCTTGCAGCGTGCCGAAGATGCTCTCCATCGAATCTTCAATCGGCAGCACGAAGCAGGCCGATAACTGCGCGAGAGAGCGGCCCGCGTTCATCAATGTGGGCGAGTTGGGCAGAAATTCCAGCCGCGTCATTATCTCGAAGAAGCGGCTCTCGACTTCTTCGGTCTCTTCTGGCGTTGAGTATTTGAGGTCGGCTGCGGCAATGCTTTTAGCGACGCGGCGGAACATCGCTTCTGGCGATTCGATGATGCGGCCTTCATCGTCGCGCGCCAGTATCCGTTTCTCCAGCACTCGTAGCGCGTTTTCTGTCAATTCGATTTGCATGTCTATATTTCAGGAAAGACTAAGATGCAAGCGCGGCAACATGCGTTCTGACCGTCTCGCCCAAAGTATCGAGGTTGTATCCGCCTTCGAGCACCGAGACGACGCGCGACCCGGCGTGACGCTCTGCCATATCCATCACCTCTTTTGTCATCTCGCGGAAATCCTTGTCTTCGAGCATCAGCCCGCCTAATGGGTCGCCGCGACGCGAATCGAATCCGGCGGAGATGATTATCAAATCCGGCTGGAAATGTTTTTCAATCTCTTTCAGCGCATCGCTGAATGCCTCGCGGTGCGAGCGCGCCGACGTGCCTGCTGGCAACGGTATGTTCAATGTGGTTCCGTCGCCTTTGCCAAGCCCGCGCTCACTCGCCGCGCCCGTGCCTGGATAATATGGATACTGGTGAGTCGAAAAATAAAAAACCGAGGGGTCGCTGTAAAAAATATCCTGCGTGCCGTTGCCGTGATGCACGTCCCAGTCAATTATCAAGACGCGGTCGGCCCCGTATTTCGATTGCGCATATCGCGCGCCGATGGCGGCGTTGTTGAACAGGCAGAACCCCATGGCGTGATTCGGCGTGGCGTGATGGCCCGGCGGTCGCACGAGCGCAAAAGCGTTAGCCGCGTCGCCATTGAATACTTCATCAACGGCGACAAGCACAGCGCCCGCAGCCATCTGTGCGACCTCGAACGACTCGCGGCTTATTGCGGTGTCAAGGTCAACGAAGGGGATGCCGCGCTCGCACAACTCGCGAATCTGCTCAATCAGCCGCCCGTTGTGGCAGCGCATTATGTCTTCGTCTGCGGCAGCGCGCGGCGCGCGGCGTTCGAGTTGCGGCCATAGCTCCTCGTCGGATTCGAGCGCGGAAATTATCGCTCGAACTCGATCAGCATTCTCCGGGTGGCGGCCAGTTTTATGATTGAGATAAATCGGGTCGTAGATCAGGGCTGTTGTCATAGCGTGATTATAAAGGAAGGAGCCGAAAGGCAGAAAGCAGGAGGCAGAAGCTGGGGTTTGGGTTTTAGGGGTTGGAGGTTAGGGGTCGGGATTTAAGGTGAACGATAAAGGATAAAAAGCAGACTTGAAGTTTCGTCTCTTCATCCTTTCGCTTTTATGTCTAACTATGTCTAACCCCCCAACTCCCAACCCCTAAAACCCAACGCCCACCCCCTGACTCCCTATTCGTACCGCAGCGCAATCATCGGATCAACGCGGGTTGCGCGGCGCGCGGGGATGTAACTTGCTACGAGTGCAACGGCGAGCAGCAGCAATGACAGCCCCGCAAAAGTCGCGGGGTCGTTCGCGCCAACGCCGAATAGTAATCCTGAGACGGTGCTCGCGAGCAAGCGCGTAAGCACAAAGGCTCCCGCTAATCCCACCGCTGCGCCGATGAGCGTCAGAGCCATTCCCTGTCTGATTACCATCCTCATCACATCCCCAGGACCGGCTCCCAGAGCCATTCTTATGCCAATCTCGTGCGTGCGCTGCGTGACCGTATAAGCCATCACTCCGTAAAGTCCAACCGCAGCAAGCAACAGCGCCAGCCCGGCGAAGACCGTGACCAGCAGCATCAGGAATCGCTTCTTTGCAAGAAAGTTTGAGACTACCGTTTCCATTGTCATCACTCTGAAAACGGGCTGGTCTTTGTCCACCTCGCTGATTGCGTTTCTGATTGAGCGCGCAAGACTCGACGGGTCTGCGCTAGAACGCACAAGCAGATACGCATCGCGCGAAGGCCGCTGCGCCTGCGGAATGTAGTATTGCTCTTTGGTCTTTCCGTCGGGTCCGTACCGCCTAACCTGCCCGACCACCCCGACTATCTCTCTCCACTTCAAGTTGTCGCCGTCTGCTTCAAAGTAAGCGGCTATCTGCTTGCCGATGGGACTTTCTCCCGGCCAGTAACGGTCTGCCAGCACTTTATCAATGATCGCAACGGGCTTTGATCTGTTCGTATCAGCTTCGGTGAAGTATCTCCCCTCGATGAGCTGTATCTGCATCGTGTTGAAGTATTCGGGCGTGACCATGTGGTAATCGCCGTGCGGCGAGCTTTCGCCTTCTGCGGGCGTGTAGCCTTCGATGGCAAAAGACGCGCTTGAGTTATTCCCGCTCATCGGAAGGTTGGTTCCGAACGCGGCATATTGCACTCCGCCGATTGCTTTGACTTGCTCAAGCGCGCGCGAATAGAAAGAAGCCATCTGCTCAGGCTCACGATAACGCGAGCGCGGCAGCGATAGCTGCATCGTCAGGACGTTTTCAGGATTGAAGCCCGGATCAACTTCCTGAAGGCGAATGAAGCTCCTGATCAATAGGCCCGCTCCTACGAGAAGCACAAGCGCAATCGCCACCTCGAAGACGACAAGCGCGCTGCGCAAGCGATTGCGGCGCGGGCCTTCTGTGCCCGTGCGGCCACCTTCTTTGAGGGATTCGTTGAGATCGGGCCGCGAGGCGTGCAGTGCGGGCGCGAGGCCGAAGATTATTCCAGTTAGCAGCGATACGGCTATCGTGAAGACCATCGCTTCGGTGTTGAGACCGATGTTTTTCCAGCCGACAAGGTTATTGCCTATCTCTGGCGGAATGCTCAATATCAGCAGGCGAATTGCGATATAAGCTACGAGCAATCCGAGCGCGCCTCCCATAATCGAAAGCAGCAGGCTTTCGGTCAACATCTGCCCGATGATCCGCGCGCGCGATGCGCCGAGCACCGTTCGAATAGCTATCTCTTTCTGGCGGGCAGTTGCGCGGGCAAGCAGAAGATTTGCGACATTTGCGCACGCTATCAGCAGGACGCATCCAACGAATGCAAACGGTATCCAGAGCATCAGCTTGAAATCGCCGATGAGTTGCTTGCTCAAGGGCACAAGCGAAATCCCCCAGTTCGGTCCATAGAACTCCCCGCGAATCTGGTCGGCAAGCGTGTTCATCTCATCGCACGCCTGCTCGAAGGTTACGTCCGGTTTCAATCGCGCAACGACGCTCAAGAACTCATTGCCGTGCATCGTCGGAGACACCTGCTCAGGCGTAAAGGCTATTGGCTTCCACAAGTCGACGGTGTTGAGGAATTGAAAACCGGGAGGCATCACGCCCACGATGTTATAGGTTTGATCGTCGAGGGTGATTGTCTGATTGAGGATGTCGTCTCTTCCGCCAAAGAGTCGCTGCCATAATCCGTGACTGAGGATCACGACTTTATCAGCGCCTGGCCGATCTTCGTCCTGCTTGAATGGTCGGCCAATCGCAGGCTCGACTCCGAGCGTGGAGAAGAAGTTATACGAGATGGACGCGCCCTGAAGCCTTTCCGGCTCGCCAAGACCTGTGACGTTGACCTGCCAGCCAGTGCCCGTCGCCACCTGCTCGAATGAGCGCGTCATATCGCGATAGAGGATGTAACTCGGAGGCGAAACGGACGCGTCCGGGAGCTTTAGCGTCGGGTAATTGTGCCAGATCATCACGAGCCTGTCTGGGTCTTTATAAGGCAGCGAGTGAAGCAGCACGGCGTTTACGACGCTGAAGATTGCGCTGTTGGCCCCGATGCCGAGCGCAAGCGCCAGCACAATGATCGCAGTGAATCCGGGCTTGTTCATCAAGACGCGAAATCCGAATCGCAGGTCTTGCAGCAGTATGTTCATATTGCCTCGCTCATTTGAAAAGTTCGGATTGGGTTGATTAATGAACGTCGTCGCTAATATTGGTATCACGCGACGTTCTTAACTTGTCGCGCGAGCCTTCTGCCTGACCTCTGCGACGCGGCCATCGAACAACTGAACGGTGCGGTCGGCCTGCGCTGCATATCGCGGGTCGTGCGTGACCATGCAGATGGTCGCGCCTTGCTTGTGCAACTCGCTCAATAGACTCATTACCGCTTCGCCGTTCGATGAATCGAGATTGCCCGTCGGCTCATCCGCGAGCAGTATCGCAGGGTCGCCCGCGACTGCGCGAGCGACGGCGACGCGCTGCTGCTGGCCGCCTGATAGCTGGCTCGGCAGGTGCTTCGCTCTGTGTGACATCCCGACCCGCTCAAGCGCGTTCATGGCTCGCTCGCGCCGCTCCGCAGGTTTCATCCCGCGATAGCTCAGCGGCAGCTCGACGTTTTCATAAACCGTCAGGTCGCCAATCAGGTTGAAGCTCTGAAATATGAATCCGACCTCGCGGTTGCGAACGCGCGCCCGCTCCGACAGCGATAAATCTGAAACAGTGCTTTCGCTGAGCATGTATTTGCCTTCGGTGGGCGAGTCAAGCAGTCCGAGAATCGAAAGCAGCGTGGACTTGCCGCACCCGGAAGGGCCAGCGATGGAGACGAACTCGCCTTTTCTTATTTCAAGGTCAATGCCTGAGAGCGCGTGAGTCTCCACTTCGTCAGTCAGAAATACTTTGGTTACTTGTTCGAGCCGTATCAGCGGTTGATAGGTTGCAGTCATCTTCTGTACCTCTCGGTTTTCAATAGAGTGTTGAAGCCTCAAAACGTGAACCTCAAACCGTTTTCAATCGAACGCATGCGCCAAGATGCAACAAACAAATCGCATTGAAGGCGAAAGATTTGACAGTGAGTGGCGGGCGCAGCCAAAAGGTTTCAACAATTTCCATTAAGAGGTTGTTTTTAGAAAAATAAACGCTCGGATTACAGCCCGCGCGAGCGGACAAAAGAGTAAAGCCCCGTGCGAAGCGCAGGGTTAGAAGCGCGGGGCAAGTTGATGGCTCACCTCACAAGCCTGTAAAACAGGCGGCGGAGATTGATTATTTGGAATGTCCTTCGCCCGTTTGGCGGGCTTGATCTCTTCGTGCATCAACTGCGACCACGCGCATGCGCTGCGACCGCGCGCTTTCACACGTGGCTTTATTCTTTCACCTGCTTCGCAGGTTCAAAACACCCTTTTTCAAAACAGTCTCTTAGACGGATGAAACGGGAGCTGCAGCCTGGTCGTATGCCAGGCAGAAAGTTTTGCGGCTCTATTTTTTGCAGAAAATTGATTAAACCTGAAACTTTTTGAATCAGCGTGCCACTAACTGGACGGACAGAGGATGATGCCGGGTATGATGGAGGCGATCAGCGTGTCGGGCCAGTCGGGTGGGCGCGCCGGAGCTTTGATGAATAGCTCAGAGGAACTGACAGCGCGCGCTCGACGCGGCGATGAAGATGCTTTCCGCCTTATTTTTGAACGCTATTCGCGTCCCATCATCAGCTTCATCTATGACATGGTAGGTCATCGCGACCTCGCCGAAGAGCTTACGCAGGAGACTTTCGTTCGCGCTTATAAAAGCCTCAAGGCGCTGCGCGACGAAACGAAGCTTTCGACGTGGCTCTTCGGAATTGCAAAGAACGTGGCGCGCGAACAGCTTCGCTCGCGGCACAGAGATAATAACAGGGTCGAGCTTGATGAAGAGGGCGTGAACGAGATGCGCGACGAGCGGATGCCGCCCGACCGCGAGCTGCTCGAAAGAGAACTGAACGGCGTGATTCGCAGCGCGCTCGCTGCGCTGGACGAAGACAAGCGAACCGTCTTTACTTTGAAGGTTCTGCACCAGCGCAGCTACGAAGAGATTGCGGAGATCACGGGCTATTCGATCCCGAAGCTCAAGACCGATCTTCACCGCGCGCGCGCTGAGATGCGCCGCCGCATTCGGCCCTATCTTGGAGTCGGTTATGAAGTGTGATGAGTGCGAAATTCTGATAGAAGAATTCGTCTACGGCGAGCTTGATGAGCAATTGGCTGCGCAGGTAGCGGCGCACCTCAGCGGTTGCGCCGCGTGCTCCGAAGCGCGCGAAGAATTCAGTCGCGAGCTCGAGCTTTATTCGCGCTACGAGCGAGACGTAGAAGTGACGCCCGCGCTGTGGGCGCGGGTCGCCGCGCGCATCAAGCAGGAAGAGGTTGCGCGCCCGTCATTCGTCGCAAGATTGCGCAAGCTGCCCGCAGCCGCGTTTGGCGCGCCGCGACTCAGCCCCGCCTTTGCTGCGGCGATTGTGCTTATAGCTATAGGCGTAACCGTAGCCGTGACTACCTATTTGAATTCACGCAACAACGGCGGCAGCGGGGCTGGCGGAAATGCTCAGCCACAAATCGCATCGAAGCAGGAAAACGAAAATCAGCCGGGCACTCAGAGCGGATCAGGAAGTCAGGTTGGCAGCGCAAATCAATCGAGCGGCGGAACTGAGATTGAAGAGACGCAGACTCCCGCTCCCAGCAGGGGTAAGAGTATCATAGCATCGTATCGGCCTCTCGCTTCGCGCCCGTCGAAAGCGGCAGAGCCGACGCCCGAACAGCTTGTGCGCGAAGCCGAGCAGAAGTACCTGTCGGCAATCGCGATACTTGAGCGCGATGTGAATCGCAATCGCTCGAAGCTCGACCCTGCGTTGCTTGCGCAGTTCAACACGGCGCTCGCTCAGATTGATCAGACGATTGCCGAAACGCGACGAGCGGTCCGCCAGAATCCCGATGATCCGACGGCGTTGAAGTATCTGTTGTCTGCGTACTCGAAAAAGGTTGACGTGCTCAGAGATATGTCGAGAGGCGCGGCGACTGAACAATAGTAAGAGATTCAATTTGAAATTATAATTCGTGCTTTAACGCGCAGGGTTTTGGGAAGGGCAGTAATAATAAATCTATGTTTAGACGAATGCTGATAACTCTAATTCTAACTGCGGCCACGTTCGGCCCTCAGATGGCGGTAGCGCAGGAACAGTCGAAGCCTCCGAAGCCGCCACAACCTCCGAAGATTGCCGGGCCGAAGGCTCCTGAGCCGAAGGTGAAGGTCGCGCCTGTGCCTGAGCCGCCCGCGCAGGCTGCCGAAGGTACGATTGAGCCGGTCACGATGAAGCTGGCGCAAGGCAGCAAGGTAATAATCTCAACGCGCATGGCCCGCGTCATTGTCAAAGGGTGGGATCGCGATACGTTGCTTGCGTCTGCAAAGAGCGAAGAAAGCCCGGAGCCTCTTGAAGCGAAGGTCGCAGGCGAAGCGCCGCAGCAGAAGGTGATGCTTTTCATACCTTCAAATCGCATGCGACGCATGCCCGGAGAGATAACGATTGACGTGAAGCTTCCGCGCTACGTTGAGCTTGAAAGTGTTGAAAGCGGCATCGGCGACATTGAGGTCAACGATGTCGAAGGGCGAGCCGTCATTTCAAGCGGGACGGGCGAAGTGGCGGTGAACAAGGTAGGGCCACTCAAAGTGCTCAGTCGCGGCGGGACAATTACAGTTGCCGGTGTGAAGGGCGACCTTGTCGTGAGAAGCTATCGCGGTGAGGTGATGGTGAACGGCGTGAGCGGCAAGGTTGATCTGGAATCATCAAGTGGAGATGTAAGCGTTCGGAACGCAGACGGAGATGTGAGGGTCAACTCAGCAGTCGGCAAGGTTGATCTGCGCTGTGTGAAAGGGCGTGCGGAGGTCAGCACGGCCAGCGGTGAGATTACTCTCACCGGCATGGACGGCGACGTCGAAGCTTCTACCGCAAACGGTGACATTACCTTCCTGGGTCGGATACACGAAAAGGGCCGTTACAGCCTCAGAACAATTTCGGGCGAGATTGAGATGAGCATTCAGGCCGATGCTCCGGGCTTCACGGCTGAGATGAAGACATATAGCGGCGAGCTTGAGACGGCATTCCCGCTCAAGGTTGAAGGTCCGACTCAGCAGCCGCCCGTTAACAGGTACATCAAGGGCACTTACAAAAATGGCAGCGC
The DNA here is from genome assembly GCA_035575515.1 of Blastocatellia bacterium. Lineage (GTDB taxonomy): Bacteria > Acidobacteriota > Blastocatellia > UBA7656 > UBA7656 > DATLXU01. The sequence continues at coordinate 130,151 of DATLXU010000136.1, forward strand.
GTTTGTCTCGCTTGATTCGTTTGGCGGAGCGGTCAGGCTCATCAAGGCAGCGCCCGCTCAGTTGAAAGAATGTAAATAGTGGTCAGGGGGCAGGGGTCAGTTGAAAGGCTGATGTCTTGAAAATGGCTCTGGAAGCCTGTTTCAAGCCAATCAAGTTTTTAACTGACCACCGACCACTGAAAAGGAGCGAGGATAATGAGAATCAGACTGATGGCATTTTTTATGGTTGCGGCGCTGGACATTGCGCTGGCTCCGCTGGTTATCAAGACCATTGCGCAAAGCGATGGCGAGCAGAGAGGGCGCGCGAGAGAGCGGCAGGTTGAAAGAGAGAGCGCGCGGGATCGCGGCGACAACGAAGACTCTGAGTTCACTCAGCGCGACGAGATCAATCAAAGGTACGAGCTTGCGCCGGGCGCTGCCGTCGAAGTCAGAGGGATCAACGGCACGGTGGATATTGAGACGCACAGCGGAAGCACAGCCGAAGTGAACATCGTTCGGCTCGCGCGCGACCGCGAGGACCTCAATTATCGAAAGATAATCATCGAGCAGACGCCGAATCGCCTTGTTGTGCGCGGCGAAAAAGAGAACCAGTCATGGGACCGCAGGCAGGTTAAACAGCGCGTGATATTGCGTTTGCCGCGCCAGGTTGACCTGAACGTCAGCGGGGTGAATGGACGCGCTACGGTAGGCGAAATTGACGGTCCCGTGCGCCTGAGCGGAATAAACGGCAAGGTCGAAGTCGGCCAAGCCGTTGGATATTCTGAAATCTCCGGCATCAACGGCAAAGTCAGCGTGACGATTTCGCAGTTGAGCGAGCGCGGCATCCGCGTGAGTGGCGTCAACGGCGGCGTCGAGCTTCGCTTCCGCGATGATGTGAATGCCGACCTTGAAGCTACGGGCATCAACGGCAACGTCAATATGGACGTGGCCGAAGTCGTAATCGAAGGCAAATTCAGCCGCCAGAATTTCCGCGCCCGGATAGGCGCTGGCGGCACGCCCATAAGAGTCAGCGGCGTCAACGGCAGCGTGAAGCTCACGCGAGCAAATTCTATAGGCTGACAAGACAGGAGATGAGCGGTGAATGACGAATCGCATACTGGCAAATCAATCATTATTCATCGCTCAAATCTTCTTTGAAAGTTGTAACGGAGAAATTGGTCTGCCCGTCTTTTCAATCTTGCGCCCGGACGCTGGCCAGTCGTTTAGTTTTCGTGCTACGGTTATCGGTTTGATTTGAGCGAAGATTTCAGACTGTCGGTTGAAACGAGGGTTTACGCAGGATGGGCGGATTTCAACATCAAACCTGCCCCTGAAAGGTGAATTGTGGATGATTCTCTTTCGAGCGCCGGAGATGCTCACCACGACAAATAATCTGAGCAATTCATTGAGGAAATTAATGGAACAAAGTCATTGCCTGCGTCGTCTAACCAAACGACTAGCTGAGGCGGAATCCGGCAGGATTACAGCATCTCCGACCAAAACAATTTTCACGGGGTTCATTCATGAGGTTCAATGCACTGGCCTTTTCATTGATTGTATTACTCTGTTTTCAAGTATACGCCGCACAGCTACCGGCAAGCGCCGAAGCAGGATCGAAAGAAATAACAAAGTCAGCCACAGGTAAAACGGATTTCGCATTGCCGCCCGAAAAAGCGCAACCTGCGCGCGTGCCTCGCTTCAATAATAAGCCTGTCATTGACGGCAAGCTTGACGACGAGGTATGGAAGAACGCCATCGTCCTCAAGGATTTCTTCCAGACTCAACCCGGCGATAATATCGCCCCATCGCATCCGACTGAAGTGCTACTCGGATACGACAGCACTACTCTTTACATAGCATTTCGAGCATACGACGAGCCGGGCAAGGTGCGCGCTACTGTTGCAAAGCGCGATGCGGTCTTCGATGACGATAATGTCAGAGTCCTGCTTGATACTTACAATGACAAGCGCAAAGCCTACATTCTCGCCTTCAATCCTTTTGGCGTTCAGGCCGACGGCGTTTTGACTGAAGGCGGCGGTCCCGGCGGCGGCGGAGAAGATTACAGCCTCGACATCGTGATGGAGTCGAAGGGGCAATTGACCGAAGACGGCTACGTGGTCGAAGTGGCGATTCCGTTCAAGTCGCTTCGATACGAAGCGGGCAAGGACAAGCTCTGGGGCTTTCATGCGTTTCGCAGAATCAAGCGGCTTGATAATGAGTTGAATTCGTGGATGCCAATCTCGCGCGACAAAGCGGGGATGCTCAATCAGGAAGGGCACATCACAGGGTTTGAAGGACTGTCGACCGAACGCACGCTCGAGATAATACCGACCATCACGCTGTCGGAGAACGGTCGCAGAGTGCGCGCGCTGCCCGTCACGGCGAACGTTTACGATCCGGGCCGATTCGTCAATAAGCCAATGAAGGCCGATCCCGGCGTCAGCGTTAAGTTTGGAATAACGCCTACCGTGACGCTCGACTTTGCAGCCAATCCTGACTTCGCGCAGGTCGAGGCTGACCAGCCCGTCGTCACTGCGAATCAACGTTTCCCTATATTCTTTGCCGAAAAGCGCCCGTTCTTTTTAGAAGGCGCGGACATTTTCAGGACTCCGATTCAGGCTGTCCACACTCGCGCAATCATAGATCCGGATTACGCCGTGAAGCTGACGGGCAAGCAGGGAAGAAACACCTTCGGGGTTCTGCTCGCATCCGACAACGCGCCCGGCGATTTCAGCGAAGAAGAGCGTAACGACCCCGATATATTCCCAACGATAGCAAGGTTCGCAGGCAAGAACGCCTACATCGGTGTGGTGCGTTACAAGCGCGATGTCGGAAAAGAATCTAATATCGGCCTTATTGCTACGAGCTACAATTTCATCGAGAAGCGCAACCAGCTCGCCGGGATTGATGGTCGCTTCAAGCTCGACAGCAAGACCGTCTTCAGCTTTCAGACAATTGGGACGACCTCGCGGCGAAATTTCTTCGACCCTGATCTCGGCAGCGATGTTTATCGAACAGGGAACGCAGCCGCTTACTACGTGAGCCTCGACTACACGGGCAGGAATTTCGGATACAACATTCAAGGTCAGGGGCGCTCGCGCGATTATCGCGCCGATGTGGGCTTTGTGTCTCGCACGAACACAAATAACTACGGAGCATTCTTCCGTGTCAGCAGCGATCCCAAGCCGAATGCGTTTTTGATTTCTAAGCGCGCTTTCTTTGGCGCGAGCACGAACTTCGACTGGCAGGGTCGCAGCCAGGAATGGAATCAGTTCGCCAACCTGAATTTGGAATTCACGAAGCAGACCAATATAAACTTCCAGAGTGGCACATACTATGAGCGACTCTTTGAAGAAGAGTTCGGTCCCAAGCGCACTCTGACTCGTGTGGGAGCATTCTTCGGCGACTCGGAGCGTTCTCTCAAGGGTGGCTACCTCGCCGCCAACTTCAATACGACCCCGTCAAAAAAATATTCAGGATGGTTTTTCATCGGCCATCGCTGGAATGTATTCGATTTCGATTTCGGCGCAGGCCCGCGCTACCCGCGCGTGAGTCCGGCTGCGCTCGCAGACCCGAACGCGCCGCTCGATCCCGGCGCTGCAAACACTTTCGATATGGCGGCAGGCTTTGAGTATAAACCAACGGCAGCGCTTAGAACGTCGCTCGATTATGAGCGCGGACATTTCGTGCGCAATCAGACGGGGCGCACGGTCTTCATATCAAACATCTACTCGTTCCGTTCAACATACCAGTTCACACGATTCACGTTCGTGCGGGCGCGGCTCGATTACGACACCCTTTCATCGCGCTTGCGCGGCCAATATCTGTTCGGCTGGACGCCCAACCCCGGCACATCTTTTTACGTCGGCTACAACGATGATATGAACATCAACGGGTTCAGCCCGTTCACGGGACAGCTTGAGCGCGGGTTCCGCCGCAACACAAGGACGTTCTTCATAAAGACTTCTTATCTGTTCCGAAGGAGCATTTAGAGAGCGGGGAGATTGCGCAGGCGGAAACATGCGCTATTTATGCTTGCGAATCTCGCGGTCGGATTCGCAAACGATTTTTCTGAAACCTTTCACGACGGGCTGCCACTAAACAGTCAGCGAGCGCGGCTGGCCCGGCAGCAACTTTGTCACCGCAGTCAAATTATTTGGAACCGCCCGCGCGCGTCGGGCGAGTAAGTGATTGAAAACCGCATCTCGAAAGGAGGAACCAATCGTTATGAAACGCGGATTGATTCTCTGTCTAGGCGCATTGCTGGTTGCAGGTTCAGCAATTGTGTCCGCAAGCGCGCGGTCATCCGACGATGAACAGGAAACGGCTCGGCGCGCGCGGCTCGCCTCTCCGGGATTTCTCGGCGTCGAGCTTGAAGAAGTCACGCAGGACACGGCCCAGCGATTGAAGCTGCGCGAAGAGCGCGGCGCGCTCATAACCGGTATAGTGAGCGATAGCGGCGCTGCAAAAGCCGGACTCAAAAGAGACGACGTGATAATCAAGTGGAACGGCGAGCCGATTGAAAGCGCGATGGAACTGTCGCGCCACCTGCGCGAGACACCGGCTGGCCGAACAGTTCGATTGACCGTCGTGCGCGAGGGGCGCGAGACGGATGTTGAAGTGAAGCTCGGCGAGCACTCTGGCGAGTTGAGAAGACTTGCAGCGGCTCGCGCGCGAAAAGCCCTTGAAGCGGCGCGAGAATCCAGAGAGGCGAGAGCCGCGGCGCGCGCGCAGTTGCGAGAAGCCGCGCGAGCAGCGAGAGACGAGGCGCAAGTGGCGGCCCGCGAAGCAAGGGAGAGAATGCACAGCCAGGAAAGGGAAATGCATATAACGGTTGGCGACCGCGCGCGTCTCGGCATTCAGATTCAGAGCATGTCGCCGCAACTGGCTGAATACTTCGGACTGAAGGGGCGCACGGGCGCGCTCGTCGTATTCGTTTATGCAGATTCGCCTGCTGCAAAAGCCGGTCTTCGCGCTGGCGACGTTGTCTTGTCAATCGCGGGCGTAAAGGTCGACAGCCCCCGCGACGTTATGAGTGCCCTCAGATCGAAATCCGAAGGACCTGTCGAAATCAAAGTCATGCGTGACAAGCAGGAACGGAGCTTCACCGTCCAGATCGAAAAAGAGGGCAGGACTTCGTGGATGGTCGGTCCCGACTGGTTTGATGAAATGGTTATTGAACCGGGCGAAGCGGTGATAGCCATGCCGGAAGTTGCGCTCGCAATACCGAAGATGTCATTGGCGCTTCCGAAGATTGTGCTTCCGAAAATCGCGCTGCCGCCCATTGAGCTTCCTGCCATTGAGCCAATGGCGCCGATGGAATTGAAAATCGCGCCTATGGCTATTCCTTCAATGAAACTCATGATACCGAAGATGAAAATGCCGAAGATCAATATTCCGAAGATGGTGTTTCCTCCTCTGAGAATGCCAATGCGAATCACCGTTATGTCAGAGACGGTTTAAGCAATCTTGCAAGGAAACGAAGCCGCAGGCTGGCGCAGATTGATTCTGCGGCTTCGTTTCTGCTTTTCTCATTCATTCCGCCGCAGGATCGAGGAGCGCAAGTCCCTTCACAGTTCTCCTTTCCACCAATCCAAGTTGACTGCCGTGCGAGCGACACAATAGAATCAAAATCCCTGCTGCGGGCGCAGTGAAGTTCAAACGCATTAATACATTCTCTGTAGCAACGAAGGAGCATTATGGTTCGTCTTGTTCCGCGAGAGGAAAAGTACTTCGGCATGCTCAATCAGCTCGCCGCTAAAGTGAAAGAGGGCGGCGAGCTTTTCGTCAAAATCTTTCAGGATTACCGCAACCACGCGCAATACGCCGAACAGATAAAAGGCATCGAGGTGACGTGCGACGATCTGGCAGCGAAGATAACTCAAAAACTCAACACCACTTTCATCACGCCAATTGACCGCGAAGATATTTACCTGCTGGTCACCGAGCTTGACGACGTGATTGACATGATAAACGACCTCGCGCGCAGGCTCGAGATTTATAGCGTGGCAATTCCGAGACCCGAAGCCGCAGAGATGGCGAGCCTACTTGGTCGCGCAACCGAAGAGATAGCCGGAGTCTTCGCTCTGCTTGAGCATCAGCAGGGGCTTGGCGAGCACACGCGCACAATCAGCCAGTTAGAAAAGCGCGCCGATTCGCTCTATCGGGACGCGATTCGCCGTTTGTTCATAGAAGAGAAAGACCCGATTGAAGTCATCAAGTGGATGTCAATCTACGAAGAGCTTGAAAACTCGATTGACCGCTGCAAGGATGTGGCTGAGGCGCTCGAAGCCGTCGTGGTTAAGAATAAGTGAACGTAGCGGCGAGCTTTCAACCGAGGAAAGCCCGGTTGACTGCTGATAGCCTCATGGTCACTCTTCACTCTTTCAGGCGGAGGAGAAACTGAATGACAACGCTCGAAGCGTTTGTCGTACTCATAATAATTGTCGCCCTCATCTTTGATTTCGCAAACGGATGGCACGACGCCGCTAATTCAATTGCGACCGTAGTTTCAACCCGCGTGCTCTCGCCCGGAATCGCTGTCGTCTGGGCTGCCGCCTTCAACTTCATAGCCTTCGCCGTTTTCGGAACGCGCGTGGCCAATACCATCGGCGGAGACCTGGTAGAGATAAAACTGATAGAACCACAGTGGCAACTGTGGGTGCTGCTGTGCGGGCTGGTCGGCGCGATTGTGTGGGATGTGATAACGTGGTACTACGGATTGCCGTCGAGTTCGTCGCACGCGCTTGTCGGCGGCTATGCGGGCGCAGCTATTGCCGCGCGGCTGCTGCAAGGCAACGGCATAGCCGGACTGCTCAAGCCCGAAGGATGGATAAAGACTATCGCCTTTATTTTTCTGTCGCCCCTTGTGGGGATGGTAATCGGATTTTCGCTGATGGTTGCGATACTGTGGGTTTTTGGGAGATTCTCGCCTGACAGAGTTGATAAATTATTCCGCAAAGGTCAACTGATGTCTGCTGCGCTTTACAGTCTTGGTCACGGCGGAAACGACGCGCAAAAGACTATGGGTATCATCACTGCGGTGCTTGTTGCCGGAGGCCTGTTGAACTCTGGCGCGGGCGGGGCGCTCCCACCGATTCCGCTCTGGGTAGTACTCAGTTGCCATGCCGCAATCGCGCTTGGAACAATGTCGGGCGGCTGGCGCATTGTTCACACGATGGGGTCGCGCATAACGAAGCTCAGACCCGTCGGCGGATTCGCCGCAGAGACGGCAGGAGCCGCGACGCTTGCGATGGCAACTTACGGCGGAATTCCTGTCAGTACCACTCATACGATAACCGGAGCGATTGTCGGCGTAGGCGCAACGCGCAGGCTTTCAGCCGTGCGATGGGGAGTTGCGCGAACAGTCGTGTGGGCGTGGGTGCTGACCATACCGATGTCTGCGATAATCGCCGCCGTATCATTTCTGATCGTAAAGATATTTCATTGAGAATTAATCCATGCAAGAGAATCTTGACATACTTCCAATGCTACAAGAAAAGTTGCCGCCATTCTCGAGACTGCTTGGCATAAAATTCCTCAGCGCCTCAACAGAACGGCTCGTTGCAGAGATGGCGATTCGGGAAGAGCTTTGCACGACGCCCGCGATATTGCACGGAGGCGCAATCATGGCCTTTGCAGACACGCTCGGCGCATGCGCGACGGTGATCAATCTTCGTGACGGCTTCGGTACTACAACGATTGAGTCAAAGACAAATTTCTTTGCTCCCGCACCTGTAGGCAGTAAAATTGTTGGCGAGTGCCTGCCGCTTCATCGCGGGAAAAGGACAATGGCTTGGCAGACGAAGATAACAAATGAGCAGGGGAAGCTGATCGCAGTTGTGACGCAGACTCAGATAGTTCTTGAACCTCAACCTTCAAAATGACAGATGAGGCGCAAGGCACACACGTTTCATAGAGTATCGCCCGGTTGCCTCCCGGCTTCCGTTTCTAATCCTGTCGCGTGAACTTTATTCTATGCAAACTCTTTGCTAGGATTCTTTGGCCCGCAGTGGAAATCAAAAGTTAAAAGAGCATTAATCACTATTCGATGGGCAATTGTGTACTTGGCTTTTCAGATAATGGATTCATCTAAGACTGACTCACAGTTGAGAAGGCGTACAGAGAGTGACCGAAACAGCTTTGACTCCAAATGAAGAATCAACCACAATGCAACCATCGCACGACACGATGATCGCGGTCGAAGCATTGGAGAAGCGATACCCGCGCAGCCCCGTAAACGCGGTTGACGGTATAAGCTTTAACGTCGAGCGCGGCGAGATATTCGGGCTGCTCGGCCCGAACGGAGCAGGGAAGACGACGACCATCGGCGTGCTGACAACTCGCGTGCTGCCTACGGGAGGGCGAGCCAGAATCGCTGGCATTGATGTCGTGGCCGACCCTGTTGGCGTCAAACCTCACATCGCAGTCGTTCCACAGCGCAACAACCTCGACCGCTCGCTCACGGCAATTGAGAACCTTACATTTCACGCCGCTTACTTCGGCATAGGGAGGCGCGAGCGGCACGAGCGCGCGATTGCGTTACTCAAACAGTTCGGTCTGGGCGAGCGCGCGAAAGACAAAGTTGATAAGTACAGCGGCGGCATGGCGCAGCGCCTGCTGATCGCTCGCGCGCTGATGCACTCGCCGAGCTTGCTCTTTTTGGATGAGCCGACAACGGGACTCGACCCGCAGGCGCGATTGTTTTTGTGGGAGATGATTGAAACGCTCAATCACAACGGGCTGACGATTATGATGACGACGCACGATATGGAAGAAGCCGAAAAGCTCTGCCATCGCGTCGCCATCATGGATCACGGAAAGATTCTCGCGCTCGATACGCCGAAGAACCTTAGCGCGATAGTCCCGGCAGGCACTCGCGTCGAGCTGCGCGTTCGAGCCGACGGCGGCCAGCAGGTGACCGATGAATTGAAGGCTTCAATCCTTTCGACGATTCAGAGTTTTCCGGGCGTCACTGAAGCCGAATGGACAACGGCGGGGCCTCAAGCGAATGCTGCGGCTGCCGGGCCGCCTGCGTGGATGATGGCGATGATGGCTGGCGCGGGTGGCCCTACTCAGCCGCAACCAGACGGGGAGCCTATGATTCGCTTCTACGCAGTGCGAGGCGGCGAATTGGCCGTTAAGGCTGCGCAGACGATCTTGAGCGCGGGGCTTGAGCTTGCCGACCTGCACATAGCGCAGCCGAGCCTCGAAGACGTTTTCATCCACCTGACGGGAAGGGGGTTACGAGATTGAGCGCAACAACTTTGCCGATGAGCCACGCAGTTCAATCGCACGGACGCGCTCGAATGATTGCGAACGCTTTCCTGCACCTGCTCTGGCGCGACGTGTGGGTTACGCTCAGGAACTGGCAGGCGTTCCTTGCCATCACACTGCTCCAGCCGTTCTTTTTCCTTTTCATCTTTGGCCGCGTGCTTCCGATGCTAGGGCAGACAGCCCAAGGATTCGGAATGTTGTTTCTGCCGGGCATCATCGGGATGACGACGTTGCTTACGGCTATGCAATCTGTCGCGCTGCCATTGACGATTGAATTCGGTTACACGAAAGAGATTGAAGACAGATTGCTGTCGCCTCTGCCTGTCTGGCTTGTCGCCATTCAAAAACTGGTCTTTGCCGCATCGCGCGGTTTGATCGCAGGAGCGATGATCATCCCGATGGGCCGGATAATACTCGGCAGCGGGTTCTATCTGAGCCTTGAGCGATTCTGGTTGCTGATACCGATTTCGATTCTTTGCGCATTGGCGGGCGCGGCGCTTGGGCTGACGATGGGAACAATGATTCAGCCCGCTCAGATCGGGTTGATGTTTTCGGTAGTGCTGACGCCGCTGCTATTCACCGGATGCGTCTATTACCCTTGGGCAATGCTTGATCGCCTGCGCTGGTTTCAGATAATCACCTGCTTCAGCCCGTTGACTTATGCAAGCGAAGGATTCCGAGCTTCGCTCGTGCCGCAGGTTCCGCACATGCCTGTGCTGTTCATCATCGCGGGACAGGTTGTATTTCTGATTTTCTTCGGTTATCTCGGAGTGCGCGGTTTTCTCCGCAAAGCGATTGATTGATTCCTGTTAGGAGGCAATATGCTCAAACGCAACTCAATTGTTTTCTTGTTGCTATCTGTACTTTTAATTTCAAACGCGCCCGTCAAAGCTGATGGGCCGCAGGAAAAATCTATTTCGTCGGCTGCGCCGATAAAGCCGGGCCGCGCGCCCAATCAGCCGATTGATGAAGAGTACTCGAAAAAAATTCGCGAGTACACGACCGAGCCTTTCTTTTTATCGCCGCTCGTCGAGTACCTGCCCGCGTCAAAGACTGTGCCGACTCCGAAAGCTGTGCTTGGCGACATAGCGGGCGCGCCGGGCAAGCTGCCTTATTCGATGGATGTCTATCGCTACATGCGAATGCTTGAAAAGGCTACGCCACGCGTGAAAGTCTTTTCAATCGGCACAACAGAAGAGGGCCGCGAGATGATTGCTGTCGCCGTCTCTTCGGAAGCCAACATGTCGAAGCTCGAAGAGAACCGCGCGCGACTCGCAAAGCTCGCTGACCCGCGCACGATCAACATGAACGATGACGAGGCTGAGCGATTGGTCGCGGCCTCGACCCCGGTATATTACATCACGGGAACGATTCATTCGCCGGAAACAGGCGCGCCAACCGCGCTCATGGAGCTTGCCTATCGCCTTGCGGTTGACGAAAGCCCTTACATCAAATCAATCCGCGACGGCATCATTACGCTCATCACCCCTATTGTTGAAGTTGACGGGCGAGACCGTCAGGTTGATGTTTACAACTGGCACCTTGCGCACCCGAACGAGAACTGGCCGCCGCTCGTTTACTGGGGCCACTACGTCGCGCACGACAACAACCGCGACGCGATGGGAGTGACGCTCAAGCTCACGCGCAACGTGCTCAACACGTTCACAAGCTGGAAGGCGCAGGTGCTTCACGATCTGCACGAATCGGTTCCATATCTGTATGACAACACGGTTGGCGACGGGCCATACAACGCGTGGCTCGACCCTATACTTACAGATGAATGGCAAATGCTCGGCTGGCATAATGTGTCGGAGATGACGAAATTCGGGATGCCCGGCGTGTTCACGCACGGCACGTTCGACACGTGGTCGCCGGGTTATCTAATGTTCATCGCCGCAATGCACAACGGCATAAGCAGACTGTATGAAACGTTCGGCAACGGCGGGGCCGATACTGTGGAACGTACGCTTTCGCCGAACGAGTACTCGCGCACCTGGTATCGCCAGAATCCGCCGCTGCCGCGCGTGAAGTGGTCGCAGCGCAACAATAACAATTACGAGCAAACCGCGCTGCTCACGACGCTGCACTACTTCAGCGAAAACAGCAAGCTATTCCTGAAGAACTTCTACCTTAAGAGCAAGCGATCAATTGAAAAGCCTAAGACATCGGGACCTGCAGCTTATGTTTTTCCTGCCGACGATCCGCGACCGGGCGCGCAGGCCGAGCTTTTGAGAATTCTTCAAGCGCAGGGATGCGAAATCTCGCGCGCGACAGCTCCGTTTACAGTCACAGTGAAGAAGAAAAAACTTCAACGCGCGCCCGACGCTGAAGCAAAGGCTGAAGCGCAGGCTTCAAATCAAACGCGAGACGCGAGCCAGTCGCCGCCTTCCAACGAAAGGCAGGTATCAGAGCAGGTTCGCGCTCAAGAGCAACGCCAGCCTGCCAGCCAAACTGCTGGGCAGGACCGCAAGATGGTTGAGACGACCGAGACGCGGCAATTTCCAGCAGGCAGCTACATCGTTCGCATGGACCAGCCCTACAGCCGAATCGCGGATGCGCTGTTGGATTATCAATACTGGAGTCCGAACGATCCGCAAAAGAATGTCTATGACGACACGGGCTGGACCTTTGGCGAGCTTGGCAACGTGCAGGTCATGCGTGTGACCGATGTGAACGTGCTCAACGCGCCGATGGAGCGAGTCGCCGGAGAGGTTCGCGCGCCGGGCAGAGTGAAGGGAAGCGGTTCCATCTTCATCGTCAATCACAACACCGACAACACGCTTATAACTTTGCGCTATCGTTTGAAAGACGCAACGTTCGATGTCGCCGAAGAGCCTTTTGAAGCAGCGGGTCAGAAATTCAATCGCGGCTCGTTCATCATTCGCAATGTTTCGCAGGCCGATCTTGACCGCGCAGTTCAAGAGCTAAGCCTGACGGCTTTCGCCGTAAGCGATGCGCCTTCGGTGAAAACTCACGCAGTGAAAGCGCCGCGCATTGCGATAATGCATACCTGGCTTGCGACTCAGGACGAAGGCTGGTGGCGTATGGCCTTCGATCAATTGAATATCCCTTACGACTACATCAGCACGCAAACGGCGGCGAAAGAGAGTGACCTGCGCTCGAAATACGATGTGATAATTTTCGCGCCAGTCGGTCGCGGAAATCCTATTGCAATTGTCGAAGGCATGCCGACGTGGGGAAATCCTCTGCCCTGGAAGAAGACCGAGTTGACGCCAAATCTTGGACGCATAGACTCGACTGACGACATGAGACCGGGACTTGGATGGAGCGGAGTCGCTAACCTTCAAGCGTTCGTTCGCAAAGGCGGGCTGTTTATTACTTCGATGGACACGACGAACTTTGCCGTGTCGTTAGGCTTTGCGCCTGGAGTTTCGATTCAGCAGCCGCAGCGATTGAAGGTGACCGGAAGCATTCTCCGCGCCAAGTTTGTTGATTCGGCAAGTCCAATTGCCTACGGTTACGGCGACAAGCTTTCGATCTATTGCTACGACGGGCCGATTTTCAATGTGAGCAACATAGTCGGGGGTGGGCGTGGCCGCCGCCGCTCGCCTGAAGATCGCGACCGCCCGACAGGGCGCGGAACGGTTGACGACCCTGATTATCCGCAGGACCGCGCGCCTGTTGAGTTACCCGAAGAACCTCACGCAGAAGTGTGGGAGGCTCTGCCGGTAACAGACGAGCAGCGGCGCAATGGTATATTCGTCATTCCGCCCGAAGCGAGGCCGCGCGTCGTGCTTCGTTATGGAGACAACCGCGATTTGCTTGTGTCTGGATTGCTCGACGCGGGCAACGAGATAGCGCAGCACGCGGCGGTGATTGACGTGCCGTTGGGCGGCGGCCACGTCGTGTTGTTTTCGAATAATCCTGTGTGGCGAGGCGAGACGCAGGGAAGCTACTTTCTTGTCTTCAACGCGATCTTGAACTTCGACAACCTGAACGCGGGCCGCAAGCTCGATGAAAAATAGGACGGTTATCGAGCGCGAATCGTCCTGGAATTAGACTTGTGAAATAAAACCGCAGAGAGCGACGGGCCATAATTCAATATACCTCGCGCTCTCTGCGGTTCTTTTGTTCGTAGCATTCAATTGTGAGTTGATATGGGCGAATCAGCCTTTTGCTATCCGTTGCGAGATCTTAGCGACGGCTTTTGAAGTGACCGCCTGAATTTCGCGGCGCAACGAATTGTCGCTTAACTGGCTGGCCAATTCGTGTATCGAAAGCACCGATGTCAATTGACCTACCGGTCCCGGATCATCCGGCCCTGGATCGCCCCCGTGAATCAGAAGCCAGAGTAGAATCGGATTCTTAACAACCGCTCGCTGCTCTTTCAGTTTTGCGCTCATAAAATATCCTTTCGCTCAAGAATCTGGAGAAGAGGAATGGGGAGGAATCATACCTTCTTCCCTATCTTTCATTAGACGACATTTTTCTTACTTGTAATGCAAACGGGTTTGGAGATTCAGGATTCACCGAAAAGACGCAAAGGACACAGAGGTAACGCAGAGCTTTCTTTAGCCGCGGTGAACTGGCGGTGACGTAAACGCTCCGATTGGAGCCGCAAGCAAAAAGAGCGGCTGACTTAAATTCTAAAGTCAGCCGCTCGCGGTTAAGGTGAACTTTGTTGCTTCTTAGAAGCTGTACCTCAGTCCGAACTGGACGTTGCGCATACGCGCGCCCGGAGCGAGGCCGAATATCTTTCCAGCCGTCGCGGGGTTGCAATCAACGCAGCTATCCGGGTTGCTTAGGTTCACTTTGTTGAAGATGTTGAATATCTCTGCTCTGAACTCCAGCTTTTGCCCTTCGGTTATGCGGAAGTTCTTGAACAAAGACAGGTCCGTGTTGAAGAACGAAGGCCCGCGCAAGGTATTTCGGCCAACATTGCCGAATTTGCCCGGCGCTGCTTTGGCCCACGGCGTGCCCGGTCCAATGCCGACCTTGAACCAGCCGTGCTGATCCGGGTTGTCAACGTCCGGGTCGCCAACCTTATCGGGTCGGCAAGGTCCTGAGTTGACGGAACAGTTCGCGCCCGAAACGCCCGGAGTGAACGCAAGGCCGCTCATCCAGGTCGTGATGGAGTTGACCTGCCATCCGCCTAGTATGAAATCAACAGCCCTCGGCGCATCTGATAGGAATCGTCTGCCGCGGCCGAACGGCAAATCCATCACGTCCGAGAAGAGGAAGACGTGCGTGCGGTCGAAGCTTGTAGGCCCGCGCGTCACGCTGCGGTCCCAGATGAAATAATCGGCATCGTCATTCGTGGCCCGCTGCAACGTGTAGTGAGCCAGAATGCTCATGCCCGGAATGCGAGTCTCGAACTTCGTCTGCAAGGCGTTGTATCGGTTATCGGCGCAGTTGCAGTAGTAATCAATGCCCTGCGTCCAACCGAAACGACCGAAGAATGGCTTGCGAAGATCGGAGTTCGGGATCGAGAGATCGCTGAACGGTTGATTCACGTTGAACGCAGGTCCGTCGCCTGCGAATACGTGCGTACCCTTGTTGCCGACGTAGCCAACTTCGAGAGACGTATTCCGCGACAGTTGATGCTGAACCATCACGTTCCATGCATCGAGCGTCGGCAGCCGCATCTCGAAGGGGCGCGCGCGAGCAAATATCCCGTTGGGCAACGGGAGTCGCCCGTTCGACGGAACAGCCGGAAAGACCGGCGGCGTCGGACCTTGAGCCAGCGTGAAGACGCGCTGGAAGTTCTGAGCCGTCAACTCCTGCGCCGAAAGCACAGGCAGGTTCTGCGTCACCGTGTGACCGAAAAGCGAGCCGAACACTCCTATGTCAAAGCTGCGGCCATAGCCTGCGCGAATGACCGTGCTGTCATTCAATTGATAGGCTATTCCGAGTCGCGGCGCGAGCGCCTTGTAGCTCATGTCGACGTTGAAGTGACGGTTGACCTCGCCGACTCCGCCGACGAACAACTCGCCAGTTTCCAGATTGAGCAAGCTGCCCGTGCCCGCCTCTTTGATCCTCTCAGGGAAGATCAATTCCCACCTCAGGCCGTAGTTGAGCGTCAGCTTCTGGCTCTTGCGCCACGTGTCCTGGCCGTAGAAGAACCAGCGTCGCTGCCGCTCCGCCGCGTCCGTTACAGTGCTGACGTAGCGCGTGAAGAACGTCACGTCTCCAAGCAGGAACGATGCGATGCCAAGCCCTCCGCTGAACGTGCCGTTCGGATTAATCTGAGCCGTGCGGGCTTCGTTGAATTCCAACTGACCCGCGCGGTGACGGTCCGAAGGCACGCGCAGGTTTTGCGCGTAGCGAATGTCACCGCCCGTCCTCCACGTATGGTTGCCGCGAATGAAGCTCCAGTTATTGACGAACTGGAACTGTTGTTCCTGTTGATCGAGCGGGCAGTTGCATCCGTTCGGGTCGAGCGCGAATCCGAGCTTGAATCCGCCCGGCCCGAATATGTTGAAGAACGGCATGCCGGAAGTGAAGAAGTCGTCGACGTTCAATCCGGGTATGCCCGCGTCTGCCGCTGGCTTTGTGCCCACTCCGCCCGGAAGCACGTTCACGCGATAACGGAAGAATCCGAATCGGAAATCGGTAATTGTGCTTGGGCTGAGCGTGTAGTCGAAACCGGCTGCAAGCGACTGGTTGCGAACGTCCGAAAATCCAGCGAAGCGGGCGCCGCTCAATCCTTCGCCGCCGAGCAGGAACCCGAACGCGCCGGGTTTGGCGCGATTGAACTTGGCGAAGCTGTAGCGGCCAAAGAAGTGAAGCTTCTCACTCCAGAAATGGTCGTCGCGGATGTCGAACTGGTCGCCGTTGAAAACATCCGTGCCCGACGCGCTGAAGTTGTTGCTGATTCCGGCTCCGGGCACGTTCGGCGTCGGAATCTGGTTAATCAGCGCGAGCGCCTGCGGCGACAGGCGACCCTGCGGGATGCGATTGTTCGCAAACGGAATGCGCCCCACGCCGGTCGCCGGATTGCCAGTCAGCGGGTCGAATATTTGATTTGGGTATTCACTCAGGTCGCCAGTGCGGGCGCGCAGTGTTGGCACAGTCGTCAGAACTGAAGCGCCCTCCTTGCTGCGCGTGCCTTGATAGTCGCCAAAGAAAAAGTTTTTGTCTTTCTTTATCTTCCATCCGAACGAGCCGCCGAACTGGCTCCAGAGGCTTTCCGGCAACGCCCTGTGCGTGACGGAATCCTCAACGCTTTGCGAAAACGGGTCGCGCGCCTGGAGCAGGTCATTGCGGCGGAAGAGGAACGCGCTGCCGTGCGGGTTGTTGCTGCCCGAACGAGTCTGAGCTGTAACGACCCCGGCTGTAGCAAGCCCGAATTCCGCGTCATAGTTCTGCGTCGTCACTTTGGCTTCGGTTGTTGATTCAAGCGTCGGGTTGATAACGATGATTCCCAGAATGGGATCGCGGTTATCCGTCCCGTCGAGTTGATATGAAGTCCCGCTGAAGTGCTGGCCGTTGACCATTATCTGGATCGAGCCTTGAGGGTTTTCGCTCGCGGCGTGCTGCCAGCCCAGTTGTTGAGTTCCCGGAGTGAGCAACTCAAACGTCGTGAAGTTGCGGTTGAAGATTGGCAACTCTTCAAGCTGCGTCTGGCTGAAAGTGGTTGACACTTCAGCGCGGTCAGTCTTGAGCGTAAGTTGCTGAGCTTCAGCCGTAACGGTCACCTGTTCAGTTACGGCGCCTACTTGCAGTGCGAAGTCCGTGCGCGCGGCCACGTCAGCCTTTACATCCACTTCCTGAGTTGTGGACTTATAACCTTGCGCTTCGACCTTGACGCTGTAGCGCCCGGGGATCAGGTGCGTAACTGTATAGTTGCCGTCCTCGTTTGTTTGAACGGTAGAAGAGACATTCTTGGTCAGGTCAGTAACAGTCACAGTAGCGCCAGCCACAGCAGCGCCCTGCGGGTCAGTAACTGTCCCGATGATGCTCCCATAGACAGCCTGCGCTCTTGCACTTGCTGTGAAAGCGAGCGGAATAAGCAGCAGGCTGAGCAAAAGCAATGGGATTTTACTCCTGTGCATAAATTGTGCCTCCTTTGATCAGGCTTACGCCTCTTGCTCAATGGTTGAAGGCTGCATGCGACAGTGTCAGCCCATTTGAATTAGAGTGATGGTCCTGTAAGACCCCGTGCCTCGCCGCTTTTATTTCTTTAACGGCCATCGCTATTAGGCGGTGAGGTATCGGATTAATAGAAACTTGAAGAGATTTGGATGATCCCAGCACTGAGGGGATCGTTGCTTGACTAACAGTTGCCGCTCTCTCATCGGCAACCGGGTCACACATCCTTAGTTACCCACCAAAACTATTGCACCGTCGGATATATCAAGTAAAAAAAGCAAAGTCAAGTGCCTTTTAATCTTCCCTTTGCGCTAGTTGACCCGCAATTGAAATCGCCAAGGTCTGTCAATTCAACGCAAACTTGACAAGGAAAACGGCGGGCCTATATATTCTTGAAGAATAATTGGGAGGTCGTTCAACGGTAGGACAGCAGACTCTGGATTCGATTTTTGGCTCTTCTTCTACGTTCTACTGCGTTGCTTTTAGCTCTCATTCCCTTGATTCCGTTACGCGCTTCTGAAGCCTGTTCTTCCTCTAAGTTTTAGTGAGTTTCACGCTGTTCGGCTGAGTCGGTGCACGGTTGGTGCATAACTTTTGGATGTTTGAAAGCCGGTGGTAACCTCACTGTGATGCAGCTACAAGTGCTTTTGCCAACTCCTTCTTCGTCGCCCCTGCGGCAAGCACCGCTCGCACCAGCAGGTCAAGCGACACCGAGGGGTCTCCCGCTTCAATCTTAGCCACACGCGATTGACTCGACCTCATTCGTGCTGCCAGGGTGCTCTGCGACAAATGATGCTTTTCCCGCTGTGTTCTTACGGCGTTGGCGAGAGCGAGCTTTATCTCGACCAGTGCCTGCTCCTCCTTGCTGAGTCCGAGAAAGTCTTCAGCCGAGCCGACGCGCCATCCCGCCTGTTCCAGTCTCTTGCGCTTTGCTGCATTCATGATTTATCTCCCTTTCAAGCAACAGCGTCGTAGTCCCTGAGCCGACGCTTACAAACATCTATGACACTCTTGGGCGTCTTGTTCGTCGTCTTGCTGAACACCTCGGCGATAATTACCGCGTCCGAGTCAATGCGATAGATGAGCCGCCATATCCTCCGCTCATCTGTGATTCGCAGCTCGTGACATCGCGCCCCGACAGCAGGCATCGGCCTTGAGTGCGGCATGCCCAGGTTGTCGCCGCGCTGCAGTCGCCTTAGCAGGTAGCCCGCCTCGATTCGCGCTTCTTTGCTAAAAGGCGGGGACTTCACCTCCCCGTGCAGCCATACAAGGGGCTTGTGTTTCGGCGACATCGAGACCATTATATGTCAAATCTGACATAGGTGCAATGCGTTTAGTGCTGGTCCTGGCTGTTCTCGCTGAGTCATGCCCAGCGGAAATAAAAGCCTGTAGCAGTACCATCGAACAGCAGGTTCAGATATTTGGCTGATTCCCTCAGTAAATTCAATGCCACTTGCACCCACGACAGTACCCTCTGCTTCTTTTTTCGTGCGCAAAAT
>DATLXU010000137.1:0-28723 GCA_035575515.1 Blastocatellia bacterium
GTGTTGAAGATTCGATTGACGGCTGAAGACGACGCGGCGGTGTTTGCCGAAGTCAGAGACTTGCTGAATCGTTTGCGATAATCTTTTAATGCGGCGGGCGCTCGCGCTTGCGCCCACGCATCCGACGAGTTTATTTTCCAAAGTGATGGAAAACGAGAGTCGTGTGAAGCGCGCCGCATCAATTCTTTGTCTATGCTTGCTCGCGATAATTGCAGGCTGTCGCGGCGGACACACAAATGAGCCTGTCATTGCTACAATCAAGTGGCGTGATGAAGGCGGGCGCGCAATCGAAATCAAGCGCGGTGAGTTCGAGCGGTTCCTCGCCTTCAAGCTCGGCGAATTCAACGCTCCCGATACGCCTGATTCGTTGCGCAGCGAGTTGCTCGACGAATACATTCGCCGCCGCATCGTGCTCGAAGAAGCCGCGCGCAATGGTATTACAGTAACCGATGCGGATATAGATCAAGCCGCACTCGCTAACCCGCAGGTAAAGTCGCGGAGCGCAGCCGCAGACCTGCGCGATGAAACGGCCCGCGATCTGCTCTATCAAAAATATCGCCAATCTCTGCTCGGCAACGCGCGACCGTCGCCTGAAGAGATTCAAGCCTATGTCGAGCAGAAGCTCGCGCAGATGCCTCAGCGAACAATCATGTATGTGCGCGAGATTCGCGTTCAGACGAAAGAAGAGGCCGACGAACTGCGCCGCGAGATAACAGAAGACCGAAAGGATTTTGCGACGATTGCGCGGCTGCGCTCTGAGGCAGCGAACGCCGAGCAGGGCGGGCTTGCGCGCTACGACGAAGGGCAACTCCCTGCTGTGCTTGAGAAAGCCGTCGCTCCGCTCAGGCCGGGCGAAGTGAGTCCGGTTATCAAATCCGACTTCGGCTTTCACATATTCAAGCTAGAGCGGCGCGTGCAGCCTGACCTTCCCGAAGAACGGCGCGCGCAACTCGATGAGCGGCCTGCGATGCTCAGAGATGAATTCATTGCGCGCCGGAATCAGGAAGTCGTAGACAACCGGATCGAGCAGTTAGTCGCGGCGACCACGATTCAGATAAACGGCGCGGCGCTGGGCTTCACATACACGGGACAGCTAAGGCATAATTAATCTTTAGCGTTCAGCCATCAAAGTTCAGCTATAAGCCCAAACGATCAATGATGAATCTTGCGATGCAATTAATTTGGCTTTCATCGTTCTAAGGCTGACGGCTCATAGCTGATAGCTTTATAAAGAGAGGATGTGCCACATGAAATTTGCTGTAAAAGTTTTAGCAGTTGCTTTTCTGCTCGCGCTTACCAACACCGCTCGCGCGCAGGAGCCTGAACTGGTAAGCGAGATCGTAGCCCGCGTCAACAACGACATAGTCACGAGCGCCGACTACCAGGACGCGCTGCGAGCCTTCAAGGATGAACTCACCCGACAGATGCAGTCGCAGGGCAAAAGCCAGGCTGAAATTGACGCCGAGTTCGAGAAGCTCAAAGGCAACGTGCTCGATTACCTGATCGAAGATTTGCTGCTTGAGCAGAAAGCCAAAGAGCTTGGCATTGATGTTGAGGCCGATGTGAACCAGAGGATGCTTGAGATAGCGAAAGAGAATGGCTTCGATACGATACTGAAATTCGAGGAAGCCCTCAAGCAGCAGGGCATTGACCCTGAGAACGCGCGGGCGACCTTGCGCAAACAGCTTCAGCAGCAATATGTCATCCAGCGCGAAGTGATTCAGCCGATCTTCATGAGGCTGAATGAAAAAGACCGCCGCGATGTTTACGAAAAGTACAAAGACAAATTCACGAAGCCGGGCGAGGTGACGCTTTCGGAGATATTCCTTCCGCTCGAAGGCCACACTGCAACGGAAGTCGAGCAGCGCGCCAGAAGGCTAGTGACTGAGCTTCGCGCGGGACTGAGCTTTGCCGAAGCCGTTGAGAAGAACACGCCGACGAGCCGCGCCTCGCGGGCGCAGGGCGGCAAACTCGGCACGTTCAAGCCGGGCGAGCTGAAAGAAGACATAGCGGCGGCAATCTCGACGCTGAAACCGGGCGAGATAACCGAACCCATCAGGCTTCAGGACGGCTATCAGATAGTTCGCGTTGATGCCCGCACGGAACCGACCCTGCGCCCGTTCGATGACCCTGAAGTGCAGCAGGCCATAGGCCGCGTGATTATGGCTGAGCGCGGCGAGGACGCCCGCAAGAAATACATCAAGCGGCTGCGCGACGAAGCCTTCATCGAGATCAACAAAAGCTACGCGGTAAATCAAGCGAAAGCGGACAAATAGTGGAGACGCGGAGACACGGCGATAAGAGGTTGAGCCAATCAGTCCCCGCGTCTTCGCGTCTCCCCTTCGCCGCGTCTCAGAAATGCGTCTCGACGTTTTCCTTAAACAATCACGACTCGTGCCGCGCCGCACCGTCGCGCAACAGATGTGCGAAGCGGGCGCGGTTCGCGTTAATGAAGCGGCGGCGAAAAGCTCGCGCGAGGTTCGCGTCGGGGATTCCATTGCTATTCGCCAGCGCGGGCGCGTAACTACGGTGCGCGTGCTCGATGTTCCTACAAAGCCGCCCTCGAAAGCTCAAGCCTCATCGCTTTATGAAATCATCGGCGTCGAATCTTATGATGTTGATTGACTCGCCGCGCGCGATTCAGTGAGAATCTTTCGAGCGAGATGCACAGGCGATTCACAATTGAAGAACACGTCAGATGGTCAGACATAGACCGCGCGGGGATTATCTACTACGGCCAGTTCCTCAGATTCTTCGAGATTGCCGAAACCGAGTTGTTCCGCTCTGTTGGTTTGCCTTACTCGGAAGTCTTTGACCGTTTGGACATCTGGCTTCCGCGTGTGCAGATTCATTTCGATTTCAAAAAGCCTTTGCTGCTTGATGACTTGATTGAAGTATCGGCTTACGTTGGACGGTTCGGCAATAAATCTTTGACGCTGCGGTTTGAAGTGAACAAAAAAGGCGAAACTGACCTCGTAGCCGATGGTCACGTCGTGCTCGCGTGCGTAAGCCGTTCTACTTTCAAATCCGTCTTTGTCCCCGCCGAAATTATCGAAGCCCTGCGGCCTTACGCCGCTGAATAACCGAAGGCTGACCCGGCTTTTGAATCTGCCGATCAACCCTCGGTTCGCACCTGTTCGCTATTTGCCCTCGTCGTTACCTTGTCAAATCACCACCGGCCACATAGCCCGCGATGACGAATTGCGCAGGCCCTGCGCCCGTCGCGTTCTGCCGCCCGAAGACGACCGTTCTGAACTTCTGCCCTACCTTTCCGAGACGAATATTCTGATTCTCAAATTGGAAGGTTTCGACAAACGTTATGGTGTTGACAAAGGTCGTCGTGAACTGGTTGGTCGCGGTGTCGAGAATTACCTGATGCCTGAAAGTCGAAATCATTACCGGCACTCCGTTGCGAAAAGAGTCCGGGTTGTTGAAGTCTCCATCGGGAGTCGAGTCTAAATAGATCGTCGTGGTTCCCACGCGATTGACGATTCTCAGCGGGCCGTTATTGATAACGCGAACCGTTGTGCTCTCGTTATAGAATTTGAACAACGCGGTCGTTTCATTCTGCGGCCCGGCAATGAAGATGTTGTCGAGACCGTTGATGTATGTAACATAGCCATACTGTGCAGACGAACTGCCCGCGTTAAGCACCTGGCCTACAAGCTCCATCGCCACGTCGCTATCGCCGTTGGATTTCTTCGATTGTCCGTAGGCGGGCGCTGTTAGCATGGAGATCGTAAACACCAGAATCAAAATCGAAGCGAGTAAAACATTCCTTTTCATTTTATCTTCTCCCTTTCATTTCTGTTGATGGCGGTTGAAGCTGACCGGCCACAGGTTGGTTGGGTGTGGAATTGATCGCGTGGATCAAATGCTTCGCCACAGGATGCTGCGCTGGCAGGCAGATTGTTTTCGTTAAGAGCCGCAAAGCGAGCTGAGGCATACAAGCAGCAACCCATCGGGCGTTTCAGTGAAGTGAATCTTTTCGGCCTCGATCCACCTGTAGATTGCGCGAACGGTTGTGCGGGCGAGCGCGGCTGCTTCATCAGGCGTTAGCATTCTGACCTCGCTGCCGCACCCTTCGCACCAGCTAGCAAGCGGCGCTTTCGATTTGCGAATTGCGATGACGCGCTCGGTTTCAACCGTCACCTTTACTCTTCGTTTCGTTATCAATCTGCCTCCGGAGCAAAGCGCCGCGTGAGACCGGGCGCGGGCAATAGACGACTTGCTATGCGCCTTGACTGTCTGCGCCCTTTCGATTATTCTCAGTCCACCTCAACGAGCGAGGCTTTGAGATTGTCCAGCGCCATCGGCTCTCGCTGATGACTTGCAGACGTTACCCTTGAGGCAGATTGAAAGTCTTTTAGAAGTCTTGAAAGAGTTTTGAATTTGTCTTGAACGCCTCTTCAAAACAGTTATGACGCGCCAGACAGAGCAGTTTTATGAGTTTGGCCCTTTTCGCATCGTCGTGGAGGAGCGCGTTCTTCTGCGCGACGGCCAGGCGGTTCCGCTTGCGCCGAAAGTATTTGACACGCTGCTTGTGCTGGTTCAAAACAGCGGGCGCATCCTTGAGAAGGACGAATTGATGAAAGCCGTGTGGCCGGATGTCGTGGTCGAAGAGGTCAACCTTGCCCACAATATCTCCGTGCTTAGAAAAGTCTTCGCTAATCACGCAAACGGCCAGCAATACATTGAGACCGTGCCGCGTCGCGGCTATCGCTTCATGGGAGAAGTGCGAGAGGTCTCAGACAACAGCGCCGAGATGGTGATTGCCGAGCGCACCAGATCGAGCCTTCTTATAGAAGAAGAAGTAAGCGACCAGAAAGACGCCGCCGATACAGGCGCGGGCGATCAACTGCGATTGCAGGCTAAGAGAAAGCGCGTGCTGAAAGTTATCTCTCTTGGCGTGGCAATCGCTGTGCTTTCAGTCTTGGCTTTTTATCTGTGGCAATGGAGCAGGCCGCGCCGCTTACCCAACACAACCTTGAAATCAATCGCGGTGCTTCCATTCAAGCCCTTGATCGCTGGCAGCCGCGATGAGCCGCTTGAGTTAGGCATAGCCGATACTTTAATAACTCGTCTAAGCTCCATCAAAGATCTCGTCGTGCGCCCCATTGGCACCGTTCGCAAATATGCGGCTTTAGATCAAGACCCTGTAGCCGCCGGGCGAGAGCTTAACGTTGACCTTGTGCTTGACGGAAGCATACAGAGATCGGGCGAGCATATAAGAATCGCAGCGCGACTTGTGAGGGTGAGCGACGGAGCATCCGTTTGGTCTGAGCAGTTCGATCATGATTTTACGAGCCTGTTTGAGCTGCAAGATACTATCTCTAACAGAGTGACTTCCGCGCTTGCATTGAAACTGACCGGCGAGGAGAGAGCCTTGCTGGCAAAGCGATACACCGAAGACAATCAGGCTTACCAGTCATACATCAAAGGACGCTACTACTGGAATCAGAGAACCGAAGCGGGATTGAAGAAGAGCATAGAATATTTTAACGAGGCGATAGAGAAAGACCACGCGTATGCTCTTGCGCTTTCGGGTCTGGCCGACTCTTACACAACGTTGGGATACTTCAGCTACCTTGCTCCCGAAGAGGCATTCCCAAAAGCAAAGGAAGCGGCAGTCAGAGCGCTTGAGCTTGATCCCGCGCTGGCTGAGCCTCACACCTCGCTTGCTTATGCGAGCTTCTACTATGACTGGAACTGGGCAGAAGCTGAAAGCCAGTTTCAGCAAGCCATTGCGCTCAACCAGAACTACGCGACGGCTCATCACTGGTACGGGGTCTACTTAACGGCAATGCGGCGATTCGATGAGGCGCTTGCCGAAATAATGCGAGCGCGCGAGCTTGACCCGACCTCGCTCATCATCAACACGGATTTGGGATTCTCGCTGTACTACAGCCGCAGGTACGATGACGCTATCCGGCAATTGCAGACCGTTCTCGATATGAACAAGGATTTCCCGCTTGCGCACCTGTGGCTTGGACGAGCTTATCAAGAGAAGGATATGTACAGGGAAGCCATCGCGGAATTCGAAAGGGCCGAAGCCGTGATGCGCGACTGGCCCGTAGCTCTGGGGGCTATAGGGTACGTTGAGGCGGCATCGGGCAACTCCGCCGAAGCAAGAAAGATGCTTGCTCGCTTAGACGCGCTCTCAAATGAGAGATATATTACGCCTTACGCTGTGGCTTTGATTCACGCGGCGCTTGCCGAGCGCGATGAGGCTTTCGCTTGGCTCAACAAAGCGCACAAAGACCGCTCGCACTGGCTTGTCTGGCTGAAGATTGATCCGAGATTCAACTCCCTTCATTCCGATTCCCGCTTTGCAGACATCGCCCAAAGCGTCGGCCTCGCGCCGTAAGGTTCAACCTCTGCGAACCGCTCTTGTTCGAAGTGTAACGTGCGCCGGTTTCGCCTGCCGCTTCTGACTATTATCACGAAGCCCTGCCCGGGTCGAAGCTTCCCTTTCAGACGCTCGCTTGCAGTTGCATTGCCGCGCGCCTGCCCTTAACCTACTGATTTGGACTCTTGAAGCTGATCGCAAATAAACGAGGTGGAGATGGCAAACAGGCATCATTTTTTGAGCGGCACTCCGATTGATCCCAAACCCGTGACGGGCGAAATGACCGTGGCCGAGATGGTCGAGCAATCCTTTTTCGCATACAACGCCGCGCGACTGCGCGAAGCGTGCCAGTTGTTCGTCGAAAAGATGCTCGCTGATGATGTGACGATAGGGATGAGCCTGACGGGCGCGCTCACGCCCGCAGGGCTTGGAATGTCAACTATCATTCCGCTGATTGAAAACGGATTCGTTGACTGGATAATCTCGACGGGCGCGAATCTCTATCACGACACGCACTTCGGCATCGGCCTTCGCATGCATCGCGGCAACCCGCAAATCTCGGATGTCGTGCTTCGTGAAGAAGGCGTGGTTCGCATCTACGATATTTTCTTCGACTATGATGTGCTGCTCTCGACCGACGACTTCTATCGAAAGATGATCGAAGGCGAGGAGTTCCAGCGCGAGATGAGCACGGCGGAGTTTCATTACCTCGCTGGCAAATACATCGCCGAGCGCGAGCGCGTACTTGGCATCGGGCGAAAAAGCATTCTCGCTGCGGCGTATGAAGCGGCAGTTCCGGTTTACACCTCATCGCCGGGCGACAGCTCCATCGGAATGAACGTCGCAGCGAAAGCATTAACGGGCAACAAGCTCCGCTTCGACGTGACGGCTGATGTGAACGAAACCGCTGCGATAGTGCTTTCGGCAAAGCGTGCGGGCGGAAAGTCGGGCGTGTTGATTTTCGGCGGAGGCAGCCCGAAGAATTTTCTGCTTCAAACCGAGCCTCAGATTCAAGAGGTGCTTCGCATAGAAGAGAAGGGCCACGATTATTTCTTGCAGGTCACGGACGCGCGCCCCGACACAGGGGGGCTATGCGTGGCTGAAGGCACGTGCATAGATATGCCGAGAGATTTGAGCGTGTATCCTGATGGAGTCCCAATTGAATCGCTAGTTGGGCAGACAGGTTTCCACGTCTATTCGTATGACCACGACCAGAAGAGAATAACTCTTTCAGAAGTTGAAAAGGTCTGGCGCACAGGAGTCAAAGAGGTCTGGCGACTGCGGTATGGCTGGTACACAGGGACAAGAAAGGAGAGATATGTAGAGGCAGAGATTCTAGCCACATCCGACCATTTGATTATGCTCAGCAACGGTACGTACAAGCCTTTGAGAGTGCTGAAACAGGGAGAAGGCCTCAAAGCCTTTAATACTTCTTACTCGACGCACGGTTACAGGCAAATCGGTTTGGGCATAGGCAAAACCGTACCTGAGCATCGTTACCTGCTGGAGTTCAAGTTGGGTCGCCAATTGGAAGCGCATGAAGTCGGGCATCACCTCGACGGAAATCGTTTGAATAACAACTTGGATAATCTGGCAGCGGAGCATTACCGCACTCATCTCTCAGAGCATAGAAAGAGAGACTGGCAGAGGAAGACAGAAGTGGAGAAGCAGCGATTTAAGGAGTTTCATCGCCAGAGGATGAATAGCGGCATTGCCCAACAAATATCGCGGAAGTTTTGGGATAGCTTATCTCCCGAAGAGCTTGAGGAATACAAGAACAAAAAGAGAAATGAGTTCTTGAACGCTCCCCCAGAGGTGCGAGAGCATCGCCGGAAGCGGGCGCGCGAATGGTTAAAAGAGCTGCCTGAAAATGAGCAGGAACAATTCAGACAAGAGGCGCGTCGCTATAGTAGGAAGCGATGGGAGAACCTGTCAGAAGAAGAGCGAGAGAAACTCCGTGAAAAAGCTCGGCTAGATAAAAACCCTCGCTTCAAGCATGAAATTGACGAAGCGCGGATCAGAGAAGCATTGGTAGAATCGGGAGGTAAGATCAATCGCACGTGTGACCTGCTGCAAGTAGATTGGAGGACGCTCGATAGAAGGCTCAAGATGTATGGCATCACGAGAGAAGAGATTAAAGAGCGTTATGCAGACAATCACAAAGTCATTTCGGTTGAGCCTACGGGCATATTCGTTCCCGTCTACGATATGACAGTTAAGCGCACCAGAAATTTTGTCGCCAATGGCATTGTCGTTCACAACTCTGGCGCAACTCCGTCGGAAGCCGTGAGCTGGGGCAAGATTGATCCCGACCGCTTGCCCGACGCGGTTGTCTGCTATCTCGATTCGACTATCGCGCTGCCGATAATCACTTCATACGCGATGGCGCGGCGCGAAGCGCGAAAGCTCAAGCGGCTCTACGATCACCGCGAGGCGATGCTGACGCTTCTTAAAGACGAGCATGCGCGCGCCGTCGGCAACGAGCCTGCGTCAGCCGAAGACGCGCACAGCCTTGATCGGATTCGATGAAGTCGCCTTCACAACCGACGCAAAGACGCGAGGCTTCAAAACTGGAGCTTCAAAGCTAATTGAATAGAGCGCGGGCCGCCGATTTGATAAAGGGGATTCAATCCTGCTCCGTCAGCGAGGCTCTGCCCAAGCATCTGTAGCGATTGGCCGAAGAAATTTATGTTGCTGAAAGAACCATTCGGATCAGCAAAGTTGGGATGGTTCAGGACGTTAAAGAAATCGGCTCTGAGTTGAAGGCTCAGCCGTTCCATTAAATTAAGCTTTCGTCGGAGTGACATATCCAACTGAGACGCGGAGAAGCCGCGCAGGCTGTTACGCCCCAGATTCCCCTGCTGGTTGAGCGGCGGAACTGAGAATGCCGCCCGGTTGATCCGCCTGCCTCCCGCGACTGCTCGATCATTAATATAAAGCGGGGCTCCGGGAACCCGGTCCGGACGACTGATAGTAGGCACATTAAACAACGGCCTGCTGATAATAACGTTCAAAGGCGTGGCTGATCGCGCTCTGAACATGGCATCAATGGACCAGTCGCGCAGTAACGAGTTAACAAGGCTCCCGAACACAGGCGCGGGAATGTCGTAGGTCAGCGCCCCAGAAAACGAATGGCGCACGTCGAAGTCCGATGCGCCTCGGTTCAGGTTCGGGTTTATTTTGGCTGCGGGCAGGTTGAATGCTGTTTCCGTAGACGCGCTGTCAATCGAGTGCGACCATGTGTATGCAGCCAGCGCCTGCAAGCTGCGCGACAACCGGCGATGATACTTTGTCTGCAAAGCGTGATAGTCCGACGTTGCAGCGTTTCTACCGACTACCAATCTGCGGAAATTCGGATTTGGGAGATTAGGCCCGGCCAGCACTTCAAAGCGGAGAAGATCGCGACCTAACGCGCCCACATAAGATATGGAGACCGATTGATGCGAGTTGAGCGATTGCTCTATCGAGATGTTCCATTCGTAAGTCTTAGGCAGTTTCAGATTCGAGTCCAGAACAAATATATTCGGATACGGAGGGCTAAGGCTGAAAGCGGGCGGGGCTGCTTCTTCAGTCGTGAGAGGGAATCGAACACCACTGAGGGATTTCCCGGCAGAGAAGGAGAAATGGCCCGCAGAGACTGCTCTTCCCGCCAGACCTGTGCCAAGACCATAGAATAGGCCTATCCCGCCTCGCAGCACGGTTTCAAATCCCTTCGCCTGAGATAGCTGATAGGCAATGCCGAGCCTCGGAGCAAAGTTCTTGTAAGACGCTCGCCACAACGGAGTCCCCTTAGGAGCCAGAGTCATAGTTGCGGGGTTGTCCAATCCAACAACCGTTAACGGGTCGTTGCCATTCTTCTCTCTTGGAGGTGGATTGTAGTCCCACCGCGACCCGTATGTGAGCGTAAGCCTGCGCGACGCTTTCCACGCATCCTGCGCGTAAGCGGAGAGATTGGTGAACAATGGAAACGCTCGGCCATTTGTTGCTCCGATATCTACGAACGGCGAAATGCCTGCTATCACCTCACTGAGATCAAAGAAGACAACCGTCATCGAGTACTCTGATATATCAGAGACGGGAGAAAGCCTGCGATAATCAATGCCGAATTTTAACTGGTGAACGCCTGCAAGCACAGATAAGCCATCAACGACATTAACCTGCCGTTGTAGATTGTCTGCATTCTTGCCGACGAGATAAGCTGCGCCCGGCATCGCAAACTGAAAGAAGGCCTTTCGGCTATCAGTAAACGAAGGAAAGACGACTGCGTCAGGAGGGGGAATTGCTCCGCCGAACTGATCAAGCGCGAATCTCGTTCCGGCACGGGCTCTGCTGTAATTGAATCGGAAGTCGTTGCTTATGGTTGAAGTGATGGCTTGTGTCAATCCTAGCGTGAGCGTTTGAGTCTTGAAGGGATTCAAGCCGAGATTGTTTAAGCTGAGATCGGGATCACGAAAAACAGTTTCAGAAGGCGCATCGTTGTACCGGCCAAAAATGGTTATGCTGGAAGCTATGGTTTGATCTATTCGAATGCTGGTAGCGTCGAGGCTTGATGGGTCTGAGTAGCTGGCGCTGAATTCTGCCAGCCCGCCTTGTAGCTCTCTGCTATTAGATTTCGGGAATGCGTTCAAGAATGGTTGCATCTGCGGCAGCGCGCTCTGGCGCGTGCTTGCTGAAGGCACCTGAGTGATGCCTACCTGCGGCAAGCGAAGGCGCAATCCCTCATAGGAAAAGAAGAAGAATGTTTTGTCCTTGATGATCGGCCCGCCCACCACACCGCCAAAATCCTTCTGCCGATGCGCGGGCTTGTCGAGCCCCCTGCTGTTTGCGAACCAGTCGTTGGCATCGAGCGCTTCATTGCGGAAGTAATTGAAAAGCGTGGCGTGAAACCGATTCGTGCCTGACCGTGTTAATAGCGAAACCTGCGCGCCGGGCGAGCGACCAAACTCCGGTGCATACGTTGAAGTCTGTATTCGGAACTCTTCAAGAGCATCAACAGAAACCAGATTGCTCGTTGTTCCAAGCGCGCTGAAGGCAGGCACAGTTCCTCCGGCAGTTTGGCCGAGCGATAGGCCGCCTGCTATGCCTATATTCGCGCTGACGCCGTCAACCATGAAGTAGTTGTCATTGTCGCGCTGCCCGTTGACGCTGAATTGTCCCTGCTCGGCGTAGCTTGACTTGGTGAGCACTACCCCCGGCGTAAGCTCGAGCAAAGCATGAAAGCTCCTGCCATTCAGCGGCAGGTTCTCTACAAACCGGCGATCAACAAGCGTGCCGACAGCCGCAGATTCTGTCTGGATGACGGATGAGCCTTCGATGATTATGGATTCGCTTATGCTGCCAACTTTCAATTTGACACTTACCGCTACCTGATCACCAACGCTCAACTTAATCTCTTTTATTTCTGCGGTCGCGAATCCATCTCGCCGGGCCTTCAGCACGTAGCGACCGGGCGGAAGAAGGGTTATCGAAAAGTAGCCCTCGCGGTTGGTGAAAGCCTGCCTTTCGAAAGTCGTATCGCTATTCACCAGCAGGATATTTACATCAGGCACAAGCGCGCCATTATCATCAACGACAGTGCCGTTAAGTGTGGCTGTGGGCGACTGCGCAGATGCATTGCTGATAGTTGGCAGATCTGTCTGCATCAACAAAGCAAGGGCTGCTGCAATCAGAACTCGTTTGCTGTCACGCGCGAAGGTATTCATATTCGCTCTGCTTTCTCAAGCGTGTCACTTGACTCGATTAATCAAGACCACATCGCTGTTGATGATTTCGCGATGAGAGACTGCGATTCGTTTCCCATCAAACGACCATGCATAAAAGAGAACGCCTGAGCTTTTGAATGCAGTTACCTGTCTTGGCCGCCCGCCATCGAGCGGCGCGATCCACAGATTATTGTTGTTCTGCTGATCAACGTAGCTCAGGCTTCGCCCATCGGGCATCCACTGAATGCGATATGTAGATGGAGGCAGGTCCAGAAACCCGACAGGCTCGCCTCCTTCGGATGGGATGATTGCTAATCTTTTCTTCGTCTGATCTTGGGAATGGATATAAACAGCCAGTTTGCCGTCCGGCGAAAAGCCGAGCGTATCAGGCGGCAGGTTAGTTAATCGTTCGCTTTGGCCGCCATCAATCGGCACTCTCCATGTGAATCTCTTGTCGCCTTCCATCGTCTGGTAGAAAACCCATTTGCCATCAGCCGAGCAATGCGGAGCCGCTCCGGCCTCTGTCAGTTGTTTCGGGTTGCTGCCATCAATGTTCAGCCTCCAGATGCCCCTGTTGCCATTGTGGTCGGCAACGTAAAGGATGTAACGCCCGTCAGGCGACACAGAGAGGCTATGAGTCTGGCCGGAACCGCTCGTCAACTGTCGCTGATTGCTGCCGTCGGC
This sequence comes from Blastocatellia bacterium, assembly GCA_035575515.1. GTDB lineage: Bacteria > Acidobacteriota > Blastocatellia > UBA7656 > UBA7656 > DATLXU01. The sequence continues at coordinate 12,736 of DATLXU010000137.1, forward strand.
TTCCATCATCCAGATTTCCACCGAGCCGCTCGCGGACGATGAGTAAACAATCTTTCCGTCTGGCGTCCACGCAGCGCCATACATGCCGTCGCGCCTGCCGGGACCTGATGTTATGCGTTCGGCGCGGCTGGCATCTCCGTCGGGCACTAGCCATAGATTCACAACGGGGCTGACTTGTGTTGCCACCAAAGTTTTGGAATCTGGTGTAAGGCTCAGATTCGAGTAGTTATTCAGGTCCGTAGTAATGCGCCGCGCTTCACCATCAGGATAGGAGATGAACCAGAGTTGAAGGTCGCTCCCTTCTTTTTCCTGCGCGATGATAATCAGGCCGCTCTCATCGTGAAGCCATTTCACCTGCTCTATCCATCTCCATCTCTGAACCGTAATAGTTTTTTCCGCGCCGCTATTAACCTCGATCTCAGTTACTATCGCCCCCAGATCCTTGCTGTCGCGGCGCATCCCTGCGCAGGCGACGCGCGCTCCATCAGGCGACGGGTCTACAGCCCAGAAGAAATCAGGCTCATGACGAGAGGCGACCTGTCGCTCTCCTGTGCCGTCCGCGTTGGCTACAATCACATTGTTTACCGAAGAATCATTGCGCAAGAAAGCCATGGACCTGCCATTTGAAGAAAGCGAGAAAGAACTATCCGCGCCTGCAATCACTTTTTGGACAGGGCCTCCAAATTTTGGAATTCGGTAGACCGTAGGGCGGAGATCGCTCTCATCACCGTCGCCAACAAAATAAAGGTAGGTGCCATCGGGCGAGAATGTCAGGCCTCCATATTCGAGACCTTTACCAATCGGACCAATCTGCACCCTGCTGCCTGTTGCAACTTGCTGAATCCACAGGTTTTCATGCCCGTCATCGCTAGAAAGGAAAGCCACCTCCTGTCCATCGGGCGAAATGGCAGGGCTGTGAGCATTGCCCATAGTGGTGATCCTCGTGACATTTACATTTTGAAAATGCGCCGCAGGTGGCTTGGGTCCGGGATGCCTCAAAAGCGCGATGGCTATAACTGCCGCTGCAATCAGCACTACTAATGCGATTGCCGCTGCGGCCGCTTTGCGATGCTTGAGCTTGCTCGTCAGGTATTCAATGCTGAACAGAGTGCGGATTCCGCTCGCTGCTGTTGCGGTACTCGCTCGGTTGTCTGTACTGATTGCCGCTCCATTAGCGGTGGCCGTTGCTGCTGCGCTCGGTGTCGTAGTTCGTTCCAAGTCTTTCTTCAGGCCACGTAGATCAACGAGCAGGTCTTTGATTGTCTGGTAGCGTTCTTCTCGATCTTTGCGCAATGCTTTGGCGACGACGCGCTGGAGGTCTGTCGGCGCATCAGGCAAGTAATCGTGCAGCAAGGGCGGCTCGACTTTCAGGATTGCGGCGATTAAATCTGAAGCCGTTTCGCCCTCAAATGGAGGGCGGCCCGCGATCATCTCATAGGTGACCACGCCGAGGCTGAAGATATCTGTTCGCGTGTCGAGCCTCTGCCCCCGCGCCTGTTCGGGCGACATATAATTCACGGTGCCCATCAACAGACCCGGCGTTGTGACCACTCTATCTAAGGTCAGCGCTTCGGTATCGCTTGTGGAGGATTGTGGATTGCTCAGTTGAGCCAGACCAAAGTCGAGAATCTTCACTAACCCGTCGGGGCGCAACATGATGTTTTCCGGTTTGATGTCACGATGCACGATGCCCGCGTCGTGCGCGGCGGCAAGAGCGCTGGCCGCCTGTATGGCAATGTCTAAAGCTCGTGGAAGGCTCAGCCGTTTGTGCTGAAGAACTTGGCGCAGCGTCCTGCCTTCGATGAACTCTGTAGCGATGAAATGGCGGCCTTCAAACTCGCCGATTTCATGAATAGTGATGATGTTGGGATGATTGAGAGCCGATGCGGCGCGGGCTTCCTGCTGGAAGCGGCGAAGCCGCGCTTCATCGAATGACAGATCAACAGGCAAAAGCTTGATTGCTATCTTGCGACCAAGCTTCAAATCCTGAGCAAGATAAACTTCGCCCATTCCGCCCGCGCCAAGCATTAAGAGGATTTGATGGTGCCCGATGTTTTGCCCTGCGCTCAGTTCGGGCTTGCCGTCATCGAATAACCCGGCAGCCATCTCGAAGGCAGGTCGGTCCATCAAGCTCAACGCTTCATCATCGGAAGAGAGCATCGCCTCGACTTCGATTCTGAGGCTTTCGTCGCCTCTGCATGCTTCATCGAGGAAGCTGGCACGTTCAGCGGGCGCGCGCTCAAGCGCGGCCAGCAAAAGCGCGTCAATCTGCTGCCAGCGTTCCGGAGTCATCATAATCAAATCCTGAAAGAAGAATTCTTCGGCGATCCTATAATTTATAGCGGAAACTCTGTTGGATTTGGCTCACACCATTATCAACTATTTGTCATAAAACGGCGCAGCCAGAGTTTGGCCGCCTGTAGCTCACGCTTAACGGTGGCGGGTGAAATCCTCATCACTTCGGCGATCTCTTCGATGCTCAATCCGCCAAAGAACTGCAACTCTACAATGCGGCTCTTGCGCTCATCGAAGTCTGCAAGGCTTATGAGCGCATCATCCAAGGCTACGAGTTCTGAGGCTCTTTGCCGATTTACAACAACCGCTTCGTCAAGCGGCACCTTCTCCGCTCCGGCCCCTCGTTTGGAAGCCTGATAGATTCGCGCATGGTCTATGAGTATGTGGCGCATTATCTGAGCGGCAACCGCAAAAAAGTGCGCGCGGTCCTGCCATCGCACCTTTCGTTGATCTACGAGCCGCAGGTATGCCTCATTTATTAGAGCTGATGTTTGAAGGGTGTGGTTGGCGCGCTCGCGCCTCATGTAGAGCTTTGCCATACGATACAATTCGCTGTGAACGAGAGGCATCAACTCATCGAGCGCCTTTTCGTTCCCGCTATTCCAGCTCAATAAAAGCCGGGTGATTTCGTCCGGCAGCGCGGGCATAAGACTTCACCTCTGATTTGGTCGGGCCACCTGGATGGAATTGATTATATTACTTCGAGTTGCGCTATAATACAAGAAAAACCTCGAAACGTATCTGTTCAGACTTTTTTGACGGTGCGCCGTATATAGATGAGCAGCCATCGCCGAACGCAACTGATTGAGGTTGCCCATGCAAAAAAAATCGGTAGTCTGAACACTTACCTTGAAACAGTAATGAGCTTTTCCGCTTGTTTTTTCCGCTATACAAGATGAGGCAACGAAATAGCAGATACACGGGCCTGATGACTTCAGGCGTGTCTTGGCAATAACCAGAAAGATTAACTGCGCGTTGCAGATGACGCGCTAGAGGAGCAGATGTCATGAAGAAGAGGTTTATGCTTTTTGTAGTTGTGACAGTGGGATTCACTTTACCATTCATCGCTGCTGCGCAGGCCAAGCGTTCTCAGAACGTTTCCCTCCGAGTGTCGCTTCGCGGCGCTATAGGCGACCCGGCGACTTACAATCCGCTCGGCGATAAGATTATAAGCGACGGGCGAGGCGATTACATTGATGGCGTGGATGGTGTCTACGCCAAGTTCTTGGTAGATGTTAATAACGATTTCAGCATGAACCTGAATCAAGCGAAGACTTCCACGCCGCGCTACGCTTACTATAACTTCTCAGATCAGATCTACGCGGGAGACGGACTCTACACTGCGCCGTGGGCGAGTTATCCTCAGGGCTTTCGCTCTCGCTTTCACATACGGCACGTCTACGGCCTTAACGCAGATTGCAGTCCGAGCAATTTAAGCTTTGTGTGTCCGGCGGGAGAAACTTGCGGACAGGATGCAGATGGCACGCATTTCATGTTGACGCCGGGAGATACGGGGGAGCTGGCTAGCGGGCGCGACAGCTATGTCCTTCGGTTCCATGAAGACAACTACTCTGCCGTAATCAACCACCCGTGCGACACTGTCTACTTCAAGGTCTATTATTTTCAGTCGCCGGAGAGATGGGTCATCACTCCGGACACGGGCGTTTGCACAACCGCCGATGGCGTCACCCACTCTGGCGCAATTGGCACGCTCACTTTGACCACAGGGCCAAGCCAATTTCACAACGCAGGCCAATACATCATGCCCTTCGAGTTGACGCTCACGCGCAAGTAATCCGGCTCCTCAATAAAGTAGCATCCTAAGGGATAAGATTCCGCAGGATGCTACTCACTTAAAAGCCGCCAGCGATGATTTCACAAAACCGATTAAGCCATCGCCAGCGGCGAATTGAGATTGTAATGACGATATTGGCGAGCTACCTCTAAACTTCACACCACTTTAATTCCATCTCCATTCCTTCTTCTGCACATCGGCAGTTGCCATAACCGAGTTTGTCGAGTAACTTTATCCGCTACGATTGGTAAATGATTCTAGGACGGATTCGCAAATGGCAGAGAATATCCAGCCCACCGCTTCGCTTGCTCAATATGACATCGAACAACTCATCAACGACCGGCGCGACTTTCATCGCCAGCCGGAGCTTGCTTACAACGAGCAACTGACGGCGCGGCGCATTGCCGAGCGACTCGCAAAGCTTGGCTATGAAATTAAAGACGGCGTGGGCCGCACAGGTGTCGTCGGAGTGCTCAAAGGCGCGAAACCGGCTCTGGGAGCCGATTCTGAGGCTGCGCCCCGCGCCCTGCTTTATCGCGCTGACATGGACGCGCTGCCCGTGCAGGAAGAAAACGATGTCGAATACCGCTCGCAAAACGATGGAGTGATGCACGCTTGCGGGCACGACGCGCACGTCGCAATCGCGCTAGGCGTGGCAAAGCAGATGGCTGCTGCGCGCGATAAACTTTCCGGTCATTTGAAATTCGCTTTTCAGCCCGCCGAAGAAGGCGGCAACGGCGCAGTCGCGATGATTGAAGACGGCGTGCTTGATGATCCGAAAGTAACGGCAGCCATCGGCCTTCACGTATGGAACAACCTGCCCGTCGGAACGGTCGGCGTCTATGCCGGCCCTTTGATGGCCGCCGTTGACGAGTTCGAGCTAACGATTCAAGGTCGAGGCGGGCACGGCGCGATGCCCCATCAGACGGTTGATGCAATCGTCGCTGCCGCTCAAGTCGTCACCGCGCTTCAAACCGTTGTGAGCCGCAACGTCTCGCCGCTCGATTCGGCAGTTGTCACCGTTGGCAGTTTCAACGCAGGCAAAGCGTTCAACGTCATCGCTGAAACGGCAACCTTGCGCGGAACGGTTCGCACGTTCAACAAAGATACGCATGAAAAAATCCCTGAGATGATCGAGCGCGTCATTCGCGGCGTGTGCGACGGGATGAGCGCAACCTACAAGCTCAACTACATCAAGCAAACCATCCCGCTCGTAAACGATGCGGCGATCTCCGAGCTTGTCGCCGAGTGCGCCGCCGAAGTCGTAGGCTCTCAAAACGTTCTGCGTGATGAATCGGTCCGCACGATGGGCGGCGAAGACATGAGTTATTTCCTTGAGCGAGTGCCCGGCTGTTATTTCTTCTTAGGCACGCGCAACGAAGCGCGCGGCTTGGTGCATCCGCACCATTCGCCGCGCTTCGACATTGACGAATCGGCGCTCGCAACAGGCGTTGAGATAATGACTCGCTTGGTTCATAAATACCTCGCTTAAGATAAGGACAAAACGAAGCCGCACAATGATGAAGCCACTCAGGTTCGCCGCCCAAACATCCGCCTACTGCCTACTGCCTACTGCCTACTGCCTACTGCCTTCTCATCGGCCTCTTGCGTTTCAGATGCCAAGTCTATGGCAAGGGCTTGTCATATCAGCCGCAGCATTCGGCGGCGGGATGATGAACTCGGTCGCGGGCGGCGGAACGCTCCTGACTTTTCCCGCGCTCATCTGGATGGGCATTGATCCTAAAGTCGCAAATGTTACCAGCACAGTTGCGCTGTGGCCCGGCTCGCTCGGCGCGATGTTCGGGTTCCGGCGCGAGCTTGCAGGCAGCCGCCGCTGGATGATTGTGCTCGGTCCCGCTTCGGTGCTCGGCGGGCTTGTGGGCGCGATACTTCTATTGCAAACGCCTTCGCGCACATTCGCCGCGATCGTTCCTTACTTAATCTTATTTGCGACGCTGCTGTTTGCCGCGGGCGAACCATTAACTCGAATGCTTCGCCGCAAGCGGATCGAATCTTCACAGCACGGCCCAATTCAATCAGGCGACGCTGAACAGATAGCTGCGCCTGACAGCACTTCGTGGGCGGGCGCGGCGACTCTGCAATTCTTCTCGTCAGTCTACGGAGGTTATTTCGGCGCGGGCAACGGAATAATAATGCTTGCTGGCATGACTTTGTTCGGATTGACGGACATTCACCAGATGAACGGGCTGAAGAATTTCTTCGCCGTCTGCATCAACGTGATCGCGAGCGCCTATTTCATCCTGTCGGGCGCGCTGAACGATAGCTGGGCGATTGCGCTCGTGATGACCGTGAGCGCGATTGCCGGAGGTTACGTCGGCGCGGGCCTTGCGCGCAGGTCGGGCCGCCGCGCCGTTCGCCGCGCCGTCGTTGTTATTGGCATTGCGATGGCGCTCTCGCTGTTTCTTCGCGGATAAATTCGCCGGCGCGAATTGGATGAGTCGTCCTCTGGCAGCGCGATTATTCCAAAAATTCTCAAACCTTCGCGCGGCGTCTTGTGTCAAAGATAAGCAGCGGGCTGATTCGAGGACGAGCAATGAGGGAGGAAACCATGAAGAGAGTTGTCAGTTTATTGCTGTTGTTACTATTCACGCTCGGCCTGAGCATCGTTTCTATGGCGCACACGCCGCGCATAAACAGGCGCGAGCATCACGAGCAGCTTCGCATACGCGACGGCATACGCGACGGCGAGCTTACACGCAGCGAAGCCGCGCGCCTCGAAGCTGAGCAGGCGCGGATTCGCGTTGATGAAAGATTCGCGAAGGCTGATGGCAAGGTGACTTGCCGCGAGCGTGCGCGGCTCAACCGCGAGCTGAACCGCGCGAGCCGCGACATTTATCGCCAGAAGCACGATGGGCAGGACCGAATCCCGTAATCCTGTTCGTAATCATTGCGTGAAATGAAAACGGCGAGGCGCATCAACTCTCCCTCTGCGCTTCGCCGTTTTGTTCTCATGTCTAGCGTTGACGATTCAAATCAACTCTGCGCGTTTTGCCGCCTCGTTCATCAGCACGCTGATTTCAGCAAGCAACTCGTCGCGGCTGAAGCTGCCCTTTTGAATTATTCGCTGAGTGCCAATATCCAACGCGCGCCGCTCTTCGTGCGAAAGATCGCGCGCCGTCAGCAGTATCACAGGTATAGCGCGCCATTCAGGGTTCAGACTGAGGCGATGGACAATCTCAAACCCGTCCATTTCTGGCAGCATCAAATCCAATACAATGCAGTCGGGCCGCGCCCGCGCTATCTCGTCCATCGCTTCGCGCCCGCTCGTCGCAGTTTGAATCTCGTAGCCGCTGCCCTCCAACATCGCGACGACTAAATCGAGCGCGTCCGCGTCGTCGTCGACCACAAGCACACGACCGGGCGCGGCATGAACGGCGCGCTCAAGCTGCGCAATCAACTCGGCGCGCTCAATCGGTTTGCGGACGAACGCGGCTGCGCCCGCGCGCGCGGCCTCCTGTTCGCGGCCAGCGTCGCTTGAGAGGGCGATGATTCGGCTCGCGTGCTTCGCTTCGCCGTTCGTAATCTGTTCGATGACGCTTATGCCGCCTTCGAGCAAATCGAGATCAACCGTGACGACAGCGGGTCTCGCCTTCAAAGCAATCTCGACGCCGCGCGAGCCATCGTCTGTCGCCGCGACCGAGTAACCCGCTTCCGCCAAGTACTTCTTCGTCAAAAATAACGACGCCGGATCGCCGTCAATCACGAGCGCGGTTCGATCAGGATCGGTGAGCGGCGTTTCTGCATCTGTCGAAGCGATGCGGCCTTCAATCTCAAGGGGAAGCGTCACGGTGAAGACCGAACCTTCGCCGAGTCGACTCGTCACGCTGATTTCGCCTTCGAGCAACTCAAGAAGGCGGCGAGTGATCGTAAGCCCAAGCCCGGTGCCCGCTCGCGACGAACGATTGGCCGCGCCCACCTGCCGGAACTCTTCAAATATTTTTTCGATGTCCGATTCTGCTATTCCGACGCCGGTGTCGCTGACCGATATGCGAATGTGATTCGCGTCGGCGCGCACGGCTATGACTTTAACCTCGCCCGCTTCCGTAAATTTAATCGCGTTCGACAGCAGGTTGATTAGAATCTGCTGGAGCTTCGTGCGGTCGGTTCTGAGCGCGGGCAGCCCATCTTCTATCTCCGTGCTGAGTTTGATGGGGCGATTCTCTTTCAGCGGCTCGACAACGCCCAATGCGCGCTCAATGAGGTCGCGCGCGTCCGCCGGTTCTGAATAAACATCCATGCGACCTGCTTCGATCTTCGACAGGTCGAGCACGTTGTTGATTAATTCGAGCAGGTCGCGCGCATTGCGCGACACGCGTTCGAGGCTGCGGCGATGGCGTTCTGATAGTTGAAGCGAGCGGTCGTCAATTAGAAGCGAAGTGAATCCGATGATGGCATTCATCGGTGTGCGCAGCTCGTGCGACATATTGGCAAGGAATCGCGCCTTCGCCTGCGCATCCTGCATCAGGCGGCGGTTTTGTTCCGCAAGCACGCGGGCGCGCTGCTCAAGCTCAAGGCGCGCGTGCTCGCTCGTTTCAGCGCGCGCGCGCAGCTTATGCGCGCTCTCTTCGAGTCGGGCCGAAAGCTGCTCGAATTGCCTGATTGATTCTTCCATCTGCGCGGTCGCGCGGGCGAGCGCGGCGCTTTCGGCTTCGCTTTCCGTCAGGCGAAATTGCAAATTGTCTCTTTCCGCTTCAAGCTCCGCAGCGCGCGATTTGAACTGCTCGGCTTCCGCTGCAAGCTGCGAGTTCTTCTCTATCAACTCAAGTTTTTGTTTCTCAAGTTCAACTATCCGCGCGTGGTTGTACTCGCGTTCCTGCGCGAGTTCCTGATTCAAAGCACTGATTTGCTGCTCAAGCTCCTTTGCGCGAGCTTCAGCCATCGCTCGCGCGTCGGCAAGTTCCGAGTTGAGCGCAGCGAGCCGCGCGTTCTCTTGATTGATCGCTTCGCCGCCGCTGCGCAACTCTGCCATTTCGGCTCGCAGCCGTTCGGCTTCGATGACTAGCTGATCGTTCTCGCCGCTTATCCGGCTGTTTTCTACGCGCAGGTGTTCCGTTTCATCTGAGAGCGCTGCGATTCGTTCTTCAAATCCGACGCGCGATTGTTCCAATCGCGCGCGCGCGTCTTCGGCGATGCGAAGCGAGCGTTCAAGCTCGTTGATGCTGTCGACTATGATGGTATTCTCTTCGCGCAGCTTGGCGTTTGTCGCCTCAAGCGACAAGTTGCGTTCAATCAGCTCGGCGTTCTCCTGCATGAGCGCGAGCGCGCGGGCTTCGAGCTTAGGTGTTGTTTCCTGCAGGGAAGCAAGCTCCGCGCGCGCGGTTTCAAAATCGCGCTTGATTGATTCAATCTCAACTCTGAGCCGCTCCGTTTCCTGAATGCGCTCGTCAAGCTGGCTGGCGAACGCAGCGCGCAGACCGTCAAGCTCTGCGATGCTCGTTTCCAAAATAGCGAGGCGTTCTTTCAGATGTTCGTTTTCCTGCTCGATTCGCTGGCGTTCGGCTTCGATCTGCGAAGCCATCTCGGAGACGGCCTGGCCGCTCTGCCGCTGCGCTTCTTCGAGCATCTCTGCGCGCTCGCGCAATTCTCGGTGCTGTTGTTCGAGATGCGCAAGCGCGCGCTCGGCGTCTTCTTTGGCTCGGATGAGCCCGTCGCGCTCGACTTGAAGCTCGGCGACCAGATGAGTCAGTTGAGCGGCGGCTTCTTCAAGCTCGCTCTCGCGGCGCGCGGACATCTGTTGAGCTTCGGCTGCGGCGGCTGATTCTTTTTCGAGCCGAGTCCGAAGCGAATCGCAACGCGATTGAAGCTCTGCGACGCGAATGGCCGCGACAGCCACGGGCGCTGTTTCGGCTAGCGTGTTGAGTTCGTCGTCGCGAAACGGGCGATGATTGAACAGACCGATCAATCCGACCGTGCCCGACGCGCCGCGCAGCGGATAGAGCGCGTAAGAATCCATGCTATCGCTTTGGCGATTGCGCTGAAGGCCGAATAGTTTGTCGCCCGCGTCCTGCGGATCGCCGAAATCTGCGACGCCGCCGCGCGCGATCAATTGCTGATTGAAGAGCGTGAGCGGGATGCGCGGGTACTCTTTGTTGAAGTCGGCTCCGCTCGCAGCCGTCAGGTGCATGCACATCTGGCGGTTAGTGCAGACACTGGCGAGCGGGCAGCGGTCGCAGATGTCGCCGCGCTTGACGACCCAGATTTTGCAGGTGGGCGCGCCCGTGTCGACGCAGATTTGATCCGCGATGAGCGAAAGCGCATGATCGAGGCTTGAGCCGCGTCCGACTTCATCAATAATTCTCTTGAGCCTGTTCTCTTTTACTGTTTGCATTCAATTGGGTTCAGAGAGGGCGAATGAGTTTTTCGTGGTTGCCTGCCGACCAGTGCTGATTCTATCCGCTTAATGCTTGAGCGTCAATTATCTTATTCCTGCTGCACGAACCGCGCTTGTTCGGCGCGCGGCTGGCGCGATAAACTTACGAGGTGAACAGCAGGGAGTTATCGTTGATAATCAGTCGCAAGTCGCCCGCGGTTCATTTCCGCTGCGAAGAAGGCCCTCGTTGAATCGGGCCTTGAAGCGGTCAGGGCGCAATCTCGAAATTATTTGAAGAGGACGCCGGACTTTTGCGCCGGGTTGCTTATGCCAGAAGAGATAAAACAAAAAATTCAAGAGGAGCTTCGCCAGTTGGAAGCGGAGCTTAGGACCGAGATTCCACAGGAGTTAAAAAGAGCCGTTGCGATGGGCGATCTGTCGGAAAACGCCGAATACGAAGCGGCGCGCAATCGCCAGGACTATGTGCGAGCGCGCATCGCCAATCTGCGCAAGCGGCTGGCCGATCTTTCCATGCTCGACACTTCGCGGCTGCCAAAAGACCGCGTGGCTTACGGCTCGACCGTCGAGCTTTACGACATTGATAGCGGCGAAGAGTTGTCTTACACGCTCGTGATGGCCGAAGACGCAGACGTATCAAAGAACAAAATCTCTACAACGTCGCCGATTGGGCGCGGGCTGATGGGCAAGCGCGAGGGCGACGAGGTGGAGATAACGACTCCAGCCGGGAAGCGCCGGTTCGAGATCGTCAAGCTGACGACGATTCACGACAGCGAGCAATGAGTTTTCAGTAGACAGCTTGCGTATGTTTCGCAAGATTCCACGACTCATTGCTGAAAGCTGAAAACCGAATTGACAATGCGCGAAACGTTTTGCAATAGTAGCGACTTACTGGGTCGCGTGGATTGGCCGAAGCGCGGAGGCCCGCAATGATTACTGGTGCCATCGGGGCCGGTGCTCGAAAAATTATCAGCGCGATGGTGCGCGGACTCGCCCGCAGCCGCATCAATCCGAATGCGCTCACGTTTACCGGACTGCTGATTAACATCGGCTGCGCCGTGCTCTACGGCTATGGGATGTTCTTCAGGGCCGGGCTGTTGATGATCCTCGCCAACCTCTTCGACATGCTCGACGGGCAGGTGGCCCGGCTGAGAGGCCGCGCCACGCAGTTCGGCGCGTTCTTCGATTCGGTCATTGATCGTTACTCCGACATAATAGTTTATCTCGGAATCATGATCTTTTACGCGCGCGACACCGGGAAGCATTCGACGCTGTTTGTCGCGCTCACAGGGATTGCGCTCGTCGGATCTGTGATGGTCAGCTACAGCCGCGCGCGCGCCGAATCTTTGAACATAGCCTGCAAGGTCGGCTTCCTAGAAAGACCTGAGCGCGTCGTGCTTTTAATAATCGGCTCGCTCACGGAGATTGGCCCTCAGTCTAATCCGTTCCTGCACAAGATGCCGCAGGTATTGTGGGTGCTTGCGGTCTTGTCGCACTGGACCGTTGTGCACAGAATCTATCACACGTGGCGCGAGCTGAGAGAGCCTGACCGCGCGGCAATCGCTGCCGAGCGCATCAAGCGCGACAAGGCAGAGCGCAACGAAGAGTTAATGCGGGCCGATTACTTCGCTCAGAACTGAGCGGGCGAAGAAGATTCCGATCCTGACCCCTCGGACTCGAAGATAAACTTAGGAGCAACCCGAATGCTATGCCCCAGCTGCGGTAGAAAGATCGAGCCTGAAGCGCGCGAATGTGGTTGCGGCGCGCGTTTTGTCGGCGACCCTCTGGCCGAGAATCAATTCAAGGTTCGTCGCTACGAGCCTGTGTTGACGGCGATGTTTTTGTCGCTGTTGGTCGCGTGCGGTGCGCTCACGGTTTCGAGATGGGTAACAGTCGCATCGTTTATCGTCTTGTGGACGGCGTGGCGAGCGGTGAAGCTAGCGCGGCGCGACCGTGAAAGCTATGGCGGCTACCGCGCGGCGGTTGCGACTCTTGTGCTTGCAGTTGCGGGCAGCGTCTTTGCAGTCGGATACACGATCATTCGCCTGCCTCATTATTTCGAGATGCGCCGGGTGCAGCAGGTCGCGGCGACGCAAGCGGCGATGTGCCAGATAGCGAGCGTCCTTGAGAATTACAAGCGCGTTCACGGCTCGTACCCGCGCAACGAGCAAGAGATAAAAGAAGCTGCGGGCGCGGCGCTTCCGGCAGATTATTGGAGCAAGAGCATCAAGTATCAAAGCTATACCGAAGCATTGGCTGACGGCTCGATTGGATTGAATGGGATTGCGTTCACGAGCTTCGAGCTTCGCTCCGCCGGCCCTGACGGCCAAGAAGGGACCGACGACGACATAATCATGCGCAACGGCGTGTTCTACACGAGCGAGCAAATCAAAAAGCGCCCGGTCATCTACAACTCTGAAGATTATTAGAGGCAAAGCGGCAAGAATCTTTGAAGCCGCGCCACCAGCGATTCACACAAAGGCAGCTTGCGATTTTCAGATTCGCCTTTTACGCTTTCCTTCTTAATTTTGTCTTTCAAATTTCTTTATGTTCAAAAAGATTCTTATTGCCAATCGCGGGGAGATAGCCGTGAGAATCGCGCGGGCGTGCCGCGAGATGAGCATCTCGCCCATCGCGGTTTATTCTGACGCGGACCGCGCATCGCTTCACGTCCGCGTCGCTGATGAAGCCATTCACATCGGCCCGCCGCCTTCAACCGAAAGCTACCTTCGCATCGAAAAGATAATTGACGCCGCTCGTCGCGCGGGCGCGGAGGCGATTCATCCCGGCTACGGATTCCTTTCGGAAAACGCTGAGTTTGCCGAAGCGGTCGAGCAGGCGGGACTCAAGCTGATCGGCCCGCCCGCGTCCGCGATGAGAATAATGGGATCGAAGACGAGCGCGCGGCGCGCGGCTCAGGCTGCGGGCGCGCCCGTTGTTCCCGGTACGGTCTCGTCGCTCGCTTCACTTGAAGAAGCTGAGAAAGTCGCGGGCGAAATTGGCTATCCGATAATGCTCAAAGCGGCGTCGGGCGGCGGCGGCAAAGGGCTTCGCCTTGTGCGCTCGCGCGATGAGATACGAAGCGCGTTTGAGCTTGCGCAATCGGAAGCCGCTTCGAGCTTCAAAGACCCATCCGTCTATATTGAAAAATACATCGAGCGCCCGCGCCACATCGAGATTCAATTAATCGGCGACCATCACGGCCAGATGGTTTATCTTGGCGAGCGCGAGTGCTCGCTTCAACGCCGCCATCAAAAAGTGATTGAAGAATGTCCGTCGCCTGTCGTTGACAAAGATTTGCGAAAGCGCATGGGCGAAGCGGCTGTCTCGATTGCTCGCGCGGCTGGCTATACGAACGCGGGCACGATTGAATTTTTAGTAGACAGCGAGCGCAACTTTTACTTCCTCGAAATGAACACGAGGTTGCAGGTCGAGCATCCTGTGACGGAGCTTGTCACGGGCCGCGACCTCGTTCATGAACAGATAAGAGTCGCGGCGGGCGAGCCTCTTTCGTTTTCGCAAGACGATATTGTAATGCGCGGCGCGGCAATCGAGTGCCGCATCTACGCCGAGAATCCCGACAATAACTTCATGCCAAGTCCGGGACTCATCACGCGGCTCGTCGTTCCATCGGGACCGGGCGTTCGCTACGACAGCGGGAGTTATGAAGGCTGGGAGGTTCCGATTTACTACGACCCGATGGTCGCGAAGCTCTGCGTGTGGGCCGAAACGCGTGAGGCTGCGATTAACCGTCTGGCGCGAGTTCTTGATGAATACACAGTTGAAGGAATAAGCACGACTACACCGTTCTTTCGCGCCGTTGTGCGCGATGAAGAATTCCGGCGCGGCGACTTCGACACGGGATTCATTGATCGCTTTCTTGCGAACGGAGCAAACAAGATTGAAACAGGCGGCGAGCTTGCAGACATCGCTGCGATTGCCGCAGCGCTGCACGCGAAGTCGCACGCCGCTCAACCGGCAATCGGATCGCCGCGAACGACTGAAAGCCGCTGGAAGATGTACGGGCGAATAGCCCAGAGGAGGTAACAAATTTTGGATTTTAGATTTCGGATTTTGGATTCAGGAGGGTGCGCTACTCAGGTCAACAGTTAAAACTGCGAGCTAAATAATCCAAAATCTAAAATCCAAAATCGAGATGAGATACGAAGCGGAAATAGATGGCCGACAGGTGAGCGTCGAGCTTGAGGAGCGCGACGGGCGCATTGCCGCAAAAGTGGGCGGGCGCAGCTACGATGTGGAAGTTGAGCGGCCCGGCGAAGGCGTTTATCTGATATTCGTCGGCGACAGGGTTTATGAAGCGCGCGCGTGGGGCGACACTTCCGGCTCGCTTCACGTCAAGGTGCGCGACCGCGTCTTCAACGCGAAAATAATAGATCGCAAGCATCGCCGAGCGACTGTCGAGCACAGCCTCGAAGGTCAACAGCATCTTACTGCGCCGATGCCCGGCAAGGTCGTGCGCGTGCTGCGCAACGTCGGCGATGAAGTCGCTGCCGGTCAGGGCGTCGTCGTCGTCGAAGCCATGAAGATGCAGAACGAGATCAAATCGCCCAAGTCCGGGCGCGTCATCGAAGTTCGCGTCTCAGAAGGCGCGACCGTCAACGCCAATCAGGTGCTCGCTGTTGTTGAATGAACATGGGTCAGGAGTCGGGCGTCGGGTGTCAGCGAATTCGAGATTGGAGATTTCAAATTTGAAATTCGGCAGACCCTGACCCCCGACCCCTGAATCCTGATCCCCGCCTCGCATTCCAAATCGTTTGTATCAATTCGCAATTGGTGTTCTAAAGCCCTTCAATCAACGCAGCCGCATCATAAGCATCGCCTTAAGTCCAATTAAATAAAAAATAAATTTGAAAAGTTCGCGCGGGCCACCTTTGGCATAGCGGTTGTAATCATAAGATGTGCAGAACGTTTTTGCATTATTCAGGCACCGATCGGGAGGATATGCATAATGATCATTGAAGCAAAAAAGATAATCGGAAGCGCGGCTTTGATGCTTGCCGTGATGTTGATGGCCGCGACGGCTACTGTGCAAGCTCAGACGCGCGATCACGATTACGACACTGATGATAACTGCTATCGTTATGGCCGCTATGCCGGATACAGCATGTACCGCATAGCCGAAGAGAATGGTTATCGCGATGGCGTCGAGCACGGGCGCGAGCATCGCGCAGAGCGTCACAGCTACGATCCGAAAGGAACGCGCCACTACAAAGACGCCGTCGAGGGTTATTGCGACCAGTGGCGCGACAAGGACGGTTATAAGCGCGCATACCGCGAAGCCTTTTTGCGCGGGTACGATGAAGGCTATCGCGGCGGATATTACGGCAACGATCCGTACTATCGCGACGACCCATACTACAGAGGCGGCGATTACGGTCACGGGCGCAACGATGATGATTACCGTTATGGTCGCTATGGCCGCAGCGACATCTATCGCATAGCTCAGCAGAACGGTTATCGTGATGGGCTGCGTCACGGCGAAGAGGACCGCAGCCGCAGGCGCGGCTACGATTACAGCCACAGCGACC
>DATLXU010000138.1:0-56798 GCA_035575515.1 Blastocatellia bacterium
CCAGAGAAGGAGAGAAGAAAGGGAAGATAAGAAGAACTGATGCCCTGATATGTGAATAGAGTAAGTCTATCGAAAGCTTGTTTTTCAAGTGCTACTCTACTGAGGTTTGGTACGTATGTATCTCTGACCGAGAATTCCTGAGAAACAAAAGTCTTGTAAGATAAGCCCGCACAGTTTAGGATAAGGGTGCTCCTATCTCCAGTGTAAGATTTCGCTCGGATTACTGGGGAACAGGCTCAAGTGATGAATTTATCAATGTATGCTCTGCCCAAAATCGAGACTGCCCCATCCTGTATAATCGAAGAAGGGGTTGTGCTGCTTGCGAGCAGCGACCCTGATTGGATGAGTTGCGCGCGAGCCTCGCTCAATTGCGCCTGCCTTAAGGTTATCGCCGCTCGCACAGACGATGCGATAGAGGCAGCGCGCCGCCACGCGCCCGATTTAATCATAAGCGATGCGTCGAACGCCGAGCTTTGCCGCGCGCTGAAGCAGCAAGCCGATATGGCAGCCATTCCCATACTGATTCTTTCCAATCCCGACGACGCGGGGCTGATTGAAGCAGTTGAAGCTGGCGCGGATGACTGGCTTCCGTTGACGGCTCCCGGCGCGCTCGCAATCAAAAAAGTCGAACGGCTCATTGCAGAAACTCGCAATCGGCGCAAGGGAAAAGACGCGTGCTCTGCGAGCGAAATAGAGCGGCTCAAAGAAAACCTCATACACTCGGAAAGGCTCGCCACGCTCGGCCAGCTCGTTTCAGGCGTCGCGCACGAGCTTAACAACCCGCTGACTTCCGTCATCGGCTACACGCAGTTGTTGCTGACGACATCTACAGTCAACGGGAAAGCGCACGAGTGGCTAGAAGTTGTAAACCGCGAAGCGGAGCGGACGCGGCGAATCGTGCAGAATCTTTTATCGTTCTCGCGCCAGCATAAATCGAAACAGACCCAGGTAGACATCAATGAGTTGTTGGAGAATACGCTTGAACTGCGCGCTTATGAAATGCGCGTGAACAATATCCGCGTCGAGCGCCAGATGCAAAACATCCCGAAAATCTCTGCGGACGCGCACAAGTTGCAGCAGGTCTTTTTGAACATCATCGTCAATGCAGAGCAGGCTATAAACGAGGGCGAGTGCGGCGGCGCTATTACAATAAAGAGCCAATTCTATAGCGCGGAAGGCCGCGAGCGTGTGCGCGTCGAGATAGCCGACGATGGGCCGGGCATTGCGCCTGAACACATCAATAAACTGTTCGAGCCATTTTTTACGACCAAGCCCGCAGGCAAAGGCACGGGGCTTGGACTTTCAATCAGCCGCGAAATAATCGAAGCTCACAACGGAACAATACGCGTCGAGAGCGCGCCGGGACGGGGCGCTGATTTCATAATCGAGCTGCCTGTGAGACGGGACGGCGCGTTAACGAATTGATTGATAGCCGAAGTTATATCGGCTCACACGCAAATCGCCAAAAAAAGAGCAGCCGCAAACGGATGCGGCTGCTCTTTTTTTGGCCGGAGTGAATCAGCGCGATTAGAAGCCGAACTTCAACGCCAACTGAATCTCGCGCGGGCGGCGCGTCGCAAAGACTTGTCCAAACTGCGAGCCTGTCCTCAGGAAATTCTCCAAGCTCGTGAATGCCGGGTCTGTAGGCAACAGGTTCGGCACGGTCTGGAAGATGTCGTTGACCGTCACGCGGTTGAAGACGTTGAAGAACTCTGCGCGGAACTGCACGCGGTAGTGCTCAGCCCACCGCCAGTTCTTCGAGAGGTTCAGGTCGGTTTCAAACACGCTCTGGAATCGGAAGGGTGCGCGGCCTGAAGTTCCGATTGCGCCGACCGCTGTCGGGCGGAACGCTAGCGGGTTGATGTAATATGGGATTCTGACTCCGGGAACGCCCGTCGGAATATTCTGGAACGGATCGCCGACCTGATCTGGACGAGAGCCGCGCGGGCCGGGAAGCGTCCCTTGCACTACGCGGTTCAATGGCAGGCCGCTCATCGCGGTCGTTATCCCTGCAATCTCCCATCCGCCAAGAACCTGTCGCAAGATGGCTGTGTCCATGAAGCCGCTCGTCGGATAAGGCACTTCATAGACGTAGCTCGCCTTGAAGACATGCGTGCGATCAAACCGAGCGACGGCGCGCTCGATTGCGAAGTTCGTGCGAATCTGCGGGATGTCAATCGCATCACGATCATTCGTCGCATCGGTCAGGTTCTTCGACCACGTATAAGACAACTGCGTCGTAAGCCCGTGCCAGCGTTGCACGCGGAAAGAACTGATGAGCGCGTTGTAGCGGAAGGTCGCCGTCGTCTGCCGGTCCGTAATCGAAGTGTAGCCCCTGAAAGGCCGGGCCAGATTGATGCAGCTATTGGGATTGTTTGCAGGATTGAGCGCAGGGTCACAGCCCACAACGCCTTTCGCCGCAGCGAGAATCTCCTGCGGAGTCGGCGCGTTTATGTCAACGGGGCGGGTCTGGTGATTGCCGCCAGAGCCGAGATAGCCGACCTCAAATGCGGTCGAGCGATTCAACTGCCTTTGAATGGTCAGATTCCATTGTTGAGTGATAGGCGTGATGAACGGGTTCGTCGTGGTTATCAAGCTCCGCGCGGAAAGCGTGCCCGGAGGCGTGCCCGCAGCCGGGTTTGCATAAGTGATCGGAGTGGCAACCGTGCCCGTGAGACTGACTGTGTTAGCAAAAGGCGGGTTGACGAAGGTGTTCTGCTCAATTGTGCCAACGAGCACCTGATCATAATAGATGCCGTAGCCGCCTCGTATCACAGTTCGCTCATCAGCGAACGGACTCCACGCAAATCCGAAGCGCGGCGCGAAGTTGTTCTTGTCGGCCCGCTGGATGCGGCGACCAAATGGAGAATTGGCTGCCGCCACGGCGATTCCATTCTGCGGGTCGCCCGACCCTTTGACGAACGCCGTGCAGGTCGCGTTGGCGCACTGCAATGCTTTCGACTTGTCGAACAGTTCCGGCAGGAAGACGTCCAGCACGTTGAACTTATCAACTGGCATGCGGAAATACTGGTAGCGGAGGCCGATGTCAAATTGCAGGTTCGGCTTCGCCTTCCACGTATCCTGCGCATAAAACTCTGTCCGCCCCCATCTCAGGTGGTTCGTTACGTCGCGCTCGGCTTCGCTATAGGAAGTTGCGCGTCCGAGCAGGAAGTCTGCGAGCGCGATGCCGCTGTTAGCGCCCGATCTCGTTTGAAGTCCGGTGAATCCAAACCGTCCCTGAGTCTCGTTCGCCGCGTTCTCGTCCTTCTTCTCCCAGCTTATGTCAGCGCCAAATTTGAAAGTGTGAGCGCCGCTGATCCACGTCAGGTTATCTCGCGGATTCATGTTCCTGTAGTGAATGTCGAAAAGCTGGCCCGCGCCGAGCGTTGGGAAGCCAGTGATCGTGATGGTCGGCGGCAAATTCGATTTGTTCTCAGGGAACAGCTCGTTGTTTGGAATGTTGACGTTGTCTCTTGTCCACTTCCCTATGAGCTGAGTCGTGATGTCATTGCCCGACCATCCGAATGTGAACTCGTTGACGACGTTCGATCCGAACGTGCTCGTAAGCGTGAGCGCAAGTACCTGACCCGGAACGTTCGTGTCAGTTGTAGCTATGCCGGGAACCGTTACGCCGAAGAACAATCCGCCTTGCTCGCGCGTCAGGCTCAGGTCGTGAGTGTAACGACCCAGCAGGCGATGATTCGAGTTGAAGTTGTGATCTATACGGAGCGTCTCCTGACGCGTGTTATTGATCGCGGGCGCGATGGCAAGGACTCGGTTCGGGTCAAGGCCCGGAGTGGTCGCCGCGATGGTCGGCTCCGGGTACAGATTCAGGATAGCCACCGCCGTCGGGTCGAGACGATTCTGCGGAATGATGTTGCCCGGAAACTGTTGGCCAGTAGTCGGATCAATCACGCGGATAGAGCTTTGCGAAAAATCGCCCCGTCGCTCGCGAAGCGTCGGAACGGTGATAAAGTTTTCTGTCGGCTGGCGGATGATGCGCCGCCACTCCTCAGAGAAGAAGAAGAATGTCTTGTCGCGATCTTTCCCGTACACGCCCGGTATCCACACAGGCCCGCTGAAGGTGTAGCCGAAATTGTTATAGCGCAGCGTGGGTCGCGGGGCGCGCGGCTCGCCGCAGACCTTGCCGAGAGGCGCCGTGTCGCCGCTGTCGCAGAAGCGGCCCGCAGCATTGTTGAGGAAGCTGTTAGCATTCAGCTTGTCGTTGCGGAAAAACTCATAAGCGCTGCCATGAAAATCGCGCCCGCCGCCGCGAGTGATCAGGTTAACCACGCCGCCCGATGCGCGGCCATACTCTGCTGTCGGAACCGATGTGATAATCCTGAACTCCTGAATCGAATCAACTGTTGGCGTCGAAAGCAGCGTGATGTTCGATCCAACGTCAACGTTTGACACGCCGTCAACGAGATAGTTGGTCGAGTTGCGGCGGTTGCCCGCTATAACGATGTTTGTCGTGCTCGTAAGCCCTACGCCCGATTCCGTAGTGTCATCTGCGCTGACGCCGGGAACGAGCGTGATCAGTTGAAGAAAGTTGCGGTTGTTGAGCGGTATCTCGACTATCTTGCGATTCTCAACCACGTCGCCTACCGTAGGCGAAGATTGAATTATCGGAGCTTCAGCCGTGACGGTAACAGATTCGGTGACCGCTCCAGTTTCAAGCGTGACGTTTAAGGTCTTTCTATCGCCGACCAAAAACTCGATATTCTTGTTGGCGAATTCTTTGAAGCCCTGCGCCTTGACCGAAAGGTCATAGATGCCGGGATTGATATTAGTGAGCGTGTAGTAGCCGTCGTCACCCGATTTCGTTGCGCGCTGCTCCTGCGTGCTGACGTTCGTCACGGTGACGTCGGCGCCGCTGACGGCAGCGCCGTTCTGGTCCGTCACCTGCCCTGTCAGTGTCGCAGTCGTCACCTGCGCCATCGCGGCAGACGAACACAGCAAAACAAGCAGCGCCGCGAAACACAGCGACAGCCTTCTTGCAGTTTTCATGTCTGTTCCTCCAAAAGTGAAACGGAATTTTTTAGTCCAGCCCGCAGAGGTATGTGTGCAAATGCCTGACATCTCATCCCAACCATTCGCTTCTGCGGTCTGGAAAGATTAGCACAACCCTGCGCGCCTGGCCACCGACCAGACGACGCGCCTGCTGCGGCAGGAAAAGTGAACGGGCAGCACAGCTTCCCCGCTCCTTTTCATGCTCCACTGGTCGCCCCTTGTTCTTTCTCCAAGCCGTTCTAGTCAGTAAAGCAAATACTGCTTCCTGACACGAGCAAACTCCGCAAGCCCCGCCTGCCACGTTGCCGCAATCTCGGAAGGCGTCTTGCCTTCCTTGAGCGCCGCGAGCGCCGCGCGATTGGCAAGCAGCCGGATGTAATCGTCAACTTTCCACGCGCCCGGAAATAGCTTGTTGAGTTGATAGGCTATCTCAATGCCGGTAGCCACTGGTTTGAAAACATCGCGATTTGTGATGACGATGTTCACGCCGCCGCATTCTTCGTTTGCAAATTTTGACGCTTTAGGCGTGAAGCGAACAGGAATAAATCTCACGCCTGCAAGCCCCGCACGATTAAGGGCTTCGGCCAGCTTCATCCCGTCAATCCACGGCGCGCCGATAACTTCAAAAGGCGTGTCGGTCCCGCGCCCGACGGAAATGTTCGTCGTCTCTAGAAGTCCTATGCCGGGATAAAGCAACGCCTCCGTAAGGCTTCGCATATTCGGCGAAGGATTAATCCACGTCAGCGCCGTTCCGTCATAAAAATCTGCGCGCCGCCAGCCTTCCATCTTTATCACTGTGAGATCGGCGTTAATCTTTCGCTCTTTGTTGAACAACATCGCAAGCTCGCCGATAGTCATCCCATAACGAACAGGAATCGCATGATAAGAAGTGAATGAATAAGACGGGCTTGCGGTGAACTCGCTATCGGCCACAGGGCCTTCAATCTCGTAGCCGTTTATTGGATTGGGCCGGTCAAGCACAACGAACTTGATGCCGCGCCGGGCGGCCTCTTCCATCGCAAGCCCGCACGTCGAGATGTATGTGTAATACCGCGCGCCGATGTCTTGAATATCGAAGACGAGCGTGTCAATACCCTTGAGCATCTCATCGGTCGGGCGGCGACGGTCTTTGTCGTAGAGGCTGTAGACGGGCAGCCCCGTCTTTTCATCCCGCGTATCGCCGACTGCTCTATCTTCGATTCCGCGCAGTCCGTGCTCAGGCGAAAAGAGCGCGACAAGCTTAAAGTTTTTCGCCGCAGCCATCACATCAATCGTCGAGCGGCCTTCGCGGTCGCGCCCCGTGTGATTCGTTATCAACCCGACTTTTCTTCCTTCGAGCTGCTTGAAGCCGTCGCGCTCGAGCAGATCAATTCCCGTCATCACGGGATGAAGCGGCCCTGCGGGCGGAAGGCTGCGGCTTGAGGGCGCGCGAGGGATTTCAGCCATCGGCGGCGACGAGATGTAATCGAATACGGGCGTATAAGGCGGATCAATTATCGAAGCGGCGACGATTGACGCGACGAACGAGCGAAGCTGCGTGATGTTGGTTTTATCAACCGGGTGAACTCGATTCGTGAGCAGCACGACAAAGGTTTGACTCGCCGGGTCGAGCCAGATGCTCGTGCCTGTGTAGCCCGTATGGCCGAACGTGCCGACAGGAAACAGGTCGCCGCGATTGGCCGAAAACGATGTGTTCACGTCCCATCCTATGCCTCGCATCTGCGAAGTCGGCAGCGAATGCGCGCTGACCATTCGCTCGACTGTATAAGGCGCAAGGATGCGAACGCCGTTGTATTCGCCTTTGTTGAGGATCATCTGGCAGAAAATCGCAAGGTCGTCTGCCGTTGAAAATAGTCCCGCGTGACCGGCGACTCCGCCCATCTCATACGAGCGCGGGTCGTGCACCTCGCCGCGCATCTGCCTTCCTTCGCGGTTTTCAGTCGGGGCGATTCGACTATCCTGTTGCTGCGCCTCTGGACCGATGGGCCGGAAGCGCGTATCGTTCATTCCGAGCGGAACGAAAATATTTTCGCGCGCGAACTCGTCAATGCGCTTGCCTGAAACGCGGCGAACAATCTCAGCCGCGACGATGAAGCCGACATCCGAATAGACGAACCGCGTGCCCGGCTCATACGCTGGCTGCAACTCGTAAATCTTTTCGAGCGGGTTAATCGAAACGCCAGCGTAATCGGCAATCTCGTTGTCGGGCGGAAGCCCCGCGCGGTGCGTCATCAACTGCTCTACGGTCACGCGCTCTTTTCCATTCTTGCCGAATTCAGGGATATAAGCCGAAACATAATCGGCAAGGCTCACCTTGCCGCGCTCGACCAGTATCATTATCGAAGTCGCGGTTGCGACTATCTTTGTGAGCGACGCTAAATCGAATATCGTATCAACGGTCATCGGCTCGCGCTTAGGCTGAACGGCGCGGTCGCCGAACGCTTTGCGATAAACGATTCGGCCTTTGCGGGCGACGAGCACGACCGCGCCCGGCGTTTCCTTGCGCTCGATTGACGCGCGCACGGCTTCATCAATCTTCGCAAGCCGCTCGCTCGACATTCCGACAAACTCAGGAGTCGCAACAGCGAGCTTGCTCGACTGCCTGTTTGCCGCCTGCTTTTGCGCGAACAACTGCGCGGGCAGAAGAGATATGATGGCCGCAAGCGCGACCATCGGCTTGATGAATGAAGGATGATTTTGGTTAGTCATTCCCATGATTGTAGGGCCCATGATTGTATGGGCAGGTCTCGACCCGCTGCGCGGGTTCCCCTGCCCGAATCGCGCCCAAGCGCGATGAAATAATCGCGCATTAATCAAATTGGCCGACGGCAAATCTCTGTCATTGCCTGCGGCAATCCGGGCAGGGACAAGCCCTGCCCCTACAGCAATCCAAAGCTCACGCCGCGCGTAGCGCAGCACGCGCCAATCGCCCCCACAGGCTCAATCACCCGTTTGTTCAACCGTAACCGGCTCGCGCTCGAATGCGAGGCTTGCAGCATAGCCGACGGCGAACGTCACAACCGAGCCTATAAGCACATACCACGTGAACGCTATGCTTATGCCGAAGGCCGCAGGCATTCCGAACTGCACAAAGACCATTAAGAGAATGCCGACAACGAGACCAACAAGCGCGCCTTTTTCAAACACCCGGCGCGTGAGCGTTCCCAGAAAGAATATTCCCAGTATAGGCCCGTTCGTGAACGACGCGATGCGAAGCACCTGATTGACTATGCTCTCGTGAAAACCTATCCCGCCGATTGCAACGAGTATCTGCACCGCGCCCCAGAAGGCAGTCATCAGCTTGGAGACTTTCAGATAATGCTCGTCGCTCGCGCCGGGTTTCATCAGCGGCCTATAGAAATCAGTGAGTGAGGTTGTCGCCGACGAGTTGAGCGACGACGAAAGCGTTGACATCGCTGCGGCGAATATCGCCGCGATGACAAGCCCGACTACCCCAACGGGCAGTTCGTTGACGATGAAAAACGGAAAGACTCGATCATTGCGCGCGAACGCATTCGCCGGCGGGAAGTGATTGTAAAAAACGTACAGCCCCACGCCTATCATCAGAAACAGGACGAACTGCGCAAAGACAATCGCCCCGCTCGTCAGCAGCGCGACCTTCGCCTGGCGCGGCGATTTAGCGCACAGGTATCTTTGCACCATCAACTGATCCGTGCCGTGCGTGGCCGTAGTCAAAAATGCGCCGCCAATTATGCCAGCCCAGAACGTGTAGTCGTTTGCGATGTTGAAAACGAAATCGAAGACGTTGAATTTGCCTGCACTGCTGCCAGCCGCGACGTACTCGTTCCACCCGCCGGGAATTCTTTCGATCAAAATATAAGCCGCGACCAGCGCGCCGATTATGTAGATGAACAACTGCGTAACATCGGTCCAGATGACCGCCTTCATTCCACCGAGATAGGTGTAGATGATCGTCGCAACGCCGATGATGATGATCGAGACGACGAAGCTCCACCCCGTAAGCTCGCGCAGCACGATTGCCGTGAGCAACAGTCTGAGACCATCGGCGAGGCTGCGCGTGATTAAAAAGAGAGTCGCAGCCGCGCGCTTCGCATGAGGGCCGAAGCGATGTTCGAGCACCTGATAGACCGTGTAGAGTTCGCCGCGAAAAAAGTGCGGGAGCAACAGCAGCACGATGATTACTCGCCCGACCATGTAGCCGATAACAAGTTGCAGGAAAGTCATGTTGCCGCCGAAGGCGAGTCCCGGAATGCTGATGAATGTAGCGGTGCTGGTTTCGGTTGCGACTATCGAAAAGGTTATGGCCCACCACGGCACGTCGCGGTCGCCAACGAAGTAATCACGAATGTCTTTCTGCTGGCGACTGAAGTACCACCCGAACGCTGTCACGCCGAGCATGTAGGCGATGATGATTATTAGATCGAGGGCGTGAAGCTGCATAGGTCAGTAGGCAGTAGGCGGTAGGCAGAATTATGAAAGACGTGAAAACGGCTCTAGGAGCCAAATTCAGGCTCATTGCAATTCTGCCTACTGCCTGCTGGTTTCAATCTCCCGGATTCTTTTCTGAGCCAGCTTGGCTGCGCCGATTTCGGGCGGAAAAAGCGGCGGGCCGATTTCCGCGCGGGGTGCGACGCGCTCGACTGCTGCGCGCAAACCCTTCAAGACGAACTCCCCCGATTTGAAAACGCTGCCGACGCACGCAATGCGAAAGCTTTCGGCTTGCAATTCTAATCGCTCAATCACGGAGACGGCTAACTGGCCAAGTTCGCGACCCGCTTCCGCGAGTATCTCGCGCGCGACTTCATCCCCATTGCGCGCGGCTTCGGCGACAAGCTCGGCTAGACTGGCAATCTCGACAGGCTCTGAGTCGCTGTTATAAATCACGCCGGGCAGGTCGCTCGGATTTGAAATGCCGAGCCGCTTGCAGATTATCTCAGTCAGCGAAGTCTCAGGCGAGCGTCCGTCAAAAGATGATATTACAGCCTTGAGCGCGCGGCGCGCTATGTCGTAGCCCGAACCTTCATCGCTGATCGTAGGTCCCCATCCGCCTGAGCGCGCCATCTCGCCCTTAGAGTTTATGCCCATTGCGATTGAGCCTGTGCCCGCGATCAGCACGACGCCCGCGCGCCCGTCGAGCGCGCCTTCAAGCGCGGCTCTTGCGTCTGTGACGAGTTCAAGAGTGTCCAGTCCGAGCGCGCGGTCGAGCGCGTCTTTCATTGTGTGGTAATGAATCGTGTGATTGACTCCGGCTATAGCGGCGCATACGGACGTGATTTGATCAAGCGTCAGCCCGGCTGCTGCGGCGGCTTCCGCGACAGCTTCTTGAATGTGTGAGACGGCTTCATCGAGTCCCGCGCGCAACGGATTTGATGCGCCGCTGAATCCTTCACCTAATATTTGGTAAGAAGCGTCGGTGATGATTGCGTGAGTCTTGGTCCCGCCGCCGTCAATGCCGAGAAAGTATTGTCGGTCCGTTCGCGCGAAGGTTTTAACCGCGGTCGGCACAGCCCTGCCGGTTCGAGGAGCTTGCGGTGTCGGATGCGTGAGGATCTTTGACATAACATTCAGCGTTCAGCTATCAGCGGTCAGTTTCTAGTTTGGCTGAGGGCTGATTGCCTATGCATCAAGCAACACGGTGCGCGCCAGATGGGGCGGCGCGTCCGGGTTCAAGCGGCGAGCCACCGCTCGCCAGTAAGCCAGCAACTGCCCCGCGTGCGCGTAAAGCGCCGGGCGGAACGTTTCAGATAATTCACCTGCAATGGCGAAGAACTGTTGACGCGGAGACGCAGAGGCGCGGTGAATAGAAGATGATTGCGATGTTGATAATTTTCCGCGATCCCGCGTCTCCGCGTTGCCAGCGCGCTCCACAACGAGCGCACGAGCGCCGGTCGCCTCAATCTCTGCGAGAAGCGTTTCCAGATGCTGCTGCTCAGCGGCGGCAGGAAAAATTATTGCCAGATCGTTTTCATTAAGCGTGGCCTTCGGGCCGTGACGAAACTCAAGCGCGCGATAGCTGAGCGCGGTGTCTAACGCCATCTCGATCATCTTTAAAGCGCATTCATCGGTCAGTCCTTTCATCGCGCCTGATCCGAGAAAAAAGAATCGCTCGATGCGCTCCGTTTCAGCCATCGCGCGAAAGACTTCTTCGCTCGACCGCAACGCGTTGGCGATTAAATCGGGAATGCGTTTGATCTCTTCCGCGCGACGGTTGCCGCTTGCGCCGTCGGCCAAGAGATACAGTCCCGTGAGAATGCACGTGAACGCCTGAGTCATTACAACCGAGCGTTCGTAGCATTCATCGAAAGCGAGTTCAGCGTCGCACACATTCGCCACTGTGCCGCCAGCTTCACCAGTAATTGCAAGCGCGCGCGCGTTGTAGTCGCGTTTCAATAATTCAACGGCAAGCCGGACCTCGCTCGTCCCGCCGCTGCGCGAGATTGCTATGACGAGCGGGCGCGAGTTGTTAGATAAATAATGATCCGCGAAGTGCATCAATTCGCTTGCGGCGACTGCGACGACCGGGCGCGCGAGCATCTCGCTCCAGGCGAACGATGCGCACATTGCGAGGTGATGAGACGAACCGCAGCCAGTAATGAGTATGTCCGAGTATTGATCTAATGGAAGAAAGCTATTGAATATTTGATTGCGTTCATCTGCGCGGCGGATTGTTTCGGCGCAAGAGCGGGCCTGATCGTAAATCTCACTGAGCGTAGCGGGTGAATTATCTCCGTCTGCGTGCATAGCCATTATCAATAGGAGCCCTGATAGTTTTTATAGCGTTAAGCGCCCGGCTTGTAAAACGAATTGTTTTTATCGTTTCTATAACAGATTTTTTTGGCTGCATTCTCTTTCGGTTATTCAACTCGATGCTGGCTGCAAAGGTGAGCATTCAAGCACTGTCGGCTTCGCTGCATGGAATGCAAGAAACTATTCGGGCATTAGTTGCTGCACGCGCTACGGCTCATCGCCGAGCCATTCAGGATTCTGCGCCGTGCCGTCGAAGATTGATGTTGTCTTGAACGGCTCGAATTCGCCGCGCGATGCCGCCCGCGCCGTCTTAGCTAGCAGCGATTTCACTTCCTCACCGCTTAACGGGTTGAATGTGTGCACGGCCTTGAAAGCCTGCTGTAGTATCTCAAGGCTATCAATGCCTGTGATGACAACCGACGTTGGCAGGTTGAGCGCGTAATGCAGGCGCTCGCTCAACTGATTTCATCGCCGGGCTGTATTAGATTTCTAACTCTTTTAAGTAACCGCTCCAACGCGGCGTCTCTAGCGCTCAAGCTCACTATTGCTTTTTCTATAGCATATTTTGGTATAAAGGACTTGCTTTCCGGCATAGCGCCTAGACAGGCTCTCAGTTTATCTAATGCCTTGCGGTATTCCGTTATAGATTGAAATAACTCGGTCAAAACCTTATTGTATTCCGCCTCTGTTTCCAGTGGGCTTAACAAGTAATTTCTTACCGCGTCTTGAAATCCTTCCTCAGCCCGGTCAATCTCTAATCTAAGGTTATCGAGTTGATCCATTCGCGCTCCAATAGATACAAATTTCCTCAATGGACTCAATATGGTTTCCATAGCTTATCTGTGCATGGTTCTGAAAGAACTTTTCGGCTTGTTGCTTACGTTCAATTCGGGCAATCAATGACGCAATGCGGCTAAGAAGTCTCGTGCTGAACGTCCTTTAATGGTAAGCGAATGAGTTTGGCCGTTCGCATTGAAGCGCAGCTTGTCGCCTGATACTTGAATCCCTGTAATCTCAGAAGATAAAAAGTGAAAGCTATGACTCGGCTTGCTTGCGTTGAAATGAACGACCGAATTAACGATCGTCAACTCGCCGCTACACCATGTTAGCGGGAAGTCGTGATTGTGAATCACGCGGGCGTAAAATGCCGCTTGGGGGATTGCTGGCGGAACCGCCGATTGAGGAGAACTAGAAGCGGCTCGCTTCGGACTGAGCGAGTCAATCATCTCTCTTATCTTCACGGGTGTAAACTCTGCCCCACCGCCTAGTTCGAGTGCTTGCCTGAGCAGCGATAGCGCGCGGTCCTTATTTCCGGTTTCGGCACTGGCTAACGCAAGCCCAACTAATGCCGGCGCATAGTTTGGAGCAGAGGCAACACAGCGTTCGAAGATTCTCTGTGAGTCAGAATAATCACCGAGCTTGAAGTAAGACATCCCCAACCCGTAAAGCGTTGCAATGTCTGTGCGACCCGCATTCACTGCCGCAGCTAAATCTGTTTTTGCTGCCGTATAGTCGCCCATTCTAAACTTTTTCAACCCTTCTTCGCGCAGCATTCGCGCCATGGCGTTCTCGCGCTGGGTTTGCAATATCTCGCGTATGCTGTTAAGCCGAGACTGGCCGATTGACTCGCCGGGGAATCTGCGCACGAGCACGCTGTATTGCTGCTCGGCTCGCTCCAGCAATCCGCGACTCTCGAACTCCTGCGCGCGTGCCAACATAACATCACGCAAAAAGTCAGAAGAAGAGAAAGACCGACGCAAAGAAGGTATCGTCTTGCTCGCATTGCTTAGTCTTAAACCTTCTGGTTCAGAGAGGGTTGAGTCGGAGCCTTCAGGCTCATAGATTTCAGGAGCGCCGGAGGGCGCGTTTTGTGACGATACGATACTGGCATCGGCCTGCTCAGCGCGATGCGCGGGCTGGCGCGGTACGGTCCGAAATAGAAGCAATATTGCTAAGAGCAGCAGGGCCAACCCGGCCCCCCACCAAATAAGAGCGGCAGGGCGGCGATTTCGTGTCGAATCGGGCAACGGTTCGGCAGTCGACAAAGTGTTTGGTAAATGGTGGGCTTCGGAAGAAGGCCGGTTGTCATCAATCTCATTATCGCGGGCGCGAGGAGGCGAATACTTTATAAAGAAAGGCTCGCCGGACGCCTCGGGCTCGTGCGGCGGCGGTGTATACTTCTTGAAAAAGTTGCCGGAATCAGAGCCTTCTATTTTATGTGATTCGGCATTCTCTGAACGAGTATCGTTAATATTGTCCATACCATTGACTCGCAAGCCCCCACTATGAAGAAAGATTATTAGTCCGATTTATTGCTTCAATCCAAAGGGCGCAACAGTATTTTTTTTGCAGTGGAAAGATACTCAGACATTCTTCTGATGTCAACTCGCTACGTGAATTAAAGTTCGACTGATCTATTCGCCCGAAGCGATGTGATTGCCTTATTTCTGGGCGCCACTATTCGACTTTACTAAAAACAAACGCAATGGTTTATTATGAAGGTAAATCAATTAGCGTGGTTCGGCCTTCATTTCATGGAACTCAGGCTTTTAAGAACATTCAAAGCGGTGGCTGAAGCAGGCTCGTTCACCAACGCCGCGTCGCGCATTCATCTCACTCAAGCCGCAGTGAGCGTTCACATCCGCCAGCTTGAAGAAGAGATCGGCACGCCGCTTTTTCTTCGCGTCAACAAGAAACTATTTTTGACGGAAGCGGGCCGCGCGCTGCTCTCCCATGCAGAATCAATTCTTCGGGCGCACGACGAAGCGAAAGCCGAACTCGCCGCTCTGGGCGGCCCTTCGCGAGCGCGCATGCACATCGGCGTCGCCTCGACCGCAATCACCGTCCACCCTCTGCCTGAAATCCTCAGCGAGATAAAACGCCGCTACGCGCTGCTAGACCTTTCAGTCATCGGCGGCACGAGCGAATGGATAATTGAGCAGATACTCGCGGGCAACATTGACGCGGGCCTCGTCTCTCTCCCTGTAGAAAACACCGACGTTGCGACCGAGACTCTGCGCACGGATAAGCTCGTCGCCGTAATGAGTCCTCAGCACAGGCTCGCGCGCGCGCGCGTCATCACCGCCGAACAGCTCACAGCGGAGCCGTTGATACTGGGCGAAAAAGGCGGCAACACGCGGCGACTAATTGACCTGTTCTTTGAAAAGCACGACCTTCACCCGAACATCGTGATGGAGCTTCAGCGCACTGAGGCAATCATCAAGATGGTCGAGCTTGGATTCGGCGTGACCATCCTGCCGCAAAAGTCTGTCAGCACGGATGTTGCGCGCGGGCGCGTTCGCACAGTCGCCGTGCGCGACCTGAATTTGAAATGGGAATTCGGCGTGGCTTACCTCAAGAGCGATTATCACCCGCCCGCGCTTGAATCTTTCCTTAAGCTCTGCCGCGCTTATCTTGGCAACGAAAGCGCTCAATCGGTTGTCAGCGAATGATCGGTTCAAGAGCAAGCTGAAAAGACATTTTTCATCATTCATCGTTCATCATTTATGATTTCTGCTATAATCTTCCGGCCCCGTTGAGTCCCTTGCCCGTATGGTCATCGCTCAAACCTAGCGAGTGGGATTGGAAAGGTAGTGGCATGAAGTTCGTCAGGCTCTCTAACCGTAAGCGAAGAATCGCCGCTTCTATCATTGCGCTTGTCGCGCTTGCGTATCAGTTGCCGATTGCGGCAAACGTCAATCGCGCACCGCGATCAAAGGAATTAGTGATATCAAACTTTGAGCTGCTTCCGAATTTCGATGCCAGGCAGTTGCATTCGCGCCGCGCGTCAAGCGATGTCGAACGCAAGCGGCGCACGGTCGTCGCGCAAGCTGCTTCGCCTGATAAAATTATTCTCAGATGGAATGACGAACTTGATTTACCGCATCACCTGTTTTCGGCGGACGCGCCGCTCACGCGCGAATCAAACGACGACGCTGAGGCCATTGCAAAAAGATTCGTGCGCGATAACTTTGCTCTGTTTGAAATAAATCAAAGCGAGCTTGATGCGTCGCGCGTCGCGGCTCGCTCAGTTGACAAAAGTTCAGGTTTTACGCGGCTTGCGCTTGAGCAGCGCGTCGGCGGCGTTCGCGTCGCGGATTCCGAGATGCTTTTCATCCTCGACGAACGTGGCCGGATTGTTTCCGAATCAGGCTCGTTCATTCCGGGACTCGCACGCCGCTCACCGGATTCGACTCCGCATCTCACGCCGGAACAGGCGCTGCGCTCTGCTGTCGGGTCATGCGGCGCAGAACTCCGCGCTCCGATTCAATCACGCGAAGACCATCTGCCCACGCGTGACAGATTTCTTTTTTCATCCGATGAGATTGATGACAGAACCGAAGCGAGCTTGGTCTATTACCCGATCACGCGCGATGATGTGAGACTCGCTTATCAAGTCATGCTCTACGGCGCGCCGACCGCGCTCGATGCTTACCTGGTAGTCGTTGATGCGCGCACTGGAGAGTTGTTGCGCCGCGACTCGCTCACCTATGCGCTTGATGCGCCCGCAGGCCGCGTCTTCACGAAAGAGAACCCGACGGTATCGGTTGACCGAGAGATAGTTTCATTCGCGGGCGACCAGACGGCTTCGCCTCAGGGCTGGGTCGCCGACAACCGCACTCGCGGGAACAACGGCGAAGTCTTCATCAACACAGACCTCAGCGGCGGCAGAAACGCGCGGGCGAACGCCGACGGCAATTTCGATTTTCCGCTGGATCTCACGCCGGGCCGCTCGCCAATTGATTCGGCTGATGCTTCGGCGACGAATCTCTTTTACTGGGTCAATGTCGCGCACGACCGATTTCATTCGCTCGGATTCAACGAGCAGTCGCGCAATTTTCAAACTAACAATTTCAATCGCGGCGGGCGCGGAGGCGACGCCGTTCGCGCAGACACGCTGCGCGGTGCGGCAATCAACCCAGCCGATACGAATCAACTCGTGCGCAACAACGCCTATTTTCAAATCTCTCTCGAAGGCACGCCGCCCCTGCTTGCGATGCTGATGTGGACGGCAAACGTCAACGGGCAGACCATCGAGTTAGATAGTTCTTACGACGCGGGCGTGATTATCCACGAATACACGCACGGCGTTTCGACACGGCTTTCGGGCACGGACAACGCAGTGGGCTTGCGCTCGCTTCAAGGCAGCGGCATGGGCGAGGGCTGGTCTGATTTTTTTGCGATGAGTTTTCTGAACAACGGCGAACCGTTAGACCGGGCAGTCGCAACCGGCAGTTATGTGACTCAACAGGCGCGCGGCGTTCGCGCCTTTCCATACAGCACGAGCTTTGCGACCGATCCGCTCACGTTCGGCGACATTCAATACAATACAGAGGTCCACGCGCAGGGGACCGTCTGGTGCACGATTCTCTGGGATATGCGGCAGGCTTTTGTCGAGCGATACGGGTTTGACGCAGGAAGAGAGACCGCCGAGCGATTAGTCCTCAACGGATTGAAGACGCTTCCGATCTCTCCGACTTTCGTTGACGCGCGCGATGCGATACTGCTCGCAGACCGGCTGACGAATAACGGCGCGAATCAGGATTTGATATGGCGAGCGTTCGCGCGGCGCGGGCTTGGCCGCTCAGCTTCGACGAGCCTCACGCCGCCGAGCGAAGGGTTCCGCCTTGCAGCAACGGAAGGCTACGATGTGCCGCCGGAAGTCACAGCCGGGTCGCTCGTCATAAACGACAAGCCGCCCGTCGCAGCAGTCATATCTGAAACCCTTCCGGTCGTCGTCGCTGATAGAGATTTGATGAATGCCGCGTCGGTTGATGTGACAGTTAAGAATCTCGCGAGCGGCAACACCGCGACCTTCACGCTTGCGGCAAGCGAGCCGGGCCGCTTCGCATCTGTGCTGCGCGTGTTGCCTCCGGGAGTTGACGCAGGACCTGGCCCTGCGATCATCGCGCAGCCGGGCGATGAGCTTGTCATCAGCTACGCGAACGCGCGCAACGAGTCGGGCGCGGCTGAGACCCTGGAGGCGCACGTAACGGCGGGCCGACGTGTGACGGTTTATGAATACGACTTCGAGCGGGGCGAGCGCGGATGGACGCTTTTTTCCGCATGGCATCTGACCGAGCGGCGCGCAGCGAGCGCGACTCATTCGCTCTACTTCGCCAAGCAGAAGGGCGAAAATGAAAGGAAGTCTTTCACGAAGGCGGGAAGTTCTGGCGCGAGCCTCTCGCCGCAGATTGATTTTAATGGATTGATAAAACCGCAGCTTGAATTCGATTATTTCTTCAGCGGCGCGCTCACGGGCGACGGGGCCAATCCAGCGGGCGATCTTTTAACAGTAGGAGCGAGGAATTACCCTTTCACAACTTCGAGCGCGCCTGCATCGGGCGCGCCTGTGCTGGGAATCTCTTTCGACGCGCGCCCGCAATCCGACAGCTTATTTCATCACGCAGCAGTTGATCTGCGATTCATCGGCACCGAGCGCGGATTTTTGAGTTTCAGTTTCGCCGCGTCGCGAGCCGATATAAATCGCAAGAAGCTCGAAGGCTTCTACCTCGACAACGTTCGCGTCACTGCCGTCTCGATGAGGTGATCCACGGCACGCAGCAATGTTTTAATCTTCAACCATCGCTTTTCAATCAACGACAGATCAGGCGAGCGCGGTGGCATATAATCTCTGCGCCTGCGGCGCCTCTGCGTGAGGCGGATTTTCGCAGAGGCCGCAGACGCAGATAGTCGCAGAGATTAAAACCGCAGCAGGTAACTCATCTTGACGAAGAACTGGCGGCCCGTCACAGTCGTTGGCGAAAGCGTGCGCTGCAAAACGGGCGGCAAGGTCTGTGTGAGCGCGAGATTCTCGAATCCGTTGCTGTATCCGACATAAAGCGCCGTGCCGGGATTTACGAAATAGGTCACGAGAAAATCCAGATTCAACCGTTTGCTCCGCTCCGCTGAAATCAGCGACTGGTTCGCAAGCAGCGCGTCGTAATCCAATATCGCGCGCAATGAAAGCTCGCGCGTGAATTGATAATTGACCTTCGCGCGATACAGATGATTGTTGAATATGCTCGCGTCGCGCGGTATCGTTTGAACGTTTGAATCGCCGCGCGTTCTCAATCGGCTGTAGATGTAAGTCTGTTCGATGGTCAGTTGCGATGATGGTCGGAGCGTCAGACCAAGCTGACTCTGCGTCGTGTTTGCAAGAAACGGATCAAGCCCGGCGGCGGGGAAGAAGTTGATGCCCTTGCCGCCCTGATAAGACGCGCTTACCGAAAGCCACTTCAGCCACGACGTTTCAAAAACCAAGCTGGTTTTGCTTTTGTGAAAGCCGATGTCATTGAACAGCTCGAACGACTGCGAGCGCAGAGCGGAAATGAACGTCGTGTTGTTGAACCCGACTCTGAACTCGCCGTTCGTCTCCCAATCCTGCACGCGCCCGCGCCGGTCGTAATTAATCATCGCAAAACCCGATGGGCCGAAGCTCTGCACTGGTCCTTTCTTCGGTCTCCACTGGTAGCGCGCAAAGTTCTGAAAATTGCGAATGTCGACGCGCGGGATGAATCCGAGCTCCGCGCGAAATGTGGGGCTTCGGTCCGTGTACCAACTGCTGTAATAGAGGTGTCGGTCCTGGTAATTTATCTCGCCATAAAAGGCCGAGCCGTTCAGGTGCTCGCCGTCGAGCAGCCGGGTGCGGCTCGCTATCGCTTGCCCCGTCGCAACCCAGTGATCGTTCAGTTTCAGGCGAGTGTCGAACGAGGCGACGCGATTCGAGCTTGATCCGAAATCGCGGCTCGTAACGAGCACGCCCGCGCTCGATTGATCTCCGAACTCGCGCTTCAGGCGAAAAACGCCGATGCCGGCGCGGTTTCCATGAAACGGGCTGTCTTCCGCAAAACGATGGCCCGGCGCGCGGTCATCCATCGCAATCGCGCCGAGCGCCCAATGTCCGAGCTTTCCCGTGAGTCGCGCGCCGAATTGCGGGTCTGCGATACGGCGCGAGAAGAACAGATTCTCAGGCGTTTGAAAGAATCCTGCATTCTCCAAAAAGAACGGGCGCTTTTCGGGAAAGAATACCTCGAAGCGCTGATTGATCGTCACCTGCGGCTCGTCTGATTCAACCTGACTGAAATCGGGATTGAGCGTAACGTCCAGCGTGAGCGCGTCTTTGAGGACTACCTTCGCGTCGAGTCCCATGCGCAGGTCGTTGTCTGTGCGAAAGGCTGGAACCTGCGTGTCGAGAAAGCGGCTGCGCGCGACGAAGCCATAAGGGATCAACTGAATGTTTCGCCCCGGCGAGATGTTTTCAAGTCCTTCGAGAGTCGCCATCTGCTGAGCGAAGCCCTGAATCTGGCGCGAGATGTGCGGCCAGAATGATTGCTCGTTTGTGCGCGCGGTGATGCGAGCGAGCGCGATGCCCCACTCTTGCGTGGGCGCGTTGCTGAATCGCAGGCTCTTGAACGGGAGGGCTATGCGCACGATAAAGCCGTCTTCCGTCAATCGCCCTTCCGAGTGCCACAACGTGTCGAAACTGAAATCGTCGTCCTGCCCTTCGCTCGCAATGCCGTCCATCTGAATGCCGAGCGGGTTCACGATAAATTCGTAACCGCGCTGCCGGTCGTGAAACGTATCGAGCAGTACGCCGACAACGTCATCATTGAATATCGCTTCGCGTTTCGTCAGGTGCGCGCGAACCTTCGCGGGGTCGTCTTTGCACACGAAGATGACATAAAGATTCTTGTCGTCGTAAGAGAGGTAAGCCGTCGTCGGAAGCGTTGCGGGCGCGCCGTCCTGCGGCTCGCGCTGGAAAAACTCTGTGATTTTCAATGCCTGAGGAAGAGCCCCGCCCGAAAGATAATCCTCAATCTTCGGCGGCACGCTCACGCGCGGGATTGTGGCGGTCGGCGGCGAAGGGCGCGGAGTCGGTGACGGCGACAGGCTCGTCGAAGATTGCGCAAGCGTTGCAACGCTCGTCAGGCAGAGCGCAATGATGGCGGCAAAGACACGAATACCGAATTTGAAAAGCATCTGTGTGACCTCAGTTTTGAAGTTGAAGGCTGTTGTATGAAATCAGCTAACCGAGAGTTTATTTTAATTTGCCTTGCGCAGCAGCCCCGCCTCCGGCTTGCTCGCGTTTCGGTTCAGTCAGCGAACCTGCAAACGAAGAACAGGTTGAAAAAGTTAATGCCGGAGGCTTCGCCTCTGGCGGCTTAGACTCCTGCGCTTTTGATGGTGAGGGTTCATCATTGGCTTCAACGGTCGCAGGCTGGTTGTTACTACGTCTGTCATCGCCCTTGAGCGATATGCCCATTATCTTCGGATCGTTCATAAACGCGACGAGCTTTTCGGGGCTGAACTTGAACTGCACAACAAACGCTTCGCTGCGTTGAACGGCGACGATTAACAGCTTGATGTCGTCTTTCTCGCGCGTCGAATAAACATACGACCATTGCCGTTCGCGCGGCGCGCTGTATTGAACGAGCGGCTCCCACGTCGAATTAACATTGCCGCGAATCGCCCGATGAAATTCGCTTTCGGTGGGCGCAGGCCCGTTTGAATAATCGAGGTCGCGCAGCATCGCCACTTTGAAATTCTTCACGCCCGCAGGCTTGATGAGCTTCACGGCCAGTCGCGCAAGCATCATTATCCCGAAAAAGCCCTGCTGCTTTGCGCGGTAATTTTTCTTCATGTGATTGATCACCGCGCTGTAGCTCTTATCATCGGCGCGCGCGGTCGCGGCTGCGAGCGCGAGCGTCACCGCTATGATTAAGGCATGGGGAAGCAATCGTCTTCGCGTTGTCATCGCAGCTACTCCTTCGGCGGCTTTTCGGTTCTAATCAGCGCGGGCGGTTTCTTTTCGTCGCGCCTGTCCGACGAGTCGTTCTCCTGCTGATCGTTATCGGGTTTCTTATCTTTGCGATTCTCTTTGACGGTCACGCCGGGCGCTTGCTCAAGCCCGAAGTTTGGAATGCCAAATTTCCCCTGTATGTCGCGCAGCTTCGACATATCAATCGCGCCGACGATGTTGACGACTGTTAATGCCTTCGGCTCTGCTGCAAGCACGGCCAGCCCCTTGACGATTGTTCCTTCGCTCATAATCACAACGTCGTAGTTGCCTTCGCGCTTGCTGCGAACGTTTGCGACGCGCTCCCAGCCGGGCGCAGAGAGCTGCGAGCGAATCGCTTCAACATCAGACATCGTGTATGCGCCTTCCGATTCAAACTCGAACCGCTTGACGTAGATTCCTTTCAGGCCCGAAAGAATCTCTTTGATCTTCGCCTCGTCGGGCGAGCGCTTCTCGCTGAGCGCGGCCATCGCCAGCCTTATCACTGACTCGCCAACCGTAACGTCAATGACCTTGTCCGCCGTGTTCGAGAATCTATCGAGATGGCTTATCTCGATCTGCCCCTGCTCGCGCGTTTGAGCGCGGGCCATCACGGTGGCAATGCAGGCAATCAAAGCTAGCATCACCGCAAGCGTCGCAATCCTGATGGATTTTTTATCAACCGACTTCATAATTCCTCCCTTGCTCTCACCTGTTGCGCTCAGGCGCTGAATTGTGGCTGTCGTATTGCATCGCCCGCTGCGCGTCGTTGAACGTGTTCGATGCGATTTGAAGCGCAAACAAAACTTTCTCTTTAGCGGCCTCAGCTTCTGGGCTGACTCTTGGCGTCGCGCGTTGCGCGATGTTGATTCGAGAGCGATTCAACTTTCGCCCGCCGCTCGCGCGAATCAAGCCGGGCTTGTCGCGATCAACTTTATTCTTGTTGGCAGTAGCAACTGTCCCTCTGGTTTCATCAGTCGCCTTCGGGTCGCTGTTATCTTGTACGCTCGGCGCGCCCGCTGTGGGTGCAGTTTGTTCGGCAATCGAGATGTTCACATCAACGCTCGCAGGCTTCGATTGCAAAAACCAGAAGGCGGCAACTGCAACAACTATCATCGCTGTTGCGGCTGCGGCGACAAATTGCATCCGTTGCGGCGCAAATAATGAAGCAAGCCGCTGCCACAGAGTTTTCTTCGGCGGCGCGGCAACTGGTTCACCCAGTCGCGCCAGCACGCGCGCCGCGAAATCCGGCGACGGTTCTTTGCGGCGGAAAGCTGCTTTCAATTCATCATCGAGACGGCTCATATCTGTACTTCTCCGAGCGTGCGGCTCAGCTTGTCGCGAAGCATTGCAAGCGAGCGACGCAGATGGCTTTTAACGGTGTTGAGCGGCATATCAAGCACCTTTGAAATTTCGGAAGGGTCGAGGTCTTCCTGGTAGCGGAGTATCACGACCATTCGCGCTTTTTCCGGCAGCGTATCAACCATTCGCCGCACCGTGTCCGAAAGCATGAAATCATCTTCCGTGGGCGCGGCGACCGGTTCGGGCACATCCTCAATGCTCACCTGCGGTCGCACCCTCCGGCGGCGCGCTGCGTCAATCGAGCGGTGGCTCGTGACCTTGCGCAGCCAGAACGTGAGGTGAGCAGGCGACTTGATGGCAGAGAGGTTCTGGTGGAGGTTCAGGAACACTTCTTGAGCCAACTCTTCCGCCACCGCACTGTCGCGCAGAAAGTGATAGGCAAGGCTATAGACCATGCCCTGGTGCTCGCGCACGATTTCTGCGAAGGCAAATTGATCGCCCCGGGCCGACCTCGCCAGTAGATCATCGAGCCGAGCATCCGCAGCCTTTTCCAATGCGATTGTCCCTTCCCACCCCACCATACCTTAAGTACGCAACGGCCCCGCGATAGAGTGCAGATTTTTATTTCGGTTCATCAGGCCGGATGAAATTAGAATCAGGCGCAGAGCATGATAGCAGCGCGAAGCCGGAAGCTGAAAACCATAAGGGCAGCCTGTTCAAATGCCTAAACAGTTCCAGTTGAAAAAGAGCATCCGCTGTTGTTTAATCTCAATGTAAGCTAAGGCAACGAAAGAGGGGGAAGGGGATGCTCTCACAATCAGACTTCGACCGGTTCATCGAAAACTACAACGAGGATTTTTATTTTCTGCTCAGGCGCGCGAGCGCGGGAACCTACGATTGCCTGCTCACCTCGTTTATGGTCTTGAAGGATTTGCACGACGTGATACACACGTTGTCCGGGATAGGCGGGCTGCAATTTCAAGTAAAACCTTATCCTTTCAATTTCCGGGCCAACGATGCATTGCTCAATCTGCTTGGGTTCGACGCTCCGCAGATCAACAACATCTACGGCTTTCTCAATTACGTCAAGCAGACTCAAGGCAAAGAGTTTGAAGAGTGCATTGCCGAAGGAGTCAGCAGCGGTTGCCTGCCCATAGCCGGGCGCGCATGATTTTTGGAGTGCGCCGACAAGTCGGCGCTTTTGGTGCGGGTAGCCATAGCGGTGACAAGCCAACGTTTTCCAAATCAATTCACAGACCGCGCTAGTTTCGCTTCGGCCCACCTTCGATTGCCGCTTTCCAAAGCGCGGGATAATCTGTGAAGCCGCCATCAATTCCTAAATAAACATAGCGTTGAATGTCGCTGATGATGTTCTGGCGAACGCTTGAGCCGTTCTGCTGTTGTTCATCGAGCGGGCGGCGCGAGGTCGGCGTAGTCAATCCGCGAAATGTGTACGGGTGAACAATCAGACCCGCCCGGTGAAGCGTCGCAACGTCGGCGGCGCTTGCAAGCATCGCTTTCGATGGCCCTGCGCCGCGCGCGTAAGCGGCAATTTCCTGCGCAAGCTCAGGCGTGATTTTCGCCGTGTCGGTTTTGCGGTTCGCGTCTTCCATCGGAAGAAGCTGAATGCGCGCGTACTGCGGAGCAATCTCTTTCATGCGAAGCAGAGCCGATTTGTAAAACGATTGAATGAAGACTCGGTCGCGCTTTTCTCTTTTATCGCAGCCGTGCGCTTTGAGCGTAGCGGCGAGTCGTTCGGCAACATCGTAGCCGAGCGATTTGTAAAACGGGTAATGCTTCAATTCGATGTAAAGCCCCGCACGATTGTTGATAAACTTTATCGCCTCTTCGAGCGTCGGGATGCGCTGTCTCGAAAAATCTGAGCGAGCGGCAAACGGATTCGTTCGATTAAACCATGAGCCTGCGTCGAGCCGCTTGATTTCCGCCAGCGTGAAATCAACGGCGTACCAGCCGCGCTTCGCTTCGCCTTCGCCCGCAACGTCGCGCACAGTCGCGCGTTCGGGAAAAACTTCCGCGACGTTTGTCGTGCGCGCAAGGTCAGGATCGTGCAGGCAGATGAGCGCGCCGTCTTTCGTTATTTGCAAATCCTGTTCGACGAAATCGGCCCCCTGCTGAATCGCCAACTCGTAAGCTGCGAGCGTGTGCTCAGGCGCATACCCGGAAGCTCCGCGATGAGCGATGAGCAATGGCTTTGTCTGATTCACATCTGTGCTTATCGCAGGCGTGGGAATGGCCGGATGGGCTGACAGCAAAATCGCCGCAAGCAGAGTTAACACGCGCGTTCGACCATTGTGAGCGAGGCATAGCAAGTCGGTCAGCATAATCTTCCTTTCGCTGAAAAGGGCAGGAGCAAAATAAATCACAGCGGCAGGTTTATTCAACTCATCTGCTGGAAGACAAGCGCCGAAACTTCGCTGTGTTATAATGTCAGCCATCATCAGTCGAGAGAAATCATGAAAAAAGCGCGTGTCGTTTGTCTCATTCTTATAGCCACGATTCTCTTCTCTGCGTCGTCGCTTGGCGCGGCTCGCGGCGATGGCGAAACAATCTTCGAGCGCATCAAACGCGAGCATGAATGGATTAAGAAATATAACCATAAGCCGATAGCTTCAGCCGCAGGCTTTGCGCTTCAAGCAACAAACGCAGAACATCAATCCATTGACGTAAAACATTACCGCTTGCAGATTGCGCTCACGCCTGAACCTGCGAGCATCGCAGGAACGGTGACTATCAACGCCGAAGCGAGTGCGACGGTTGATTCAATCAGCATTGATGCAAGCGATAACCTCGTCATTGACGGAGTGCGAGTTGACGGGAGCGCGCAAGAGTTTCAACGCAAGCAATCGCGCATCGTGATCAACTTCTCACAAACATTTTCTGCCGGAAGAGCGTTCACAATCGCGGTTCAATATCACGGCGTGCCTGTAACTTCGGGGCTGCTCGGCGGCGGGATGCTCGTCTCAAAGCACGGCAGCAACAACACGACCGTGATGGCAAATCTCAGCGAGCCTTACGCTGCTCCTACATGGTGGCCTTGCGTTGACGACGCTACGGACAAAGCTACAGTTGAAGTCGAAGCCACTGTTCCTGAAAACTTTCGAGCAGCTTCAAATGGCGTGCTTGAAAAAGTAGAAGCGAACGCGAACCACACCGTCACATACTTCTGGCGCGAAGACGCTCCGCTTGCAACTTACCTTGTCTCGGTCGCCGCCGCCGATTACGTGACGTTTGAAGACAGCTACACTGCGATGGACGGCACGCGCATGCCGATAGTTTATTACGTCTATCCTGAGCACGAAGCGAAAGCGCGACAGAAGTTCGCCGTCACGCGCGATGCGATTGAGATATTCGCGCCGCTTTTTGGCGAGTACCCTTTCGTCAAAGAGAAGTACGGCATGGCGGAGTTTTCGTGGAGCGGCGGGATGGAGCATCAAACGATGACGAGCCTCGGCGCGAGCATCATTGGTTCCGAGCGCAGCAGCGGGCAGGGAGTAATCGCGCACGAGCTTGCGCATCAATGGTGGGGCGATTTCGTTACGATGAAGTCGTGGCGGGACATCTGGCTCAACGAAGGCTTTGCGAGCTACGCAGAGGTTCTGTTCTTTGAGCGATACCTCAATCTGGATGCAGGCCAGTTGATGAGCGAAAGCTACGACGACGGCAAACTCGACGGGCAATTGGGCGGAACCGTCACGGCTGAAAATCTCGACAACCCGTTTGATGACCGCGGCGCGATTTATGATAAGGGCGCATGGGTGCTTCACATGCTTCGTCACATTCTTGGCGATGAGAGATTCTTTGCGGCCCTGAAAGAATACGCGCGGCGCTTCGCGTTTGGGAATGCTGCGACGGCGGATTTCCAGCATGTGTGCGAGCAGTTTTATGGCGGCTCGCTCGAATGGTTTTTCCAGCAGTGGATTTACGCGCCGGGCCGCCCGGTTTATAAAATCTCAACAGAGATAAGCCCGCCCGACGCGCAGGGCAACTACGCGGTGAAGCTGACTATCAAGCAGAAGCAATCGCACACTATACCGGGCCGTCAAGAGCGGGTTTACATCATGCCTCTGGACGTGACGGTTCATTATGCGGACGGCAGCAGCGAGATTCGCGCGGTTTGGAACGACTCGCGCAGGCAGAGTTTTACGTTCACCGCGTCGAAGCGACCCGTTGATATAGGAGTTGACGAGGGGCGATGGGTTTTGAAGAAGTTAAAATGAAGGCACAGACCGGAACACAACCGTGATTGATTCGTTTTATGAGTTATTGACCTTATCTGATTTTGAGGCGGCAGGGAGGAATTATGAAACGAATCCTGATTGTTGTCGCAGCTTTGATTCTGGTCGTCGCAGCATTTGCCGGAAACTCAGGCAGCCAGAAACCATCAAGCGTCGAAGACAGGAGATTATCAGGCCCTGAAGAATCGTTCAGCGCCGACCGATGGGAGTACCTTGTAGTCGCGGGCGCGAACAGCAATCTCACCCCTTCCGGCAATCCGAGACTGCGCAAGGATGAGTCACAAGCGTTCAGCCGTGAGGCATTTGTGCTGGAGCAGAATCTCGACAAGCTCGGAGCCAAGGGGTGGGAACTTGTATCCGTCTCCGGTTCTCCCGCTGACCCAATATACTACTTCAAGCGCAGAAAGTGACGGCGCACAGTTATCTCTTCTCAGCTTATTCAATCTTTTTCAACAGATGAGCCTGCGCGATTCGAGAATTACTGCCTTGCCTTGAGCGTTCCGCTTGTGGTCACAGTTTGTTCGATAGTCCGGCGGAGATTATCAGGGATTGCTCTGTTGAAGCAGTAGCGGCCTGAAAAACGCGTCAGCAGTCCTTCTTCGGCCAGGCGGTCGAGTTCTTTGCGGATCTCTTCTCTCCTAACGTGCTTAATTTCGTGCGCCACCTCTTCAACGCTCACTATGCGATAGGCGTGTTCTATACCGTAGGCCAAAATCACGAATCTCAATTGTTCTGGCGCGATCTGACTGCTTGCAAATGTCGCTGCCATACGCTGAGTCCTCCTGTCGTTGCGTTACGCGACCGATGATAAGTTGGATTTTCCGTTCTATTTCGCTTCCGAACCGCCGCTAACGAATAATATTAAGCCATTGCTACTTATTATTGACGTAATTCGCCCGCTCGTTTCGCAACTCACAGCTCTTTCAAAACTGTTGTTTCACCCTTTGCGCGAGGCAATCCAACTTGAAACACCGCGCGGCGAGTTGCTAAGATGGTCAGTCGCTCGCTACAACATTTATATGACTATGCGCGCTGAGTTTGAATGAGGAATTGAAATGGCAGAATACATCAAAGCAGCACGCACATCTGACCTGCAGCCCGGACAGGGCATCACAGTCGAAATCAATGGCCAGCAGGTGGCTCTTTTCAACTGCAACGGTGAAATCGTCGCGCTCGACGGCACATGCCCGCACCGCGGCGGTCCCATCGGAGAAGGCTATGTTGATTGTCATAACCTGACGGTTCAATGCCCGTGGCACGGCTGGACTTTCAGCCTCACAAACGGCGTTTCGCCCGTCAATCCTATGGCTAAAGTTCAAAAATTCGATGTCTTAGTTGAAAGCGACGAGATAAAAGTGGCGCTCGATTAGTCGAGTCGAAGGAGGCGTTAAGCGAATTGAGCACAAACGAAGCATTTGACGTAACAATCATAGGCTCAGGTCCCGGCGGATATGTTGCAGCCGTTCGCGC
Source organism: Blastocatellia bacterium (assembly GCA_035575515.1). Lineage (GTDB taxonomy): Bacteria > Acidobacteriota > Blastocatellia > UBA7656 > UBA7656 > DATLXU01. Next base: position 28,549 of record DATLXU010000138.1, read on the forward strand.
CGGGCAACTGGGTCTCAAGACCGCGATCATTGAAAAAGATAAAAATCTCGGCGGCACATGCCTCCTGCGCGGCTGCATCCCAACGAAAGCCTTGCTTCACACCGCAGACCTGCTCGACGAATTCAAGCACGCCAAGAGCATGGGCGTCGTTGCGTCGAGCGTCGCTTTGGACTTCGACGCGGCGCAGAAGTTCAAAGGCAAAGTCGTTTTGAAAGGCGCGAAGGGCGTCGAGTTCCTGATGAAGAAGAACAAGGTTCAGGTCATCAAAGGAACCGCGCACATTGACGGGCCGGGCCGCATCACGGTCACTGGCGCAGACGGCGTAACTCAACAAGTTCAAACCAGAAACATCATCATCGCAACTGGCTCGGTACCGCGCTCGCTGCCGAACCTGCCGATTGACGGCCAATACATAATCACAAGCGACGAGATTCTTGAACTGAAGGAAGTACCGAAATCGCTCATCGTGCTTGGCGCGGGAGCCGTCGGCGTCGAGTTCGCCTCGATGTTCGCGCGCTTCGGCACCGATACGACAATCATCGAGTTACTGCCGCGACTCCTGCCAATCGAAGACGAAGAGATGGGCGCGGAGCTTGCCAAAGCATTCAAGAAGCAGGGCATCAAGGTTTTCACGAGCGCGAATTTCCAATCCGCCACAATCGAAGACGGCTTGGTAAAAGTCACGGCGAAAGTCGGCGAAGAGACGCGCGAGTTCACGGCTGAAAAATTCCTCGTCGCCGTAGGCCGCCGCGCTTACACCGACGGGCTTGGGCTTGAGAACACTCGCATCGAGCTTGAGCGCGGCTATATCAAAGTTGACGACCACATGCGAACCGCTGAGCCGAACGTCTATGCGATTGGCGACGTGATCCCGACGCCCTGGCTCGCGCACGTGGCATCAGCCGAAGGTATTCTCGCCGTTGAAACCATCGCAGGAAAGAACCCGCGCCCAATTAATTACGACCGCGTGCCGAGCTGCACCTACTGCCAGCCCGAAGTCGCAAGCGTGGGACTTACGGAAGCGAAAGCGCGCGAGCGCGGCTACGACGTTAAGGTCGGCAAATTCCAATTGCCGGTTCTGGCCAAAGCTCAGATAGTCGGCGCGAACGAGGGATTGGTGAAAGTCGTGAGCGACGCAAAGTATGATGAGGTGCTTGGGCTTCACATCATCGGGCCGCACGCGACCGAGATGATAGTAGAAGGCGGCGCGGCGCTTCAGATGGAAGCGACGGTCGAAGAGATGATAAACATGATACACGCGCATCCGACCGTCTCCGAGGGCATTCACGAGGCATTTGAAGACGCGCACGGCATGGCGATACACGGAGCGTAATAGTCGTTAGTCATTTGTCCTTTATCAATCCAGGCAAAGGGCGAATGACTAAGGATCAATGACCAGTGACAGATGACTAAAGAGCAACAACTCGAACTGCTTTACTTCATGCGATTGACGCGGGCGATTGAAGACCGGCTCGACAATCTCCTGAAGCAGGGAAAGATTGTCGGCGGGCTGTTTCGCAGTCTCGGTCAGGAAGCCACGGCGGTCGGGTCGGCTTACGCGCTCGATAAAAACTATGGCGACATACTGTCGCCGCTCACGCGCGATATGGGCGCGATGATGGTGATGGGACTCAAGCCGCGCGAAGTCTTTTCATCGTACCTGTGGCGGGTAACGTCTCCGAATCGAGGACGCGACCAGAACATTCACATCACGGACCTCAAGCGCGGGTTCATCGGGACTATCAGCCCGCTCGGCACGCTCGTCGCCGTGATGAACGGCGTAGTGCTCGCGGGTCGGATGCAAAAGAAGAAGATGGTCGGGATGGTTTACGTTGGCGACGGCGCAACTAGCACAGGAGTTTTTCATGAAGCGGCGAACTTCGCAGCGGTTCAAAATCTGCCGCTCGTCATCATCGCAGAGCATAACGGCTATGCTTATTCGACTCCAACATCGAAGCAGATGCGCGTGTTGAATCTGGCGGAGCGGGCGAAGGCTTACGGGATGCCGACCGAGATAGTCGACGGCAACGACGTGATGGCGGTTTACGGCGCGGCTCGCCGCGCGGTTGACCGGGCGCGCGATGGCGGCGGCCCGACTATGATTGAAGCGAAGACTTTCCGCATGCGAGGCCACGCGGCGCACGACAATCAGTCTTATGTTGCGAAGGAGTTGCTTGAGCAATGGCGCAAGCGCGACCCGATTGATCATTTTGAAAGAGAGCTTCTCGAAAAGCACGTAGCGACGGCAGCCGACATTGAAGAGGTGAAGCGCAGAGTCGAATCGCTGGTTGATGAAGAACTGGCGTGGGCTGAAAGCCAGCCGCCGCCGCGACCCGAAGCCGCTCTCGGCGGCGTGTACGGCGATGACGAAAAGCCTGCGGCGATTGGAGCAGGGAAATAAAAGTTATGGGGACACGGCAGATAATCATTGAAGTGCCGGAGAAAGTGCTACTGGCTGAAAAGACTGACGAAGCGGCATTTGCTAATGAACTGCGATTGCTGGCGGCGATTAAATTGTATGAGCTTGGCCGCTTATCGTCGGGCAGAGCCGCCGAGCTTGCTGGTATGCCGCGCGTGGAGTTCCTGCTGACGCTTGGGCGTTACAAGGTTTTCCCCTTTGAAGCTGAACTGCGCGACTTAGAAAAGCAAATTGCCTGAAGCCATCTGCAACACATCACCTTTGCTGTATCTGTATCGCATAGGCGCGTTGGAGTGGCTTCCCAAGTTGTTCAATGAGATATGGTGTCCTAATGCGGTTGCGCTTGAATTGTCGGCTGGGCGGCAAAAGGGTTATGACGTTCCGAACCCGAGCGAATATGATTGGATTAAAATTATTGAGCCAGCTTCGTTGCCGTCTGAATGGTTGGCATTGGAACCGGGTGCAGGAGAATCGCTGCAATGGCGCTTGCTCTGGGAAACCCAAACCATATAGTTTTACTGGATGATGCGTTGGCCAGGCACATCGCTCAGGCTGCCGGGTTAGAGGTATGGGGAACGCTCAGAATTTTGTTGGAAGCGAAATCGCAAGGCTTGATCGAATTTGTTGAGCCTTTTATCTCAAGGCTGGAAAGCGCAGGAATGTGGATTTCAAATGATATTCGACAGCGAGTGTTGAAGCTGGCAACCGAGTAAGACGAATTCTTATGGCTGCTATAACATTACTCGAAGCAATCAGGCAGGGGATGTGGGAAGAGATGGAGCGCGATGAACGCGTCTTCATTCTCGGCGAAGACATCGGCGTCTATGGCGGCGCGTTCAAGATGACCGAAGGCTTTCTAGCGCGATTCGGCGAAGAGCGCGTCATTGACACTCCCATCTCTGAAAGCGCGATAGTCGGCGCGGCCTGCGGCGCAGCGATGATGGGACTCAGACCCATTGCCGAAATGCAGTTCATTGATTTCATCTCGTGCGCCTTCGACATCATAACGAACTACGCCGCGAAGAGCCGCTATCGTCAGGACATCGGAATCCCCATCGTCGTGCGCGGCCCGTGCGGCGGCGGAGTTCACGGCGGCCCGTTCCATTCGCAAAACGTCGAATCATTCTTTCTCAACACGCCCGGCCTCAAGATGGTCGAGCCTTCGACGCCTTACGACGCGAAGGGATTAATCAAAGCCGCCATCCGCGACGAAGACCCTGTGCTGTTTTTCGAGCACAAGCTGCTTTATCGCAACCCGAAGATAAAACAGGAAGTGCCCGAAGAAGATTACATCGTGCCGATTGGCAAGGCGGCCATTCGCCGCGAAGGCACAAGCCTTTCAATCATCACGTTCGGCGCGATGGTCTACACCGCGCTTGAAGCCGCCAGTCAGTTGGAGCAGGAAGGCATTGACGTTGAGGTTTTGGATTTGAGAACGCTGCTGCCGCTTGATCGAGAAGCTATTGCCGAGACGGTCAGGAAGACTAATAAAGTAATCATTCTGCACGAAGCGACGCGCACGGGCGGAATAGCCGGCGAAATCGCGGCTGTCATCAACGAAGACGCATTCGAATACCTCGACGGGCCGATTGTGCGAGTGACTTCGATAGACACGCCCGTGCCTTATGCGCCGCCTTTGGAAGAGTTCTTCTTGCCGCAGGTGGACGACGTGTTAAAAGCGGCTCGACGGCTTGCAGCATATTAAACAGGGATCGGGAATCAAGGGCCGGTGGTCAGTTAACTGACCACAACCCTGATCCCTAACCACCGACCCCTGACCCCTGATAGGAGAGCTATGGCTGAAGAAGTGAAAATGCCGCAGATGGGAGAGTCCATCGCGGAAGGAACAATCGTAAGGTGGCTCAAGAAGGTTGGCGATTCGGTCAAGCGGGACGAGCCGCTTTATGAAATTTCGACTGACAAGGTTGACGCTGAGATACCCGCTCCGGCGTCAGGGACTTTATCCGAGATACTAGTGCAAGAAGGGCAAACGGTCGCTGTCAACACGGTCGTTGCGATAATCAACGGCGGCGGCGCAAAGCCAGCTGAAGCCCCAAAAGCCGAAGCACCAAAAGCCGAAGCCCCGAAGCAGGAAGCAGCTCCGTCGCAGCCCCAAGCGCCGCCGGCTCCGCCTCAACAGCAGGCCGCGCCGCCTAAGCTTGCCGAACCGCCCGCGCCCAAAACTGCGCCTGCTCAACCGCAAGCGACTCAAAAGGTCGCGCCCTCAAAAGAGCCAGTCAGATCGTCGCCGCTCGTTCGCAAAATTGCCGAAGAGCACGGCGTTGATATTTCGCAGATCGAAGGCACAGGCATCGGCGGGCGCGTTACGAAGCAGGATATTTTGAGCTTCATCGAAAATCGCGGAGCCGCTCCGCAGGCCGCGCCCGCAGCGCAAGCGGCTGCCCCCCCGCAAGCGCCCGCACAGGCTGCCGCAGCCGCGCCTGCCGCGCCGCCTCGTCCGCCGCAGCCGCTTCAAGCGCCGCCGGTCGCTGAAGGCGAAATCGGTCCCGCGCCTTTTAGCGAAAGCGACCGCGTTGAGATTGAGCCTATGAGCATCATGCGCCGCCGCATCGCTGAGCGCATGGTCGAAAGCGTTCGCACTTCGCCGCACGTCTATTCGCTGATGGAAGTTGATTACACAGAGACTGCGCGGCTGCGCGATCAACTCAAAGGCGAATACCTCGAACGCGACGGCGTGAAGCTCACCTTCATGCCGTTCCTCATCAAAGCTGTGATTGAAGGCATAAAGAAATGGCCGATCATCAACTCGTCGGTGTGGGGCGACCAGATAGTCTACAAGAAAGACATCAACATCGGCGTCGCCGTTGCGCTCGATTGGGGCTTGATAGTTCCGGTTATTCGCAACGCGGATGAGAAATCGCTTCTGGGACTTGCCCGCGCCGTGAATGATCTCGGCGACCGCGCGCGCACAAAGCGGCTCAAGCCAGACGAAGTCCAGGGCGGCACGTTCACGATAACCAATCCGGGAGTGTTCGGCGGATTAATCGGCCTGCCGATAATCAATCAGCCGCAGGTTGCAATTCTCGGTGTGGGCGGAATCAAGAAGCGTCCCGTCGTTATCAACGACGCAATTGCAATTCGCATGACGGGACTATTGAGCCTGAGCTTCGATCATCGAGTGATTGATGGCGCGGTCGCCGATCAATTCCTCGCGACCGTGCGCGACGTGATCGAATCGGCGGACTATACAAGCTAGCAGGCAGTAGGCCGCTAAGCAGTAGGCAGAAATAAAACGCGATGGCACTGAAACAAAAGCGTGAGGATGAAAACTCAAGCGCGCCGCTGCCTACTGCCTACCGCCTGCGGCCTACTGCCGCGAAGCGTGTTTGCGAGGCCCGATGGCTTGGGCTGACTGCTTACGCCGACGGGCTGCGATTGCAGGAGCAGGCGGTTGAACAACTGCGCGCAGGCACGGGCGCGGAACAGCTTCTTCTTCTTGAGCATCCACATGTCTTCACGCTAGGGCGAGGCGCGAGTGCGGCGCACATACTCGCGGGCAGAGAACAACTCAACGAGCGTTCGGTCGAAGTCTTTGAGACGGGGCGCGGCGGCGATGTGACCTATCACGGGCCGGGCCAGCTCGTCGCTTATCCAATTGTAAATTTGAAACCCGACCGCTGCGATGTTCATCGTTACGTGCGCGACCTTGAAGAAGTCTTAATTCGCACGATTCGTGATTACGGAATCGAAGGCGAGCGCATCGCGGGATTGACCGGCGTCTGGGTCGGCAATGAAAAGATTGCGGCAATCGGCGTGCGAATCGCACGATGGATCACCAGTCACGGAATCGCGCTCAACGTGAACACTGACCTGAGCTACTTTCGGATGATAGTGCCGTGCGGCATTACGGATAAGGGGGTCACTTCGATTTCGCGGCTCACGAGGCGCGAGGTTGATATTCGCGAAGTCGCCCGCGCATTTGCGCGCCATTTCGGTGAAGTGTTCGAGCGCGAAGTTACTTTGACGCTGTAGGGCTCTCGCTCACACGAAATCACAAAAACAAAAAAGCGGCGGCGCTTCTCTTGCGCTCAGGTTCGGTGTAATATCTTTCGCGTTCAATCGAAACTATCAAAAGCGAACAGAGGATATTGCAATGATAAGTTCGCGCAACTTGAGTAGCATTCTATCGTCCTTTCTGTCGCTAATCTTCTTTGCATGCGCAGCTTTCGCGCAGACTAATCAACAGCCTGAGCAGCAACCAAAATCAAAGGAAGCGCAACCGCCATCGCCGCCCAGATATCGCAGCCTCCGACAGGACAAGAATTTTTATACGAAAAAGCTGACCGATGCGCAGAAGCGAATAATCGCGCCCACGCCTGAAGACAGCGCAAGGTTCGCAGAGTTTCTGAAGCAAGACCACACGGGTCTCATTCGATTGCTCCCCAAAGGCAAGCACGAATTCAGCTACACTGTATCGGCTGACGACCCCGAAGCGGTGCTTCCAATCAGGGGCGGCGGAGCTTTTTATTCCTTCACCGAAAAGACTCATTCGTCCGGTCCCTGGTCCGAAATTGCTCTGGCCGAAGGCTATCTGGCAACAGGCTTCACGTTTGAGTCTCTCGGAATGCTTGTATCGCTCGGAGACATGCCGCTTGAGCAGGTGACGCTTTCGACTCCCGGCGTGGAGTATCTGGCAGGCTACACGCCCCCGACAAATTTGAAAGATGCTCAGGCCGAGCGTGAACGCGAAGCCGACGGGTTCAAAGTTGGCAGCTTCAGCTATAGTTTATTCGTTCCCGTCGCCGCGAACACAACTTATGTGATGCGCTCGATGATTTACAAAAAGCAGGGCCGCCTTGTTGCGTCCGTCGTTCCCGTGTACATTCGTCACCCGTTTGAATACGAAGGCGCGGACGTGCTGATTGCATTTCGAGTCGTGCGCCTCAATCCAGACGGCAGCGTTACGCTGCTCTGGAAGCGGCTGAAAAAGTTCCCTGCCCCGAAGATCAAAAAGCGCGACAAGTAAATGCGCGTCCTGCAAAGATACCGTATTCGATTATCCGTAACCCTAAGCCGAATTGAGCCGTATCAGCCGTAGCTTCATTTATATCGGGCAATTGGTGTATTCTTTTAATTACGCCACGCGCCTCGTGAAGCGCAATAGTTCTAAAAGGGATTGAATGGCTGATGTCGGACCGGGATTCAATTTCGACCTATCGAACAAGCGGGCTTGAGGGCGCTTTCGTCTCCATTCCATCTCAGCGTGATTCATTCGTTATACTGTTAAACAGGGTCATCGAGTAATCAAAAATGTTGTTCGCTTTCATATCAAACATGGTCAGACAGATATTCTTATCGCTTCGCTCGTCGAAGCGCGCCTCTTTCGCTGCCGCTACCTTTTTACTGGCGACAGCGGCCCTGACATCTGCTTGCAAGAGCGGTTATCCCGTGTCGGCGCGCAACACGACCGAATCAAAAGAAGCGCGCAAAGTCGAGATCGCGCGCGTAGCCGAAACGCCAATGGAGCGCACCGTAACCGTCACGGGCACGCTCGCCGCTTTCGATCAGGCGACCGTGAGCGCGAAAGTGCCGGGCCGTTTGCATTCAATCTCGGTTGACCTTGGCAGCGTCGTTCGCCAAGGGCAGCCCATCGCGCAGCTTGAACAGCAGGATTATAAACTGCGCTTGCAGCAGGCCGAAGCCGCGCTCGCGCAGGCTCGCGCCCGCGTTGGACTTTCACCCGATGGAAAGGACGAGCACGTCGACCCTGAGCAAACCGCCTCAGTCCAGCAGGCCCGCGCCGTGCTCGATGAAGCAAAGCTAAAACTTGACCGCGCCAATTCGCTCTTCAAGCAAGGCGTAATCTCTCGCGCGCAACTCGACGCGGCAGAAGCCGAGCACAAAGTCGCAGTGAGCCGCTATCAGGATGCGGTCGAAGAGATTCGTAATCGCCAGGCGCTCGTCATGCAGCGGCGCTCCGAGCTTGAGATAGCCCGCCAGCAACTGGCCGATTCGACCGTTTACGCGCCGTTCGATGGCGTGATTCAGGAGAAGCGCGCAAGCATTGGCGAATACCTCGCCGCAGGCGCGCCCATTGTCACGCTTGTACGCATGGACCCTTTGCGCTTGCGCGTCGAAGTGCCTGAGCGCGAATCGCGCAACATTCATCAAGGTCAGGAAGTGCGCGTCACTGTCGAAGGCGATCAGACAGTTTACACGGGCCGCATCGCGCGCATCAGCCCTGCAATCAGCGCGCAGAATCGCGTGTTAATCGTAGAAGCCGAAGTGCGCAACACGGGCGCGCTGCGGCCCGGCTCGTTCGCCCGCGCAGAGATTGTGACCGATGAGCGCAGCACGGCGGTTGCCGTTCCGACAAACGCGATAGTTACTTTCGCAGGCATAGAAAAAGTGATATCGGTTCAGGACGGCAAGGCGATTGAAAAACCTATCACGACGGGACGCCGCACTCCTGAATGGACGGAGGTTCTTTCAGGCGTAAACGTCGGCGATGTTATCGTAATCAACCCCGGCAACCTTCAGTCCGGGCAACCTGTCATCACGGAATAGTTGCTAGTTGTCGGTTGTCAGTTTAGGCTCTACACCTTCGCTGAAACCGGCAACCGGCAACTGAAAACTGACTTTATGCAAAAGCTCGCAGAAATCTGCATCAAGAGGCCGGTATTTGCGGCAATGATAATACTGGCGCTCGTCGTCGTCGGCGCGGCCAGTTATTTCAGGTTGGGCGTTGACCGTTTCCCCTCTTTCGATTTGCCTACGGTGAGCGTGCGCACTTCCTTGCCGGGCGCGTCGCCCGAAGAGGTCGAGAGCGAGGTATCACAAAAGATTGAAGAGGTTGTCAACACCGTCGAGGGCATTCAGGAATTGCGCTCGGTTTCCGGGCAAGGTTCGTCTATAGTAATTGTCACATTTAATCTCGACCGCGATATTGACACGGCGGCGCAGGACGTTCGCGATCGCGTGGCGACGGTCATCCGCGACCTGCCGCGAGACGCCGACCCGCCAATAGTCGCAAAGTTCAACAACGACTCATCGCCCGTAATGACCGTCGCGCTTTCAGCCAACAGGCCCGTGCGCGAGCTGACTGAGATTGCCGACAAGATCGTAAAGCCGCAGCTTGAGCGATCAACGGGCGTCGGCGAGATAAATATCGTCGGCGGTTTGGGCCGCGCCATAAACGTATGGGTTGACGCAGACCGCCTCGCCGCTTACGGGATTCCCATCACAGCGGTCCGCAACGCCATTCAGCGACAGAACGCGGACGTGCCCGGCGGCAACGTCACGCAAGGGCCGCGCGAGCAGACGCTCCGAACGATGGGCCGCATCGCCGACCCGAAAACCTTTGAAGACATCGTTGTCGCAAAGATTAACGACGCGCCCGTGAAGCTGAGAGATGTGGCGCAGATAGAAGACGGCACGAAAGAACAACGCTCGGTCGCGCGGCTCAACGGCATGCCCACCGTAACGATTGAAGTCCGAAGACAGACCGGAACGAACACCGTAGAGGTCATTGAAGCGGCGAAAGCGAACCTCGCGCGCATCGCGGGCCAGCTCCCTGCTGATGTTAAGATGGAAGTCATCCGCGACCAGTCGCGCTACATCTATGCCGCGCTGCACGAAATCAATCTCCACCTCGTGCTCGGAAGCATACTGGCTTGCCTCGTTGTGCTGCTTTTTATGCGAAGCTGGCGCTCGATGGTCATCGCGGGCATCGCGATTCCCGCATCGGTGATCTCATCCTTCGGCATGATGCGCGCGCTGAACTTCACGCTGAACTCGGTGACGATGCTCGCGCTCGTGCTGATGGTCGGCGTCGTCATTGACGACGCGATAGTCGTCCTTGAAAACATCTTCCGCTACGTCGAAGAGAAGAAGATGAGACCGTTCGAGGCGGCAAAAGCGGCGACGGCTGAAATTGGCCTGGCGGTTATGGCAACGACCTTCAGCCTCGTTGTGATATTCATCCCGGTCTCATTCATGTCGAGTATATCGGGGCGATTCCTTTACCAGTTCGGCATCACGGCTGCTGTGGCGATTCTCGTGAGTTTGCTTGTATCGTTCACGCTCACGCCGATGATGAGCGCGCGGCTGCTGCGCAAGGAAGATGCCTCGCACGAGCACGACGCAGCGAAGTCGCGTCGCGGATTCTATGCCATCATTGACCGGACATACACTTGGATGCTCGGCCTTGCGATGCGCCACCGATTGATAGTCGCGGGGCTTGCCGTGGCGGTCATCTTCTCATCGGTGCCGCTCTATTCAATCGTGAAGCAGGATTACATCCCGACCGATGTTGACGAATCGGAATTCGACGTGGGCGTGACGGCGCGCGAAGGCACGAGCCTCGCGGCGATGGATCAGACCATGCAGGCAGTCGAAAAAGAGATTCGCGAGACGCCGGGTGTGCGGATGGTGCTCACGTCGGCGGGCGGCGGCTTTTTAGGCGGAGTCAATCAGGGGAGCGTTTACGTTCGCATAGTTCCGATTGAAGAGCGATCTTTTTCACTTGCCCGATTGTGGGACGGCATAATTCACGGTCGCCCGCTTGAGGCGTTTCAGACCAACTACTCACAGCGCGACGTGATGAACGAGATTCGTTCGCGCCTTCGCAAGTTCAAAGACCTGCGCACATCTGTTCGCAACGCGCAATCATTCAACATCGGCGGCGGCGGGTTCGAGATTGATTTCGTGCTTCGCGGGCCTGACCTCGAATCCCTGGCTCAATATGCCGAGCAGCTTCGCCAGCGCGCGCCCGAACTTGGCGTCGTTGACGCAGACACTACGTTGAAGCTCGACAAACCTGAGCTTCGCGTTGAGATTGATCGCGCGCGAGCGGCTGATCTTGGGGTTTCGACCGAAGACGTTGCGAGCGCGCTGCGGCTTATGGTCGGCGGCGACCAGCGAGTTTCGCGCTTCCGCGATGAATCCGTAAACGACGATTACGACGTGCAGATACGTTTGAGCGAAGGCCAGCGAAACGATCCCAAGACTATCTCGACCTTGTACGTGCCGCGCCAGAACGGCGGGCTTGCGCGATTGGATAACCTCGTGAAGATAACGCCCGCGAAGACTGCGTCGCGCATTGATCGCCTTGATCGTCAAAGACAGGTTTCTCTGCGCGGGAACGTCGCGCCGGGCTACGCGCTTGCTGACAGGCTTGAGGCGCTGAGAGAAGAAGTGGGACGGATGAATCTGCCGCCGGGCTACACGACAGCCGTGTCGGGCCGCGCCAAAGAGCTTGAGCGAACCTTCTATGAATTCATCTGGGCGTTTCTGCTCTCGGTCATTTTCATGTACATGATTCTGGCGTCGCAGTTCGAAAGCGTCATTCACCCGTTCACGATTCTGCTCTCGTTGCCGCTTTCGATTCCGTTCGCGCTCGTTTCGTTGTGGGCGACGGGCAACACGCTGAATCTTTATTCGGCGCTCGGCATACTCGTCCTGTTCGGCGTGGTGAAGAAAAACGCCATCCTTCAGATTGATCACATGAACGGCCTGCGACGCAAAGGCATGGAGAGATCAGATGCGATACTGCAAGCCAATCGCGATAGGTTACGACCGATCCTTATGACGACGCTTGCGCTCGTGGCAGGCATGATGCCGCTCGCGTTGGGAACCGGACCCGGCTCAGATGAGCGGCGCGCGATTGCAGTTGTGGTCATCGGCGGACAGACGCTTTCGCTGCTGCTGACATTGATCGTCACGCCGATTGCGTATTCGCTGTTTGATGATATAAGCGCGACCGCTGCGTGGCGCGCGTTCGCAAATCGCGTTTATGCGCTCACGCATCCGTTTAGAAAGCGCGCCCGCGCTACTGTCGCGCGCCGTCATTCCGCAACGGCTGGCGATGAACCGATTGCTGTTGAAATGAAAGCGGCGTCGAAGGCCGAAGAGATCAGCGCAGGCAGCGGTGATTAAGAGCGAGAGTTAGAGACTTGGGGCTAGTTGATAATCAATCGCTAGCCCCTTTTGCGCATCTTGTCACTCGCCGCTTGATTCGTCACAATAATCAAGAGGCGAAAGCGAATGGCTAAACCGAAGCTGACAGGGCCGCGACCCGATTGGTTGAAAGTGAGAATCCGCGCGGATGAATCCTTCGAGCGCGTGAATCAATTGATAAGCGACTTGAGCCTGCACACGGTCTGTCAGGAAGCGCGTTGCCCGAATATCTTTGAATGTTGGGGCGAAGGCACCGCGACCTTCATGATTTTAGGCGACGTATGCACGCGCCATTGCGGCTTCTGCGCCGTCACGAAAGGCAAGCCTTTGCCGCTGGACCCCGACGAACCGCGCCACGTCGGAGAAGCCGTCAAAAGGCTGGGCGTTCGCCACGCCGTCGTCACAAGCGTCAACCGAGATGAGCTTCCAGATGGCGGCGCGATGCATTTCGCGCAGACTATCTACTGGATAAGAAAGCTCAATCCCGGCACACGCGTCGAAGTTCTGATACCTGATTTCTGCGGCAACGAAGAAGCGTTGAACATTGTGCTTGCGGCGCGGCCCGATGTGCTCAATCACAACACCGAAACAGTACCGCGACTCTACAAGCGGGTGCGGCCCGACGCGCGATTCGAGCAGTCAATGGAACTGCTGCGCCGCGCGCACGCGCGAAAAAGCGAGCACCCGATGCTCACGAAATCTGGCTTGATGGTCGGACTTGGCGAAAGCGTTGATGAACTCCTTGAAACGTTCCGCGAGATAAGCCGCACTGGCTGCGATATCCTGACTGTCGGTCAGTACCTTGCTCCAACGCCGAAGCATATCCCAGTTGAAAAGTACTACTCGCCCGAAGAATTTGCCTGCCTCAAAGACGAAGCATTGAAGATGGGTTTTCGATATGTCGAATCAGGCCCGCTCGTGCGAAGCTCATATCACGCGGGCCGCCACACAGACGCATCCGCGAGCGATTACGGCAACGACCCGATTTTTCAAAGTGGCTGGAAAGACGCAGCCGCGCAGATCCCGCTCACGCCGCTCGTGCAGTTGAAAGGCCGCAGTGTTGAGAGTTGATCTGCGGTCGCTTTCGCACGGTTAAATGCTGTGCTGGGAATCCATAATTAACCTGCCTCTCGTATCCAGTACGTTGATTCACTGAATCGTCATCAATCCATTCCACACCGAGAGGAAAAGATTATGACAGGCAAGAATATACTTGCCGGCAAGGACGAAGGTGCGACGTTGCGCGTTGTGACCGACACGGTTCGCGTGCTGGCCGCCGGGTCGGATACGGGCGAGGCTTACGAGGTGTTTGAATTCACAGGGCCGCGCGACAGTGGGCCTCCGACGCACCAGCATCCCTGGAATGAAGCTTATGTAATCATTGACGGCGAGGTGGAAATGACCGTTGCCGATAGGAAGATGCTCGCCACAGCCGTGTGTTTTGTGAACGCAAGATGCGAGCTTCCCGCAACTTGCTTCAATTTTCGGAAGATGCTCGCCACAGCCGTGTGTTTTGTGAACGCTCCCGCAGGCGAGTGGCACGCCTACAGGATAGCGTCGAAAAGCGCGAGGTTCATTCTCAATAGCGAACCCGGCGGGCGCAGGCAATTTCTTCACCGAGCTTGACCGAGAGGTGGGCGAGTCAGCAGATAATCTGGAGAAGATAGTCGCGATTGCACTCCGGCATGGGATTACGCTCCCGGACGCCGTCGCTGCTCATTGAAACATAAAAGGCAAAGGGCCGGTCCAAATGTGACCGGCCCTGATTGTTGAATGCCAGTTGTTAAATGACGAATTACTTCTTGCCGCGAGCCGCAGCTTTCGAAGCCTTGAGCGGATTCTTCGTTCCGTCGGCTCGGCGCATCGCTTCGAGCATCTTCGCGTGAGCCTCGCAATCGTGCTCCTGCGCTCTCATCTTCCAGTACTCGGCGGCGTCAATGCCTTGAGACAAGAAAGCGACTACCGTAAAATCCTGCGCGCACTTCGGGCAATTCAATCGAACCGCTCGCGCTGCTCCTCTTCTTGAAGACATTTTCCCATTCACTCCTTTCAAGCTGTATCCACACGGATGCGAATCACGCGTGAGTTGTAAATCAATAGCTTGCCAGAATCGCAACCGCGCTGTCAACGATTTCGGATGCGCGACTTCGCGCACTAATTGCCCGGACGCTTCATTCTCGGCGGGAAGCGCGGCGCTTCTGCGGGCAGGTCGCTGACCGAAAGATCAATGCGGTTCATTCCCGGACTGAGCATCAGTTCTCTGGTCACGTTAACGGCCCCTCTTGGTCCCATCACAGTGACTCTAACTCTATGGCCCGCAGTGAACCCACAGCGCCGCCATATCCCGCGTTCATTCGTGCGACCATTTGCGATCATCGGAGAGGCTGTGCCTGGTTGCTCAATCGCGATGACCCTGAAGTGAATCATTGACAGGTCAATCGGCGCGTTTATGAAAACGCCGACGCAAGCCTCTTGAGCAACGACAGGCGGCGGTTCGACCTGAGCGACAGGAGGCGCAGCAGGCGGATTCTGCGGGTCGGTTGCGTTAGCCGGATTCTCAATTGCTTTCTTTTCGGCTTCAATGCTCGCAGCTTCAGCTTCGGCTTTCTTGCGGTCTTCAGCCGCCTTCTTCATTCTGGCCTGCGTTTCAGGATCAATCCCAGCTTGCGCATCCTTGTCAGCATCGGGCGCGTTGATTGCGCTCAACTGTGTTGATTGAACAGGCGCGTCCGATTGAGCGTTGCCGCGTGCTGGCCCGCGCAGAACGAAATAAGCTACAGCGACAATCGCCGCGATCAACACGATAGTCGCAGCCGCAGCCATTCGCCTTCCCTTAGTCAATCGTGCAGTCTGACCCGTTGCAGGGGGCGCGCTCTTTATCACGGGTTCTTTAACCCTCATCGTTGGCACATCAGATGATGACTCCATTGGCATCGTCATCGTGTTTTGCGATCCGGTGTCGCTTGTGTTGACGGTTATCATTCTTCTGGTGACCGCGCCCTGAGGCGATTTCGCTTCGATCTCGTGATTGCCCGGCGTAAGCCTAATAGTCGCGCGCCCGTCTTCATCGGCCTGCGCTACGGCGTTTGCGCCAACAAATATCGTTGTTCCAGCCGGGAGACTTTCGACAATGAATAAAGCTGTCTTGGCTTCGTTGCCTTCGAGCCGCACGGTATCAAATCCGCCAGCGGCAGTCTGCTCGGCGGGCGGCATCGCAACCGTCGCGCGAGCGGGAAGCGCGACCTGCAAGTCTGTTTGTTTCCCTTCTTCGAGCGCAACGTTGATTCGATATTCGCTGTAGCCCGCTTTTATCACTCGTACCGTGTGAAGGCCCGGCGCGAGTCTATCAATCAGAATCTTTCCGCGAATCGCGTCTGACGTGCCGCGCAGTTCGTCGTCAACATAGACTTCAGCCGAAGCGGGCGCCGTTGTCAAAAACAATCGCGCGCCCGCCGCCACAGCAGGCGCATCTGTCGAAACCGCTACGATGCCTGCGCTGATCTTTTTCAAATCGGCGAGCATATCATCAGCCGTCGCGTAACGGTCTTCGATGCGCTTGGCCGTCGCGCGCGTAACTATTCGCTCAAGCCCAGGCGAGATGCTTAACAGAGCAAGCTGCGGCAGCGGCTCTGTTTCGTGATACTTGCGCATCTCTGTCCAATACATCACCGGGTCGCTTGCGCTCGACTCGAAAGGCGCGCGGCCTGTGAGCATCTCGAACAGAATTATTCCGGCTGAATAAATATCAATGCGCGGGTCATCGGTTGTGCTGCCGCTGAGCCGTTCAGGCGACATATAAGCTGGCGTGCCGAACCCTTCGCCCGCCATCGTGAGGTTTTCGCCGCCGACCATTCGCGCAATGCCGAAGTCCAGCACCTTTATTCGAAGCGAGTCACCGTCGAGCAGCATTATATTGTCGGGCTTGAGGTCGCGGTGAATGATGCCGTTGCGATGCGCATAGCTGAGGGCTTCAAGCGTCTGTGACATGATTGCGACGGCAGTGTCGGGCGCGAGCGCGCCGTCTTCGTGTATCTCATCGCTCAGGGAACGGCCCGACAGAAATTCCATCACGAGATAGTAGCAGCCGTTGTCTTCACCGAACGTGTAGAGGCGCGGCAGGTTCGGATGATCCAATCGCGCCATCGCTACGGCTTCTTGAAAGAATCGCTGTTTGATGACCGGGTTGCGCGTGTGTTTCTTATGAAGCTCCTTGATGGCAACGACGCGGCCCGGCGAGCTTACGTCTTCAGCTTTGAAGACCGAACCGAACCCGCCGCCGCCGAGATATTCTGTTATCTGATAATTGCCGATTCTCCTTGTGCTCATTGCGCCTGCTCCGAGATTGAAATTCTGGATAATTGTGCGAGGGCCTTCTACGCTGGAGGGCTGCTTCGCCTCAGCCGTATTCTCACACAACCACTTGCCTGGGTCAACATACCCGCTCATGTAAGACGCTCGCGCCGCGCGCATAGACTGATTTGTCAGAAGTCAGGAGAAGATTGATTGTTGCCTTGAAATAGGCTCCAGCAGCCTGTTTCAAGGCAGCGGCTATTCAAGCCCTGTCCCCTGACCCCCGCCCCCCCGACTCCTGATATGGACAAGGTGGCGCGCAGCGGGCTACTATTTAGTCGCGCGTTAGTGGGAATCAGCCGAGTTTGTTTTCTCCTCACCTGTATTTGAACCGGCGTCTCTCCCTGTTTGAACGACAACGAACGTCAGGAGAAGAGTTATGAAAACCTCGACGCTCGCTTTTTTCCTCGTAGCAATTCTCGCTTCGCTCTATCCCGCGCCTCTTCGCGCAATCGCTCAAGACACACCGGCTGCTACTCGCATCGAGCTTCAGCCTGTGCTTTCGGGCCTGAGCAGTCCCGTCTATATCACGAACGCGCACGACGGCAGCAACCGCCTCTTCATCGTCGAGCAGCCCGGACGCATCAAGGTGCTTCAGCCCGGCGATGCGAGTCCCACTCTGTTTTTGGACATAACATCGAAGGTGTTGTCGGGCGGCGAGCGCGGCTTGCTCGGACTCGCATTTCATCCGCAGTTTCCAACCAACCGCCGCTTCTTCGTTGATTACACGCGCCAGCCCGACGGCGCAACGGTAATTGCCGAATACCGAGTCTCGGAGTTCGATTCCAACATCGCAGGCACTGCGGAAAAAGTTCTGCTGGTAATTCCGCAGCCGTTCGCAAATCACAACGGCGGTATGATCGAGTTCGGTCCCGACGGTTTCCTCTACATTGCGATGGGCGATGGCGGATCGGCCAACGATCCCGGCAACCGCGCTCAAAACACAAGCGAGCTTCTCGGTAAGATTCTTCGCATTGATGTTGATAACGCGAACGGCTCTCAGCCTTATTCATCGCCTGCTGATAATCCCTTCTTCGGACCTGACGTCGGGCGCGATGAGATTTATGCTTACGGTCTTCGCAACCCCTGGCGATTTTCATTTGATCGCGCGACGGGCCAGCTTTACGCCGCAGATGTCGGACAGGGGCAGCGCGAAGAGATTGACATCATAACGCGCGGCGGAAATTACGGCTGGCGCGTCTTTGAAGGAACGCGATGCACGAATCTTAATCCGAGCCTGTGCAGCTCGCTTCGAGCGATTGCGCCAATAGCCGAGTACGACCACGCGAACGGGCGATGCTCAATCACTGGCGGTTACGTCTATCGGGGCACGAAATCGAGCCTTCCGCTTGGCTCATACATCTATGCTGATTTTTGCACAGGCGAGATTTTCCTACTGAACGATGGCGCGACAAGTCTGCTGCTCGATACCAACCTGAACATCTCATCGTTTGGCGAAGACGAAGGCGGAGAGATATACGTCGTGGGACTTGGCGGCACAGTTCATCGCGTCATCAACCCAGAGGCGCAACCGCCCGCGCCCGCTCCTTCTTTTGCGATCACAAGCGTGATTGTGCGCCGCCGCTCGTCGGGCGAGCAGCTTGATCCAATCACGGTCAAAAACAACGCGAAGAAGTACGAAGTCGTCGTCTTCGAGCAGGCGAGCGCGCCCGTGCAGGCATCAATCAACGCGAAGGTTCTCGTGAACGGAACAGAGTTGACGACCGATTACACGACTACCGATTCGGGAGCGCCGATATTTGTCGCGCGATTGAATAAGAAGATGTTGAGGCATCCCGGCGCGCTTGTAATCGAAGTTTTGAGGGCCGACGGCTCGCGCTCGAATCAACTCACGTTGCAAGTTGTCGAAGAGTGAAACGGGTTGCGGATTTCGGATTGCGGAATGCGGATTCGACTAATATGCTTAATTGTTCGGAATCCAGATTGTGAGTTTAAGATTTCAAATCAGCAATCTTAAATCAAAACTACGACGCCGATAAATCCACAATCCGAAATCCGCATTCCGCAATCATTCGGGGGTGACGTTTTGCTGAAGTCAGATTTTTTTCGCGCGCTCGCGTTAATCATAATCTCCGCGCTCACGCTCGCGTCAATAAGTTTTCCGTCCAGTTCAGTCGCACAGACGCGGCAGGAATTTGTCGCCGAAGGCTTCGAGATTAATCGGTTCGCCGACCCGACAATCGTGCCTGAATTTGCCGTTGCAGGGCAGTCGGGCGCGCTTGCAGGACCGACCGCGCTCGCATTCGATGCGCGTGGTCGCCTCTTCGTCGGCACGCTTTCGGGCAGGATTTTAATCATGCTCGACAACAACGATGACGGCAGAGCCGACGAGGTTAAAACATTTGCGACGGGGCTCGGACAGGTGCTCGGACTTGAGTTTCGCGCAAACGGCGACCTGTTCGCCACGAGCAATTTGATTCGCGGCGTCGGGCGCATAATCCGATTGCGCGATCTCAACGGCGACGACGTTGCCGATGAAAAGACCATTGTCATTGACAACCTGCCGAGCGATGGCGACCACCAGACGAACCGATTGAAGTTCGGCCCTGATGGATTGCTCTACGTCGGGCAAGGCTCATCAACTGAAGATGGAGAACCGGAATCAGGCTCTCCACCTGAGCGGCCACTCAACGCAACCATCCTGCGCGTTGATGTTGACAACCCTGCATCGCTTGGGGTCTTTGCGACGGGGCTTCGCAACCCGTTCGGCATGGCGTTTCATCCCGAAAACGGTCAGCTATTTTCTGTTGATGTAGGATCGGGCGAGCTGTGCCAGATCAACTGCACAGGCGAAGACACATCGCCGCTCGAAGAAGTCAACTGGATCGTGCAGAGCGGCTTCTACGGCTTTCCCGGATGCGAAGGGATGATTGATCCGAGCAAGCCCGCGTGCGCGGGCGCGCGTTCGGCAATGATATTTATCAACCGGCATCTGACGCCGACCTCGATTGCGTTCTACACAGGGCCGCAGGCGCGCGAAGCTCGCAATCGGATGCTTGTGACTATTTACAAGCGCATAAGCGGCGAGGGCGGCGAGCTTCGCTGGTACAACGTCACGGGCAGCGCGGCCACAGGGTTTCATGCTACGGAAGTCTTTCCGCGCCTCGCCGACTTCGGCATCATTGACCCGTTCGATGGGCCGATTGACACGGCCATTGATCCCATTACGGGCGACATATACGTCGCGCGATTCGATCCTGTAACCCACGCCGATTTGAGCGAGCATCATCATTTCATCTATCGCATTCACCGCGCGGGGAGCGACCAGTTGCCTTTCATCGGCAACCTGCGCCCGTCGAGCGTCAAAGCAGGCTCTGCTGCGACGACGATTTCCGTGACGGGCCGCCACCTGAAATCCGGCGCTTTCATTTTCAACGTGACAGACAACGTGGCGCTCGCGACCAGACAGGGCGCAAGCGCCTTCGAGCTTGTCGCTGATTTGCCAGCGAGCGCAATTCAAAGCGAGCGCGTGATTGTGCTTGAAGCTCGCAACCCCGAAGGCACACCCTCGAATCAACTGACTTTCACCGTGACGAGAAACGATTCCGAACCGCCGCCGCTGCAGACGCCGCGCCTGAACAGTTTGCTAGTCTTCAAGAAGAAAAAGAAAAACATAATTAATCCATTGACGGTTGGGATGAGCGCGAAAAAGCTCAGGCTTTCGGTCGAGGGTATTGATTTTGATGCGGGCGCTCAGTTGCTCGTCAACGACACGCCGCTTGAATTACTCAGCGCGAGTGAAACAGAGCTGATTGGGCGGATCACAAGCGCAATGGTCGCCTCACCCGGAGAATTAACCGTGCAGGTGCGCAATTCCAACGGCAAGCTGTCGAACACGCTCAAACTCATCGTGAGTCCGTAGTCCGTAGTCCGAAGTCTTTATTTCAAGTAGTGCGATAGTATCATTGATGATGAGTGAAAGGGTCGAGAGGAATCAGCGCGGCGACTTCGGACATCGGACTACGGACTTATCACCGCCGTTCGCGATAAAAAACAGGAAAGGTGTGAACCGTGCGGAAGCCGCAGGATTCGTACAGGTGAAGCGCAGAAGCGTTGGCCGTCGTCACGGCGAGCGAAGCTGTGTTGAACCCGCGACGCTGAAACTCTGCCAGCGCGCTTGAAATCATTCGCCTGCCTAAGCCCATTCCCTGATAAGAAGGATGAATCGAAATCTGTCCGATGTGCCCCGCGCCCGCCGCGAGCTTCGAGGCTATGAGCACGCCTATCAGATTTCTCGTATTGCGACGAATTGCAACGCGCGACGCCTGCGGAAGAAATTCGCCGCACCATATATGGTCCGTGAGTATCGTAAGCAGCTCGGCGCAACCTTCTTCTGTTGCGTACTGGCTGTTGATACGGCTGTCGGGTTGTTCCTTGTACGAGCGATGAATCACGCGCGCCGCCTGCGCGAAATCGTCTTCGTCCCATTGCCTGATTGAAACATCCGCCAAGCCGCCGCTCAGGCGATGAGTCGCGCGGGATTGCGCTTCGTCGAGATTTAATTCTCCAAGATCGAGCATCATGTAATTGCGGTCGTAACGCGTGAAGCCGCGCGCCTCGAACAATTCTGCTGCCGCGCTGTTGCCAACCATCACGCACTGGCTCTCGATGCGCTGCACGCGCGGCGCGCGCTCAATGCGATTCAACAGCGCCGCAAGCATAAGTCCGTCGGCTCCGCACTCGCGCCATGATTTTGTGACATAAATATCGCCAATCGAGCAGCGGCTCGATTCGATGACGTAGTAGGAAAATCCAATCATCGCGCCGCCGCTCATCGCCACAAATCCCGCAAGATCGTGCTGGCGCGCAACCTCGCGTATCATTCGGCTCGGTCCCGTGAAGTCCCACTTCAAGAGCGTAAGCCATTCCTCGCACTGCTCATCGAAAAGCGACTCCAATCCTGCAAGGTCCGCTTCTTCAAGCGGAACGACGTTGATTGCATCCTCTGTCATTGGAGTTGTCGCCATAACAGGTTCTAGGGTTGAGAAGAATTGCAGGCCAATGAAGTTGTCCCGTTGCCCGCAGGCAGATTACAGGGACGCGGGCCGAAAAGGCAAATTGGAAATGCAGGCGAGCCTTAACAAAACGCTTTGTGGTCAGCGCCTCGCGGCAGCGGCCTTGAATCTGCCCGCCGACAACAGTGAACGACTTCAGGATGCGACTTCAGCCTGTCGCCACTCGATGGCGTAGCGGATTGCGCGCTCAAGCAGCGCGGGCGTCATATCTTCCCTCACGAGGCAATCGGTTGCGCCCGCCCGTATTGCCGCAAGGTCTGACTTGCGGGCGCTCTGACTCGTCACCATTATGATTGTAACCGGGCAGCCCGCTCACCCTGTCTGTTTAAGCAGTTCAAGCGCCGCTTTCTGGTGCGAGAAAAAATTCCATCACGCAAAGAGCGTAATCGCACGCTTTCAACTTCTCCTGCGCTGATTGGGAAGTTTCGACCCAATCAATCTTAAATCGCATATCTTTGATGTCGGCCAGCATGTCGCGTATTGCAAGGTAATCTTTTGCGTTGTCAACAAGCAACTTTGATCCGCTCTTTTCCCGAACGTTTAATATCAGAGATCATTTTTCTCCACGTCATTCTGCGCCAGCAGATGCCTGCTTACATCGAAAGAGGATCGTCGCAATCCGTCAGCATTGTGCGCCGCTTATTCTCCAAGGTATCGTCATCTGAGGGTTGTTTTCCCGCCTCCGCCATTCTCTTCAACGTATAGCTCACCTTCTCGAACTCGTTCGATTTATCGAAGAAGAAATTCGCTCCGGCGCTCATGCATCGCTCCAGGTACTGCGAGTACGCATAGTTGGTCAGCACAATCACGACCAGTTGCGAGTCGCTCTTTCTAATTTTCTCCAAGACGTTGATCCCATTGATTCTGGGCATTTGAATATCGAGCACCACCGCATCAAAGCGGAGCCTGTTGATAGCTTCCAGCGCCACAACCCCGTTTTCAGCCTGCTCGATCAACTCTATGCCTTCGATCTCGGCCAGCATCGCCGCCAGCCGCTCGCGCACATCTTTCGAGTCATCAACAACAAGCAATTTCATACCCGCCTCTTTTTGTCTCTGTTTTGTTATCCGAGCGATGTACTGGGGACATAATAGGCTCAATTGTGGGGTGGTAATATCAGCCATTGGCTCTTTTTTTTGTAGGAAAGTGATTATTTTTTTGTAGGTGTTTGTCCTACAGACGGCTTGAAATAGAGAAAGCGGAAATTAAGCAGAAGGATTGTAGTAGTCTGCAATCGAGCGCTACTTAAGAGAAACCGCAGAGGGTGCGGAAGGCAGGCAGAGGACATGCGTAGTCGAATGGCTCTTGCGTGCGCTCTGCGTTCTCTGCGGTTCCTATGATTGGTTGCACTCAATCGCAAAATCCTGTAAAGGTCTCTGCGCGTTTCTTCATCTCTTTGCTTTTGCGCGTTTCGTTTCCGCGCCGCTACTCGACAAGTTTGTGTCGGATTGCGTAACGCATCAACTCCGCGTTCGTCTTGAAGTTCATCTTCTCCATTACGCGGAAGCGATACGTGCTGATTGTCTTCACCGACAGGTTCAACTCTTCGGCTATTTCGCTGGCAGTCCTGCCTTCGGCCAGCATAAGCATTACCTGGTATTCGCGGTCCGACAGCCGCTCGTGCGGCAGTTGATGGCTGTCGCCTCGAAGGCTGCTGATGAGGGTTTCGGCCAGTGATTCGCTGACGTATTTTCCGCCCTGACATACTTTCCTTATGGCTTTGACTAATTCTTCGGGCGCGCTCTCCTTGTTTATGAAGCCAGCCGCGCCCGCCTTAAGCACGCGTGCGCCGAACTGGTCTTCCGGATGCGCGCTGAGGATGAGGACGGGCAGGCGTGGTTGCTCGCGACTCACCTCTCTGAGTATGTCAAGCCCACTCTGGCCGGGCATATTGATGTCGAGCACAAGCACATCCCATTCCTGCTTCCTCAAAAGCGCCAGAGTCTGCGCGGCGTTTTCCGCTTCGCCCACAACACGCATATCGGGCTGGTCGGCGATTATCTCTTTCAGTCCTCGCCGTATCAGAGCGTGGTCATCCGCAATGAGTATCTTTACCATTGCCATTTTAATACTTCCGCGTCATCTCGGTTCAATTGGCACTTCAACAATAACCGTCGTTCCTTTGTTACGAGCGCCGCGCAACGTGACTTCGCCCCCGACTATGTGCGCGCGTTCGCGCATCCCTAGCAGGCCGAGCGATTTCTTGCCGGCAATGTCCTGTTTCGTTATCCCCTTCCCGTTGTCTGTTACTTCAAGCACAAGATTGCCATTGCTTCGGTTAAGTTTTATCTCAACTCTGGTCGCGTCCGCATGACGAGCCACGTTCGTCAGCGTCTCTTGAAATATGCGGAAGACCGCCGTCGAAACCTCGCGGTCAAGCTCTATATGTTCCACCGCAGCATCGAACTTGCATCGGATGCCGGTCCGGTTCTGAAAATCATTCGCCTGCCATTCAATTGCCGCCACAAGCCCAAGATCATCGAGCACGCCCGGCCTCAGGTCCGATGAGATCTTCCGCACCGTTTTGATCGTCTTCGCAATCAGATCAAACATACCTTTCGATCTATCTTCGATCAGGCGGCTGACCTTTTTATCGCCAGCCTGCGGCAGCCGATTGATTATCCACGACAGGTCCATCTTCAATCCCGTCAGCGCCTGACCAAGCTCGTCGTGCACCTCGCGCGCTATTCGCGTTCGCTCCTCTTCGCGGATATTTTGGAGGCGAGCCGTGAGCGCGCGCAGTTGCTCTTCAGCCTGTTTGCGCTCGGTCAGGTCAATAACAAAAGCAACGGTCTCCTGTTCGGAGCCTTCAAGCATCGCTACACCGAGCAGCACGGGCACGCGGCTGCCGTCTTTGCGCAGGTATTCTTTCTCGAATGGAGCAACGGCGCCTGTCTCCTGCAGTTGTCTTAACGCCTCTAAAGAGAGTGGGAGATATTCAGGCGGCGTCATCTCGCTCCATCGCATATTGCCTGCGAGTAAATCCTCGCGTGTGTAGCCAACCATCTTAAGAAATGCGTCATTGGCATCAATGACGCGCCCGGTCGTATCGGCCAGAATGATTCCGATCAGGTTCGACTCTACCAGCCGTCGCAGCCGCGCTTCGCTCTCGCGCAATGCCTCTTCGGCCTGCCTGCGCTCGGTCACGTCGTGATAGTTGATTACTACTGCTCCAATATTCGGGTCGGCCAGCAGGTTTGTGGCAGTCCCGTCTATCCACCGCCACGAACCGTCCTTGTGCTTGACGCGAAACTCTGCCGCAACGGCCCACCCGTGCCCTTGAAGCATTTCGGCAAAGAGGCGCTTGATTGTTCTCCTGTCATCCGGGTGGACAAGATCGATTGCCTTCGCGCCGACGAACTCATTTACAGAGAAGCCCAGAATCTGCGCGACGGCAGGGCTTGAGTAAAGAATCTTTGCTTCGGCGCTGAAGAGCGCAATCGCGTCCGAGCTTTTTTCAATCAACGAGCGGAATCGTATCTCGCTCTGCTGCAACGCCTCTTCGGCCAGTTGCTGCTCGGCGAGTCGCTGCGCAAGCTCAACTGCATATTGTCTGGACTGTTCGTACAGGTGGGCGTTTTGAATGGCGACAGCCGCTTGAGCTGCAAGCGATTCGGCCAGTCGAAGATGCTCTTGGGTAAAAAAATTTGGCTCGGCTTTGTCCATAGAATAGACGCCGATGATTTCGCCGCCCGCGACTAACGGCACCCCTATCCAACTGCGAACGTGTTCTGCGCCTTCAATGTGCTGCCACTCGTCGCACTCACCCGCGTCGGCAATCAAACGGCTCTTGCCTTCTCTGACTATCGCGCGAAGAATCGGGTCGGGATTTGCGTCAAAGACAATCGCTCGCGGCTTCTCTGCACCAGTCCATTGCTCGTACCCGCGCGCGACGCGCACCGTGAGGCGCGAATCTTTTCCAAGCAGCAGCACGTTCGCGCTGTCGTATGGGACGAGTTGCTTCAGGTAATCAACGAGCGTTTCAAGAACCGTATCGAGGTCGAGCGAGCGCGTGAGAGCTTCGCTGGCCAAGCGCATCACTTCTGCCACGCGGCGCGCTTGCTGCTCGCGCTCAATCAATCGCGCTTTCTCAATTGCTATGGCCGCGTGATTGGCAAACATCTCAAGCAATTTCATGTCTGCCTCTGTAAACCTGCGCTTCTCGCCTTCACAGACGATGCTGATTATGCCGATGACGCGACCCTGCCATTTAATCGGCGCGGTGAGAACGCCTGTGAGCACCTGCTCACGCGCGTAAACGCGCGAGGGGTTAGGCCACTGGCGATAATCATCAATAATGAGCGGCTCGCCCGTTTCAGCCACCCACCCGGCGGCGCCTTCGCCGTAGCGAAGCGTCACGCCTGTGTAATCTCGCGAAAAGTTGTAACTGACCACGCAACGAACTTCTCGCAGTTCAGGGTCGCAGAGGTACATACCTCCGGCTGGAGCTTTCAGCAACTCTGCGGCGCGCTCGACTATAATCCGCAGCAGCGCAGGCAAGTCGTGCTCTGCGGTAACATCGAGCAGCACCGATTGCAGCGCAGCCATCTCTTCGGCCCGTTGCTTGATAATTTCCTCCGCCCGCTTGCGCTCAGTCACGTCGCGAAAGAACCCATAACCAGCCGTGACCTCCCCGTCCTGCTTGTGCGCGGCGGCGTTTCCTTCGACGAAGACTGCGCGGCCATCTTTTGCGACAAACGCAGCCTCAAAGTTCTTAAGCGACTCCCCGGCCATCACGCGAGAGAACAACTCGCGGCAATGCTCAATCGAATCGGGATGAATGATGTCGAAAATGTTCAATCGCCTCGCTTCTTCATCGGAGTAGCCGAGTGTCTCCTGCCACGCGCGGTTGACGAACAGAAGGCTGCCGTCGGGCGCGACCGATTGAACCATGTCGAAAGTACTTTCGATGAGCGTGCGATATCGCTCTTCGCTTTCGCGCAGCATCTCAGCTTTCTGATAGAGCTTGTTAATCACCACGTGCGCGTGCTTGCGATTAAACTCTTCGGGCGGCGCAGGCGCGATGGCAGCAGCGGGCTGGCTGAGCGCCTCCTCAATGATGCTCAATATTTCCTGCGGCTCGGCTGGTTTTGTTAGGATATGTTTAATCCCACAAGTGTCGGCGAACGTGCGCGCCTCATCCTGCAGGTAGTGAGCCGTGTAGAAGATAACGGGAACTGTGACAAGCGAAGGATCGCTTCTGAGTTGGCTGACGAACTGATAACCGTCCATCTCCGGCATGAGAATATCTGCGATGACTAGGTCGGGCCGCTCGACCGCGACCTGCTTCAGAGCCTCTGCTCCGTTCGTGGCTTCAACGGCGCGGTGACCTTTGTAGCTGAGAAGCGCCGCGAGGAATTGCCGATTCATAGCTCGGTCGTCGACTACAAGTATCGTTGCCATGTTGATCTCATTTGCAGCAGAAGCGCCTGGAACTGCAAAGACAACTCTTCCCTGCGCTTTTGTACGCCTCTAAGCCTATTGATAACTCGTCCAGCAATAGCGTTTTTGAATTTTATCAACTCATCTCAAAACAAACATCCAAAGAAATGAGCCTCACCGCCAGTGCCTGAAGAGACCTGATTTTTCCAGAAGTTATAAATGAGCTATCGGATGCGCTGCTGATTATACAACGGTGCGCTAGGCGGAAGAAAGAGCGCATTCTTCAATTGGCAACTGCAATGTTTATCGAATGAACCGCATTGCGGCTGTGGTTTTCCTAAATTTGTTTTCGGTGAATGATTGCGCACATGGTCATGCCGCTCTGCTGTTATCGTTCTGGTCCGGGTCTTGGCCGTCACTGTGCGCGTCGCGGCTCAAGACTTCTTCGGCGGCATCGCGCAGGAGAGCCTGCGCCTCGCCCCCATTGCCATTCTTCTTTTGCTTATAGACCTCAGCGATTTCTTCAAGCTGCTCGTCGCTCAGGTGCTCGATGTCAATCATCTCGTTGTGCGCGGCCTTCACGGCTGAAATCAATTCGTCTAATTTCAGGTGCATGGCTTTCGCGTCGCGGTTCTGCGTATTCTGAATCAAAAAGACCATAAGAAAGGTGACAATAGTGGTGCCTGTGTTTATAACAAGCTGCCACGTGTCAGAATAGTTGAACATCGGCCCGGTCAATGCCCATACGATTACTACAGCTACTGCCAGAAGAAAGGCCCAATAGCTGCCTACTGCCTGAGCTGTTTTCGCGGCAAAGGTAGTAAAAAATTTTCTCATAACTGTCCTCCGCAAAACCCAGAAGTTGTCGCGTTCTTGTACATAAATTCACCAAGCTGTGTTTCGCCAGAATGCATAAATGCGCGAAACACCCCGCTCCATTAACAAGAGCAATGCGAATGCCATTCGGAGTTATATTCAAGGCAAGAATTTATCAGTGGGCTTCGGAGCTATATTCAAAAGGTGTGTAAATAAAGAGCAGGCGGTGTAACCTTCCAGTTGTCGAAAAACAATCCATAAAGGAAGGAGAACACCGCCGTGATAATGAAAGAAAATAACCTAAGGTCTGAATCATCGAAAGTCGTTTT
>DATLXU010000139.1:0-6179 GCA_035575515.1 Blastocatellia bacterium
CTCTGCCGCAGGACGAGCCGCAACGGCTTGAGACTGAAGATGCATTGATGCTGGCAGCGCGAGCCGCAAGCGACAGGAAAGCAACCGAGATTGTCGCGCTCGACCTGCGCGAAGTCGCTTCCTTCACAGAGTTCTTCCTGATATGCACGGGAGCAAATCCGCGACAGGTGCAGGCCATCTCTGACGCAGTTGAAGAAGGGCTGCGCAAGCGCGGCAAGCGTCCTTTGCATACGGAAGGCTATAGCAACGCGGAATGGATTCTGCTAGACTACGGCGATTTCATTGTGCATGTGTTCGGCAGCGCCTCGCGCCGCTTCTACGACCTTGAGCGGCTGTGGCGCGACGCGAAGCGAGTAGAGATAAAGGATGAAGGATGAAAAGGATTTCAAATTGCGCGCTTCGAATCCGAAATGCGCGATTCGAGAATTCTTTTCATCCTTCATTCCTCAAGAGTCGGGCTGCTCCTGATACTTTGGTTTTGGTTGAAGAGGAAACTTTATGAACCTTGTGGCCAATTCACCGGCAATGCAACGAGTCGCGGAACTCGTCGAGCGAGTTGCGGCGACCGGCGCTAACGTGCTGGTGTTAGGCGAATCGGGAACAGGCAAAGATGCGGCGGCCCGGCAAATTCATGACCTAAGCCCGCGCCGCGACCGGCCTTTCGTGAAGATTGATTGCGCGGCGCTGCCCGAAGAGCTACTGGAATCGGAACTGTTCGGCTATGAGAAGGGAGCCTTTACGGGAGCAACCGATTCAAAGCCCGGACGCTTTGAGACCGCAAATGGCGGCACGCTTGTGTTGGACGAGATAGCATCGCTCAGTCTTTCGTCGCAGGCGAAGCTATTGCGCGTGATTGAAGAGCGCAGTTTTGAGCGATTGGGCGGCAAGCAACCAGTTCGCATTGACGTTCGTATTATCGCTCTGGCCAACGTTGACATGAAAGAGGCCGTGCGAGCGCACACGTTCCGCGACGACCTTTATTATCGCCTCGCGGTCGTGACTATCGAGCTTCCGCGACTGATTGACCGCGCGGAAGATATACCTGTGCTGGCCGAACAGTTCGTGCGCCAGTTTGCGACGCGCAGCGGGCGCTCAGGCGTGCATCTTTCGTCCGAAGCTCTTTCGCTGCTTGCGAGCTACGATTTTCCAGGCAATGTTCGAGAGCTTAGAAACATCATAGAGCTTGCAGTGCTTGCGACGAACCGTGATGTGATCGAGCCGGAACATCTGCCCGATTATTTGAGGTCGGCGGCGCGCTTGATGCGGTCCCGCGATCACAAACCTTCGCTGGCCGAGCTTGAAGCAGTCTATATCCGCGAGATACTTGAGCACACGCGCGGCAACAAGACGCGCGCCGCCGAGATTCTTGGCATCAGCCGCAAAAATCTCTACGAGAAGATGCGGCGGTACAATATCGGCAAGCTCAAGGCGAATCACGCGGGGCAAGGATGAGTCCGAAGTCCGAAGCCATGGGCTTGATAGATGCTTTCAGGCTTGACATCGGACATCGGACTTCGGACTTCGGACAATGAAGTTAAGGTTCGTTTGGATTGGAAAGACGCGCAATGCCGCGATCAAGAAATTGATCGAAGAATACATCGAGCGCGCCCGAAGGTTCGCGCCCGTGGAAGTATCGGAACTTCGTGACCGCTCAGACGTTGGAAGCGACGCGCGAAAGATCATTGATAAAGAAGGCGAAGAGATTCTCGCGCGCACGAGCAGCGACGCTTTCGTTGTCGCGCTTGATGAACGCGGGCGCGAGATGAATTCAAAGCGGCTTGCCGAGTTAATCGAGCGGCATCGCTTGAGCGGCACGAAGCAGATAACGTTTGTCATCGGCAGCCACGGCGGGCTTTCCGAAGAAGTGAAAAAGCGGGCCAATCTGGTGCTGGCATTGTCGCAGATGACTTTAACGCATGAATTTGCGCGGGTCTTATTAATTGAGCAGGTCTACCGCGCATTCACGATCATTCATGGCCTGCCGTATCAAAAGTAGCGCGCCTAAGGTTCGCGCTGCTTGCAGTTCGAAAGTGGAATTTCAGAGCGGGAGCGTTAGATGGACAAAAGGAAAATGAAACAATACGAGGGTAGATTAATCGAGCAGCGCAACGCCTTGCTCGGCATAGTCGAGCGCACCGAAGATTACGGGCGCGAGGCTGATGTTGATGTAAGCCAGGACCCGGCAGATAAAGCGTCGAACTCATACACTAAAGAACTTCTCTTTTCTCAGAGCACGAACGAGCGCAATACCCTGCGCCTGATTGAAGAGGCGCTTGATAGAATTGCGGAAGGCATCTATGGCGAGTGCATCAACTGCGGCGAAGAGATTCAGCCTAAGCGGCTCGATGCTGTTCCATGGACTCCTTACTGCATAAAATGTCAGGAGCTTCAGGAGCAAGGTCTGCTTGGCGACAAGGAGTTTTAATAAGTTGGTCTTTCGATTGACAACCAACCTTTCACGACGCGCGGCGCTGATCGCGCGTCGCTTCGTGTCTATGTCCCGTTAACCTGCCTGCGGAGGATCAAGCGTGCTTGCTCGCGCGCTCAACCTGGTACGCGACGGTCTCATCGCTTTAGCCTATCCGCAAGATTGCCGCTTGTGCGGGCGCACAGTTGAATCATTCAACGATGGAGTGACCTGCGACCGTTGCTGGCGCGATTCATCAATAACAAAAGTTTTCACCGAGCCGCTGTGCGCAAAGTGCGGTTTGCCTTTGCCTGCCGTATCCGCGTTCGCTCAGGCGGACGATTCGGTTTCGAATGAAGGAATGAATAGTGATGCGCTTTCTGCACCCGCGATTGAAAGCCGTCGCTTGTGCGGAAGGTGCGCGACGCTTCCCTTCTCTGCCGCTCGCGCCTGCGGAGCTTATTCGGGCGCGATTGAAGCAAACGTCCTCTTTTTGAAATCTCACCCGCACCTGTGCCGAAGACTGCGTATGATAATTTCGGAGACATTTTCGGCGCACCGGACCGCGCTTGAGAGCGACGTAGTCGTTCCCGTTCCGCTTCATCGCCTGCGCCAGCGCGAGCGCGGGTTCAATCAGGCGAAGATAATCGCGCAAGTCCTATCGAAAAGATTCGGATTGCCTCTGGATGAAGGACTGCTCGCGCGAACCCGCTACACCGAGATGCACCGCGCAGGCGTTGATGCGATTGATCGCGCAAAGTCAGTCGAGCGGGCTTTCAAAATCGAGAGGCCAAAAGCAATCAAAGGCGCAACCGTGCTTCTGGTTGATGATGTCTACACGACGGGCAGCACAATCTGCGCCGCTGCAACTGCGCTTGTGGGCGCGGGCGCGCAGCGCGTGAGCGTGTTGACCATAGCGCGCGTTGTGCCTTCGTTCATCCGCCGTCGAGCAGCGGTTGATTGATGCCGCCCTCAACAATTAAACGCGCCGCTTTAAAATTCCCTCTTGAAAATTTCTGCCGATTCGTATATTAAATGCGGCATAATTATACCGCATTTATATCAAGCATTAATTGTTTGACATATCCTTTGAGGCGGGCAGCAGACGTGCGCTCGTAGTCCGATTCAGATGGCGCGAGCGATGGCCAAAATACATTCTCACCCACCTCGATATCTCAAGTCTTTAAGCTATTTTAGAGTTTATAACTGACATTTTCGCAGCATCATTGCATGGTTCGCAAAGCCCAATCATGGGCTGTTCGCTCACTCAGTGGAATGGCGGGCGACGAAGTCTCGTTCGCCCGCAACAGGAACGCTCGCCCAGCTATCAGGCGCAATCCGGGCGATTAATTATCCGCACAACATCGCTAGGATTCTAATCGCCGGGCAGTCTTTCAAATAGGAGGAGAATACCCAATGAGAAACAGAAAAACGCTCACGAAAAGGATAGCTGTTTATGCATTCTCATTGCTGCTGATAGTAATCCCCTTCAGCAGCCCGGCGCACGGTCAGGTGACCGCAACCGGACGCATAAACGGAACAGTAACAGACCCGCAGGGCGCGGTTATCCCTAATGCTGAGGTCGTCGTCAAAAACGACGAAACCGGCGCTGAGTACAAAACTAAAACAAGCGATAACGGCTCTTTCACTGTCCCGTCACTGCCGGTCGCAATATACACGGTGACAGTAACCGCTAAAGGGTTCAAGCAGACCGTCATCACCAACGTGAAGACGGAACTTGGGACGACGGCGACCGTTGAGGCGAAGCTCGAAGTTGGCGCGACGAGCGAGACCGTGACAGTTACAAGCGGCGCTGAAGTTCTTCAAAAAGAATCGAGCGCCGTCTCGACTACTATCACTGGCCGACAGATTACGGAGCTTCCCTTCACGTCCCGCGATGCGCTTGACCTTGTGTTGAACCTGCCGGGCACGCAGACTCCGGGCCGCCCGCGCACCTCTTCCGTCAATGGCCTGCCGAAGAGCGCGCTCAACATCAGCCTCGACGGCATCAACGTTCAGGACAACGTGCTGAGAAGCTCGGACGGATTCTTCACCTATATCCGCCCGCGCATCGACGCGATTGAAGAGGTGCAGGTTTCGACGGCGACTCCGGGCGCTGAAAGCTCTGCGCAGGGAGCAGTCCACATCAAATTCGTCACCAAGTCCGGGACGAACGAGTTTCATGGCGGAGTGTGGGAGTATCACCGCAACCCCGCGCTCAACTCAAATTTCTACTTCAACAAGATCAACCGAATCCGCGACCCGAAGAACCCAAACTGCGACCCTGCGACGCCGGGATGTCTTGTTGAAACTCCGCGCGCGCGCGTGCTGCTGAATCAGTTCGGAGCGAAGGTCGGCGGGCCTATCATAATACCGAAGCTCTTCAATGGAAGGGACAAGGCCTTCTTCTTCGTCTCCTATGACGAGTTCAGGCTGCCTGAGCAGCAGGTTCGCACCCGCACGATTCTCAGCCCCGACGCCGAGCGAGGCATATTCAAGTATCCGGGCGGGCCAGCAGGCGGGGTAAACCTGCTTGCGCTTGCCGCGTCGAAAGGTTTCCCAGGAACCTTTGATCCGACCGTGCAGAAGATAATCGCTGATATGCGCGCTTCAACCTCTCAAGGCGCGGTAGTCAATACAACGGACCCGAACGTACAGTTGTTCACCTTCACCAATACGGGCGGGCAGACCCGCCGCTTCCCGACCGTGAGGTTCGACTTCAACGTGACGAGCAATCACCACATCGAAGCGATCTACAATTACCAGGACTTTGCTTCCACGGTTGACTTCCTCAATGGTCGCGACCCTGCATTTCCAGCACCTGTTCCGCGAATAATTGGCAGCCAAGGCTCTGACCGTTTCTCATTTACAACGGCCCTGCGTTCGCAGCTCTCGCCCGTGTTGGTCAACGAGGCCCGCTTTGGACTCGTGGGCGGAACGGTGGTCTTCTTTCCTGAAGTCGGGCCTGGCTCGTTCGCCCCGTTCGGGGGCGTAGCGCCGGTCTTCACCACCATAATCAGCAATCCCTACACGGGCACAACCAACTCGCGGCGCAACTCTCCACTGCAACAGTTCTCCGACACTCTCTCCTGGGTTAAGGACAAACACAACTTCAACTTCGGTTTCACCTTCAGCCGCAACACGCTCTTCTCGCAATCGTCCGGTGGGCAGTTGGTTCCGACTATTAATTTCGGCATCAACACGACCGATCCGGCCATTAACGTCTTCACCAACACCGGATCGAGCGCGACGCTTCCCGGCGCGGACGCCACGCAGCTTGCGCGCGCCCGCTTCCTCTACGCGATGCTCACGGGCCGAGTCACCGCCGTGAACTTCAACGCCAAGCTCGACGAGAAGACGAAGAAGTACACGCTCGACGGCACGTCCATAGGGCGACAGTTGCGCAAGGAGTTCGGCCTCTACGCGCAAGACTCCTTCAAGTTCCGCCCGAACCTCACGCTCAACTACGGCGTGCGATGGGAGCCCGTGCTCGCGCCGCGCCACACCAACGGCGTTTACACAAGGACGACATTCGCCGGGCTGTTCGGCATAAGCGGCCCCGGAAATCTATTCAAGCCGGGCGCATCGGATGGCTCTCCCACGCAGTACTTTGCCGTGTCTGACAAAGACAAGCCGTACCGTGATGACTACAACAACGTCTCGCCTTCGATAGGCTTCGCCTGGAGTCCGAAGGTCAGTCTCCCGATACTGAAAGCGATCTTCGGCGAAGGCGACAAGACCGTGCTTCGGGGCGGGTATTCGATGTCCTACT
>DATLXU010000140.1:0-21734 GCA_035575515.1 Blastocatellia bacterium
ATCAAAGTTCGGCGAGCGGATGCTGCCTTCACACCTTCGAGCTATGCGAGATATAGAATCGTGCCGGACTGCTGCGCTTGGCGGCGCGGTCTATTATTGTGAAGCTTGCGATGAGACTCGTTACAGTTATCACTCGTGCAAGAATCGTCACTGCCCAAAGTGCCAGAGCAATCAGGCCGACCAGTGGTTGGAAAAGCAAAAGCAGTTGCTGCTGCCAGTAGTTTATTTCCTTGTGACATTCACTCTGCCGGAAGAGTTGCGTCAACTTGCTCGCTCAAATCAGAAGGTCGTCTATAACATATTGTTTCGAGCAAGCTCAGAAGCCTTACAGAAACTTGCGGCTGCCCCCCGGTTTGTCGGCGGCCAAATAGGGATGGTGGGGGTGTTGCACACTTGGACGCGGGCGCTCGTTTACCATCCACACGTTCACTACATCGTCACTGGGGAAGGATTGAGCGAATCGGGCCGATGGGTCTCATCTGGTGAAGAGTTCCTTGTGCCAGTCAAGGCGCTCAGCATCCTATTTCGGGCCAAAGTCCGCGACCAATTGAAGAAGGCCGGCCTGTTGGATGAAGTAGATGAGCGAGTGTGGAACAAAGGCTGGGTAGTCCAGCGGTGAGCCGGTCGGCAATGGCGAGGCGGCAATGAAGTACCTCGCCCCTTACATCTTTCGAGTAGCCATCTCCAACAACCGAATAGTGAAACTTGAAGACGGCTTTGTGACATTCCAGTACAAGGAGTCAGCGACAGACAAGACGAAGAGTTGCACAGTGACGGCAGAAGAGTTCATCCGCAGATTCCTACAGCACGTGCTGCCAGAGCGATTCGTCAAAGTCCGATACTATGGCCTTGTGAGTCCGTCGAATCGTGACTTGCTCGAAGAGGCCCGTCACAGGCTCGCGGGAAGCGTGATCGAACAGGAGCCGAGCCAGAAAGAAGCCTATGTCAAGGAGTCGGTCAACTCTCACCTGTGCCCAAGATGTGGAGGGGAGATGAGGCTGGTCGAGAGACTCAAAGCCAATAGTCGAGAGCCGCCGTGATGAATAGAAAGGCTGAGCAAGTGAAATCAGCCCGCCCAACCGCAGGCTGCGGCTCAAGCAGCGGCGTGAGGGCGGTAGCCTGTCTGAAAGGTCAAACAGCGAGAGCAAAGGTAGCTACCAATGATTCGATCTATTGAAAGAGACTGCTCTCAGAGAGCAAAATCAGTAGTAGGCGAGCAGTATCGAGCCTGGAGAAATCAAATCCGAGTGAGACTGGCCCTGACCCGCAAGCCATTAAAGGCTGAGACAGCTTGCCGTTGAAACTCCAACTACCCCAGTCGGGCTTAGTTCAACCGGGACCCGGCGTGGCGGCTTGCCTCAGCGCGAGGCTCTACTCATCAGGCCGCGTCACGCCAAGTCTTATTACGTTCGACAACTTTCAATACGGAGGACGCTATGAGAAAAATTGCCGCTCTACCATTGCTTCTCATCCTTGTTGTTCCTGTCTTGGCTCAATCTCCCTCGATACAGCCTGCTGAGATGAAGAAGCTCGATTTTCTCATCGGGCAGTGGAAAGGCACAGGCTGGTTTGCGATGGGGCCAGGACAGCGCCGCACATACACTCAAACCGAATCGGTTCAGAGCAAATTCGACGGCAAGAACTGGCAGAAGTTCATGGAGATGACGCTCGACAAGCAGAAATAAGGAGAGGCTTATAGCTGCGCTTTTTGCCTTTGACATCGCGTCTTTTTCCTTGCAAGAAAACGGCTCTGTGTTAGACTAGCGCGTGTTGCAGAATTAATCTATCTTTCGCAGCGCGCAATAAACAAGCAAGCCCTCTGACTGAACTAGCAGTGAAAAACAATCAGCTTTGGAGAAAGAGATGGCAGACGATAATGCATTCATTCCGCCCACCGAAGAGCGCCGCAGCGGGCAAGACCGGCGCTCAGGCGAGGACCGTCGCAAGGTAGATAATGGGCCGCCTCACGGCACGCCTGAGCGGCGCAGCGGGCGCGACCGCCGCCTGTTCGACCGCCGCGCGCAAGGCTCGACCACTGGTCAGCTCTTGATTGAAGTGGGCCGCTTCGCCGCCGAAAACATGGTCTTTCGCCAGAAAGGCAACAAGGCCGCCGCCCGCCGCGCCCGAAAACACCTGTCGCTGATTATGAAACTGGCCAAGCAGCGACGCGCGGAAATCTCTGCGGAGGTGAAAGGGATGTCAGCGAGCGCAGGCGACGCCGATGACGATAATGATGACGACACGGATGAATGACTTATTCGTCCGTCTCTAGCATCGCGCTTCGGCGCGGCTTGATTGTCAATAGCGGCACTTTCATAGAGCGCGCGGCTCAAGCCGCTAGCCGTTTCTAAAATAGAAAATAGTTCTGACGAAAACCGGATTATTCCTGAGCGCGCAGCCGGGCTTCGAGCCTGCGGCGCAGGTGGTAATAATCCTCAACCAGTTTGTTGAGCGTGACAATGAAAGGTATCTGAAGGGCCGCCGCGTCGTCGGCGCGGCGCTCAAGCTCTTCGGCTTCCGCCGAACCCGGCTCAGCGCGGTCGAGTTTCTCCATTATCTCGTGCACGTTCTCGCCGCGCGGGTGGCGGTGATAGCAGTAGCTGATGAGCGACAGCGTCAGGCCATCAATGACCGATTGCAATTGATCTCGGTCGTCGAGCGACGCGCGCTTCATCAAAAACGACTCCTCAGGGGCTTCGGTCGCTCTGGCAAATTCAAAAATTTTTTGTTGAAGATCGTCCGTTGATCCATCGCTCATAGCTTAGATGTTTAATCCCTGCGCCCGCCGTTGTCAACCGCACGGCGCAACGCGCAGACGCACAGAACATAAACCGCAGCCCGCAGGAGCATCCCTATGAACGCGGTAAGAGGCGAGCCGCAAGCCGAAGAGAAAACCGCCGCGTCTGCGCGCCCGCGCGCCTGTGAGTCGAATCTCTCTATGCGGCGGCAGCCTTTCTTTTATCTGGCCGTCGCGCTCACAATCGGGATTCTCGTTGATCGCTGGTGCGCGCCCGCGCGCGCGCTTGTCAGCATTATTGCTTCAGCATCAATCATCGCTTCAATCAAATTCGTCATCGCCCGACGGAGCGCGGCTGCGTCCGTTGCGCTGCTTGCGAGCTTTGCTGCGCTAGGCGCGTTGCTCTCCTTCAATCAACGAACAGATACGAATGCGACACGCTTGAAGCAACTCTATGACGCGCAAATCACGGCGAATGATCCGGTTGAACTGACCGGCGTGATGGTCGCCCCGCCTGAGCCTGCGCCTGAGTTGTATTACCTCGACATCGCTGCCGAAAGCATTCGCGCGCGCGATGACACAATCGCGGCGACAGGCCGCGTGCGGTTAATGGTTTCGCTCGCAAGCGACGAGGCGAAGGATGAATTCAATGATCTTCATCTCGATTACGGCTCGCGCGTGCGCATGCTCGTCAGGCTTGAGCGCGCTCGCGCGTTCAACAATCCCGGTTCGCCCGATTTCAACGAGTTCCTTGAGCGGCGCGGCTACGATTTTAAAGGGACGATCAAAAGCCCGCTTCTCATCGAGCGCGCGGGCCGAGCATCAGTGAATGGATTGCTCGCCGCGCTTTATCATCTGCGACTGAGGATGATGACGGCCATTGATTCAGCCTTCAATGCGCGCGTCGCCGGAACAATGAAGGCGATGCTCACGGGCAATCGCTATTTCCTCGACCGCGAAACTAGCGAACGGCTGCGCGAGAGCGCGACATTTCACACGCTCGTCATCGCGGGCCTTCACATAGGCATCATCGCATGGGCCTTGCTCCGAATCCCTGTCACGATCAATGACTGGCGCAGGCGACGATCAAAGACGACGCGTGCGGGCATTACGCGAACCGCCGTCGCGCTGTTTGTGCTGTGGGCTTACGCGGTGATGGTCGGGCTGGCCGCGCCAGTCACTCGCGCAACGGTGATGATAACAATCGGACTCATCGGCCCGCTGCTGTTTCGGCGCGCGGCTTCGATCAACACGGTTTCGCTCGCGGCTTTTACTATGCTCGCCCTGGAACCGGCTCTGGTGGCCGATTCCGGGTTTCAGTTGAGCTTCATCGCTGTCGCGGCGATAGTCGCGCTCGCTCTGCCCTTAATTGATAAACTTCGAGCCATAGGCGAGTGGCGACCATCGGCTGATACACCTCATCCGCCGTCCTGCTCGCCCGCCGTGAGAAGTTTTGCGGAGACGATTTTCTGGGACGAGCGCGCGTTCAATAAAGAGATGCGGCGCGCGGCAGTGCGCTACCATTTGATCAAATCGCGTGCGGCTCGCGGGCTTGGGCTTTTGCGATTGCAGTGGCTCGCGCGCGGTGTCGTGACGCTCGTAATCACCTCGACGGCGATTCAGCTTGCGACACTGCCGTTGATGGCCATCTATTTCAATCGCGCCGCGCCGGTCGGCGTGCTGCTGAACATCTTCGCAGGGCTGCTCACGGCGATCCTGATGATTGTGTGCATTGCGACGATCACAGTGGGCGCGGTTGCCTCAGGGATAGCAGCACCGCTTCGCTCGATAGTCGTTGCCGCTCATCATCTGCTCATCAACGCCATCGTGCCATTTTTGACTGTGCCGGGCGCGACCTTTCGAGTCGCCAACTATGAAGGATGGCAATCAATCATTTATGCGGCGTACTTCGCGCCGCTCGTCCTGCTCGCGATATTGATAGACCGATGGCATCCTTTGGACGACGCGGCGACACGGGGACGCGGGGACGCGGCGGAAGAGAGAGGCGATGCCGTGGAGGTGAGAGTTTTATCGAAAGGTGAAAGGGTTCTCCCCGCGTCTCGGCGTCTGCGCGTCTCCGCGTCGTTTGCTTGCGCGCTGGCGATAGGGATCGCCGCCGTCGGGGTAGTCCGGCCCGCTTCCGTGGCGGCGACGGGAAAGCTGACTGTGCATTTTCTCGACGTGGGGCAGGGCGATGCCGCGCTCGTCGTTTTTCCGCGAGGCTCGACCATGCTCGTTGACGCGGGCGGCGAGATTCGATTCAATGCGCGCGATTCGGATAATAACCTGAAAAAGCAATCAGACAATGATGAAAGCGAAGCGGATTTCAACGACGATGCATTCTCGATAGGCGAAGCAGTCGTTTCTCGATTCCTCTGGTCGCAGGGTCGCACGCGGGTTGATTATCTGCTTGTGACTCACGCCGATGCAGACCACATAGGCGGGTTCGCGGATGTCATTAAGAATTTTCAAATCGGGCAGGCAATCGTAGGCCACGCGCCGACGGCTGACGCCGAGTTTGATCTGTTCGCTCGTTCGCTTGCGCGGCGCGGCGTTCCACTGGCAACAGTGAGCGCGGGCGAGCGATTCGAGCTTGAAGGCGTAAGCATAGAAGTGCTGTGGCCGCAGCGGGCTGCTCAATTTCCCATAACCTCTTCGAACAATGATTCAGTCGTGGTGCGGCTCAGCTACGGCTCGGTCTCGATAATGCTCGCGGGCGACATTGAAGAAGCGAGCGAGCGCGCGATTATTGAGTCAGGCGCGAACCTCAGATCAGATGTTTTGAAAGTCCCGCATCACGGCTCAAAAACATCTTCAACCGAAAGTTTTATCAACGCGGTCGCGCCGCGATGCGCTGTGATCTCGGTCGGCGAGCGCAGTCGCTTCGGCCATCCTAACCGGGAGGTGGTTGATCGCTACCTCGCGCGCGGCGTGAGGCTTTTTCAAACTGGCCGCGACGGAACTGTGACCGTAGAAACCGACGGGGTGACGCTCGCCGTTGGTACTTACAAGAGCAATCCGTGATGGAAGCTGTTGAGGACGAGAGCCTATGAGGGATTGTCTTCTGCGATAGTCCAAATGCCATATTATCAACTCAAGCGAGCTGATGGATTGATAGCATACGACGCGCTTGCGAGCCTGAATCTTATGAGTACAAGCAACGTGAGCTTAATCGGTCGCGTCCTCGCTTTGCCCACAAACAAAATGACAAACCAATCGCATGTCGTGTGAAGTATGGAAACGACCATGTGTCGGCGATGCCCTTGATTCAACATAAAGAAATACTAAAAGTAACAATACCTTGAATGCATTGTGTTTTCGCTGCAACTGGCACAGCGGTTGCCGATCATTATGCCAGCAGATATTGAAAGGCGATCCGTTGATGTAGGGGACGGAACAAGGGGAGACGGAAAGATGGTAGCGCAACTAAATTATTTCGGAGCTTCATTGGCGACAGCGAGCGAGCCTGAATACACGATGCTCGATCACACGGTAAAGTCGGAAGAGGCCTTGAACTTCGAGCAACAGTTACTGGCGCGCGTGGTCGGACAGGATCAGGCCGTGCGCGCGCTCGCTCAGCTTTATCAGGTTTACCAGGCAGGGCTGAACATGCCGGGCCGTCCAATAGGCACGCTTCTGTTTTTGGGACCGACGGGGACGGGAAAGACCCGCTCGGTCGAGGCGGCGGCGGAAGTCCTTTTCGGCAACCCGAACGCTTTCATCCGGGTTGACTGCGCGGAGTTTCAGCACTCGCACGAGATTGCTAAATTGATCGGCTCGCCGCCTGGTTATCTGGGCCACCGCGAGACTCCGCCGATACTCACGCAGGAGCACATCAACAGCTATCACACGGACCGCGTTAAGCTGACGCTCGTATTGTTTGACGAAATCGAAAAAGCCAGTGACGCGCTCTGGCAGTTATTGCTTGGCGTGCTCGACAAAGCGACTTTGACGCTTGGCGATAATCGTCGCGTTGATTTCTCGCGCACGATAGTCGTGATGACATCGAACCTCGGCGCGAGAGAGATGGAGCGCGTTGCCGAAGCGAAGCTCGGCTTTGCGCTGCCCGTCAATGAACCGGCAGAGAAGCTCAACGGCCACCTTGAGAAGGTCGGCGTTGAGGCGGCGCGCAGGAAGTTCTCGCCGGAATTCATGAATCGAATAGACAAGACCGTTGTTTTCAAGCAGCTCTCGCGCAATTCCATGCAGCAGATACTCGAACTCGAATTGCAG
Source organism: Blastocatellia bacterium (assembly GCA_035575515.1). Taxonomy (GTDB): domain Bacteria; phylum Acidobacteriota; class Blastocatellia; order UBA7656; family UBA7656; genus DATLXU01. The sequence continues at coordinate 6,971 of DATLXU010000140.1, forward strand.
GCGGTTCAGCGAAGAGTGCTCACGGTAAGCGGAGGCCGCTTCATACTGCGCTACACCGAGCGCGCTAAAGAGTACCTGCTCACGGAAGGGACCAATCCCAAGTACGGCGCGCGCCCGCTCAAGCGAACCATCGAGCGCAACGTCGTGCTGCCGCTTTCAAACCTGCTTGCGACTCGTCAAATCGGCGAGGGCGACATATTGATGGTTGATGTGAGTAAGAGCGAAACCGAGCTAGTCTTTATGAAGCAGAACGTCGCGAGCATTTTTTCCAGCCGCTACGAATCGCCTTTTGGTCGCAAGACGACGAGGCAGGCAAGGCTTGCTTGATGCTCAGGCATCGCGGCTGCCTGATCGGAGGGATAATGGGCGCGAGACAGGAAGCGAGAGCGAACGGCAACCGTCGAACGCTTCTCATCATTGACGATGATGAGGAATGGACTGAGGTTGCAAAGTTATTCTTTCGGGACAAGTACGATGTGGAAGTGGCCAACTCCGCGTGCGACGCGATGGAGATGGTGTCGCGTGGCCGTCCAAGCGCCATCATAGTTGATCTCGTCATGCCTACAGTCGACGGCTTCGGCGTGATTCATCGCCTGAACGATTCGGGCAACTCGCGCATTCCGACGATACTGGTCACCGGATGGAAGACGGCTGAAGTCGAAGAGTGCGCCGTCGCAGTCGGGTGCGCTGCGGTGCTCGCAAAGCCTGTTGACCTGACCGCGCTCGACGCGATTGTAGCTTCGGTGATAAGCAGCGCAGCCGCCTCACCCGCCGCAGTGATGTGATTCCTCATGAGCCGAGTGCAACGACGAGCAGCTTTCAATACTCAGTTATGAATTATCTAAGCGTCGAACGCTGCTCGCTTTTTTCCCAATCACACGCAAGACTTTTTGCTGACATTTTCGATGACGCCTGCATCCTTGACATGCCTGTGCGTGTGCGTGTAGAGTTTTGCCTTGCCTCAAGCGTGTATGAAACGACATATAGACAGGCGCGTCCGGCGAGATTCCTGCCACGCTCTCTATTCAAACGGAGAGTATCGCAGTAAAAGCGACACCTCAATCTGAAGTTGTCGTGCTCGCGTTTGCGGTTTCATGCGAGCAAGGCGCGACCTTTCGCAGAAAGTCTTTACTGTCGTATTCATATCAACGGCGAAGGCTTGAAGGTTGCCGACCGATGAAGCATACTATTTAGAAATAGTTTTCCATCGGTTCGGTGACACCAATTCCGATGAAATCAAATATGGCGGTTCAGGAGGAGTAGCAATCTAATGGCGACAGATAACGTAAACCAGTCCGGTGTGAGCACGGCAGCCGACAGCGCCAAACAAGAGGCGGCCCCGCTCGATCCGACCACCGGCCCAGACGCCGCAGCCGCCGACGCTGGCGCTGCGACTCAAACGAGCGCGAGCAGCAACTCATCAACCGAGCAGACAACGGATTCTGAAACCGCAAGCGCGCAGGACTTCAGCGCGCTGCTCGAAAACTACGAGAAGGAGACTGCGGCCACTCGCCAGGAAGGCGAGATAGTTCGCGGCACAGTAGTCGGCATATCCGATCAGTACGTGCTCGTCGACATCGGTTACAAGTCCGAAGGCGTCGTCGCGCGCGAAGAGTTCCTCGACCGCAACGGCAACCTTACGGTCAAGCGCGGCGATGAAGTTGACGTGCTCATCAAGAGCTTAGAGAACCAGGAAGGCTACGCGATACTATCGCGCGCCGCCGCAATGCAGTTGCAGTCATGGGAGCGGTTGCGCCGCACGCATCAGACCCAGGAGACAATCACGGGCCGCGTCGTCGAGAGAATTAAGGGCGGCCTTCGCGTTGATGTTGAAGGCGTGCCCGCTTTCCTGCCCGGCTCGCAAGTAGACACCCGTCCGGTGCGCAACCTCGAAAGCCTTATCGGTCAGGAGATCGAAGTTCGCGTCGTGAAGCTGAATCGCAAGCGAGGCAACGTGGTCGTCTCGCGCAAGTCCGTGCTCGAAGAGAGCGCCAACAAGAAGAAGGCTGAGACGCTCGCCAATATCGAAGAGGGCGTGATACTTGAAGGCACGGTGAAAAACATCACCGACTACGGCGCGTTCATTGATCTCGGCGGAATAGATGGACTCCTCCACATAATTGACATGAGCTGGGGCCGCATCGCGTCGCCTACGGAATTGTTCAAGGTTGGCGACACAATTCAGGTTAAGGTGCTTAAATTCGACCGCGAAAAAGAGCGCATCAGCCTGGGCTACAAACAGCTATTGCCCGACCCGTGGCAATCGGTTGCCGAGCGTTACCCGGCAGGGTCGCGCGTTCGCGGGCGCGTCGTGAGCCTTACCGATTACGGCGCGTTCATTGAGATCGAGCCTGGCATTGAAGGTCTCGTGCATGTCAGCGAGATGACCTGGTCGAAGCGATTGAAGCATCCGTCGAAGCTGCTTTCAATCGGTCAGGAAGTCGAAGCCGTCGTGCTCGAAGTCGACCCGCACAACCGCCGCGTCTCTCTCGGACTCAAGCAGGTCACGGCAGACCCGTGGGAGACTTTCCCGACGCGTTATCATGTCGGCTCGCGCGTATCGGGCAAGGTGCGCTCGCTTACTGACTTCGGCGCGTTCGTCGAGATTGAAGACGGCATTGACGGACTCGTTCACGTATCCGACATCTCGTGGACGAAGCGAATAAAGCATCCGTCGGACGTTTTGAAGAAGGGTCAGCAGGTTGATGCAATCATCACGAACATTGACCTTGAAGGCCGCAGGCTGAGCCTCTCGATCAAAGACCTTGAGCCGAATGCGTGGGATCGTTTCTTTGAGACGCACAAGCTCGGCGATGTGATTAAGGGCAAGGTCGTGCGCTTTGCGAACTTCGGCGCGTTCGTCGAAATCGAAGAAGGCATCGAAGGACTCTGCCACGTTTCGGAGCTTTCGGACGAGCGAGTCGAAAAGCCTGAAGACGCGGTGAAGATCGGGCAGGTTCTGCCTTTCAAGATTTTGAAGCTCGACCCTGCGCAGAAAAAGATCGGTCTATCTGCGCGAGCGGTCGGCAAAGAGAATGACCCTGAAGACGTTCGCACCTATCACGAGACTGGCACAGGGATGGCGACCATCGGCGACTTCCTGAAAGACCTGCAGGGCGTGGTCACCGAAAAGAAGAGCGAAGATTCGCTCGCGCCTCAAGGTGAGAACGAAGAAGCGAGCAGCTTGCAAAGCGTAGGGGCTGAGAATAAGGACGAAGAGTAATCTATCAGCGTAATCGTAGATTGGATTAGCTTCCCAGTGACGAGTGACATATAATCGGCGGCGGGTTTCGTAGCTGCTGATTTTATGCCACTCGTTGTTGTTTGCGATGAAACAGTTCGACCTGAAAAAAGTCTTAAACACAGCCCTTGTCGCGTTCATTCTTTTCGTGGCGATACTTCTGATTGCGGCTTTCACTCTGCTTCGCAAAGGCTGACGAGCGATGGAACACATCTGGAGTCCCTGGCGATACAAATACATCGCATCGGCTGACCGCCAGCCTGGCTGCGTCTTTTGCCGGATACTCGAAGGCAGCGATGAAAACAACTATATTGTTCATCGCGCGCGGCTGAACTTCATCGTCCTGAACCTGTTCCCTTACACGAGCGGTCATCTGATGATCGTGCCTTACGAGCACAAGGCGCAGCTTGCTGACGTGAGCGAAGAGGTGACTGCGGAGATGATCGAGCTTGCCAAGCGCGCTCAGCGGGCACTAGAAGCTGAGTATCACCCGGATGGTTTCAACATCGGCATGAATTTAGGTCGCAGCGCGGGAGCGGGCGTGGCCGATCATCTTCATCTGCACGTAGTGCCGCGATGGACGGGTGATGCGAACTTCGTTTCGATAATTGGCGAAACTCGCGTGCTGCCGGAAGACCTCGCGACGACTTATCAAAAGCTGAAGAAGTATTTCTGAAAGCGGATTTGAGATTTAATCATTGCGCCGAAGCGACAAACACATTTTCAAAATCACTCTCTAAACGATCAGACGAATGCTGAATAAAACCAAGCTCGCGCTCTCTGCCTCATTGCTAGTTTTTTGCTCCATTGCGGCATCTTTAATCGCCAATGCTCAATCGCCTGAAAGCAACAGGCCGAAGGTCATTGCGCATCGCGGCGGCGCGATGGAGTCAACCGAGAACACCATCGAAGCATTTCAGCGCGCGGCAAAGATTGGCGCTGACGGAATCGAAACCGACATTCGGTTGACCCGCGACGGCGTCGTTGTGATCTATCACGATGAGCGATTCGGGCGCGTCGAAGGACTCGCGCCCGACCAGCGCACGCGGCTCATCTCCGATATGACCTATTCGGAATTGACCAGACAGACACTCGTGCCGCGAGGCGAAGACACGGGCGGGCGGCGCGTGCCTACGCTCAACGAACTGCTCGCAAGCGTCAAAGGCGTTATGCTCAACATCGAGATCAAACGCGGCGCGCGATTCGATGAGCTTGTTGATAAGATAATCGCGTCGCTTAAGAACTTCCGCGAGCTTGATCGAGTTGTGCTCGAAGCCCCCGATCTGAAGACCTGCGAAAAGCTGCGCCGCGCGCTCGGCCCGCAACTCAAGCTGCACATCAATCCCGGTTATGATGGTACAGTCTCTTACGACAAGGCGCTTGAGCGCGTGTTGAAGTTCAAGCCGCATTCAATCTCGGTCTCTTATAAAAAGCTCTCGCGCGAGATCGTCGAGCTTGCGCACAAAGCGGGCGTCGAGGTATGGGTGTGGACGGTTGACTCAGCGGAGTTTGCCGAAGCGATGCGATTGCTCGGCGTTGACGCGATAAAGACCGACCGCCCGACGATGCTGCTTAATATTTTTCGCAACAAGCGCGAATAAAAATAGCCGTCAGCAATCAGCGGTTAGCTTTCACGATTCTTCAATCGCAGGCTCGTGTTCGGGATCAATCGTCGTCATCTCGGCCATCAGCAATCGCTCGCACTCGGCTGTCGAAGACGGAATCTTTTCTTCGGCATCAACGGGCTTTAAATGGCCCGGCGGAAGCCAGAAGCCGGAAAGCAGAGCGAGCGCAGCTATCGCCGCGCCCGTCATAAATACGTTGCGCAGCGCGCCGCCTAACGCGTTTGACATCGCGCGAATAAGCTCCGGTTTTTGCTGAGTGCGCGCGTGCGGATCAATCAACTTGCTCGGATTGTGAACGACGCGAGCGACTTCCGCTTCGGGCAGTCCGCTTTCGCGCTGAATCTCCGCGACGTGCGACGCCAGGCCGATGGTCATTATCGTTCCCATAACGGCCACGCCGACGGTTTGGCCAATCGAGCGTGAGAATTGATTGAGCGACGTTGCGATGCCAAGTTGATTGCGGCCCACAGAATTTTGCACAGTTATCAACAGCGCGAACATCACAAGCCCCATACCTATGCCCATCGCGCCAACATCTATTAAGAGCCACGAGCGAGGCGTGCTCTGTCCAAACGTGGTGATGACGATGAAGCTCGCTGTGAGAACCGTCAGCCCCGCGAGTATCGTCGGGCGATAGCCGACGCGAAACATCAATCGCCCGCCGACGACCGACATCACGACCCATCCGAGCAAGAACGGCGTGAGCAGCACGCCCGCTTCGGTAGCCGTGCCGCCGAGCGTGCCTTGAACGAACAGCGGGATGAAAGACAGCGCGCCGAACATCGCCGCGCCCACGAGAAATGCAATGAGCGATCCGGCGGCGATGATTCGATTCCTGAAAAGCGAGAAGGGAACTATCGGCTCCACAGCGCGCCGTTCCGTCCACACGAACAGAAGGCCGAACGCTGCAATGCCCGCGACTCCGGCAAGCATCAGCGGGTTCGCCCACTTCGCAGGGTCGCCGCTTTCGACAAGCACCAATAGCAATAGCGTGATGGCTACGGTGAGCCACGTCGCGCCTGCATAATCAATGATCGGTTTTTCTGTTCGCTTCGGCTCGACGAGAGCTATGCCGACTATGGTTGCTGCGGCAAGCCCGAATGGGATGTTTATGTAAAAGACCCATCGCCACGAAAGGTATTGAGTTATTAAACCGCCTGCGAGCGGGCCGAGTATTGAAGCCAGTCCCCACACGCCGCTAAATAAACCCTGCATCCGCGCCCGCTCGCGCAAGGTGTATATGTCGCCGTTGATAGTCATCGAAAGCGGGATGAGCGCGCCCGCGCCTAACCCTTGAATTGCGCGAAAGACTATCAGTTGAGTAATTGTTTGAGACGCGCCCGAAAGCGCCGAGCCTAAAAGAAAGAAAGCCACGCCGATCAGATAAAAGATCCGTCGCCCGTAAAGGTCCGAAAGCCTTCCCCACACGGGCACAGTCACGGTTGAAGTCAGCAGGTAAGCCGAAAAGACCCAGCTGTAGCGGTCAAGCCCGCCTAAAGATGCAATGACGGTCGGCATCGCGGTGCCAACGACTGTAGCTTCGAGCGCGGCAAGAAACATTCCGGCCATCACGCCTGCCGTCACGGCCCATCGGCGGCGGAGCGATAAAACTACATTTGGCTTTTCGGTGAGAGACGCATTGAGCGGTTGGGCTTCTGTTTTTCTCATTGATTCAGGCTGCCTCTCTGTAATGCTGATGTGACTTCAAAGAAAAAAGATGTTGTAGGCATCCAAGAGATCATTATACGCGCCGACGAAGGCTTTTCCATGCCGGAAGCAAGCAACCATCGCTTTGACTGGCCGCGCTTTCTTGTGATATGACCAACCTGTCGGTTGGACGCTTCCATTCTGTCTCAAAACGCGAACAGACGGGGGATTCGGCAAAAGTCAGTTCTTGCTATTCCGCTTACAAGATATCGAACAGGGAGGTGTGCTCAATGAAGCTGCTGAAAATAGTTGCTCTAGCAACTGCATTTGTGTGCGCGCTCATAATAACGACTAAAAACAATATCGCAACGGCACAGCAATCTGCGCGCATCGGCGAGCGGCCCGCGCTCGAACAACATGTCAACCAGACCGACATCGAAAACGGCGCTATCAAATTCAAGAAGCTGCTTGAGATCGGCGAGCAGATTTTCGCCGCTCGCTGGACGAAGCTCGACGGGCAGGGACGGCCCGCCGCTACAGGCGACGGCTCACCCACAAAGCGCGACCCGTCGCACGATCCCGGTTTCATTCGCACTTCGGGAACTGATTCCACTTCATGCGCCGATTGTCACAATCAACCGACGGTTGGCGGCGCGGGCGGATTTGTCGCAAACGTCTTCGTGCTTGCGCAGGTCCTCGACCCTGTGACCGATTCCGTATCGGCTGCGTTTTCCGACGAGCGCAACACGCTCGGCATGAACGGCTCGGGCGCAATCGAGATGCTCGCGCGCGAGATGAGCGCAGACCTCATTGCTATTCGCACTCAGGCGATCAACGAAGCGAAAGCGTCAGGAGCAAATGTCACCAAGCGGCTCGAAACAAAGGGCGTGAGCTTTGGGCAGATAACCGCGCGGCCAGATGGAACAGTTGATACTTCGCGCGTAGAAGGCGTTGACGCTGATCTCATCATCAAGCCGTTTAGCCAAAAAGGCGTAGTCAATTCCGTGCGAGCCTTCACCGTCAACGCTTTCAATCACCATCACGGCATGGAAGCGGTCGAGCGATTCGGCGCAGGGCAAAAAGATAGCAAAGGAAACGTCATCACAACAAACGACTTTGATGAAGACGGCGTGCCGGACGAGCTAACCGCAGGCGACATAACTGCGGCGACAGTTTTTCAAGCGGCGATGAACGTGCCAGGCCGTGTGATACCTGACGACCCTGCGCGGCGCGCGGCGGCTGCGCGCGGCGAAACGCGATTCGCCGAGATAGGCTGCACGGATTGTCACAAGCCTGCGCTCACATTGAACTCGCGACTGTTCAGCGAGCCGAGCCAGTTCAACCCGCCGGGCAACCTGCGGCCTCAGGACGTGCAGCATGCTTTCACGTTCGATTTGACGAAAGATATTCCGAAGCCGCGACTTGAAAGAAACGGCGCGGGCGGCGCAATCGTGCGCGCTTACACCGATTTGAAGCGCCATGTTATTTGCGACGATCAGGACCCGTTCTTTCGCAACGAGCAACTTGTTCAGAGCGGAGTGCCGGTTGATCAGTTCATAACGCGCAAGCTTTGGGATGTTGGCAACACAGCGCCTTACGGCCATCGCGGCGATCTGACGACGATAACGGAAGCGATACTGCATCACGCGGGAGAGGCGCGACCACAACGTCAGAGGTTCGAGGCTCTCACAAAAGATCAGCAGGCGGAGATAATAGAATTTCTCAAGCAGCTACAGGTGCTGCCGAACGGATCGCCGAACGAAGTGACCGAGAGCGAATTGCGCGTGCTGCTCAAGAGCCAGAAGTCGGTGAAGGCCCAGACGATTTTGAATCTGCAGCAGCAGTAACAACGGCGTTATCGCTCAACTCTATTGCGTTAGCAACGTGGAGCGCAGGCGTCTTGCTCACAGGAATCTACAGTGCCAGAGCGGATTTCGTTTGGATGCAGGATGCGCGAGTCAGTTCACCGCCGCAGACGCGGCAGGACACAGAGGTGGCACAGAGTCTTCGCCGTTTCTCTGCGAGGTCTTTCGATTCTGCAACGTCTGCGGCGGTGAATCCTTTCCGGCTCGCTATTTCACCTCGACTCTGTAGGAGCGATTCTCCAGTTGCGCGGTCTCAACGCTCACATCGAGAAAGCGGCGAACGATCTCGATGTTCGTAGTCATGTGGCGAGACAATCGCGTTGCCGTAAACGTGCCTCCGCCCGCGAGCGCCATCGGAATTATCAACTGGTCTGCAAGGTATTCGCCCGCAGCGGCATCGGTAGAGAGATACTGGCGCGCGGCTTTGACTGCGGTGTCGGCAACGGCTTCGGCCCTCACGCCCCGCTCGCCGAAGCCCGTGAAGATTTCCGTGACGTTTGTTGATTCGATCTCTATCATCACGACGTTGCCCGGCCCGCGCGAGTTATCAACCTTTTCTACAATCAACCACTCGTCTTTCCACGAAAGTTTCTGCGCGATGACTCGAAGCTCCCTGCGCGCGCGATGCTTTCGGGCAGATTGGCGATCATCGCTCGCGCGCCTTTGTTTATCACCTCGCCGCGCTCGTTGAGGTCGAGTCGTTCAAGTTTCGCAGCAGGTTTGATCGCAACTTCAAATTTTCCGCCGCCAGCCGGATAGAATCCCGCTCGCTCAAGCGTGGCTGTGACGCTTGCGCCCATGCGGTTGATGAGCGGCAAAAAGACTCGCGCAAGAAAATCGAATGGAGGCGCGAACGGATTATGCGTTCCACCTTCGAGCGTGAGCGTGCTAGGCCCGTCTGCGAGCATCAACGCGGGCAGGACTGTCTGTAGCGCAAGAGTCGCGCTTCCCGCCGTACCGACTGCGAACGAGTGATGGCCTGCGAGAATGGTTTGAGGCGAGAATGTCAGTTCGCGCGAACTGATCTCTGCGCCTGTTATTTCCGCGCAGCCAACACGCGCCGCCGCGTTGACAGCGGTGAGGTGTTGCCGGAGCAGACACGACTCTTTGCGCCCCGCGCGAATGTTCGTTATGCGAAACGGCTTTCCGTAAATAATCAAAATAAGAATTACGGATACGATTACAGCCCAGAACATTTCCATAATTGCCTCCTGTGAAGATGAGCATCTTAAAGATCGCTAAACCAATCAATAATGATCGCTAGACTTCTTTTTGCCGAACCTCTTCTTCCGCGACTTTCTTTCCTCTTCTCCTTTGAGTGATGCCAGTGGCCAGAGCGTGTACTCTACTCGCGCAAGGCCCGCGCCGACGACTGCCGCAATCACTTCTTCCGAAGCCTTGTAACACGGCGCAGCTTCATCAATCGGTACGCGGCCATCAGTGTTCACAAGCACACCTGCTTCGGCATACTCGCGATCAATCTCGCGCTGATTCAAACTGCGCGCGGCTTCGCCTCTAGACATTCTTCGGCCCGCGCCGTGATTTACGGAATAGCCACTTTTGACCGCGCCCGCTTCCGGGCGAAGTATGTAGCTGTAATCCTTATTCGATCCCGGAATCAAAACCGGATGCCCCGTGTCTTCCCACATCGTCCCCTTCAAAGCCGGATGCCCCGCCGGAAAAGCTCGCGTTGCCCCTTTGCGATGCACATAGACTTCGCCAAATTCAGGATGCCACTCTTTCTGCACGAGGTTGTGGCTTATCTCGTAGATCAGTTCAAGCTCGCCGCCGAAAACTTCGCGAAAGCTCTCGGCAATCTGCTCGAAGATTACCAGCCGGTTGATAATCGCAAAGTTGCCGCCCGATGCAACAGCATTCAGGTAATCGCGATAATGCTCCGACTCAGGCGTGAAGTAGCCCAGATCAATGTCTGTGATAACGTCGGGCTTTTCAGCTTTTGCCGTCTCAAAATAGTTCGTCGCCAGCCCGTGCCCCCAGCCGCGCGAGCCTGTGTGCGCCTGCACGAATAGCGTGCCCGTCTCTTCACATCGCTGAAGCTCTATGAAATGATTTCCGCCGCCGAGCGAGCCGATCTGTTCCATTCCTCTTTCGGGCTTCCCCTTTCCTCCGAGAGGCGGCTGCCAATCGTCGTCAACTGGCAGACGATGGCGCTCGGCGCGGCTGCGATCAAACGTCGCTCCGTACTTTTCAACGTAATACTCAGCGCCGCCTCGTATGAGATTTTCGAACTCGCTGCGGCTGACTCGTCCAAGCTTAACGCTCTTGCCGCCCGCGCCCATGTTGACTCGCTCCATCACGGCGCGATTGAACGCGAGCTTCTTATCAAACGTCGCGGCATCGGCAGGCACGTCGGATTTCGCGCTGACGATTCCGCAGCCAATGTCGTAGCCCACTGGTCCCATTGCAACCGCGCCCGATTCAGCATCAGTAAGAATCACACACCCGACCGGCACACCATAGCCATAATGCGCGTCAGGGGTGATCGCAACGAGCTTCACGCCGGGGAAACGCGTCGCGTTGACTATCTGGCGGTAGAGAATGTCTTCGGCTTCATCGAGCAACTTCGGCGTGAGAAAAATCCGCACGGGCACATCCGCAGTGTCTTCGGTGTGAAGCGTGTAGTAGCCTTCGCCGTTCCACCGCATGAGGTGCTTCCAGTTGTGCGCGTTCCTCAGCTTCTTTGCTTCCTTCAACGCCTTTGCGTCTTCCGTTTTGTTGGTCATAATCTTCCCCTCTCATTACAGGTTCTCCGACTCATCATTGAGCGGTCAAGGTGTCATTATGATTTCAAAGCTTGTCCCTGCCCCACACCTGTGTCCAGCGCGACAAAGGGTGTCGAAAGGTTGCTCTACCCGTTGAGCTACGGCCCATTGAAGCAATGGAGCCGCCGGGACTCGAACCCGGAACCGATGTACTTCCGACCGCATTCGCGCATTAATCAAAAGTGCAAATGGCGACAAGAGTTGATGAGAGGTTAAGGCTCGGTTTCCCGAGCTGGGGACTCGAACCGACTATGCGCCGAATTTTCTGTAAATTTGCAAAGCCCCTATTGATTTCAAAGGACTTGACAGCTTTTTTACAGAATCATCGATACACAACCCTCGCAGCAGCGAAGATTATGCGTGGACTCCGCAGGGCGATTTACTTATGGCGAAGGGCGCGAAGCTGTTCAAGTTCACTCCGGGCAAGGATCAGGACTGGCAGGAGGTCGCGGACTTTTCCGGCGAAGGCATAACAGCAATCACGCGGCTCGCCGTAAGCCCTGCGGGGAATCGCGTCGCGTTCGTTGCGAATGAAAAAGAGTGAACGGCTTGCGTGAGAAGATCAGTCGCGCAGGTTAATCGAAAGTTATTCCTTCGTAGATGTCGCTCATGGGAATCCGGCTGTTGATTGATGCAAGCTCAAGCGTAGAGTTCAGGTCGCCAGTGTCTTTGCCCAACGCCTGCCCTGCCGGACGTACTGCGTGACGCGAGGCGCGTCCTGCGAAACGATCAAGTACTCTTCGCTAGGCAGTTTCTGGTAAGCGTCTCGCTTCTCTTCTTTGTCGAGTCGCTCTGCGCCGGGCGATGGAACTTCAATGACGAGCACGGGATTGGTCAGCGCATCAATACCGTTGATGTTAACAAAGACTGGCTCGCCGTAGACGACGCTGGCATCAGGGTAGCGATACGGCGGCAAGGAAGGTGTTTGAATCGGCACGCCTCCGGTAAAAGCGCGACACCCTTGGCCCTCTACTAATCTTGATAGCTTGAGATGAAGGCCATCGCTGATGGTGTAATGTCGCCTGCTGCCGCCGCTCATGCAGAGGATGTCGCCATCCCAATATTCGTAGCGGGCGTCACTTGCATGCTCCAGGGCGAAATACTCTTCGAGCCTGTAACAGTGGCGCGGTAAATCTCTAAGATGCACTGCAATCGTCAGCCATTATCGTACAACGAATCGCGGGCTTGTCAATGCATCGAGCCGCGCGCCCGGTTCTTATAAACGACGCCGCCTTTCATCACAAACACGACTCGCCGGACTGCCGTGATGTCTTTCAGCGGGTCGCCGTCGAGCGCGATGATGTCTGCTTCAAGGCCCGGCGCGAGTGAGCCTATCTTATCGCTCAGGCCCATCGCTTCAGCCGCGAGCGAATTAGCCGAAATCATCGCCGCCATCGGCTCGACTCCGCCGTCGCGCACGCGATCAATGAATTCTTCGGCGTTGCGCCCGTGCGAGCCTGCCAAAGCATCTGTCCCGAAAACAATCTTGAGTCCGGGAATCTTTGACGCGCGCTTCACAAGGTCATGATTGAACGACAAGATTTTCTCCATCGCCGCAAAGCCTTCTTCGGTGTAGCCCGGCGTTCCAAGAAACTTCTGCTTGTTCTGCAAATAGTTTTCAATCACAAGCCCGGCTTGCGGGTCGAGATAAGTTCCGTGCTCGGCCATCAATTTCAAATCGTCATCCGTCGCAAGCGTGCCATGCTCAATCTGCGTGCAGCCCGCAAGCGTCGCCGCGCGCACGGCGTCTTTGTAAGCGTGGACGACCGTGCGCAGCCCCTGCTTTCGCGCTTCGTCGCAGGCGGCGTTGAGTTGCTCCTGCGACAGAGTCATCCCTCCGCCCTGACGAATGCTTGCCGACGCGAAGATTTTTATCACGTCCGCGCCAGCCTGCTTTTGCTTGCGCACGTAAGCGCGAATCTCATCGGGCGTGCCGGTCTTTTCACCCTGTCCCACGAGCGGCTCAACCGCAGTCAGTATGCGCGGGCCGGGCAGTTGCCCTTTTGCAATCGCATCGCGCAAGGGAATGTCATTGGGTGAGCCGATGCTTTGCACAGTCGTGAAGCCTGCCATCAGCGTCACCCAGGCGTTCGACGCCGATGAATATGCGGCATCCTGTGTCGTCTCTCCCGGCCCGGCGTTCTTTCCGTCGCGCCCGAAGCTCCAGGTGATATGAACGTGCGCGTCAATCCAGCCGGGCAACACCGTCAGTCCGCGCAGGTCGTAATCAGCGGGACCGGCTTTCGGATCAATCGCGACAATCTTTGAGCCTTCGATGACGATGCGAGTGTCGCGCAGCACATGGCCCTTTCCATCAAGCACTGTGCTTGCGGCAATCACGACGCGTTTGCCTCGTTCAGGCGCCTGCGCGGAAGTTCGTTGCGCTGTGATGCAGACGATGAAAACGCTGAGCGCGCATAGGATTATCTTCACGGATAGCACAATGATTCTCCTTTCAAAGAAATCCTTGTGGACGGCCAAAGTTTTGTCAATTGTCAAATGATCTGGCGGCGATCTTGCCGGTCATAGGTCACAACTTGGGTTAAATATGTTCACGCTCTGAAGTCTGGACACATTTTGAATTTGGCGAGTGGGAATAAGTGAAACACTCTGTAGAGTATTGGGTTATGATGATTCAAAGCTCTACCCCAACTCGCCTCGTTGAGTATATCAACTTGATCTTTGACAACACACACGGTCATCAGCGCAACGCTATCTGCGACTTTGTGCTGGCGCTGCTGTCGACCAGGAGTTGCCGCCAGGCGGCGCTGGCGCGTTTCTTTGACAACTTTGAAGCCGCAAGCCGCCGCTTGACCCGCTTCCTGCACAATCCCCGTCTCGATGTTGCGGAACTGACCCTCCAGACGGCTCGCGTCCTGGTTGCGCAACTGCCGCTGGTTGGCACGATTCGCCCCAGCCTTGACTGGACGATTGAAGACCAACAACATCTGCTGGTGGCTTCCTTGTGACTGGGCGCGCGCGCCATTCCACTCTACTGGCAAGCTTATGAGCAAGCCTCCCTGAAGGATCATCGCAGCGGTTATGAACGCGATTTCGTGCGCTTGCTGGTCGGTGAAGTGCTCGCGCCAATTGCCAGAGGCCGATTGCTGATAACGGCTGACCGCGCATGAGCCGATGTCGATTTAATGGACTTATTCAAGCAATTGCGCGTCGGCTTCGTGATTCGCACGAAAGACAATATCAAGGTTTACTACAACCGGCAATGGCAGAAGCTGAATCAACTGCGCCTGCCGCGAAACCTTCGGCGGCGCAGTCTGGGACGACTGCGCTATTGCCAGAGCAACCCGCGACGACTCTATGTGACGCCGCAGCCGCAAGCGCGACGGCAAGAGCAAATGGGGCATTTGGTATCTGGTCAGCAATCGCGGGATTAGTGCCGAGCAAACCACCTATGAATATGGCCGGCGCTTTAGCTGCGAAGAAGGACCCGCGAGACGCAAATCGTGTATGTGCCATTAACCAGATCGAAGCTCGAAGGCACACCCATCTCGCCAGAAGCCAACTGCCTGCTGGTGCTCGTAGTGATGGTTCTACTGACGGCTACAATGTTACCGTTTTCATCTACCGCATCTACTCTTATTG
>DATLXU010000141.1:0-11035 GCA_035575515.1 Blastocatellia bacterium
TGATAGCCGTACTCTCGCTTGTTCAGAACGTTGCCGTACTGGTCGTAATCGAAATCGGTCTTAACGCCCGCGCCCGCGTCGTCGTAAGCAATCACGGATTGCACCTGCTTGTATCCGCCCGGATCGTTTGCATAATTGACGACACTCTTGGCATACGAAGTTGAGCCTCGCTTGATTTCAGATTGAACCATCAGCCCGTTTGCTATCGAAGATGCATTCGTAGAGCGGGTCAGCAGCACCTGCGACGCGGTAGGCTGTTGCTGAGTCGTGTCGGGCAGCGTGATTGTTATTGTCCTCGTCTGCGCAACTGTATCATCGCTCGTTGAATAGCTGAATGTACCGCCCGGATTTTCCGTCCGCTGAGTGAAAGCGGGCGCATCTGTGAGCGTCCCCGACTGCGGATAGTTGAACGACACACTTGCGCTTTCAACCCCGTCGCTTATGACCGACCCGCTCACGGTCATCTGCCGACGCAGCGAAACGCTTGTAGCCATTCCAAAATCGGAATAGCTGAACAGCAACCCCGTTTGCGTCGCCGGAAAGTAGATGTGCTTGATGAAGCTCACGCTTGTTATGGGGCGATTCTCGACCGTAAGCCCGCTGAAATTGCCGCTCACGGTGCGGCTCTCGTAATCGAACTGAGCGACGGTTCGCGTGACAGGGTTCTGAACCGTGCCGCCGAATCCCGGCGCGGTGATAGAGATTAGTTTCAAGTCCGCGTCGTAGTTGAATTGAATGATGCGGCCTAACGAATCAGTGATGTGGTCAATCGTGAGCGGGGGCCAATAGATCGGGCAATAGCAATATTCAAAACAGCCTGCTTCGCACGTTACTGAGTTGTAAATGATAGTGAAGTAGTTGCCGTTTGTATCAGTGATCTGAGTGGTAACGAGCCTGTTGTTGTCTAACGAAATAGTTGCCCTCGTTCCGTTTGGATAATAAAGAGTGCCGCCCCAGCTTCCGTTTCCGACATATGTGATGTGAGTGCCGTCCTGCGTTTGCAACGTTACGTTCTGATCTCTAGTCCCCCCAACGCCTAAGTATCGGCGCGTTCCGTCAGGGTCAATCAGGATGTACTTTGTCGCGTTCGCGGGGCCATAAGCAACGATGCGCCCGAAGCCAAGCGTAAAACCGGGACTCGGCCAGCTTTGAATGGCGTCGAACGTGACGGCGTTGCCGTGACGCGACCACACGCGGCTGTTGTAGGAGAGAGCGACGCTTGCGCCGATGCCGCGCCCGCCGACGCTGACAATCGGAATAGCCATCTCGAAGTTGCTGCTTTCGGGAAGAACCGGGCCGATGCGTGTAGGCTCGATTATGCGATTGCGAGGCGAGCCTGTCAGGTTGCGAGGTTCGCTCCAAAGCTCGTCATAAGGAAAATCATTGCCGCCGCCGCCACCGCCATTCTGTGGGTATGCCGTCGCGCTGATGCTCGTTGCTTTCGCGCTTGATGAATTGCGCCGACCTGGCGCAGGCCGTGTCTTGCTGGAAGAACCCGCGAGATTTCGTAGCCCGCTGCCGGTTGTGTCAGAATAAGCAGCGGCATTGTAGCCATTGCTTCGAGCGGAAAGTGCAATCAGCGCATTGTCAGTCAATGAAGCCAACAACCTTGTGCTCGCGCCTGAGTTGTTTGCCTTGCCAATCACTGTTCCGTTCGCGTTCAATGCTGCCTGATCTAAACGCCATTCGATGTCAGTTTGAACAGGGCGATGGCCCGGCCTGACGAGCACAGGCGCGGTTGCTTCAATCAATCCAGCGCGGCACGTGATGCGCGCAAGTCCCGGCTGTAGAAACGTGGCGCGGCCCGCGTCGTCTATCTGCACTTTATCCGGGTTGGACGATTCCCACGTAAACTTCACGCCTTGAATGACGTTATCGAGAGCATCCGTCGGCACAGCCGAGAAGATGATTACCTGATCCTGATAGCCGACAATCTTGATGGGCGAGATGCGTATGCGCGTGACGCGGGCGATGCGGTCGGCAAGTGTGTCCTCCTGCCGCGCGGCGAGTGATGACTTGGAAAGTGGAGATGACCGGTCGGCGGAATCGCTCGCCTTGTTGAAAGCCGCCATTGCCAGTGCCGACATTTGCCACAAGAATAGAGCCGAGCAGGATGAAATCAGAAGGCTCATTATCAGCGTGAAGCAGAGTAATTTTCTTCTGATCCCGCGATGAAAGATTGTGATAACCAGTCTGCTCGCGCGATTGAGGGAACATGAGAAGCGCATGGCCACCTCCTGAAAACAACAAAGCCGCGCTTGGACGGCGCAATCATCGAATCTTCGACTGGCAAAAGGCAGTTTCTGTGAGGCGTGACGGCGACAAGCGATACTGCCTTGCGCTCGAAGAAGCAATCGACAAATGAAATCGTTTGGGTTTTGTTCCCAACAGGAGATCGTATCCGCGAGTCATTGCGCACGGGACGATGAACTCACGGATGCGAGTCCGGCAACCTCTTTCATTAAACCAGAGGCGAGCCGATAATATGACTCCTCCGGTCTCATGTCAAGTAGAATTTTTGTTACTGTGTAATCCTCAGTTACGGGCGGAGGATAAGGAGCGGTTGAGTTTAGAGTCCGTGCAGTGAGCGACGACTTGGCAGACGGAAGGCTGGAGATGGGGAACCTCCTTTTTCTCCCATAACAGAGGTATTACGCTTATACGCAATGGCTCAGTCAGGGGGCGGCGATGTGGCACAGGCTTCAGCCTGTGACTGAAGTCTGTGCCACATCGCCGCCCATTACGGAGGGATTACAAAGGGTAATTGGAAATCACAACTGATAGCTCTAATGAGCCATCGCGCAGTTGTCTTTCCTTTTCTTTTCCCCTTTTCGCCCTCTATTTATCGGCCCATGACAGCCACGAGTTCTTGCACAGCGGCAGCCGAGCGATGAAGCGCCGCACGCTCTTCGGTCGACAGGTTGATCTGAATTATCTCTTCGATGCCGCGCTCGCCCAGCTTCACAGGCACGCCGACGAACAACCCGTTGATGCCATACTCGCCTTCGAGGTAGGCCGCGCACGGAAGGATTTTCTTCTTGTCCTTCAAAATCGCTTCGACCATCTCGACAGCGGCAGCCGACGGAGCGTAATAAGCCGAGCCGGTCTTGAGCAGGCTCACGATCTCCGCGCCGCCGTTCGCCGTGCGCTTGACTATCGCATCAATCTTATCCTGCGGCAAAAGGTCCGGCAGCGGAATCCCTGCGACGGTCGAGTAACGCGGCAGCGGAACCATCGTGTCGCCGTGCCCGCCGAGCACGAACGCCGTGACATTTTCAACCGACACGTTTAACGCTTCAGCGATGAAGCAGCGCATCCGAGCCGAATCCAAAACGCCCGCCATGCCGATGACTCGCTCTTTTGGCAGACCCGATTTTTTCATCGCGACGTGACACATTGCGTCGAGCGGGTTCGAGACGACTATTAGAATGGGATTCTTCGAGTACTGCATTATCTGCTCGGTCACAGAGCCGACTATTTCCGCGTTGGTTTTGAGCAGATCGTCGCGGCTCATGCCGGGCTTTCGGGCAAGGCCCGAAGTGATTATCACTATGTCCGAGTTTGCAGTCTCTTTGTAGCCGTTGGTGCCCACGAGCCGCGAGTCATAGCCTTCAATCGGCGCTGTCTCCGCAAGGTCGAGCGCCTTGCCCTGCGGCATCCCTTCGATGATGTCAACAAGCACAACATCGCCAAGCTCTTTGTCAGCCAATCGCTGCGCCGCCGTCGCTCCGACATTGCCTGCGCCCACGACTGTTATCTTTTTTCTAGCCATTAGTCCTCCAGTGATAGTGGTCAGTGGTCAGTGGTCGGCTGAAAAAGCCGGATATCCTGAAACAGGCTCCAGGAGCCACTTTCAAGGCAACCACTATTCTTTTAACTGACCATCGAGCACTGACCGCTGAATTATTGCTGCACGCCTTCGAACGTGCCGTTGACGGTTTCGTATCCGGCCACGTTCTCGCGGTCGCGCGCGTCCAGTATTAAAATTGCCTGCCCATTCATTCGAGTGTTCGAGCGCATCTTGCCGCGCAGTATCACCGTCGCGCACGGCTCGCCGTCGTTGCATGATAACTCGAATGTGAGCGAGAAAGTCTTGCCCGATTGCCGCCACACGCCCTGAACCATCGCGCCGTCTTCGGATGTCGCAGAGAGCAGGCGCAATGGCAATGGCGATGGCGGCGCATCATAAGCTCTCGCCTTGATGGTGAAAGTCTGCACTCCGAAATGATAGCCCGAAACGGAATCGGGCGCAGTGACGGTTATCACCCATTCTTTCTTTCCCAGCTTCCCTTTTGCGTCGGCGATGATGACCGGCGCGATGAGCGAAAAGACGATTGCGATGATAATTGATGCGCACTTGATTAAGGTGTTACGGCTTGCTCGCATAACTATTCTCCCAAGTCGCTATTGAACGCTCTCGCAGCCGCCCGTGTCGTGCTGCGCTCCTACGCCTGCCTTCGTGCATTTTTCGCCGGTGAAGGTTCCGGTTACAGTGTCGTAGCCGGTCGGCGTTGAATCATCAGCTTCGTCCCAGATGATAATGACGCGACCTCGCATTGTAGTTTCCGATGTGATGCTGCCGCGCATCGTGATAGTCCCGCACACGACCCCGTCGGGGCAGGTGAATTCGAATGTCGCGCTGAACTCATCGCCTGAAGCGCGCCACGCGCCGGGAACCTGGATGTCTGCTATCTCTTTCGCGGTGCAGATGCGCTGGCCGCTATCATCCCTGAAAGTGAATGGGTGGCGATGTGGCTGACCGAAGACATTGCCTTTCGGCGAAGGCGGCACAACGAAATTTATCGCCCATACTCCGAGCAGCGCGTCGTGCGCGACAATGGTTTCATCCGCTTGCGAGCCAGCGCCGCCCATCACGCTTGCGCTGAGCAACATCGCAGTTGCCATGAGAGATGCAAAGAATCGTGGTTTACGCATAGTGTCGCCTCGATTAAGCAGTACCAGATTTTATAACAACAGTTGCCGGTTGTCAGTAATCGAATCGTTGTATTGGCGACCGGCAACTGAATTCATCCTCCGACGTGAAGCGCCGGTCGGCGGTCTGGATCTGGCTCAGCTTGCCTGAGCACTTCGTGAGTGACAGGGGCAGTGTCGCCTTCGCCGAATGCGATGTACCTGAGCAGGTAAGCAATAGGATTGCCTTCGCTCCATCCGAAATAAGCGTGCGGTATCTTGCCCGTCTTGTCGCGGACATGGAGGAGCAGCGCGGCGATTGCGTTCGGCACTGCGGCGCTCTCAGCGCGAAGAATCTTGAAGCCGTCAACGTTGCAGCCTTTTACTTTGAGAACGCCTGCGAACTCCGACGCGTCGCAGACTTTCACTTCAAGAAATAGCACCGGGTCATTTTTCGGAATGTGATTATCCTCGCGTTTCTCTTTTTCCTTCATCTGATATTCCTGCGCCGTGCCGAAATCGCGGCGGTTGGCTATGAGTCGAATCTCGCCCTGGCGCGCGGCCTCTTCGATGAATCGTTCAGCTGTTTCGTCAAACTCTATTTTTTCAACGCGAAGCTCCGTTGTGCGCATCACTCTCGAAACGAGCGAGGTTACGATGATGGCGCCGATGAAGAAAGAAGCTATCTTGATGCCTTCAGGCCGCTCGATTATGTTGACAACGGTTGTGTAGCCGAACACTAGCGAAATCAAAACGAATAGCCATCTTTTCGCTCCCTCTTTCCATACGGCGAGAGTGACTGCAATCGCAGCCGAACTCATCAGCACGAGCACGCCCGTCGCATAAGCGCCACCCTGCGCGTCAACGTCTGCGCGGAAGATAACAGTCACGGCAAAAGCGATTGCGACGTAAACTAAAACGAGCGGCCTTGTGGCGCGCGCCCAGTCGGGAGCCATGCCATAGCGCGGCAGATAGCGCGGCACGATGTTTAGGAGTCCCGCCATAGCTGACGCGCCCGCAAACCACAATATGAGGATTGTGCTGAGATCATAAAGAGTGCCAAAGCCTTCGCCTAGATAGTTGTGCGCCAGATAAGCTAAAGCGCGTCCATTGGCCTGACCTCCTTCTGCGAATTGATCGGCGGGAATCAGCAGCGTAGTAACTAAACTCGAAGAAATCAGCATCACGCTCATTATCAAAGCGGCTGTGCGCAGCAGCTTTCGCGTATTGCGAATCCGGCCTTCAGGGTTTTCTTCTGTGTCGGATTTATTACCTTCTACCAGCGGCATGACAGCGACGCCTGTCTCAAACCCTGAAAGGCCGAGCGCGAGTTTTGGAAACAGCAGCAGCGCGACCGCGATCATCATGAAAGGGCTGCCATGCGCGCGAAACAGCGCGTCTTTCCATTCGGGCAGGTGTTTAGGGTGAATTGCGATTTCGTGAAGGCCGACGCCGATGATTACGAGATTCAGCATCAGGTATATAGCAACCAAGGAAACAGCCAGGCCGATAGCTTCTTTGAAGCCTTTCAAAAATATTGCGCCGAGCAGCGCAACGAGCGCGAGCGTCACTCCGATGCGATGATGAAGAATCGGGGGCGTGAATGGATTTTCGATTATGTGCGCCGTCGCGTCCGCCGCTGAAAGGGTGATTGTAATGATGAAATCCGTGGCGACGAACCCTAACAAAGCAAGCACGAATAGTTTGGCCTTCCATCCCGGCAACAGGTCTTCAAGCATCGAGATAGAGCCTTCGCCGTGCGGGCTTGCCGCAGCAACGCGGTTATAAATGGGAAGCGCGCCGAATAAAGTCAGAAGGACGAGAATCAATGTGGCGACTGGCGAAAGCGCGCCCGCTGCGAGGAATGCGATACCAGGTTGATAACCAAGCGTCGAAAAATAATCGACGCCGGTCAAACACATAACCTTCCACCACACGTGCTTGTGATGAACGTCATGAACGTCGGGGCCTTCTTGCGCTGCGGCGTGCCCCTTGAGTAACCATCGCGTGAAAGGACTGCGTCGCCGTCTTCTTTCAGAGAATGCAAGATCAGCCATGCGCGCCTCAGCAAGGGAGAGTTTTGATTAAATCATTTTCAACTACGCCGTGTTGACCGGAAACACCGAATCATTATGGTGTATGCCATTGGTTCACGGCAATGCTCAAGCAGTCTGATTTCGTTTCAAGCCGTACTGCTTGTAAGCACGATGCCTCTAAAGATCAAAGCGCGTGCCAGCCGCAGCCCGAAACCGATGTGATTATAGAAGGACAGCAATCTTAGAAAGAAATGAGCAGATGCAGGAAAACTGCTTGAGGTTCTATTCTTACTTGATAGCGACGAGTTTGCTTGGAGCAAGCACCGTAAATAATTTTCTTATGCGCCCGGTATCATCAATTTCGACATGTAGTGTGTAGCGTGTTGCGCGAGTGGCGCGACTGTTAATGCCTTCAAATAAAATGGCTGGCTCGCCGTTGAGCGAGCGAAAAGATACAATGGGAGCGCCACTGGTCTTTTCGAGAAGCGCGCGTATTAAGCGAATAACTTTGTCGCGCCCGCGAATCGGAAGAAGGCCAGCCGCGACTTCGCCGCCGCCATCGGAAATACTAACAACGTCCTCTGTCAAAAGCCGCTCAAGACCCGCCGCGTCTCTGGTGTTGAGGTAAAGAAGGAATTGCTCAAGCGCACGACGCGTTGCTTCGCTGCGCTTGGTATTAAGCAGGACACGGTTTTTGTCATAGTCACGCATACGACGTCGAGCGCGGTGAAGCGAGACTTTGACGTTTGACTCTGACATATCGAGTGCTGTCTCCTCAATCGAGTAATCAAATACATCGCGCAGCAACAGCACAGCGCGTTGAGTTGGAGTCAACGCTTCAAGGGCCAGCAAAAAAGCAAACGAGATGCTCTCAAGCATTTCATATCGCGCAGCAGGCGAATCTGTTTCCGGCGCAGGAGGCTCGTAGGATGCGGGAGCATCTTCATCCGTAGCAATCGGAGACGGGAGCCATTGGCCTGTGTAATTCCTGCGCCGGCGGCTCCGCAACAAATCTCTGCAGGCGTTAATTGCAACACGTATGAGCCAAGGTCTTAGCGGCTGATTCATTCGGCGGGGCGGATTCGATAAAACCTTGGTAAAAGTCTCCTGAACAATATCATCAGCATCAGCTGCATTTCCCGTCATCCGATAGCAGAGTGCCCAAAGCAGTTTGCGATCATTTTCAAAAACATCAGCAATCATACATTTGGTCAATCGTGTTTTTTATCTATCTCAAGGTCAGCGCGACGAAACCTAAGAATCGAAAATCAAAAGGAGGATTGGAATCTCCCGCGATTTTGTGAACTCAATCTCCATTATCGGAAGCAAATCGGTATGTTATAAATCCTACCTATACTGACTGTTTTTGTATCAACAAATCGAACAGTCTCATCAGGTCCTCGGTTGATGAAAACTTTATTTCAATTATTCCTTTCCCTTGTTTCTTGATTCTTATATGGACCGGGGTGCCGAGATTCTTACTCAATTTTGATTCTGCAGCACGGAGGTTAGCATCATCATTCTCTGGTCTGTTTTCAATTTTTGGAGATTCAGCTATCCTCTGTTGGGTCCTTTTTACTAATTTTTCCGTTTCTCGAACAGAAAGAGCACGGGTGACTATCTCCAATGCAAGTGTTTTCTGCTGATCAAGTGAATCCACAGCCAACAAAGCTCTGGCATGGCCCATTGAAAGTTTTTCTTCTTCGACTAAGATTTGTACTTCAGGTGGGAGCTTAAGCAGCCTTAATGAATTCGTTATTGTGGATCTATCCTTTCCGACTCTTTGGGCCAACTCTTCTTGTGTTGTATTCAGTTTCTCAAGTAATCGCTTATAGGCAGTCGCTTCTTCTATAGGATTTAATTCTTCACGTTGAATATTCTCAATGAGTGATAACTCCAAAATTCCCTCTTCAGGCACATTTCGAATCACACAGGGAAGTTTATGCAAACCGGCTATCTGTGCTGCTCGCCATCTGCGCTCTCCTGCAATTATTTGAAATCGCTCACCATTACGTCGAACAACTATCGGCTGGATAATTCCGTTAGTTTTAATTGACCCGGCTAGTTCTTTTAGTTTATTTTCATTAAAAAGCTTGCGCGGTTGAGTTTCTGATGGCTCTAACTGATCCACATCAATATAAACCAAATCCTGATCCAAAGGGTTAGTCTGGGTAAACAGGGCACTAAGCCCCCTGCCCAGTGCCTTTCTTGACATTGTTTATTACCTCCTTAGCCAATCTAAGATAGCTTTCGGCTCCTTTTGATTTTATGTCATAAAGAACTATAGGTTTGCCATGGCTGGGAGCTTCTGCGAGTCTTACATTCCGAGGAATTATGGTAGAGAAAACCTGTGCTCCTAAAAAATCTCTTAGGTCAGAGACAACCTGATTCGATAGATTGGTCCTTTCGTCATGCATTGTGAGCAAGAAGCCTTCTATAGTTAGACTTGGATTTAGTGTCCTTCTAATCTTGACCAATGTATCCCACAGCTCTGATACCCCTTCTAATGCAAAATACTCACATTGGATCGGTATCAATACCGAGTTGGAGGCAGCAAGAGCGTTAAGGGTTAGTAATCCCAGACTTGGTGGGCAATCAATCAAAATGTAATCGAATTCTTGCCCAGTCGCTTCTAATAGTTTTTTCAATCTGAATTCTCGTTGTTCTAAATCTACAAGTTCTATTTCTGCTGCTACCAATAATTTTTCGGAGGGAATAACTTTAAGGTTTGGCAATTCTGTGTTCAGCGCAATCAAACTTAGAGGTTCACCTAAAACCAAGGAATGATAAAAGCTCTTGTGAAAAAGTCCGCGCAGGCCCAACCCACTAGTACTATTTCCTTGAGGGTCAGCGTCTATAATCAGCACTTTCATATCTGCCACAGCCAGGCTTGCTCCCAAGTTAATCGTCGTGGTTGTCTTGCCGACCCCCCCTTTTTGATTTGCAATTGAGATTATCCTTGCCATCAACCTGTACAATATCATAAATTTCGCATCTCGCAATAAGTTTCTTTTTCAGCAATTCTCCAGCAATTCTCAATACGAAATCTGAGAGATGCTGTAAACTTGGCGAATGCCAAAGAATTACGCCCAACTCCAACAATCGCTGACATTTGACCACCTGATGCGCTCACTTGACGAACAATTTCAGGCCTTTCCCGATAAACGGACTGGCAATGCAGTCAGCTTTCAGTTGCCGGATGTCTTCAAAGCTGCCTTCGCCGTGTTTTCGCTCAAATCTCCTTCGCTGCTCGATTTCAAAACTCAGACCACCGCCGAAGAAATCAATCTCCACAACATCCATCGCATTCAAGGAGAGATACCCTCAGACAATCAGATGCACGGCATCCTTGATCCCGTAGATGCAAACTTGTTGCGCCCGCTTTTCAAGTCCTGCTTTGAGCGCCTCTCGGAGGCCGGTGTCATCCGTGAATATCGATATCGAGACAAGGCAGTGATTGTTTTTGCCGAAGGCGTTGAGCACTTCTGTTCGACCAAAGTGGATTGTACAAACTGCACCGCGCCGACATCGCAACGGCGAAATTTCTTATCACCATTCAGGGATTGCCGCCGTCATTGTCCATCCTGATCAGAAGGAAGTGATCCCATTGGACTTCGAGCCAATTCTCAATCAAGACGCTGCGCTCAACCCGGATTTGAAGATCATTCTGGTTGAAGATGCGCTCTACGCAAATAGGCCGCATATCCCGCCAAATAACTGGCTAGAGCTGGCATTACATCCTCATTGAGAATTGCTGCCAGTTTTTTCAGAGGCGATTGAGGCTTGTTTTATAAGTTCTTTGCTTCTAACATCTGGAATTTATGAACACAGGGATTTCAACGCGACGTTCATTAATTCAAACCATAAACAGCAATCTAAGTCCTTAATTCAAAGAGCACACTGAATGCGTCAAGATTATAGTTTCACGTGAAACGGATAGAGCAACTATGATTCTGTAAATTCGCAATTCACGGGAACGGCCTTTAAGAAGTTAAATAGCGCGTCCCACTCTGCCAATCCTCATCTATCTCCATCAATGCTGCCGTCGCCAATCGCTCCAGTGACGGCTGCGTTCGGGAACACACCCA
>DATLXU010000142.1:0-28354 GCA_035575515.1 Blastocatellia bacterium
GAAACGCTCATACCAGTGCTTATCAGGTGCTTCGTGATTGTTCGCCTCATTCATTGAGTGAGGCGTGGATTGAAACATCCGCGCGTAGAATTTGTTTCCCGCCTCTTTTTTGTTCGCCTCATTCATTGAGTGAGGCGTGGATTGAAACCATATGCGAGCCGCTGAACGACTGCCCTTCGCTGGTTCGCCTCATTCATTGAGTGAGGCGTGGATTGAAACGCTCATACCAGTGCTTATCAGGTGCTTCGTGATTGTTCGCCTCATTCATTGAGTGAGGCGTGGATTGAAACTCACCGCAAAAAAGGGATTTGGATTACATTACAGGTTCGCCTCATTCATTGAGTGAGGCGTGGATTGAAACAACATAAGCGCGATCCAGGGACTCGCCTTTAGCGAGTTCGCCTCATTCATTGAGTGAGGCGTGGATTGAAACTATGCGGATGATAGCGCGCAGGCCGAAAGGGCCCTGTTCGCCTCATTCATTGAGTGAGGCGTGGATTGAAACGAGCAATAGATCACCCTGCCGGTAATCCGGCGGACGTTCGCCTCATTCATTGAGTGAGGCGTGGATTGAAACGTCCTAATAACCATCACTGGCATTGGACTTCCTAGGTTCGCCTCATTCATTGAGTGAGGCGTGGATTGAAACGGGTTCAATGGTCAAAATCTCAATTTGATAGGACTCACGCGTGCATCGGCATGAGTAGGCGTCAGGCGTGCACAGTACTTGCTTTTTCGCGCCCGGTGACGCTATCATGAAAGGCTTGCTAAAGAGTGGGCTTGGCCCACTTTTTTTCTTGGCGCTTATGGCTGATTTGGACCGAGAAGCCATTAACCAGATTATCGAGCGCGTCACGGCGCGCGAGGGGCTGGAGTTAGTTCACTGGGAAGCAGTCGGGCCGCGCAATAACTTTATATTGCGCATATTTATTGACAAGCAGGGCGGCATCACCCACGCCGATTGCGAGGTCGTGAGCAATCAGGTCGGCACACTGCTCGACGTGGAAGACCTGATCGCGCACAGCTATACTCTGGAAGTCTCCTCGCCGGGCATCGAGCGCAGACTCTACAAGCGCGCTGATTATGAGCGCTTCGCGGGCAATCGCGTAAAGCTCAAGACTACGGAAGCCATCAACGGCCAGCGGAATTTTCGGGGAAAGCTTTTAGGCATAAGCGGCAACACGGTGAGCCTCGATGCCGATAATGTCGGTCCGATTGAAATAGATTTTGAGAAAATCGCCAAGGCGAATATCGAGTACGAGTTTTAGTCATTTGCCCTTTGTCGTTGGTCGTTTGTTGGAGCAGACAAAGAACTAAGGACAAATGACGCGGAGCTATGAGCTATGTCTACGACGAGTCCGATTCCACAGACTATAGAGATTCTGAGCCGCGAGAAGAATATTGATCCGCAGGTGATCATCTCGGCTATGGAAGACGCGGTAGTCGCCGCCGCGCGCAAGCAGTTCAAGACGGGCGAAGACTATCACGCGCGCTACAACCATGAGACGGGCACGGTCGAGCTTTTCGCGTTGATGACCGTTGTTGACGAAGTCCAGGACCCAAGCACCGAAATCAGCCTTGCCGATGTCGAGGCGATGGGCGTCGAGGGCGCAGAAGTAGGCGACCAGCTTGAATTCCCACGCCCGACAGAAGAGCTTGGCCGCATCGCCGCTCAAACCGCAAAGCAGATTATCTTTCAAAAGGTCCGCGAGGCCGAGCGCAACAACGTTTATGAAGAATACATCGGGCGCGTGGGCGAGCTTGTTCATGGATTCGTCAAGCGGTTCGAGGGCGGACGCATCATCATCGATTTAGGAAAGATCGAAGCCGTGCTGCCCAAAACTCAGCAGTCGCGCGCCGAATCGTTCACGCAGGGCGAGCGCATACGAGTCGTCATCAATTCCGTTTCTAAAGACGCCAAAGGGCCGCAGGTCGAAGTCTCGCGCACGTCGCCTGAACTCTTGAAGCGGCTCTTTGAAATGGAAGTTCCTGAAATCTACGACGGCACTGTTCAGATCAAAGCCGCCGTGCGCGAGCCGGGCGACCGCGCGAAGATCGCGGTCATTTCAACCGAGCGCGACGTTGACCCCGTAGGCGCGTGCGTCGGAATGAAAGGCTCGCGCGTGCAGGCAATCATCCGCGAGCTAAGAGGTGAGCGCATTGACATAATAGAATGGAGCGAAGACCCTGCGGTCTTTGCTGCGAATGCCTTGTCGCCTGCGAAAGTCTCTAAGGTCGAAATCAACAGCTTTGAAGAGAAGAAGCTCACGGTCACGGTTCCCGAAGATCAGTTGTCGCTGGCAATCGGGAAGAAAGGCCAGAATGTGCGGCTCGCCGCGAAGCTCGTCGGCTGGCACATTGACATACGAAGCGCAGAAGAAGCCGCTCGCGCCGCCGCTGCTCAACTCGAAGCCGTTATGGCTGGCGGCGAAGCGACTCTCACAGACATTCGCGAAAGCCTCGCGCTCGATCAGATTACGGCTGAGCGATTGAAGGATCGCGGCATCGAGACAATCGAGCAACTCAGCGCGATGACGGTTGACGAGCTGGTTGATGCGATTGACGTGAGCTTCGATCAGGCGAACGAGATACTCGAAAGGGCGCACCGATTGCTCGCTCAAAAGCACGCGCGCGAAGAACGCATGGCGCGCGAAGCTGAAGAAGCGGGCGAAGCGGCTGCCGAAGCCCCTGCTGAAACGGCTGAAGAAGCTCATGCGGGTCACGCGGTTTCCATCACCGAAGAGGGCATCGTCGTCGGCGAAGGCATCGAAGCCGCCGAAGTTGAAACTGCTGAAGCCACAGAACCGGCTCCCGGAGCCGGTTTGGAGGCGGGAGCCGAAGAAGCCCGCGAAGCTCAGAAGGAAGAGACCGAAGCGGCGGGCGAGCCTGTCACTGAGATGGCAGAGCAGCAGGTCCCAATCGCCGAAGCCTATGAAGGCGTTGCGGGCGAAGAGAGCGAAGAGGCTCAGGCCGCGGCAGACGAGCGCGACGAAGAGCAGGAGTACGCGCCGCCTCCCGATGCTGAACCCGAACCGTCACGCCCAATCGCGTCAGCCGCGCCTGATTTCAATGCGATGAGTCCGAGCGAAGCGCAGATTCAAGAAGCGGCTGCCGATGCGGAGCCGGGCGTTGTAGAGAGAGAGGGGCCTGTGCCGCCGTCAGGACTTGAAGCGATTGCGCCCGGCGAGCGCGTGGTTCCGCAAAGCCATGCGGAATGGATGGCCGAAGCTGGCATAACCGAAAGCCCCGAAGCAACGGTCGAGGAGCTTGTAGAAACATTTGATACTCCGCCTGCTCGGGAAGAAACCGCAGGCGAAGAAGGGCCGACCGGAGTTGGCCAGACTGTTGACGATACTAATGTGATGGCTGAGGCCGGAGCGCCCGAAACGCCCGGTCCAAAAGACCCATCTGAAGTTGCCGAAGAAGAGACGGGCCGCAAGACAACAGACGAGCTTACGCCCGCCGTCTTTGAGGGCGAAGATACGAACGAAGCAGAAGGAGGCAGCGAGAAGCGCGAAGAGTAACAGGTTCGGAGTTTTGAGTTCGGAGTGCGGAGTTAGAGAAAGCATCTAGCCTGTCACCTCCTGACTCCGAACTCCGCACTCCGAACTCCGCACTTTGTTTCACTATGGCGACAGGGCAGAAGATTAGAATTTACGATTTAGCGAAAGAGCTGAAGCTCGACAACAAGCGAGTCATCGAAGACGCGCGGCGCGAGGGCATTGACGTAAGCGTGCCTTCCAACACTGTGCCATTTGAGGTAGCCGAGCGGATTCGCGCCAAGTATTTTCCGAAGAAAGCGCCGGTGCCGGTTGGCCCGCGTCTGGTCAAACACGCGAAGCCTGCCGCCGCGCCAGTCGAAGCTCCGGAACCTGCATCGGTCGAAGAGCAGTCAGTCGCTGCCGCGCCTGAACCGGTAACTCCGCCCCCAGCGCCAGAGCCAGCCAAGCCTGAGCCGCCCAGGCCAAGCATCCGCGTGCTGAAAGCGAAGCCTGCGCCGCCGCCCGCGCCAACACCGACAGCTCCTCCGCCTGCTGAAGAAGTTGAGCCTAAAGCGCCCGCAGCAGCAGAACCCGCGCAACCGGAACAGCCCGCGCCGCAAGCGCCGCCGCCTGCCGAGCGTCCGCACGCCGCGCCAACTCCGCAGCGACAGGGACCAAGCATTCGTGTGCTGAGACCGCGACCCGGCGTTACCGCGCCCCCGCCGTCTGCGACGAGAACCGTTGGCGAGCCTGCCGCGCCGCGCGCAGCGGCAGGTGGCCGAAGCCTTCGCGCTGTCGGAGTCGAGCCGGGCGTTGCGCCCGCTGAACCCGTCGCGCCGCCCAAGCCGTCAACGCGCACGACTTACATACCGCAGGACACTGGCCGCCCGCGCAAACGCACTCGTCGCGGCAAGCGCGGCGCGCCGGAGTTCGGCCCCGAAGAAGGAAAGCACATAGAAGTGCCGCGCCACATGCGCGGGCCGGGCACGGTCACGCAGCCAAAGCCAAAGCCCGTCTTCACCGAGTTCAAGCCCATCAAGTTGATGGAGGGCACGACGCTCAAAGAGTTTTCTGAAAGGCTCGAACTCAAGCCGAAAGATGTTGTGCAGATGATGATTCAGCGCGGCGTGATGGCTACGATCAACCAGACGCTCGATCAGGCGATTGCCAAAGAGATCGGCAAAGAGTTCGGCTACGACATAACCTTCGTGCCCTTTGAAGAATTAATCAGCGAGGCCGAAGAAGAGAAGATTATCGAATCGGGTGAAGAAGAACTGCGCCCGCGCGCGCCCGTCGTCACTGTGATGGGCCACGTAGATCACGGAAAGACTTCGCTGCTCGACGCGATTCGTCAGACGCGCGTTGCCGAAGGCGAAGCGGGCGGCATCACTCAGCACATAGGCGCGTACTCGGTTGATGTGCCTGACCCTGACAATCCTGAAGAGAAGCGCCGCATAGTTTTCCTCGACACGCCGGGCCACGAGGCGTTCACGATGATGCGCGCTCGCGGCGCGAAAGTCACAGACATTGTCGTACTGGTCGTCGCGGCTGATGACGGCGTGATGCCTCAGACGATTGAAGCTATTGATCACTCGAAGGCGGCGGGCGTGCCGATCATCGTCGCCATAAACAAGGTTGACAAGCCCGAAGCGCAGCCCGACCGCGTGAAGCAGGAACTGGCCGATCACGGGCTGCTGTGGGACGGTTGGGGCGGCGACACCGTAATGGTCGAAGTGTCCGCGAAGAAGCGCATGAATCTCGACGGTCTGCTTGAGATGATTATTCTCACAAGCGACCTGCTCGAATTGAAAGCGAACCCTGATCGCCTGGCTTCGGGCGTCGTGCTTGAAGCGAAGCTTGATCGCGGGCGCGGTCCCGTCGGAACAGTGCTCGTGCAGCAGGGCACGTTGAAGATCGGCGAGCCGTTCATTGTGGGCCAGGTCTTCGGTCGCGTGCGCGCAATGTTTGATGATCGTGGTCGGCCCGTTGATAAGGCCGGACCGTCAACGCCAGTCGAAGTGCTCGGAATGCAGGGCGTTCCGGCGGCGGGCGATCAGTTGCAGGTTGTGCAGGACGCGACGCAGGCGCAGCACATCGCGCAGCAGCGCCAGATGCAGGCCCGGCAAGCTGCCATCGCTCGCACATCAGCGCGAGGACTCGAACAACTCTTCACTGACAGGGCTCAAGTCAAAGAGTTGCTCGTCATCCTCAAGGGAGACGTTCAGGGTTCGGTCGAAGCTGTGCGCGATGCGCTTAATAAGCTTTCGACCGAGCGCGTGAAGATTCGCATAATACGTTCGGGCGTCGGCGCGATAACCGAATCAGACGTGATGCTTGCAGCCGCGTCGTCGAAAGACATGAATCGCGCGGCTGTGATTATAGGCTTCAACGTGCGGCCCGAATCGCGCGCCCGCGAGATAGCCGAAGCTGAAGGCGTCGACATTCGACTTCACACGATCATCTACAAGGTCGAAGAAGAGATTCGCAATGCGATGCTCGGCCTTCTCGAAGCCACGAAGCGCGAAGTCATCACGGGTCACGCCGAAGTGCGGCAAGTGTTCCGCGTGCCTCGCGTGGGACTGGTCGCTGGCTGTTACGTCACCGACGGCCAGATTCGCCGCACGACGGCCCGCGTGCTGCGCGACAATGTCGTTATATTCGAAGGCCGCGTTGAATCACTCCGCAGGTTCAAAGACGACGTGGGCGAGGTGAAGCAGGGGTTCGAGTGCGGCATCTCGATAGAACGATTTCAGGATGTGAAGGTCGGCGACATAATCGAAGCCTATGTCACTGAAGAAGTGGCTCCTACTCATCTGTGAGCCACTGGCTTCCGATCATAAACGCTCGCCCGAATCTGCGTCGAAGAAATCTGCCTTATCAATTTCGAGTCGCACCCATGCGGGCATTTCCATCTCGGCTCGAAAATCAGCCGCCGCGCGAGCGACGATCTTTTGTCCGCCAAAGCGCAAGAACACAAGCGTCTCGTTACCCATAAGTTCCGTTACGTGCACAGTCGCCGGAACGCGGCCTTCGCCTTCGGTCATCACAACCTGAATGTGCTCTGGCCGAATGCCGAACGTCACGCGCTCGCGTCCATTCATCCTGTCAATCTGAGATTCAGTCAAAGGAAGCATCACGCCGTCGCTTACGAAAGCGTGCGCTTGTGAATCGAATCGGCCTTCAATGAAATTCATCGCGGGGCTTCCGACAAATTCCGCAACGAAGCGATTCGCCGGGCGATTGTAGATACTTGCGGGCGTGTCGAATTGCTGTAGTTTGCCGTTGCGCATGACCGCGACACGGTGCGCCAGCGTCATCGCTTCGGCTTGATCGTGCGTGACGTAGAGCGTCGTCGTGCCTAGCTCGTGCTGCAATCGCTTCAGCTCTCCGCGCATCTGCACGCGCAGCTTTGCATCGAGATTCGACAGCGGCTCGTCCATCAGGTAAACGAGCGGCTCGCGCACGACGGCGCGGGCGAGCGCGACGCGCTGCCGCTCGCCTCCCGATAGCTCGCGCGGCCTTCGCGCGAGCAGGCTTGTGATTTCAAGCATTGCGGCGACGCGCTCGACGCGGCGAGCGATTTCGTCTTTAGCCGTTTTTCTCACGCGCAGCGGATAGGCTATGTTTTCGGCAACGGTCATGTGCGGATAGAGCGCGTAGTTTTGAAATACCATCGCGACGTCACGGTGACGAGTCGGAACGTCGTTGACTCGGTGCTCGCCGATGAGTATGTCGCCTGACGTTGCGTCTTCGAGTCCGGCGAGCATCCTGAGCGTCGTCGTCTTTCCGCAACCGGAAGGCCCAAGCAGAACAACAAACTCACCGTCGTTGATCTCAAGATTCAAATCAGACACCGCCGCCCGCTCGCCGAACAGCTTCGTTACGTTTCTAAACCTGACTTCCATAGCAACTCAAAGTATAAAAATCAAAATAGAATTCTGTACGCGCTGTAGGCCATAAGCCCGATGAAAATCCATCCTATGAATCCCGCCATCTCTACGGCTGAATCATATTTATTAATGTCAGACTTATCGAAACCTATATACACGAGAATCGCATAGCCGACCGGATAAAGAAGGATTTCAAGCGCGATTTCAATTAATGCTTCCATTGCTCACCGTACTCATCCTTTGACAGCGCCGAGCGAAAGCCCACGCACGAGGTATCGCTGAACGGCTATCGCGAAGACGAGAATCGGTATCATCGCCATTATGCCCGCCGCGCTCATTATGCCCCACTTGATTTCATATTGAGTGACAAGTCCCGCTATCCCTACCGGCAGCGTCGCCGCCGCGTCCGTTTGCGTCAGCACGAGCGCGAACAGGAATTCATTCCACGAAGCTATCAAGCAAAACACGGCGGTCGCGGCAAGCCCCGGCGCGACGAGCGGGATTATCACTCGCCGCAGCGCGCCCATTCGCGTGTCGCCGTCGACCATCGCCGCTTCTTCCATCTCACGCGGCAGTTCCTGAAAAAATCCGCGCATCATCCACACGACAAACGGCAGATTCATCGCCATATAAACGATGACGAGCGACGCGAGAGTGTCGAGCAAACTCAAATCGCGCATCATCAAAAAGAGCGGGACCGCGCTCAGTATCGGCGGCAGCATTCGCGTTGAGAGTATCCACATCGAAAGCCTGCGATTCAACCTCGCGCGCAATTCAAATCGCGCAAGCCCATACGCTGCGAGCGTGCCAACGACCATCGCGCACGTGGTCGAAAGCGCGGCGACCGTCGCGCTCGTGATGAAATACTGGCCGAACGAGCGCCCAAACAGCGCGCTTTGATAATGCACGAATGTCGGCGTGAAGTTTATCCATTCGGGCGACGGCGACATCTGTTCTATCTCGGTCTTGAGCGAGATGGTCACCATCCAGTAAACGGGCGCGATTGAGATAATCACTGCGATGACGAGCAGCGCGTATCTTGCAACGGGTGCGAGGCGAAGTCGGCGCGCGCGACGCGGGTAAGCGACGGGTTGTTTCGATTGACGCACTCGAGCGGTCACGCGGCCTCCTGTCTTTGAAGCAATCTAATGTAGAAGACGCTCACGACGTTGGTCAGCGCGAGCAGCACGAACGACATCGCAGCAGCGTAGCCGTAGTCGAAGTTGACGCGGAAGGCCACGCGGAAAATGTGCAGGCTGATTGTCTCAGTCGCAAACCCCGGCCCGCCTTGAGTCAGTATCAATATTTGATCGAATACGCGAATCAGGTCCATCGTCCTGAGCAGCAGCGCGATGAGTATCGCAGGCTTCAACAGCGGCAGCGTGACGTGGCGAAACGTCTGCCACCAGCTAGAGCCGTCAATCATTGCCGCTTCGTAAGGCTCCTGCGGAATGGCCTGAAGCCCAGCGAGCAGCACCAAAAACATGAACGGCGTCCATTGCCAGATGTCAACTGCGATGACAGAAGCGAGCGCGAGCGCGGGCGAAGCCGTCCACGTCAGCGCGGTCGTGTTAAAGCCGAGCGCGCGCAGCGCGCCGTTGATTGCGCCGAAGTTCGGGTCGTACATCAATCGCCACACGATGCCGACGACTACGGGAGGCAGCATCATTGGAATGAGCAGCGCGGCGCGAAAAACTGTGCGCCCGCGCAAGGGGCGATCAACCAATAGCGCAAGCGCAAGTCCGAGTAAAAACTCAAACGTCAGCGCGACCGTTGCATAAACAAGAGTGTGCGCGAGCGCGGAAAGAAAGAAGCTGTCCGTAGCGAGCCTCGTGAAGTTCGCAAGCGACCAGCGCGCGCTTGCGCCTTCGCCCGTTTGAAAGCTGAGTTTAATGAGGTATATGAGCGGATAAATCGAAAGCGCGGCGAGTACAGCAATGGTCGGCGCGATGAGCAGGTACGGGAGCGATGTTTCGCGCCGCAAGAAAGATTGCTTGTCGCGAGTGATCAGCGGCCAAGATTTAGCGTCCATCGGTCACCGGCGAAAAGAGTTTATCAGGCATAGATGAAGACGGATGATACCAGATTTCAAAAGAAAATGTACCAGGACTTCGAGACGGATTCTTCCTTCGCTTTGGCGATGCGCGAAGGTGTAATGCGGCGCTTCGTATCTTTCGGTCTGAAATGTCGGAGGCGGACTCGACAAGCGTCAATTCACGCCATCGCTCGATCAGGACAATTCATTTAGCAGCGCTTTCGCTTCGAGCAAATCCATCGTGTCGAACCCTTCGGTGAACGAGCTGTATGTTTGCGCAAGGAGGTGGCGCGCTTCTTCCTGTTTACCCTGATTCTTGTAGAGTCGCGTCAAGCTCATCACTGCGCGCAGTTCCAATGACTTCGCTTTCTGCTGTTGCGCAATCTTAATCGAGGAATTAAAACGGGCTTCGGCCTGAGCCATGCGGGACGGCTCGGCTTCTATCACAGCTTCTCCACTCATGGCCGCTCGCGAAAGACCCCGACTCGCAGCTTTCTTGAGCAACAGTTCGCCCTTGAGGCGATATAGTTCAGCTTGATAGTACTGTTCGCCGTTGTGAAGACTTATCGCCAGCGCTTCTTCCAATACGCGGAGTCCCTCTTCGATCTGAAGTGTTTTGGCGAACGATTCAACCAGTAGAGCCAAGAAGTGAGGAAGCAGTACTTCAGCGCCTGTTAATCGGTGATCAGCAAGCCCCTCGGCCAATTGTGCAAACCCTTCCTCTTGCTGTCCCTGCCCAATCAGCGCCCACCCCCGCGTGGCTGTTGCCATCGCCTGATACAACACCAGCCCATGTTCGCGGGAAATGGCGATGGCGGCCTCAGCGTTTTCTTGAGCCTTCAATTCTTCCCGGCGTAGCTGATGAAGAACTGCTGCAAAGAACCACGCCTGCGCAAGACCTTGAGGCTCGGACAACTCGCGCGCCAAGTTGATGGCTTCCTGTATTCGAGCCAGAGCCTTATCCGCCTGGCCAAGAAACCACAGCGCCAATGCGACAAAGCACCGCATAGAAACTCCCGGATTCTGTGCATAGAGAAAAGCATCATCGCGATGTTTCTCAGGATCGTAGAGTGAGAGCGCTTTCTCATAATGCTCCACGACCAGAGCAAACTCTCCCTGATGCAGAAAGATAATCTCCTTTGCCCAGTGGCCCAGCATCGCCAGTCCCGGTCGGGGCAGGCTGTCAGCCAGGCGCAGGAATTCTTCGGCGATCTCGCAGGCAGTTCCGAACTCTGCCCGTAATGTGTGATATGTCCTGAGTCCCCAGAGAACTTCAGGCACATCCGGTGTCTCACAGTTTAACTGCCGGCATAGCTCTCTGGCTTTCAGGTAGACGCTGCCCACCTCCGGAGCCGCATAACCCTTGATCGCAACCAGTGGTACGCCTAGTGTGAGTTGCAAACAGAGCTCTTGCTCGGTTCGCCCCTCGCTCTCCGGCAATCTTGCAAGTAAATCGAGCCCCCGGCGCGCCAGGCCGATTGCCGTCTGATAGGCGAACCGGCGAACGTCATTGTCGGCAGCCTGTTGATAATACTTTGCCGCCCGCTGATAGTCATGGCTTCGCTCAAAGTGCCAGCCGAGACCGATCGCATATTCCCCGGCGTGCTCGCCATAGAATGCCTCCATCCACTCGGCGATTCGTCGGTGCATCTGCACGCGCCTCGACGCGGATACCCTTCCATAGAGCACACTCCTGTACAAAGCGTGTATGAAGCCGTACCGCGTTGCCACTTCTCCATCCGGCAGCTCTTTAATCCCGCAATATTGAATGAGCTGATGCTGGCGAGCCATCTCTTCGAAGCGCGCTTCTGCAGCCGCTCGATCCCCTGCCAGTCCCGCCACCACCTTGAGCGAAAAGAACTCCACACCGGCAACGCTTGCCGCCTCAAGGATTCGCTGCGCTTCCGCATCGAGATGGTCAAGCTGCTTCTCGATCAACTGCTTGATGCTGTCGGGCACTCCTAGATCAATCTCTTCTACACCTACACTTAACTCCCAACCATCTTCGGACTCGACTATCACCCCCTCGGTCATAAGGTAGTCGACTACGTTGACCATAAACAGAGGATTCCCCTCCGTTCGTTCATTGATCAATCCCGCAAGCCCGGCAGGAAACTGATTACTGGGAAATCTAATAGACAAATACTCAGCGACCGCTTCTTCGCTGAGATACTCAAGTGGCAACTCTTCGCATTGCTGCTTGGCCAGCAACTCCCGCTTTACTGCCTTGAGCGGGTGCCCGCTCACAATCAGCTCCGCAGTTCGATATGTCCCGATCAACATTAACCGCGCTGCCTGTCGCTGCCTTGCCAGGTATGAGATCAGGTCCAAGGTCGAATAGTCGCTCCAGTGAAGGTCTTCCAGTATTAGCACAAGCGGCGCTTCTGCCGTCAATACCTCCAGCGCCTCGCCCATCTCTCGCAGCATTCGCTCGCGAGTCGCTCCCAACACTTCTCGGCTCAACGACTCGCGCTCGGCTGCGGAGAGTATGGAAGGCATTTGCAGCAACCACATCGGCGCGTGAGCGCGAAGCACTTCGACGAGCTTCGGCTCCTCTCGGCACAATCGCCCGATGGCTTCCAGCACAGACAGGTAAGCCTCGCTCGTCCCGTACTGTTCCAGACATTGCCCTCGACCTATACGAGTGCCCTGAACAGAGGCTATGCTTTGCGCGAAAGTGTCAACCAGAGCGGTCTTGCCGATGCCCGCTTCTCCCGTAACGAATACTATCTGGCGCTCTCCTGCGAGCATCTTTTCAAACCAGCTTTGCATCTGCGACAGCGCTTCATCGCGCCCGACGATTCCAAGAGAGGAACATGCGGCGCGCAGCAATGAAGCCGGAATGGCTTCATCGCTCTCGACCTCGTAATCCGCCGCCAGCATCCGCTCGCTTTTTGCTATTTGACCGATGAAGCGATAGCCTCGGCGATGCGCGGTTTCAATGAAGCGAGGAGACTTCGAATCATCGCCGAGAGCTTCGCGGACCTGACGAATGGCGACCTTGAGGACGGCTTCGCCGACAAATGTCTCCGGCCAGACAGCGTTGAGCAGCTCCTCTTTTGTGACGAGCTGGCCCGGACGACCGACGAGATAGCTTAGCACAGCGAAGGCTTTGGGTCTGAGCTTTATTGCCTGCGAATCTCTCCACAGGCACTCGTTCGTCAAGTCCAGTTGGAAGGGATCGAAGATTATCTGGTTATCGTGCCCCACTTAATCTACCAAAAGTTACTCAGGTTTTACCGCAAGTTTATGACTCGCGGCACGCTCCAGGATTATTGTGACTTCATGTTGAAGACATGGCAATACAAGGGAGCCTTTGTCATTCAGTTTCGACCGGAAACCGATATTGAGGCCGGGCGATTTGAGGGAAGGGTTGAGCACATCTTATCGTACAAGGCGATGCGCTTCCACTCGCTCAATGAATTGTTAGGCTTCATCGCGACTGTGCTAGCTGAAGTCGGCAACGCAGAGCAACAGTAGCCGTTCGGTTGAAACGTGCAAGTCCGATGAGTGACCGCAGATGCTTCGGGTGACGGCGAGTCATTGGGCGCTGGGCAAGCCTGGCAGCAACTGCATCGAAGGTCTGGCATCGCGCTCAGGCTGGATTTGTGCTCGCAGGCGCTGTACTCATTGCCATTATCATTCGGCTTCATTTGCGTTACCAAAACATTACCGCACGTTTACTGCAAGTTTATGACATCTCTGTCCTGCCAGAGTTATCCTCATCGTGTGATGGAGAAGCGCTCAACATCCCGCGAAGCGACGCTGTCGGAGAGTTTATTGCCACGGTCCTGCGGCGATGACGTCGAAGAACGCCCTGCCGGGCGCGCCGCTTCCCTAACAACCGCCTCTGAATGGCTAATTAGCGCGTTCGCAGAGGCGCAATTGCAAAGCACAAGGAAGCGTTCGTTGATGCCGCAATTGTCGGCATTGTAAACAGGGTTTATCTAACGAGGTGAAGCTACAGAAGGCGGCGGGCAAAGAGCTAACGATTGAACGAAGTTGATCATCTTTGCTTGTTGCCTTTTGCTTACTTCACTCAAGGAGACTTGAAAAATGTCACATTATCATAATGAAAGCGATCTGAAACTATTCGAACAAATGTCCAAGCTGGCGCCTGAAGAATTCCACGCGTGGGTGAATCTCAACAACATTGTCGGCTACGAAGGCGGACGCATTCCGAAAAAATACCGCGAGCTGATCGCGCTGGCCGTAGCCTTTACGACCCAGTGCCCTTACTGCGTCGAAGCCCACGCGAAGGCGGCGAAGGCGGCTGGCGTAACTCGTGAAGAGATTTCGGAGGCTGCTTTTCTGGCGGCAGCGCTTCGCGCTGGCGGCGCGGCAACTCACGGCGCGATGGCGTTGAAGTTTTTTAATCAGGATTAACCTTGATGTCTGCACAACTCGCGAGCAAGTGAAACAGCAATCGCAACAGCGATGATTAATGTCCTGAAGCTGAGTTGAAAGGATCAACTCCATTACTTGTCAGATTGAAATCTATTTCCCTCAGGTTTGAAAACCGGAGGCTTTAACAGGAGGAAAATCTTAATGAAGCGTTATCTATCACGGATCAACATCGTACTTGTAGGCATCGCATTGTTGGGACTCACGTCCTTTACAGCGCAGGCCGCAACGCGCCCCTTTCACCTGGTTGAGCAAGGCACGCTCCAGTTCCTCGATGGCGGCGTTGTCGTCTCGAATGGAACAGGAACGGCGACCCATCTCGGCCAGTTCACCCTGCGCCGCACGCTCACGCTGTCCCCATCCGAAGATGGCAGCTCGAACCTTGAGGCTAGGGGACAAGCCAGCATCGTGGCTGCAAACGGCGACCATCTCGAAGCCTCAATCGTCGGAACCGTAGACCCGAATACCGGAACCGGCATTCTCGTTTACGAATGGGAAGGTGGCACGGGCAGGTTCGAGAAAGCTACAGGGACCACAATCTGGCGCGTCACCCTTCATCCTGCCGATGGGACTTATGACGTCATCGCAGACGGTGTCATTAACTATTAACAAGAATGGCGCGCTTGTTTCTTAAAGAAGCGGGCGCGCATCTCCTGACAAAAGGAAAGATCGAGGAAGGATCGAGAAATGATGGGGGAAGGACGCTCAACAGAGATTTTCGTTATCTGTCAACTCTTATTGGCGCTACGGCTCCCAATCTTTTCATCGCGGAAAGGAAAAGTTTGGCTGAGTGTAGCGCAATAGCAGATTACACCCGCGCTGTTGAAATCAAACCCAACTACTGCGGAGCTTTTTACCATCGAGGCAACGCCTTGAGGAGGAAAACGAGATTACGCGGCGGCTCTTGATGACTACAACAGAGCCATCGGAATTTCTCCGAACTTCTCTGACGTCTACAACAATCGCGGATCAATCTTTCTTGTGAAGCGCGCTCTGGACGATGCCATAGCTGATTTCGACATGGCCATCCAGCTAGGTCGCCGCAATGTAGAAGCTTATGTGAATAGAGGCCTGACTCGATTGCTTCAATGGAAAGATGCGGAAGCTGAAAAAGACTTCAAGCAGTCTATCAAATTGAATCCAACGCTTAGAGCAGAACTTCAAGAGCGGATTGAAATGGCTAAGCGACTGCAAGGGGACAATGAGCCGTTAAGTACGCGAGCCTGTCAGTCAGATGTAAATCACGACCAGCGAACGAGCAGTCGGACACGATAGCAAAGCGATTATGGTCATATGAATCCTATTCAGAAAGGAAGATGAGATCACCATGCCATTCACTACTATAAAGGTTATTGATGGAGTCTTCACGAAGGAACAGAAGGC
This sequence comes from Blastocatellia bacterium, assembly GCA_035575515.1. Taxonomy (GTDB): domain Bacteria; phylum Acidobacteriota; class Blastocatellia; order UBA7656; family UBA7656; genus DATLXU01. Next base: position 15,195 of record DATLXU010000142.1, read on the forward strand.
ACAGTTAATCGAAAAAGTCACCGAAGCGATGATCGAAGTCGAGGGCGAAGATATGCGCCACTTGAATGTGACCAACCCGTTCTTCAACAACGTATGCCTTAACAACGGCGGCAACCGCACAGGGCGCTTCCAGGTGCGCTATGCGTTCTGAAGGATATTAAGAATCAACATAAGCTGCCTCGAAGAACTTGTCATACCTATGAGGCAGCCTAAAAATCGGGGCAGCTTATGTTGAGAATCATTCGGAAATAATGTGAGGACGGTTAATGCGTTTCAATCTCAACCGAGCGGCAGTCTGATGGTGAATGTCGCGCCTTTGTCTTCGCCGCCGCTTTCGGCCATAACTGTCCCGCCGTGCATCTCAACAAGGTGCTTGACTATCGCAAGCCCAAGCCCAAGCCCCCCGTGCTCGCGCGTGCTCGACCCATCGGCTTGCCGAAATCGCTCAAAGACGTGAGGCAGGAAATCGGGCTTGATGCCGCAGCCCGTATCGCTCACTTTTATCTCGACGTCTGAGCCGTCGCGCTTGACCTCTACCTTTACCCGCCCTTCTTTTGGCGTGAACTTGATCGCGTTTGAAAGCAGGTTCCAGACAACCTGCTGCAATCGGTCTGCGTCGCCTGTTATGGGGCCGATAGAATTATCGCAGCTCGTTTCGAGGCTTATTGATTTAGCCTCAGCCGCAGGGCGCACGCTCTTTATCGCCGCCTCGATAACATCAGGGAGCAGCACGGGACCAATGTTCAATTGCAGCTTGCCAGTGATGATGTTTGAAACGTCGAGTATGTCCTGAATAATCTGCGCCTGCGCCTGCGCGTTGCGCTCGATAGAGGCAATCGCGTAGTTAAAAGATTCTTTGTCGAGACCAGGCGAGCGCATTATTCGCGCCCATCCGAGTATTGAAGTCAGCGGCGTGCGCAGCTCGTGCGAAAGCGTCGTGAGGAATTCGTCTTTTAGGCGCGACACGGTTTGCGCTTCTTCGTACAACCGCGCGTTATCAATCGCGAGCGCCGCGCGCCGCGCCAGGTCTTCGGCCAACCTTAAATCCTGCTGCCCATATCGCCGCGCCGATGACACGCTCACGAGCGAGATTGCGCCGAGCGTTCGCTTGCCCGCAATTAACGGAACTATCAAATAAGATTTGAAATCCATCTCGCGCATCCTCTTCAAATGCTCGTCGTCGCGCGCCGCCGTTTTGTACCAATCGGAATTCACTTCGGGAACGATTTCTGGCTGGCCAGTTCGTATTACCTTCGGCACGCCGTAATTCTGATTCATATCGAAGGGGTAGAGGCGGCGTATCTCGCGCAAGCTCTCTTCTTTTGATCGGTCTCGATGAGCGACGGCCACCTGTCGCAACGCGCCGTCTTCCCCGATTAAATCAACGATGCAATAATCGGCAAGGAATGGGACCGCCAGTTGAGCGACGCTTGCAAGCGTCGTTTTGTAATCGAGCGAGCCTGCAAGTATCGCGCTCGCTTCGGCCAGGAATGCGAGCCTGCGGCCAGCCGCCTCGGCTTCGGCTCGCGCGGCCTGCTCGCGTATAAACTCGGCGCGTTCCTGTTCGGCTCGCTTGCGGTCCGTGATGTCGCGCAACGAAGCAAGATAACACGGCTCGCCTTCCCATTCGATTTCGACGACGCACATCTCGACGACGACCGTGTCGCCGCTGCGACGACGGATATCAACTTCGGTCGCTTCGCCTACGATAATCGGAAAGCCGAATTCCGCGCCAACAAGCTCGTCCGCGCTTCGGTCGAACAACTGTTCAGCCGCACGGTTGGCGAAGCGCACCGCGCCGTGCGCGTCGACGATTATGATGCCGTCGGCCAGTCGGTTTATGACGTTGCGAAACCGCTGCTCGCGCGCCTGTAGCTCGCGTTCGCGCTGGTCAAGAAGTTGTTTGAGATTATCGTCAGTTCCGGCCACTATCTACCTTCCCGCTTGTTCCCGTTCGAGCGCCAATCTGGGGCTAGGCGCTCGCTCCCCTTGCTCGCTCGTCATTGGTTGAACAACTCGTCGAGTCGCCCCATCTCTTCCTGCGTCAGATGCTGCGGGTTTCCAGCCAATATACCTATTACGTTTCTAAACGGCGCGCCGATGTGCATGCCGTTCGAGTCAATCGTGAACTCGCGTATGTCTTTGTTGTGCATTGACCCGCGCATCTTCAAGACCGTAAGCCCGCGCTTCATCTCGCCGAACATCTCGACGTATCGAAGCAGGATTATCGAATCGGTTATCGTCGAGATGTGCGTTTCGGTGATTGAGCTTCCGCCCATAAGGCTCGTCGTCGTTGCGGTGAACAGCCCGGCAATCTCCTGATGCTTGATGTGCGAAGTCAAACTGATGACAAACTCGCGGAAGCCCTTGAGCGTCGAGACGCGCTCAAGCGCCGAAAGCGAGTCGACCGCGACGCGATTCGGCTTGAACTCTTCGAGCACGGCTTTCATTCGTATCAGGTGATCTTCGAGTCCGGCGGTCTCCGGGTACTCGCACACGACGCGCAGCATCTGGTCGTCTTCCATCTTGCGAAAATCCATGCCCCAGCCGCTCGCGTTGCGGAACAACTGCTCGCGGCTCTCTTCAAACGCGAACAACAGGCATCGCTCGCCGTTCTTCACTCCGCCCGCGATGAACTCGGTCGTCAAAAGAGTCTTGCCTGTGCCGGTCGCGCCCGACGCAAGAATTATAGAATCGCGGAAGAATCCCCCGCCGCACATCTCGTCAAGCTCGGCGTCTCCGGACGAGATGCGAATGTCGGAAGACTTCTGCTTCAGCTCGATTGACGAAAGCGGAATTACGACGAAGCCTTCGCCCGAAAGCACCGTAAATGGAAACTCCCGCTTCTGATGGCCCGTGCCGCGAAATTTCAATATCTCGACGGTGCGGCGGCGCTTCTCGTCTTCGAGCGAGTTGCGAAGTATGATGACGTTGTCGACGACGAACTCCTCGACGCCGAAGCGCGTTATCTCGCCGTAATCGGTCGCGCACTCTGCGGTCATAACGGCTGTGATATTCATTCGCTTGAGAGCCGACGAGATTCGGAGCAGCTCACTGCGCACGGTCGAGCCGTCTGCAAATTGGGTAAAGAGCGCGCCGAGCGAATCCATCGAAACGCGCGATGCGCCGACTTTTTGAACGGCGTGGTCAATGCGAGCCAGCAGCGCGCCCAGGTCGTAATTGCCGACGACCATTGCTTCTTCGCCCGGCTGCGGCGACGCGTCGACGAAAATCCATCGCCCTTCATCTTCCCACTTCTGAATGTCCCAGCCGAACCCGAGCATATTGCGGCGAATGTCTGCAGGCGATTCTTCAAAGGTGACAAAGACTCCGTTGTCGTTTCCCTGTCTGATCGCTTCTGCAAGGAATTGAACGGCGAAGACCGTCTTCGCGCTCCCGGCTGTGCCGGAGATTAAAGTTATTCGGCCTTTAGGAAGACCTCCGTTTGCGATGAAATCAAATCCCGGAATCCCTGTTTTGATCTTTTCGATTGCGCCTTGTTCGATATTCGACATTATTCGTTCCCTTCTTGCTCTTGAAATCCGCTGCGCGGCTGAAGGTCGAGTCCGACTAAAACTTTATCCATATCCGACAGGTCACCGATGAAACGGCGCGTGGGTGGCGGCAGTTGTTTTATGAGCATGGGCGTTGCGAGCACCTTGTCATCTTCGGCCAGTTGAGGGCGTTCGAGTATGTCAATGATGACAAGCTCGCACTCTTCCCCGATCTTCTCGTCGCATATCTGCCGGAGATTGGCTACGGCGCGCGTTGAGCGCGGCGTCTGCCCTGTGATGTACAGCTTCAAAAGATATTTGTTCAATGGTCTGCGCCCTCCGTCTGCGCCCTGTTTCTGGAGGTATTGATTGCGCTCGCGCCGAGAGAGCGGCTGCGATAATAAGTGACCAGGTGTCCCATCATCTCGACCAACCTCATGCGCCCTTCGTTTATGTAAGCCCGCGCTTTTTTAGCGGTGGCGTCGGTCAGCTTCATCTTCAACGCGGTGCTGTGAAGATCAACCACGTCGCGCGGTCCCGCGTTCAAAAATCCCAACTGCTCGACGATCTCCTGCAGCGACTCCGTCACGCGATTATTTATCTTGTAGGCCTGCTGCTCAAGCGCAAGCTCAAGCACGCTTGCGTACTGTTGAACCATCTGGTTGAAAATATCGGGGAAGCTCTGCCTGAGCGGGCGCACGCCGTAGAGTTGCGCCGTGACGGGCGTCCTCGATTGCGAGGCGAATTCGCTGAGCCTGGCGATCTCTTTCCGCTGAGTGTCCGCGATGGTCGTCTCGACGTTTTCGCCTATGCGGAGCATCGCCTTGATCTGGGCGAGCAGCTTGCGGGTATCAATCGGCTTTGTGATGTAGCCGTCGGCTCCTGTTTCAAGTCCAAGCACCTGGCTGTCGGTCGAAACCTCAAGACCGGAGACGAGCACGACGAAAATTGTGGCAAGCTCAGAGTCGGTTTTAATCCGTTTGCACACATCAACGCCTGAAATGTCCGGCAGCCGCACGTCGAGCAGGATCAGGTCGGGCCGATTCTCTCTGGCTATGCGAAGACAATCCTCGCCCGTCGTGGCGCTCAGAACGTCGTAGCCTTCGCTTTTGAGTATCAGCGAATAAGCCAGCAGAGCGTCTTCGTGATCATCAGCTATGAGAATGGTCGACCTGTCGCTCACTTAAATATCAAAAGTTCCGCTCAACAATAATTGTCGCACTCATCCAACAGAAGGTCGCAAGCGGCGGAGCGCCAGAAATATGACAACTCCTCAACATGGCAGGGCCGATTTATTAGAAAGCATATTACGAACTTCGGGCTGGCGTGGCAAGAAGTATTTATAATGTCGCAGATGTTAGTGGAAGCTTATGCGCTTCCTACGGGCAGCCGCGCTTGCCAAGCCCGCGACGGCGCTGATAAAATTTGCGGCTTTAACAATGGATGAAAAAGGCGACCGAGAGACCGCAGCGCCCGAAAGCGCGACCCCGGTTCAATCAACCGAGCCGCTCGCGTTTGCAAGTCCCGATAGGGTCGAGCGCCGCGTCTGGCGAAACATTCTTGTGGTCATCGTGCTTGCCACAGCCGTCGCCGCTGTCTTTGGCGATTTGAAATTTACACTGGGCGTTGCTTTGGGCGGCGCGCTCGCGTTGTTAAACTACAAGTGGCTGCATTCGTCGCTTCGCGCAATACTTTCAGTCGGGAGCGAAAAGACGCCGCCCGGCACGCGAATAAAGATCGTCGTGCGCTGGCTCGTTATTGCAGGCGTAGCGTGGGCCGCGAACCAGACGGGCTACTTCGATGCGGTCGGAATAATCGCGGGACTAATGGCGCCTGCGCTTGCGGTGATGATGGAAGCGGCTTACGTGACTTATAAGACAGTTGTTCAACGCAACGGAGAAAGATAATCAATGTCGGCTATTTTACTGGCGTTACTTCAACACACAACCGAAGCGGCAAAAGAGGCAGCTCCGAGCGCAGGCCACGAAGAGCCTTGGATTGTCGAGCAGGTCAATCATCTGCTCGCGCCCGCGCTTGGCCGCGAAATACCGGGCCACGTCATAATGACGGTCATCCTGATAATACTTGCCTGCATCGGCGTGGTTCTGCTTCGCGGGCGGCTTTCGGTTGATCGTCCGTCGAAGGGGCAACAGTTGCTCGAAATCATAGTCGAGCAGATTCGCGGACTGTTGGATCAAGTCATAGGCCCGTATGGCCGCCGCTACGTTCCGGTCATCGGCTCGTTCGCGCTCTTTATTTTAATCGGCAACCTGATGTCGCAGATACCGGGGCTGGAAGCGCCGACGGAAAACATCAACGTGACGGGCGCACTCGGTATCACGTCGTTTCTCTATTACATCTCGATGGGATTTCGCCAGCAGGGCTTCGGCTACCTGAAACATTTCTTGGGCGGGCTGACGGGCGTGCTTGCGTTTGCAATCGGCTGGCTGATTTTCGTCGTCGAGATTATTTCAAACAGCGTGCGGCCCGTGACGCTCTCGCTGCGATTGTTCGTCAATATGTACGCCGACCAGCAGATCGGCCATGCCTTTCTGTATCAACTGATCGCGCCAATTGTTCCGATATTCACAATCGTGCTGGGCGTGTTCGTTGCGCTTGTGCAGACATTCATCTTCATTATGCTCTCGATGGTTTATCTGTCAGAGACCGTCCCGCACGAAGAGCACGACGTGGAAGAGCACGGCCACGCGGCTGAAGCCGCTGCGCACTAATACCGTAAACGAGGAGGCTGGGGCGCGGCTCATTCATAGGAAGTTGACCGCACGATGCTGCTGGAGCCTTGCCGCAATCAGGGGGATGGCAAGCGTATACCGGGCGCGTGGAAATAATAACTGAGCCGAAGCTCACTCCTCCTTTGTTGATAACCCGAACGTCAGGTGTCTGGGGTCAGGGATCAGGGGTCAGGGCAATAAGAATTCATACTACTTGGCGCCCGACACTCGACGCCCGGCGCCTGATGTTCACAACCCTCAAGGAGGATGACAATGTTGAGAGTTAAAATCTTTCTGTTCTCCGTGCTGACGACATTGATATTGGTCGGCTCGGCGATGGCGCAGTCGGGAGGCGCAGCCGCAGGACAGACTCCCGCTGCCGGAACAAGCCAGTCGTGGTTCTTTCCCGCGCTCGGATCGTTCGCGGTTGGAATCGCGGCGCTGGGCGGCGCGCTCGGCGACGGGCGCGCGATTGCCGCAGCCTGCGAAGGCACGGCGCGCAATCCGGGCGCTGGCGGGCGCATCTTCACGATGCTGCTGCTGGGCCTTGCGCTGATTGAAACGCTCGTGCTGTTCACGTTCCTGACCGTGCTGCTCAAGGGCTAAGAGGACGCGGGCGATTCATTAAAGGGGAGGCCGCGCGCCTCCCTTTTTATTTTGCGCGAGTGGTTATAAACTCATCTTTACGCGCTGGAAAGCGAAGCCTTAACAGACACTCAAATTACTTCATCGGAGCAACGACAATGCAATCATTCAAAGATAGCATCATAAAACTGATCACCGAAACCTCGACAAACCTTCCGCCCGACGTGCGAGCGGCTATGGCCGAAGCCGTCGCATCAGAAAACCCCGCGACGAGCGCGGGCACGGCGCTCGCCGTCATCGCAACCAATATTGATATGGCCTGCGATGCGGAAGGCCCGATCTGCCAGGACACAGGCATGCCGACTTTTGAAATCAAAACGCCCGTCGGCGCAAATCAAATAATTATGAAGCGCGAGATTCGCGAGAGCATAGCCGAAGCGACTCGGCGCGGGAAACTGCGGCCCAACTCGGTTGATTCGATTACGGGCGCAAACTCAGGTGACAATCTCGGACCCGGCACGCCCGTCATTCATTTCGACCAATGGGAAAACGACGACGAGATTGAAGTGAAGCTGCTGCTGAAAGGCGGCGGGTGCGAGAACAAAAACATTCAATACTCGCTTCCGACGGAACTACCGCATCTTGGCCGCGCGGGCCGCGACCTCGACGGCGTTCGCAAGTGCATCCTTCACGCCGTCTGGCAGGCCCAAGGCCAGGGGTGCAGCGCGGGCGCAATCGGCGTCTGCATCGGTGGCGACCGCACGTCGGGTTATCAATGCGCGAAAGAGCAGCTTTTGCGCACGCTTGATGACACGAACGCCGACCCGAAACTCGCTGCGCTCGAAGACTACATTATGAAAGCCGCGAATACCTTGAACATCGGCACGATGGGATTCGGCGGCGGCGTGACTTTGATAGGCTGCAAGATTGGCGCGTTGAATCGCCTGCCTGCGAGCTTCTTCGTTTCAGTCGCGTATGACTGCTGGGCGTTTCGCCGACTTGGCGTGATACTCGACGCGAAGACCGGAGAGATCAAGCGATGGCTTTATCGCGATGAGGCAAAACCTGCGCGGCGAATGTCTGCGGGCGAAGGATTTAGCCTCACGGGTAACGAGAGAAAACTTGTCGCCCCGATCAACGAAGAGCAGATTCGCGCGCTCAAGGTCGGCGATGTCGTGATGATCTCAGGCGAGATGTACACGGGCCGCGACGCGGTTCATTCCTACTTGATGAAGCACGAGCCGCCCGCTGACCTGAATGGTTCGGTGCTTTATCACTGCGGCCCTGTTGTGATGAAAGATAACGGCAGCTATCGCATCACCGCAGCGGGACCGACAACGAGCATCCGCGAAGAGCCTTATCAGGCCGACATAATCAAACGCTACGGCGTGCGCGCCGTCATCGGCAAAGGCGGCATGGGCACGCGGACGCTCGCTGCAATGAAAGAAGCGGGCGCGGTTTACCTGAACGCCATCGGCGGCGCGGCTCAGTACTACGCGCGATGCATCGAGCAGGTTTTGGATGTGAACCTGCTTGAGTTCGGCATACCCGAAGCGATGTGGCACCTGAGAGTGAAAGATTTCCCGGCGATAGTGACGATGGACGCGCACGGCAACTCGCTTCACGCCGACGTTGAGAAAGCATCCGCCATGATGCTTGCGAAGCTAGCCGATCCAGTCTTTTGATTCATTGCGCGCTTGATTCAATTGCGATTGCGCAGTGCAGTGCGGCAATCCAAAGTCGGTAGATCAAGCAGCCAACTTCTCAATCTTTGGCTTTGGCAACACTACATCCAATCTGTCATTCAGCACTGCCACGCGAAGCGCCACTATTTGATCGCATCCCTCGTGCCCCCACCTCCTCCCGCATCCATTCGTTCTATATCCTATCAGCTTGCATCCCCCCTTCTACTGCCCCGCTCCCAAGCGGCAGCCCCTCCTGCTCTTACTTTCCATAATCCATTGCCTCTCGGTCCTTTTTGATGCAGGCCAATACTCGATCACGGCTTACTCTGACAACAACGAATCGGATAGAAATGATGAAAAGCTCGTCAAGCGACTACACGTGGAGCAGCGATCCATCGCGGGCGCAATACGACGAAAAGATGACAGTGGCAGAGATGCTGCGAAGTAGAGGCGACAGGCTTGCAGATGTAGAAGTCTACACGACCTATGAAGTGACTATCAGGCTTGGCGGTAAAGCGCGAAGCTATCGAGCGATTGCCTTGCATCACAGGCAGGTTGAATCAAGGGGGAAGGCGAAAGCAGAAATAATAGACGAGGTAACGGCGGGGATGAACACTGTGATGGCAGACGAGTCTGCGCGGGTGCGAGCGCCTTGGGCCAAGTACATCAAAAGCAGCCTCTATCTGGCCGTTGCGAGGGAGATAAGGGAGGCTGAGAAGAGAGGCAAGGGGCTGATACCGGCAGACGCTCCGATTGGGTATTTGCCGGGCGATGATGCCGTGCCTGATGCCAGGAATGCCGGGATGCAGGCGGCTGTCGTTTGCGCGGACAAGTCTGTAACGGTTTCGGGAACGCTTGGGCCGAACGATGGCGATACGGTGAACTGGACTGTTACCGTAACAGGAGGCACTGCCGTGAGCTATGAATGGACAGGCGTTACTTATCAGTCAACAGGGAATGGCAACGACCCGAATGTGACTTTCAGTTCGACGAGTACGCAGACGACCACAACGAATGCGCACTGGTATGCGTACCCTGATGAAGAATGCGGGGCACAGGCGGGGAGCGTTTACAAGATAAAGTGCAAGGTGCACTTTTCGGATGGGGATAAGAAGAGCGGAGAAGCCCTGATGGTTGTCAACGGGTGGTGGGACCCGGCGGGCACCACTGCTAGCGCGACTATCTCAGGGGGGCCAAGAATCGGATTTGATACGTCACAAAATCTTTGGATTGTTATAGGCCCGGGTTCGCTGCAGCGAAATCTGCCCACGCCTGTGATCTATGTACCAGCTACTAGCCAGTTCTACAACAAGACCGTAACCCATGAGAACGAGCATGTGGCACAGTGGCAATCCGGGGTGTTCTCCGACTTTCTTACTGTCGGCGGACTGATGGCAGTGCTCTATCCACTTACTGACGCAACGCAGAATGGCCTGATAACTAAGATAAGCAACGCGTCAAACGCTTGGTTTGCTAATCAACAAACTATTTACAATAACAGGTTACCAACTGCAGAGAAGGCGGCATATTATATTTCCAGGAATTCTCGGTCAGAGATACATACGTACCAAACCTCAGTAGAGTAGCACTTGAAAAACAAGCTTTCGATAGACTTACTCTATTCACATATCAGGGCATCAGTTCTTCTTATCTTCCCTTTCTTCTCTCCTTCTCTGGCTTCATCTTTCTTTTGTTGTCTTCACCGGGTCGCTTCCGTCAGGCTCCGACCTGAGCTTTTCTTTTCTATGACCCTGGCACGTCATCGCACAGCCAGAACTCCAATAATCCTGCCCAACTCTCAAACAACATCTTATTCATCAATGTCCTCAATCCGTTCCATAATTCTCGCAATGAAATCTTTCCTTCTCTACACCTCTGATATAGCCTATCGCCTCGCTCTATTATCTTATGTGTCACGAATGCCAACTGGTTCAGCAGGTAAAAGACCTCTGACAAGTTCTTCTTCCCGTGTCCGTAATTATGCTCCAACTCATAGCCGTGATTCTTTTGCACGTTGAACTGCTCGTTTTCTATCTTCCACTTCGACCTCCCCGCCGCTGCTATTTGCTCGACGTTTTCTCGACTCACCTCAAGGTCGGTCACCCACGAGTTGTGATAAAGCTGACGGCCTTCCTTGTTCATCTCCCATACTTCCACAAAGTTCACCCATACTTTGCGAATGCTGTTTATCGGCACAAGGCGGGCTATCCGGTAGCGATAGTATCTTCTCTTTGAGACAGGCCCCTCCTGCCAAGCCCCTTCTTCGACTTCCCCAAGTCTCTGCAAATCTTCGACCCAGTCCTTTAACTCCTTATGGCTGTCAGGCTTGGCTACAAAGATGAAATGCATTTGATTTGCCAGGCATTGCTCGATCATCGGAGCGTGCGAGTACAAGTCATCCCCGCTAAGGATTATTTTCATCTGCGGGTGCTCGCTGCGCAGTCTTGCTACAATCCGTTTACCAGCATTCATCTCACAATCTTGCTTTTCAGCCCCGTCAGTGTTTTTGACCATCTCAGCATCCAGAGGAAGTATGCGATGCGAGCCTGCCCGCACCAAAGTCGCTGCGACAACACAATGGTAATAATGGAGCTTCCCCTCGCGATCACGCTTTTGAAGACAAGCGGGGCAGTTGATTGAAGTCGAGTTGAAATACTCAGTACCGTCCAGAGCTATTGTGTAATAGTCAGCTTCTTCATTGCCTTGCTTGAGCCTCGTCTTATAGTCTGAGGCCCAGCCTGCCCGACGCACCAACTCAAACCTCAGTTGCGAGCAATCTTCTCAACTCTTCGGGCGAAGCCGAATCCAAGACTTCACGCATCTGAGACTCAGAAGGGACTTTTCGGACGCCGAATATGGTTTGCAAATTAGAAAGCCCTCGCTTTTTGCTCATAGCTTGTTGAAACTGCAAAAGCGAAGGGCATTGAAAGAAAAACATAGCAAAAGCGCTCATCAGAGTATCGTGCAAAGAATAATCAACACGGTTAAGGTCACGCCGATCAGCTATCTGAGAGAAAATATCTGAAAGCAGGCTAACGATTGATTCAAGGGCAAGGCTCTTGAGAGGTCGCATCCCTATAGAGTAGCAAAGCGCAAAAACTCTTTCGACTTCTTCGATTATTTCTCTTCATTTACAGCCTAATCGAGAATTGCTGAAACAATAGCTTCGGTGACTGGGGCGGTAGTTTTCGGCACTATATCTCGAATCAAGAACGACAAGGTACTGACGAAACTAGCCGAAGAAACTGGCACGAGGGTGCAAAAGAGTGTAGATGCTCTTACTGGACAACTTGCCAAAGGCAATTTTAATCCAGGTATTGGAACAAAAAACCTTTTTGGTAATATCTTTTATGCACGAGCCCGCGATGGTGCACGTGTTTTTTTCAGACCCATAAAAAACGGGGTCGAAATATTGGGGAAGGCGGATAAAAAGAATGAGCAGCAGGTGATTGATAGAATAAGAAAGCTCTATGGCGCACCATGAAGGAAACAGTATGAAAATAATTGAAGTAAAATATCTTTCTCCGCTTGAGGAGAATAATCCCGAAAACGACAACATTGATGTGCTGATGACTCTCGATGACGGGCGCGTTTATAGCTTTGTCATTGCTACACCGAACAATATTTACTGGTGTATGGAAAATGAAGGCATAGATTATTTCTTTGGAATCCCGCCAGTTCTTGTGAAAAGCATAACAAGAGAAAACATTGAAAGAGCACTTGAAGCGCTAATTACTGAAAATGACGGTAAGTGGCTCGATGTATATGGCACACTACAGCATTAGTTGAATAGGTATAAAAGATCCCAGTGGTTTCTTCACAAAATAGAGCACGGGCAGGAGCAAGGCGCTAATGACGATAGAGTCAACTTTGAAGACAACCAGCTTGAAAACGGGAAGCTGAAGCGAGTAGAGTACGGTTACTCCAACGACAAGTTCAACAACGTCACTTCCATTAAAGAATACGACTTCGGGCAAACAGATTCCAGCCTTTTGAAGCTGCAATACGGATACGGGACGACAGCAAACAACGGCAACGTGCTGACGCAGACTATCACGATAGGCACGACGGTCATCAATCAGAACTACGTCTACGACGAGTTGAATCGGCTGCAAACAGCGCAGGAGAACAGCGGAGCAAGCTGGAGTCAGACCTACGATTATGACCGGTATGGGAATCGAGCGGTGCGAAATACATCCTATATGCCAAGCCCGCAGCTAACGCCGCAATCAGCCTCCTCGACAGACTTCACTGCGTTCGATCAGAGCACGAACCGGCTGAGTCAGACCAAGTTCCCCAACGTGTTATATGACGGGGCGGGCAATCTTACGAGGGACATAGTGGCAAGCACGTTCAGCTATGACGGGGAGAATCGTCAGGTCACGTCGAGTGTGGGAGGGACAACTGCCAGCTATTTCTATGATGGAGATGGGCGCAGGGTGAAGAAAGTAGTGGGCAATGTAACAACGGTGTTCGTGTATAATGTGGCAGGTCAGTTGATAGCGGAGTACACGACTGATCCAGTGCCTCCGGCGGCAGGAGGAGGGGGCACGAGCTATTTGACAGCGGATCATTTGGGAAGCACGAGAGTAGTGACGGGAAGCGATGGTACGGTGAAGGCGAGGTACGACTACTTGCCGTTTGGGGAGGAGATAGCAGCGGGG
>DATLXU010000143.1:0-9330 GCA_035575515.1 Blastocatellia bacterium
CATTTTCGCCGAGCACATCGTCGGGCTGCTGATAGTCTTTGAGCAGTTGGTCAATCAAGTCTGTCTTAATGGCCGTAGTTCTTCCTTTCTTTCACTTTACGGGTCTATGGCCGTTTACACAAAATCTTTTACACCCTCGCAACTGCCAGCTACAGCTAGCCAAAAATATTTGAAATTTTAGAACCACCGGCCATATAACCAAGGTACTTGTTGTGAAATGTAAGATCGGAGGAATACGGCCGATGGATTTGTTCACCAAACTGTTTGGCAGTTGGCTCACCTTAGTCTACCACTGCTTCGATCGAATCGTAATCAGCGGCTACCTCATGGGACTGCTCAAGGCAGGACAGGTCGCTCACTGGCTGCGGGCATCCGAGAATGTCCCCGGGGTCACCAAAGAGATACTCGCCCGTCGAACCACTCAGTATGTCAACTGGGTCGAATCATATGCTCGCAATCATCGGATACCAATTGAGTGGGCCGAGAAGGGCGTGCGAAAGGAAGACTACGTATTGCCTTACCTGAGGCGAGCCGCTGCGCGAGGACCGATACGGAGTCTATTTCATCTTCCAAGCTATGGAACAAGGATGGACGTTCAGGCCAAGCAAGAGGCCCCGTCCAAACATTACCGCCGAGCAAATGGAGCGCGATCCGGTGCTGTGCCGGCATCGCACCCGCTTCAGATTTTATTACTTCTATCTGCGAGACGAAGCGCTCTCGTCCGATGATCATGCGGATGGGAACATTCATACCATTTGAAGCGAGTTACTACTTGAATGGACATCACTATATCGAGCGCGAGTTGCTGAAGGGCGGAATGAAGTATCGCAAGGATGACAATGCTTTTTTGTCGGTAGAAGACCCAGAGGCATTGCAAGCGGCGACCCGTCGGCTGAGTGGAGAGCTGATTCGCAAGCGGCTCGAGTACTGGACCTTTGTGCTCGGGCCAAAGTTCACTCGCGCCGACAGACGTGAAGCGAAACTCCATCGAAGCTACTTCGTGCATCAGGCGGAGTACTGCCGCAACTTCGTGTTCAAGAGGAATCATCCGATCAGGAAATTGTTCGAGCGCAGTTGTGAGTTGGGGCTGTGGCGGCTGACCGGAGACCGTGTCATCGAGATATTCGGGCGCCGCCGCCCGCCAGCGACTGAGCGGGAAGCTGCAGACCATGCTGGAGCGAATGGACAAAGGCCAGCACGTGTTTCGGGCTTACTGGAAGCACGGGTTCGTCAAGCAGTACGAGAAGTACTCGACGTTCCTGCGCAACGCGCGTGACCTCCAACAACCTGAACGATTTCGGATTGAAGAAAGGGCTGGCTCATTTGGGCGCGGCGCGAGAGAAGTTGCTCGGGGTGCTGGATAGATTTGCCGCCGAGCAAGCTCAGAATCTGAACGTGCACGAGGAGTTCGCTTTGCTCTCGAGGATAGCGCTTCCGATTCAGAAGGGGACGACGCGAATAGCCGGGATACGGATTCAGGATAGGAGGATGATCCGGCTGTTTGAAATTTTGTTGCACGCGGGGACAACCCTTGGCGGGTTGAGCAGTAAAGAAATACACCAATCAGTGATTGGGCAGTTTGGATTGAACGAACAGGACTATCGACTTGCCAGTTTGAGCTACGACCTGCGTAAGCTGAAGGGGCATGGGCTTGCCGAGCGCGTCGGGAAGCGATATCGGTACAGGCTGACGGAGAAAGGGCAGCGAGTGGCAGTGTTGTTTTTGATGTTTCACCAGCGGCTGTGCGGGCCGTTAGCCGGGAGCCAATTCGCACACCGTCCCGATGAGCGTCACCGGCCGAAGATCAGCAAACTTGAGCAGGCATATTACGAGGCCGACAAAGCGATAGACAACATAGTGACAATGCTGAGGGCGGCATGAGATCTTAAACAGATGTTTAACTCATTTAGTCAAACAATCGATAGGGAACAGGCTACAAGTTGCTCATGTCGTCGGCTGCAACCATTGACCGGATGGAGCTTTTGAGCGAGACAAAGCGGGCGTTCCTCTCGCGCAGCTTGATGCTTTTGAGGAAGGTCTCTCAGAAATCGGCGGGCAGAGCGCAGAAGTTTTTCGAGCAACTAAAACCCGTGCTGCTCGCCGCAGGAGCAGCGGGAGTGAAGGGCGAGCAGGCAGTAGAGATTTACGATCCGATCTTGCAGATTGCTGACCGCCTGAGCCGGAAAAGCGATTATCTCGCCATTGACTTTCTTGCCATAGCCGCAGAACTCACAAGGCTCAAACAGGACCAACCCGTTGCCCGATGGACTGAATTATTTGAAGCCATAACCGGGTCGCGTGATAAAGAGCCGGGTGAGACTGCGCTCGTGCGAGAGACAAGCACTTATGCCGCAAAGGTCAAAGAGGTGCTCGCGGAGCTTGCGGAACTCGCTTCGCGTGAAGGCGATGAGCGCATTATAGACGTTGTTCTTGATAACGTGCTAAAGGTAGCGAGCAAAGATGCCGATGCCGCATTCAGATGTTTAACGGCGACTCCAATGGTGCTGCGGCGCATGAGGCTTGAAGATTATCCGCAGTGGGTCGAGCGCGGCCTGCGGCTTGCCGCAAGCAATCAGAAGAGCCTTGAAGCATATTTTGGTTATGAATCGAACCTCAGTCATGAATCTGCTGAATCAGAAACCGGAGCCGTCACACTCGAAGAAGTATTGCCGGTTCTGCGCCATTACATCGAGGGTATGACCGGAAAACCCTTCACAGTCGCAGCGTCAAAAGATATACCGCCGCTCACAGGCATCTATGATGGAAAGACGATTCGTTTGCCTGCGATAGTGAAATCGTTTGAACGACGGGAAGACAACTTTCGCCTTTACAAGGCGCTCGCGGCGCGCGCGGCTGGACAGTTAGAGTTCGGAACATACGACGAGAACACCGATGAGCTTGCCCAACTGAAAGAGCAACTGGAAAGCGAGTTCCGGCGCAGGGGAGGGCATCCTGTACCGCATGGCCCCGTAACCGCAAAGCGACTGCTTGCAATCTTTCCCCAGAACAATCTCGCCGCAGCGTTGTTCGCCATCCTTGAAGAAGCGCGCATCGAGCATCGCCTCTGCCAGTCATATCACGGATTGCGCCGCGACCTGGAATGGACACGCAGCCTGCGCGAATACCGCCGACCCGACAACGTTTACCTGATGGGCTATGAGCCGGTGCTTGAAATTATATTCAACGCGCTGCTAACCAATCCCTCTGTAGAGACGCGCGATGATGAAGAACAAGCATTGCTTGAGCTTGTCAATGAGATCAAAGAACGATTCATCGCTCGCAGCGCGCAGGCAAGCTCACAGGCGACTGTTGCAGACAGCCTGCAAGCGACGCTCAGGGTCTATGAGCACCTTGCGCCAAAGCCGCCTGAAGACAGCAACGTCCCTTGGGATGAGAAAGAGGTTCCGCGAGAGCAAGAAGGCGACCAGATGAAGATTGTTCCGCCTGAGCCAATAGAAGATTCGCCATCGAAGGATAAGATTTCAGGCGTTCAAGTTAATCGGATCCCCGCCAAATCCGATAGCGCCGCAGAAGTGAAAGCCGTTATTGAATCTAACCAGCCTGCGGTTGAGCCACCCGCCGAGCCTGATGTCTTTTATTATCCTGAGTGGGACTATGGACTGGGCGACTATTGCGTGAACTGGTGCAGGGTGCGGGAATACGAGGGGCCGCGCGCCGACGCTTCATTTGTAAAGAGGACTCGCGCGCGCTATCGCGGGCTTTTAAGCTCAATCAGCCATCAATTCCAGATGCTCCGACCGCAGGGGCTGCGCCGGATTGGAGGACAAGTTGACGGAGACGATTTTGACATGCAGGCTGTGCTCGATCACGTCGTTGACCACAGGGCAAAAAGCAGTTCATCCGAGAGAATATACACGCAACGACTGAAGCAGGAGCGCGACGTTGCGGTGATGTTCCTTGTTGATATGAGCGGTTCGACTTCTCACGTCATAGATAATCAAACCCAGCGCAAGATCATAGACATTGAGAAAGAAGCTCTGGTGATGATGGCCGAGGCGCTCGAAGCCGTTGGCGATAGCTATGCAATCTATGGCTTTTCGAGTCACGGGCGTAAAAAGATTTCCCTATACAAGGTAAAGGGCTTTGATGAGCAGATCAATTCATCTGTTGAGCGCCGCATCGCCGGCATTAAACCGCTCGTTAACACAAGGCTGGGCGCGGCGATAAGGCACGCGACAATGCGACTCGCGGCAGAAGCTCACCAGACGCGCCTGCTGATTATCATTTCTGACGGCAAGCCATCTGATGATGATGGCTATGAACTGCCACGCTACGGGCAAGAGGATACGAGACACGCGCTTATTGAAAGCAGGCGGCAGGCCGTCACTCCTTTTTGCATCACGGTTGACAGCAAGGAAGAAGAAGATTTGAAAAAGATGTACGGCGAAGTTGGCTATACCATAGTTGACGATGTACTGGAATTGCCGGAACGCCTGCCAAACATCTATAGAAGACTGACCACCTGATGGAATACCGGAGCACACAGATGATGAAGATCGAGGCGAGCCACATTCACAAGCAACATATCAGCGTTACGCTGATGCTGCTTGAGCGCACGGTTGATAGTGTGCCGTGCGCCGCCTTGTTAATTGCGTATAGCGATTCCGTGCCTGACACAATGCGCGGCGAAGCGCTGGCGCTCGCGGCTGAAGCGCGGCATGAAATTGAGATAATGGTCGCAGAGCTTGATTTGCCGCAACATGAAGAGAGCATCATTCGGTCACTGCTCGGCAAATTGCACGTTCGCGTAGTAAACGTCGTTGAGCTGCAGCCTCAGCGCTTGCGCAGCGGAGGTGAAGTCCCCCGCGCGCTGGCCGAATACATAGGAGCTAAGGCCGACCGGCTGGAATCCCTGCTGCGGCGGCTCATAGCACTACTAGAACGAGCCGGGTCGCAACGATAATTTGATTTGAATGACAACAATGGATCAGCGAACTAACAAGGTAACAGAGGCTGTATCGCTAATCGCGGAGCGTTACGGTATATCTTCAATTAAACCGCTACTGTCAAGCTGCCGGGCTGTCGCCGAGCAAGATGAGATAACTATCGCCGTTGTAGGCCGGTTCAAAGCGGGAAAGAGCAGTTTCCTTAATCATCTGCTTGGCCGCAGTCTTGTTCCGGTGGGGGTAATTCCTGTGACGGCTGTAATCACGGAGATTGGCTATGGGCCGGAGGAGAAAGCAACGGTTCACTACCTGGATGGCCGCACTGATGAAATCAGAGTGGATGAGATTCGCTACTTCATTGCGGAGAACGAAAACCCGAATAATGCCAGACAGGTATCGAGAGTCGTGGTAGAGTTGCCTTCGCTGGCTCGATTCAAAGGGCTTCGCTTTGTTGACACTCCCGGTTTGGAAAGCGTTCTGCTGCATAACACGGAAGCCTCTCTTGATTGGCTGCCCAACATCGGGCTGGCGCTAGTTGCGGTGAGTATAGACACGCCGCTCTCGCGGCATGACCTTGAGTTATTAAAGAACCTGCACCAGTACACTCCAGGCATCTCTATTCTGCTGACGAAAGCCGACCTTCTCAGTGACGCTGAACGCGCTGAAGTGATTGCTTATGTTCGCCAGCAACTCAAGCATACATTTGATCCCATTCCACAGGTCTTCCTTTATTCTGTGCGCCCTGCGTTTGAAGAGTTCAAAACTCAGGTCGAAGAGAATCTAATAGCGAAGACGCTATCTGAGTTTCAGGAGCATCGAAGGGCCATTCTTGAGCGGAAGCTGGAGACGCTTTTGTGCGAGTGTGAAGACTACCTGACTTTGGCGCTGACATCAGCAGAAATGGTCGGGTCAGAGCGAGACGCCCTCAGAAGGCAAGCCATCGGCGAGAAGGAGATTATTGACGATGTGAAGTCTGAGATGCGCCTGATAGTTCGGCATGCAGCCGGCGTTACGCGGAGCGATGTCTCCAGGCGTCTGGAAGCTCACCGGAAAGAAGTAGAAGCGCGCCTGCGTGAGGGATTAGAAGCCGAGTTTCCCAAATGGGCAAAGAGTCTCAGTCGCTTGCTGCAATCTTTTGAGAAATGGTTAAGCCAATCCTTGTCGGAAGAACTTCTGGCTATCTCGATGGATGAGCGTGCGGCGTTGCTTGCGCCGCTGGAGAAGCTGAAAAGACAGGTGCGGCGCAGGCTGCAAGGTTTTCGAGACGAGCTTTCCGACAGAGCGGTTCGAGCCTTCGGCGTGCCTTTGCGCACCACCGAAACTGAGATCAGCATTCAGGAGCCGCGCAGTCCTGATATACGCATCGGGCGAGTATTTGATCGCAACTGGGAATTGCTATCTCCAATCCTTCCGATGTGGTTGGTCAAGCCTGTTGTGAAGCGTCATTTTGCTGGCAAAGTGCCTGATATGGTTGAGAAGAATCTGTCGCGGCTCACTACGCAGTGGGCCGATAGCATCGCCGCAGCAATGACAGATATAGGCAAAGAGGCGGAGCGCAGAGTAGAGGAGTTAATCGAAACTGTGGGGCGGCTTTTGGCGAGCAGCAGCGATGATGCTCCGCAGATTCGCAAAGATATAGACCGGATCAATTCTATTCGCCGTGAGATGTGCGAGGCTGCATCATAAGATGCGATACGCTATCAAGAAGGCATATAGCAGCGGCGGTTTTTATGACGAATGAGCGGATAAAATGAATAAGCTTTTACAAGCTGCGCGATGCGCTCGGCGAAGAAGGCTGCGCTATCTGCCGGTTGGTTATGGATTCGAGCATCCACATGCTCGAAGGGTTGTTCCATGAGTTCGTCACCGATCCGACGACCCGCGCATGGCTGCAAGCCGCGAATGGGTTTTGCAACAGGCACGCCTGGCTCGCAGTAAGAATGCGCGATACTGGCTCAGGGCTTGCCACGATCTACGAAACGATACTTGAGGCTATTATGAAGCGATTCCAGAAGCATCAACCTGTTTTAGCTGCCAGCGGGAAGACGGAAAGCTTCATAAGCAAGCTGCTTCGCAATGAGCGAAGCGAGACGGCTCGCCTGCTTGAGCAAGAACAAGAGTGCCAGATATGTGTTCGCGCCGCCGAAGCTGAGAACCCTTATCTCAATGAATTGCTCAGGTGGTTTGATGAGGATGAGATGCGAGCTGCCTTCGATTCATCATTCGGCTTGTGCCTGCCGCACCTAGATCTACTCATAGCGCGCTACCCGGAGCACGAGAACCTTCCGATACTGGTTGAGGCTGAAAAGGATAAATGCGAAATGCTTCTTGCAGAGTTAAAAGGGTATCTGCGCAAACTCGATTACCGCTACTCGAATGAGCCTCGCGGGAATGAGCAGTATTCATGGCGGCGCGTAGTTGAATTGGTAGCGGGAAAACCAACTGGTATTCTTAATCGTCGCGTGCGAGTCGCCGGAGCTTGCGGCGGAACTCGCGCGCATCAACCCGGTGCTTGAACGCCTTCACTCCGTTGATGAAGATGACGGGGATGTCGTATCTATAACGCTCGCGCAACTCAGGGTCCAAATCAATGTTCACTTCTTCGATGATGATTTCGTCGCCGCGCGCCGAAGCCTGAATACTTGCTTTGGCTTCTTCGCACAGGTGGCAGCCCGGTCGGCTGTAAATTGTCACTAGAGTCTTTGCTTTCATGCCCGCTTGACTCCCGCTGCGGGATTGCAATCGTCTCGTCTGGAGATGCTAGTTGAAGGGTGCGGGTACAGGCAATCTCTATTCGAGCAGATTAAAATCGCGCGAGCTTGTGGCGCGGATACAGTGATCTTCTGGACGATATGGCAATGGGCGCGAAGAAGACACCCACAAAAGCATAAGAGATGGGTAATGAAGAAATACTTCAAACCATCTTCAAAGCGGAAGAGGTCATTCTTCGGAGAAATAGAGAACCGAGACGGTACAACTAAAACGGTTCACCTTTTCCACGCCTCAGACGTACCTATCAGAAGGTACGTCAAAATAATAGGGGAAGCAAACCCTTACGACCCTCAATGGGAAACCTACTTCGAGAAACGTCTTGACGTTAAGATGGAGGCCAATCTCAGAGGAGTAAAGGCGCTCCTCTATCTCTGGAAGCAACAAAACGGACTGCCCTGTTTGCAACCAGAAAAATCACGAAGATAACAGGATGGCATAGCCATCATATTATCTATCGGGTTCACGGCGGCAAAGACAGAACAGAAAACCGAGTGCTGCTACATCCTAACTTTTTGACAATGATGAGCAGCGTGTTGAAGAATGCGCACAACAGTGTTCTTATCAATGTCAAATATCCTGGCACAAGCTCGGATGCCGTTGCTGAGAGCGAGTGCTTTCAACACACGATAGATGGTCTGTTCATCTGTATGAAAGCCGGCAAAGATGCTGTCATGGCGACCACTGAATCGCTGGCCACATTTCAAACAGCGGTGGAGCGGAGTGCGATGTGGCCCGTAACACTCCACCAACTTAAAATCTGTCTCAACGGTTTTGCAGCCGTTGGGACACCGCAAAGGCAGGGGCGATTTCATTGACTTGCCTCAATTGAAAAAAATAGGTTGAGATGGTTTCTAATGCTCTCAAACCTGCGTCAATTGAGCAATATTGCTTTTCAATGAAACGCACCCACTAAGATTTTTTCCGATTTCTTGAATAAAATTATTTCTTCATGGAGGATCAGGTGAATCAATAAGGGTAAATCTTAGCTTAGTACTTCTTGATATACTCCTTCTCCTCCGGGGAAAGTATCTCAGACTTAAGAATTTCACGCTTCAGAGTCTCTGTATCATCTGTTTTCCACTGCCCATTCTCGAAGATTGCCAGAGAGTATGAGCCATCAGGCCATTCGATTCTTGCTGTGCTATTTTCGTTAAATGCTATCGGGGCATTAGCCTTCATGCGCAATTCCTTCTTTTTATCATCATCATATGATAATCGGCTGCTGAACGACACGCCAACCATAGTGAAAATCAAGTTGAAAAGCTCATCACTGTTGTCCGCAAGCGAACGCTCATAGTTCTCCCCCGAAGCGCGGTATTTGCTGAGAATCATATCGAAGGTTAGGTAGTACAGATCAAGAGTACGTTTGGCAGTTAGTTTTTTGAATGTCTCCACGTCGCCCGTCATTGCGGCATAATTAAGATCATATATCACCTGCCTTATTGCTTTCTCAGCTTCGGCGCGATTTACTCGGATTGGTGTCTGAAATAGATTCTGGTTCTCGGGCGCTGCTTCTTTATGCTTTGCGCTTTCCTGAATCTTAGGCAAGTAGTAGCTACGCCGCGCAAGCGCTTCAAGCTTACGCTCTTTGCCGCTGCTGTCGCGTGCTTTGACTCGAACATCAATCCTGTGCATTCGTCCATCATCCGGG
>DATLXU010000144.1:0-6347 GCA_035575515.1 Blastocatellia bacterium
AGGTTCAGTCCTCAAAGCGCATCAGGCACAAGATGGTCATCAGTTGCGGCTGTGTGAAAGTGTGCTTGGAGAACTTGCTGCGGTAAGCAGGCAGCACCTCTTGCATCACTTGCATGGCCGTGCGAGCAAACAATACGAGACCAACTTCAGCCATCGCGATCACCTCGAAAGGTATCGTGCGGCTGTAAAACTCAGGATGTCAACAGAGCCCTGCCGCAGGCCGATTATCGGCGATAAATTTGACAGCAACCTTGACAGCAACCCTGACAGCAGACAGCATAAAAAGCGGTGATACACGACGGACAAGTTAAAATGCAAACCATTGATTTTATGAAAGGCGCAACATACAAAAGATGCTATGGACAGTATTCCTTGCGACTCTTAATCAGTGGGTCGGAGGTTCGAGACCTCCACGGCTCATCAAATTCGATCAAATGAGGGCATCAGAAATGATGCCCTTTTTACTTCATCCTGAGGCTTTGCCGCAAGACTGCCAGACAGTTCGGCCTTCGCTATGAACCTTTACGCATACTGCCTGAGCAATCAGCCAATAAACAACGCTATCGAACGAGCGGCGGGTGTCGCCAATACGCTCGTGCGATTGATTGAGGTCGAAGGGATTCGCGCAATCATAAGCGAGATCGGCGCGGAGCGCGTCACCCTGACTCGCGAAAACGTTCTCACACACGAAGCAGTCATCCGCCGCGTGCTGTCTCAAACCACGCCGCTCCCATTTCGCTTCGGCACTATCGTCGCCAGGTCTCAGCTTGAAGATTATATCCGCGCGAATCGCATGCGCATCATCACAGCGCTTGACCGCGTGCGCGATGCGGTCGAGATGAATGTGAAGATTTTGAGCAATCTGGACGCTCAGAAAATCTCAGCCGACGAGGCTACACATCACACAATGCAAGATGAATATGAGAAGCCGGGGCCGGGCGCGGCCTTCCTTCTGGCGAAGCGGCGCGAGATTGCCATTGACGAAGCAAGAGCCGCAGAGGCCGAAGAGATCGCCGCATGGCTCGCTGAATCCGTCGGCGATGCGGCGCGCGAAACGATCATACAAGTGCGCCCGCGCGGATCAATAATCGTTGACGCGGCGCACCTTGTCGAACGCGCGCGACTCACAGATTATCGCGAACGGATTGCGCGAGCACGCAATGAGCGCGGCGAGCTTCGATTGCTTGCGAGCGGAGCGTGGCCGCCATACAGTTTTTGCGATCTGAAGTGAAAACCGCTGATTAGACTTGAATTAAAAGCACAATTAAAGTAATGTCTCGTTATTCGTGGACGCAGTTAGGAGAAACCGATGGGGACCTGTGGCGATCCCCCATTATCAGATAAACCGGAGGTGGAGACTGCGCACGTCCAAGAGTTCGTCGAGGAACTCCGGCACGTTACCAATAGCTTGCCAGACCGCATAAACATTGATGCCAAGTCTGTAGAACAGGGACTCGCCAAATTAGTTTTGACTCTAATCGAATTCATACGCCGCCTGCTCGAAAAACAAGCTGTGCGAAGAATGGAGGGCAGCGACCTCGCGCCGGAACAGATCGAGCAGTTGGGACTGGCCTTGATGAAACTCGAAGAGAAGATGCAGGAACTGAAAGCGCAGTTCGGGCTATCCGATGAAGACCTCAACCTCAAGCTCGGTCCTGCTGGTCGGCTGTTATGAACAATCAGCAATCAGCCTTCAGCGATCAGTCAGACTAATATTGTTGAAAGCTGGCCGCTTCTTATCTTGGAGAGCAACTATTGTCGAGTGAGCGATCAAGTCTAATCACAGCGCGCCCGCCGGGGCTTGTGGACGTGCTGGACCGGATTCTTGACAAAGGGTTGGTCATTGCGGGCGACATCAAAATCTCGCTCGCAAACGTAGAGCTGCTGACGTTGCAGATACGATTGCTGGTCTGCTCGATAGACAAAGCCGAGCAGATAGGCTTGAACTGGTGGCGATACGACACCAACCTGACGAGGCGCGCGGAACGCGCCGAAGAAGAGAATGAAGAGTTGCGCGAACGACTGGCTGAGCTTGAACGCGCGGTGAGACATCTGAATGCCCCTTCGGCCAGAGCAGGCAACGCGCGAGCTTCCGGCCCGCGTCGTAGCGGTGCGCGCGCGACTAGAAAAAAAAGTAGTCAGTGATCAGTGGTCGGTGGTCAGTTGTCAGTTGCTTGCCCGGTCGCGAATTCTAACAACTGACCACCGACCACTGATCACTGATAAATTTCAGAGAGAGGGCGGACACAAATGGCTGTTGAGAGAGCTCCGGGCGGAACCAGTCTTATAGACGTGCTGGACCGCGTGCTTGATAAAGGCATTGTCATTGACGCATGGGTACGAATCTCGCTGGTGGGAATTGACCTCATTACGATTGAAGCGCGCGTCGTGGTTGCTTCGATTGACACTTACCTGAAGTACGCCGAAGCCGTGGGTCTTACGCCAGCCGTCTCGCGCCCCGCTGTCACGGGTGGCGCTGAGACAATTTAGTAATGCGCGTCGCTGTATCAGTTGCCGTTTGCCTGTTATCAGTTGTCCATCGAAAATAGCTGCTTTTAACTGACCGCTGGCAAATGGCAACTGACCACTGCCGCTATGGAGAACCACGTTCCACAAGCTACACAGACTGAAGCGGCTATAACTCAAACCGCGTCTAGCGAACAACGCGTTCGTCAGTACGAGTTGCTTTTCGATATGACGACGCAGATGCTCGCCACTGAAAGCCTCGACGAAAGATTGCTGCTTGCGCTGGATACAGTCACCGCTGATCTGGGTTACCCGTGCGCGGCCATCGCTCTGATAGATAATCGCGACGCCACCTTGCGCGTGCGAAAGGCCGTCGGATTCGAATATAATGCCGCAGTCGAATCCATAGAGATGCCGCTCGATTCGGGCGCGGCTTCGGTCGCGGTGGTTCACGATGGCCGTCCCGCATGGGTAGCGCGCGGGACCGAAGGGTCATACGCGCCGTTTTTTGGCGCGCATCTTGGCGACACAGACCTGCTGGCGCTGCCGCTTTTCGGCGGGCAGTGGCTGTCGGAGAAAAGGGAAAGCTTCGCGCGCAAATCAGGTGTTGAGGGCAAATACTGGTCGCCGGAAGCGATGTGTCTGGGCGCCCTCTACGTCGGAGCAAAGGACGGCTCGCTCGATCAACAGGCGCTCGACCTGCTCACAAGATTTGCCGACCGCGTAGGCGTGTGCGTAGCCGCAGCGATTCAAATCGAACGAATGGGCGCAACCGTCCGCAAGCTGCAACGGGAACGGCAATGGGTCGAATCCGTTATGAAGTCCGTAGCCGATCCCATCGTGCTGACGAACCTCGATAACGAAATACTGTTGCAGAACCAGCGGGCCGAAGAATTATTCAGCGGCTCGGTTAACGCAAGCGAAGGCAAGCGCCGCGCGTTGAAGATGAATGACTTACTCTTTTCGGCTTATCTTTCGAGCGCCGCAGTCTCTTCAGATGAGATCGTTGGCCGCGACCTCACGCTCGTTGACCCGATTGAAGGCTCAGACATTCACTTCGAGGTGCTTTCGACCCCGGCAGTCAACGCTCACGGCGAGCGCATAGGGTTAGTGTCGGTCTTCCGCGACGTGACCGATCTCAGAAAAGCCAACGAAGAGCTTGCGCGCAATTACGCGAAGCTGCAACAGGCCGAAGCCGAAGCGCGCCGCGAGCGCGACCGTCTCGACCTCGTCATCGAAAACGTGGGCCAGCCTGTCGTCGTCACCGATGCCAACGGCAACTTTCTGCTGTTCAACCGCCGCGCCGAGAATCTATTTCAGAAAGCAGACGTGACCGAGCCTCGCACTGACCTGCTACTTCAAGAGGCTGACGAAGAGACTTCGCGCACGCTCGCCGCCGTGCGCGCGAATTCGGTCAAGCTCACATCATTCATATCAGGGCTGGCTTCCGAAACGCGCACGGGCCGCCAGGCAGAGATTGAACTGATTGATCCCGAAACAGGCCAGACCTTGCCGATGGAGATAACTTCGGTTGAGGTCACGGACGCCAAGGGGCAGGTCACGGCTGTCGTTTCGATACTCCATGACCTGTCGGAGATACGCGAGCTTGAACGCCGCCGAGTCGAGCAGCAGTTATTCGAATCAGAAAAGCTCGCGGCAATCGGGCGGCTCGCGGCTTCAATCGCGCACGAAGTGAACAACCCGCTCGAAGCGATAAAGAATTCGCTCTTCCTTCTGCAATCGAGCAGGGACTCTGAAGCCAACGCGCGCTTTTTAGACATCGCGCGGCGCGAGACCGAGCGCGTATCGCACATAATCCGCGAGATGCTGGGATTCGCGCGCCGTTCGGGCGGCGTCGAATGGATCAACGTCAATCAGTTGCTCGAAGAGACGATGGTGCTGGTCGAAAAGAAGCTGCGTCAGTTGCGCATAAAGATTATCCATGAGTTCGACCCGGGACTGCCTCTGGTTCACGCGCGGCCCGATCAATTGAAACAGGTCTTTTTGAACCTGATACTCAACGCGCAGCAGGCGATAGAGCGCGACGGCGCCATCAGGATCAAAACATCGCGCCACACCGCGTCTGTGCAGCCATCGGTTTCGATTGAGATAAGCGACACGGGCATCGGGATCAGTGAAGACGATCTGGCGCGAATATTCGAGCCGTTCTTTTCGACGCGAAAGCGAGGGACGGGACTTGGACTCTGGGTCACGCAGGACATCATTCGACATCACGGCGGGCGCATAGAAGTTACAAGCAATGTGGGCAAAGGAACGACATTCCAGATTATACTGCCTGTGGACTCTCCCGCGCTGGAGGATGACAAAACGACAGAAGGACAACGATAAGATACATTACTCGCGATACAGACAGACACGGGTGTTTATCTGAATCTACTGGCAGGTTAGAATTCAAAAGTGAGATCATGGCGATTGCCGCAAGGTATGAAAAAGAGATGAACGCGAGCGAAAATGCACAGCCAGCCCCGCGCCTGCTTGTGGTTGACGATGAAGAGAGCGTCGCCGTCACGGTGAGCGAAGTGCTCAGGCTCGACGGCTTCGACGTTGACACGGCGATGAGCGGCGAAGAGGCTATCGTGTGCCTCAAACAGAACAGCTATGATCTCGTGCTGACGGACCTGCACATGGAGAGTGGCGACGGCATAAGCGTGCTGGCTGAAGTGCGCAGGTGCTCGCCTCTGACCATAACAATCGTGCTGACGGGATTCGCTTCGCTCGAATCGGCCATCGCGGCCATGCGGCAGGGCGCTTATGATTACCTCATCAAGCCATGCATCATTGACGATATGAAGCACACGATTCAGCGCGGGCTTGAGCATCGCCGGCTGATGCTGGCCGAGCAGGAAGCGCGCGAGAATCTCGAAGTGCTGAATCGCGAGCTTGAGCAGAGAGTCGAAGAGCGCACGGCTGAGCTTAAGCGCGTCAACGAGGAGCTTGAGCAGGCCAACCGCGCGAAGGACATATTTTTCGCCACGCTCTCGCACGAACTGCGCACGCCGCTCACGCCCATCCTCGGATGGTCGCGGCTTCTGAGGTCGGATGCGGCTGACGAGCAGTTGCTCGCGCAGGGGCTTGACGCGATAGAGCGAAACGCGCGACTTCAAACCAGACTGATTGACGACCTTCTAGACATATCTCGAATCGTATCGGGCAAGCTGCACTTTGATGTTGAGCCTACGGATTTGTGCAACGTGGTCGAGGCGGCTATTGAGACCGTGCGCGAGCAGGCGACTCATCAGGGCGTTGAATTGAAGGCTGCTATCCCTGATGCGCCGATGATAGTGCAAGGCTCGCCCGTCCGTTTGCAGCAGATCGTCTGGAACCTGTTGTCGAACGCCATCAAGTTCACTCAAAGCGGCGGAAGCGTTTCGGTCGAAGTATTTGAGATGAACGGCGATGCGCGCGTCACCGTGACCGATACAGGACAGGGCATCTCGCCTGAGTTTTTGCCGTTCGTCTTCGAGCCGTTTCAGCAGGCAGACGGCTCAACAACGCGCCGGCACGGAGGGCTAGGGTTGGGGCTTGCAATCGTGCGGCGGCTGGCAGAAATGCACGGCGGCTGGGTGCGGGCCGAATCCAAAGGGATAGGCAAAGGCGCACGATTCATCCTTTCAATTCCAGTTACGGTGACAGGCCGCAAAAGTGGCCAACAGGGAGGTCCCGCCGAATCTCTCGATATTCCCGACCCCGTGTTGATCGTGGAAGATTCGCTCGACACTCTCGATATGCTAGGCGCATTCTTCAAGCAGAGGGGCTGCCGCGTGTTGAGCGCGACATCTGCGAAAGAGGCTGTTGAGATTGCGACTTTGAATAAGCCGCGCATAATCATTTCCGACATAGGCATGCCCGGCGAAGACGGC
>DATLXU010000145.1:0-2232 GCA_035575515.1 Blastocatellia bacterium
TGGTGATGCCGGGAGATAATACTTCGATAGAGGTGGAGTTGATCTCGCCGATAGCGATGGAGAAGGGGTTGAGGTTTGCAATCCGCGAGGGAGGGCGCACAGTAGGCGCTGGCACTGTCTCTGAAATTATTGAATAGTTATGTCATTGGTTGTTTGCTTTGAAAGCAAATGGCCAATGACAAAAGGCGAATGACATCAAACGCATTCTTGCTGCTATAATTTAAGTTTCGCAGTTGAGGGTTTATGCCGAGAGATAACATCGTTCTTCAATGCACCGAGTGCAAGAGCCGTAACTACGTTACGACCAAGAACAAGAAGAAGACGCCGGATCGGCTTGAGTTCAAGAAGTTCTGCAACAAGTGCAGAGCGCACAAGCCGCATAAGGAAACGAAATAGCGGTCAGTGGTCGGTGATCAGGGATCAGCAAGAGATGCCACTTTCACTGGCCCTCTGATCACCGACCACTGACCGCTGGTAAAGGGGTATAGTGTTAGCGGTTAGCACGGCGGTCTCCAAAACCGCAAGGCCGGGTTCGAATCCTGGTACCCCTGCTTCAGTTTTTGAGGTAATGATATGAGTCGAGTAACAGAATTTCCCGATGAAGAAGGTTCGCTTCGGGAAGAGCCTGCGCGCGAAGTGGAAAAGGAAGAAGGCGAGCGAAAGCTGCCAAAGCTCTCGTTCGGCAAGCGCATCGGCGAGTTTTTCCATAATGTCAAGCTTGAGATGCGCAAGACCACGTGGCCAACGCGCACGGAAGTCTGGAGCACTACGGTTGTCGTGCTCATCGCTGTCGTCTTTTTCGGGTTTTACCTGTGGGGCGTAGACCGCCTCATCACGCTCGGATTTCAGGCGCTTGAAAAGGCCTTGAGGTAGGCTGCAACGTATGCCGAGAAACTGGTACATCATCCACACATATTCTGGCTACGAGAAGAAGGTGCGCGATTCGCTCAACAGCCGCGTCGAAGCATACGGGCTGAAGGATCAAATCACGCAGGTGCTCGTGCCTACGGAAACCGTAGTCGAGATGCGCGGGTCAAAGCGCGTTGAGACTTCGCGGATGTTCTTTCCCGGCTACGTGCTCGTCGAGATTGAAACCGACGAGAAGGGCGACGTGAGCGAGAAGGTCTGGCACATAATCAAATCAACGCCGAAGGTGACAGGCTTTGTCGGCGGGCAAAAGCCCACACCGCTCACGCCCGAAGAAGTTGATCAGATTGTGCATCACGTCACCGAAGCTGCTGAAAAGCCAAAGCCGAAGCACACGTTCACCCACGGCGAGCACGTGCGAATCCTTTCGGGACCATTCAGCGGATTCACCGGGCAGGTCGAAGAGATTAATCCCGATAAGGGCGTGCTCAAAGTTATGGTGACGATATTTGGGCGATCAACGCCCGTCGAGTTGAATTTTTTGGACGTCGAGAAGTTGACGTTCACGGAAGAAGAGTAATTTCAAATCTCAAATTCGAGATTTAGAAAGGGGAGAGCGCAGCTAGGAATAATCACCGAAGCTGGCTCGCGAGTGACCCAAATATGGCAAAGAAAATATCCGCATACATCAAGCTGCAAGTACCTGCGGGGAAAGCTAACCCCGCTCCTCCGATTGGTCCCGCGCTCGGTCAACACGGCGTAAACATCATGGAGTTCTGCAAGGCGTTCAACGCCAAGACCGCCAACATGGGCGATGTGAACATCCCCGTTGTCATCACGGTCTATGCGGATCGCTCCTTTACCTTCATCACGAAGACGCCGCCCGCTGCCGACCTCATCAAGAAGGCTGTGGGGATCGAGAAGGGATCAGCCCGACCCAACCGCGACAAGGTTGGCCGCATCACGCGCAAGCAACTGGAAGACATCGCTCGCACGAAGCTGCCCGACCTGAACACGACGTCGCTTGAGTCGGCCATGCGAACGATTGAGGGAACAGCTCGCAACATGGGGCTTGAGATTGTTGAGTAGAGACGATCCGGCTGGTCGTTTCTGCTGCTTAATCGGGTTCCCGCAATTGTAAGCGGGCCGCGCGGCTTCGTCGTGAAGGCGCGAAACTGGCTCCAGGAGCCGGTTTCAAGGCTTGCGCGTTAAACGGGAATCTGAAAGCGAATTGCAAAGCGAACGCTTTTGCCGGTTGATAAAACGAGCAGACGCGTTCGTTGACAAAGGGAGTGGCAAGGCCGCAAGGCCTCCACGTTAATCACCTACGGAGAACAAATTATGGCAGGTAAGAAATTCAGAGCG
>DATLXU010000146.1:0-57926 GCA_035575515.1 Blastocatellia bacterium
CCTGCCAAGCCTGTCTTGATAAGCGGCGTGAGATTGATCGTTTGAAAGCTGAAATTCAATCTCTTCGCGTGCAGTTATCCAAACAGAAACGAAAAGATAAAGCCGGCTTTTTTGGCTCCTCCACTCCCTCGTCTAAACTCCCTGTTAAAGCCGATTCAAAAGATGAGACCTCTGCTAAGGGCGGAGGAGCAAAACCGGGCCATAAAGGCAGCGGCAGGAAGAAACACCCATTAGAAGAAGTTGATGAGGTCAGAGAGTTTTCTACCGAAATTAAAGCGATGGAACAAACTCAACGAAATTAAACTTCAATCACCACAGGCAGAATCATCGGGCGGCGGCCCGTCTGCTTTTGAATGAACCGCTTCAACGCAAGCCGCACCTTTTCCTTTATCACCGCGTAATCAATCCGCTCCTCGTGGCTCGCCGTGTTGATCGTCTCTTCGATAAGCTGCTTCAAATCGGCGATCAGCTCTGTTGAATCTTCTTCGTGAATGAACCCGCGTGTGACTATCTCAGGCTCGCTTTCAAACTCGCCCGATGTTGGATTGATGGCGACAATCGGCACGACCATGCCGTCATAAGAAAGGTGCTTGCGGTCGCGCACGACCATACCTTCGACTTCGCCATACGTCCCGTCAATGAATGTGCGTCCAACAAGCTCTTTCGCAATCACCCGCGCGCCGTGCTCATCGAACTCAAGCACGTCGCCGTTTTCGATGATGATGATGTTTTCGCGTTCGATGAGGCCCGTAGTCTCAGCCCACTCTTTGTGACGATAAAGCTGCCGGTCTTCGCCGTGAATAGGGATGAGGAACTTCGGTCTGGTTGCTTCAATCAGTATTCGCAAATCTTCCTGGCTGCCGTGACCCGAGCAATGAACGCGCGCAAGAGAGCTGTCAATTACGCGAGCGCCGCGTTTATAACAATGCGATATGAGCCGCGAGATTGCCCGCTCGTTTCCCGGAATGATGCGGGCCGAAAGCACTACGGTGTCGTCTTCGCCGACAGAAAGATTCTTGTGCTGGTCTGTCGCAAGCCGCGTCATCGCGCTCATAGGGTCGCCCTGACACCCGGCTACGAGCATCACTAATCGGTCATCATCAATCTGTCGAGCTTCCGATGGCGTGACAAAAATTCCGTCGGGTATATCAAGCTCGCGCAGGCTGTCGGCTATCTCGACGTTGCGGACCATCGAGCGGCCAAGCAGCGCGACCTTGCGGCCATAGTCTCGCGCAAGATCGAGCACAATCTGTATGCGATGCACGGATGACGTGAAGCAACTGACAACGATGCGGCCCGGAGCTTCCTCAAATATCTCCTCGAAGGCCGGAATCACCGCGCGCTCTGAAAGAGTTCGGCCCGGTCGCTCGGCGTTCGTCGAATCGGCAAAGAGCGCAAGCACTCCCGCGTCGCCGTATTCAGTGAGCCGTTTTAAATCCATCGGCGGGCCAACGACTGGGGTCTCATCAACTTTGAAATCGCCCGAATGAATCACGACGCCAACAGGAGTTGTTATCGCAACCGCGGTGCATGATGTCAGACTGTGCGTGACGTGAATCCATTCGACCTGAAAATTGCCAAGATCAACCTGATCGCCCGGCTCAACAGAATGCAGTGCGACGCTGTCTGAAAGTCCGTGCTCGTCCAGCTTACTTTGAAGAAACGCCAGCGTCAGGTGAGTGCCGTAAACGGGGGCATTTACCTCTTTGAGAAGAAACGGGACTGCGCCGATGTGGTCTTCGTGCCCGTGAGTAAGCACGATGGCTGTAATCTCTTCGGCGTAATCTTCGATGAATGTGAAATCGGGAATGACTATGTCAACACCCGGCGTGTCTTCTTCGGGGAAAGCCATGCCCGCGTCGACTATGATCGTCTCGCCGCCGCAGCGCATCGCCATCATATTCATTCCAAACAGCCCGACTCCGCCCAGCGGAATTACTTCCAGTTTTTCGTTTGTCATAATTTGCTTTCAGCATTCGCGCGCCCGCAAATCGCAGCGTCCCGAACAAGCCAATCAGCTATGAGAAGCGGGCTGCTGATTGCTTGATAAGCATTATACCAATTCGCGCGGCTTGCCAGAACAGAGTTTTATGATTCATACAATGCGCGATGAAGAGCGCCGAACTCTGCAAGAGATAAAGTCTCGGCTCTTCGTTGAGGCTCGATGCCCGCAGAACGCAGAGCCGCATCAATCGGCTGCTTGAAATTGAGCGCGGCGGCTGCGGCCTTGAGATTATTTAATATGGTCTTTCGCCTTTGCGCGAATGCCGCGCCGACGAGCGCGAAGAACTTTCTTTCATCGCTCACTTCAACCACGGGGCGCTCGCGCATAATCAAATGGAGGATTGCCGATTGGACTTTCGGCGCGGGTTTGAATGCCGACGGCGAGACTTCAAACAGCTTCGTCGCTTCGGCGTGGAACTGAACGAGCACAGAAAGATAGCCGTATTCGCGCGTGCCCGGCTTGCTTGTGATGCGGTCAACAACTTCGTCCTGTAGCATCAGCGTCAGGTCAAATAGCCTGCCTCGCAAGCTCATCAGCCGCTCAATTATCGGAGTTGAGATGTAATAAGGAAGGTTGGCGACTATGCGCACTCGTGGCTCTGCGGATTGTGAACCGCGAAGCTCGCGCCACGAATTGATGGCTTCTTTAATCAAATCGTTCCAATCAATCGCGAGTGCATCAGCCTCAACAATCAAAAGATTCTTTGCCGAAAGCTCGTGACGAAGCTCATCAATCAAACGACGATCAATTTCGATTGCAACGACGTAGCCGCTCCGTTCGAGGAGCAACATAGTGAGCGCGCCTGTGCCCGGCCCGATTTCCAGAATGATGTCAGTCGCTTGCGGAGAGACCGATTCCACAATGCGCCGCGCTACCTGCGCATCGCTGAGGAAATTCTGGCCGAGACTTTTTTTTGCTCTTATCAATCTCGCCTGTCACGCGCGCGGTTGCGCATATCCTGTTAACTCTATTGCTCCGCTCGCATCCCAAATTTCAAATTCTTCGGCGCTCGCATCTGCTTCTGAAAGAATCAATCTCGAAGCCTCTTCAATCTCTCGCGCATCCTCGCGAGCGATAACGGTCAGCTTGTCAACCCGCTCAATTAACCCCTGCTCATTGATTCGGTTCGGAAGCATCAAAACGCTCGTCGCTTTCAATCGCGCAAGCTCGCGGAGCAAAGAATCAGGGTTCGGTGTCGCCTCAACCAGCGTGATGCTCGATTGATCGCGCGCGGCCTTAATCGCGCCAGACCTTCCAAAATCTCCGCCCCCGCCTACAACTATCAAGGGGCGATGACGCGCGCGGCTCAGGCTGTTTTCAATTATCAAAGTGTTCAACGAATTATTGTCGCCCGGAATTATCGCGTCGTATTGCCACGCAAGCTCGAGGAACTGCGGTGACGGCTTCCATTCTATTTCGGGATCAATAGCAACGACCGCGTGCGCAAATGGAAGATTGTGAATGACAAATTTCAAATAGGACTCATTAATCTTTCGCGCCTCGCGCTCGCACAGACCCACTTCAACTTCAATCCCTGCGGCCCTGAGCTGCTCGACGCCGCGCCCGCTCACTCGCGGATCGGGATCTGTCAAAGCAACAACGACTCGCGCGATGCCCGCTTCAATCAATCCGTCAGTGCAAGGCGGAGTCCGACCGTAATGGCAGCAAGGCTCAAGGCTGCAATAAACGGTCGCGCCGCGCGCCTGGCGGCCAGCCATCTCAAGAGCATAAGACTCGGCGTGCCTGAGACGATCATAACGATGATAGCCTTCGCCAACTACTCGACCATCGCGCACAATCACAGCGCCAACCATCGGGTTCGGACTTACAAGGCCCGCGCCACGAAGCGCAAGCTCAAGCGCCCGATTCATGAATTCTGTGTCCGCGTTCATATCCTGTAGCGGGCCTTCTTTGGAACCTCATAGCCTTCGAGCCGCAGATTTTCGAGCTTCATTGATGAGACGGCTGTAAACTGCAAGCCGTGATCTTCGCCGCGCGCAAGCTTCGGATAACCTGCGGCAGCAATCATCGCCGCGTTATCTGTCGTCAGAATCGGGCTTGGATAATAAACGGGCGCGCCGAAGTTTTCTTCAATCACTCTGGCTCTCAAGGCGCTGTTGCAGGCGACCCCGCCCGCGAGAATTATCGTGCGAGGATGGTGACGCTCGACCGCCGCGCACAATCGCGAAATCAGCGAGCGAATCACTTTATCCTGAAAGCTCGCCGCGAGATCAATGATACGCTGGTCAGGCTGAGCGCCCGGCGCGAGCGGCTCGATTCGATTTTCGCGCACGTATCGCAGCACGGCGGTCTTTAGTCCGCTGAAGCTGAAATCGAGATTGGGCGAATCCATTCGCGGGATTGTGAAGACCAGGTCAGCCGCTTTCGCATCGCCCAGTCTTGCAAGCCTGTCAATCATAGGGCCGCCGGGATACCCAAGCCCCAACAGCTTTGCGACTTTATCGTAAGCCTCGCCCGCCGCGTCGTCGCGCGTGCGGCCAAGCACTGCGTACTTGCCCTCTTCTGGAATCAGAAAAAGCGTCGTGTGCCCGCCCGACACTATCAATGCAACTGCCGGGTATTCGACAGGCGGATTTTCAAACGAGACTGAATAGACGTGGCCTTCGATGTGATTCACGCCGACGATCGGCTTGCGCGCAGCCATCGCGAGCGATTTGGCGAAGCTGAGTCCCACGAGCAACGAGCCTACGAGTCCTGGACCCTGCGTGACAGCAATGCCGTCAATATCACTGAGCGTGACCGATGCCTTATTCAAAGCCTCTGAAACAACCGGCGCGATTCGGTCCAAGTGCTCGCGCGAAGCAAGCTCAGGCACTACGCCGCCGAACGGCGCGTGAGTCTTAATCTGCGACGCAATCACGTTTGAGCGAATCGCGCGGCCATCTTCGATGACAGCCGCAGCCGTTTCATCGCATGAGCTTTCTATACCAAGAACAAGCATTCGCCATTAATTTTACACGACCACGCGCCCGCCTGTCTTTTTGCATATTGCTTTTGACCTTCAGGGTTCGACAGTTGTAGCATACGCCGCGATGATCAATCAAAGGAGCCAGCTATGAAAGCAGCCGTCGTTCACGAGTACAAAGAGCCGCTCAGCATCGAAGAAGTCGAAAAGCCTGAGCCTGCGCCCGATGAAGTCTTAATTAAAGTTGAAGCCTGCGGCGTGTGCCATTCGGATTTGCACATCGCAGAAGGCGACTGGAAGCACCTGCTCCGCATAATCAAGAAGCCGCTCATACCCGGCCACGAAGTTGTCGGTCGCGTAATTGAAAAAGGCAGCAATGTCCAAAACCTCGAAATCGGCGACCGCGTCGGCGTGGCGTGGGTTCACTGGACCTGCGGCGAGTGCGCGATGTGCAAGGAGGGGCGCGAGAATCTCTGCTCGAATCAACTTATAACCGGAGCGATGGTCGACGGCGGCTACGCTGAATTCATTAAAGCGAAAGCCTCGCACGCATTGAAAGTGCCGGAGGCTTTGTCATCCGAGCAGGCCGCGCCATTCTTCTGCGCGGGCGTGACGGTTTATCGCGCGATAAAGAATGCGGCGGTTGAGCCGGGCCAGCGAGTCGCAATCTTCGGCGTCGGCGGATTGGGCCACCTCGCCGTGCAGATTGCAAAGAGCTTCGGCGCGCAGGTGATTGCTGTCGACATAAGCGACGACAAGCTGGAATTCGCTCGAAAGCTCGGCGCAGATGTGACGCTCAACGCAGCGACCATTGACGCAGTGAAGGAGATTCGCAAACTCGGCGGCGCGCACATTTCTGTGGTGACGTCGGGCGCGAAGGCGGCGTATGACTCAGCGTTTTATTCGACAAGAGGCAGCGGCACGCTCGTGGTCGTGGGAATGCCTGCGGAAGATTTGTCATTCCCTGCGATTATGATGCGCGAGGTGAAGATAATGGCATCGGCTACGGGCACACGCCTAGACCTTAAAGAAGTGCTTCAGATGGCGGCGCAAGGGAAGGTTCGATGCGAGATTGAGACTCGCCCGCTCGATGAGATAAACGAAGTGTTTGATCAAATGCGCCGCGCTCAAATTACTGGCCGCGTCGTGCTGACGATGTGAATTCGAGATGGCTAACCGCAGAGGGCGCAGAGGCAACGCAGAGAGTTTTTTACTCTGCGCACCCTCTGTGTTCTCTGCGCCTCTGCAGTGAATGCTCTTTCAATGCTTACAGATTGTCACCCGCTCTACTTCTTACTGCGGCTGACGGTGATTCGACCCGGCTCGCCCGATTCAATGCGGCCAACAATGCTCGAATCCTTCACGCCTGCGCGAATGAGTGTTTCAATCATCGCATCAGCTTTTTCACTCGGAACCGCTACGAGCAAGCCGCCTGAGGTTTGCGCGTCGCAAAGCATGAGCTGCTCTTCTTTACCGATGTCGTCTTCGTATGTCACCCAGTCGGCGAGGAACCGGCGATTCGCATGAGTTCCGCCGGGTGCGACGCCCGCCCTGACGTATTCCCACGCCGCTTCGAGCACTGGCACCTGATCGAGAAAGATTCGCGCGCTTACGCAGCTTGCGACGGTCATATTTCGCAAGTGGCCCAGCAAGCCGAAGCCCGTTATATCGGTCACGGCGTTCGCGCCAAGCTCTGCCACAACCTCAGCCGCCTGCCGGTTGAGCGTCGTCATCACGGCAATCGCCTCGCTTATCGCACCGAG
The DNA here is from genome assembly GCA_035575515.1 of Blastocatellia bacterium. Classification (GTDB taxonomy): domain Bacteria; phylum Acidobacteriota; class Blastocatellia; order UBA7656; family UBA7656; genus DATLXU01. Next base: position 6,695 of record DATLXU010000146.1, read on the forward strand.
CTTGTCTTCATTGAGCTTCGATGCGGTAGTGATAATTCCGATGCCGAGCGGCTTGGTCAGTATCAGCGCGTCGCCGAGCTTTGCGCCCGCGTTCGTCAGAATTCTTTCGGGGTGAATCGTTCCGACGACGGCCAGACCATAAATCGGCTCGTCGGTCTTTATCGTGTGGCCGCCGACTATATCAATTCCCGCCTCGTGAGCTTTCGCCGCTGCGCCGCGCAGTATCTCGCCAAGCACTTCGGGAGGGAGCGACATTTCGGGAAAGCCTACGATGTTGAGGGCCGAGATAGGCCGCCCACCCATCGCATAAATGTCGCTCAAAGCGTTGGTCGCGGCAACCGCGCCGAAATCATAAGGGCCATCAACTATTGGCGTGAAGAAATCTGTCGTCAATACGAGCGCGAGGTCGTCGCTCAACTTATAAATCGCAGCGTCGTCTGCGGTCGAGCTTCCGACAAGCACGTTCGGATCAGTAATCTCAGGCAGCTTTCCAAGAAGCGGCAGCAGGTATCCCGGCGGATGCTTCGCCGCGCAACCTGCGCGCTTCGCCATTTGCGTCAGTCTTATCTTTTCGAACCCGGTCATTGCTTTGCCTCCTTTATGAATGCCGAATAATCACTGTAACAGCATCTCGGCGCGAGCAAAAGCCCGCTTGCTGCTTTCCCAATAAAGCATCTCCATCGCTTCGCTGTACGGAACCCAAGCGAAGGCTTCGTGCTCACGAGGGTCAATGCGCGCGTCACGAATATCTACTCTGAGCGCGAAGCAGACCTCTTCATTATGCGTGACGCCGGGCGCATACTTTGCTCGCCATTGTGGGGCTATCTCGAACGTGTTTACTATTCCAAGATCAATCAAGTCCTGCTCGCGGCAGCTTATACCCGTTTCTTCCCATACTTCACGGACAGCGGCCTCGGCGTGCGTCTCGCCTTCTTCGAGCGACCCTGTGACCGACTGCCAGAAACCGCCGTGGCTTGCGATGCGCTTGAGCAACAGGTACAGGCGATTGTTTTCCATCTCAGCAAACAGAACCACCTGGACAGAGCGCGGCTGCTTGTATGCCATAGCTGAATTTAAGCATCGGCGCGCCCTACGGCTCAAGCGTGATGTTTGTTTGAATTTACGGAACAACCGGAATGAAAAAAAAGCAGAAGGACTTTGATGTAAACGCCCTTCCGCTTTCTATGCAACGCCTACTGACATCTGCGCCGCGAAGGCATAGCGGTGGTCCGTAAGAACGGATTCAAGTATTGATGACCATGCCCTGAATGAGCGGGCCACCGCGTGCCTTTGCTGCGCAGATGTGTTTTGGCTTTTTGCGCTCCACTTCATGCTGCGAGCGCAATTTACAGGTTCGGAATACAACCAGCTACTTCTTCGCGCCAAGCACTGAATCTTTTGCTGCCTTAGCCACGCGGAAGCGCATGACGGTCTTGGCAGGTATCTGCATCTCCTCGCCGGTTTTCGGATTTCGTCCCGTGCGAGCTTTGGTCTGCTTTTTGACAAGCTTGCCGATGCCGGGAATCGTGAACTCGCCGTTCTTCTTCGCTTCGCGATATGCAATATCGGTCAGCGATTGAAGGAACTGATTGGCGGTCTTCTTATTGGTTCCCGTCGCTTCGGCCAACTCCGTCGCAAGCTGCGTCTTAGTCATCTTCTTTCCTGTCGCCATATTTTTTCTATTCCTCTTTCTGTTTTGGTCTCTGTGCCTGGGCACAGGCAATTAAAAGATTAAATCGCGGCGAGCAGTTGCCCGTTCCTTCAGGAACGAAGGCCGACGCGCCGCTCAAAAAAGATGCCCCTGCTTTGGCCGCCCCTTATCGAGCCAGCAAAACAGGGGTTTTTCTTCGACGCGAAGATTACTACACCAGAATGAAACTTGCAACCGGAAACTGTCAAAAAATCCCATTTTTCTTGGGAAAAATGCATAGAATTGCAAAACCTCGCTTTCCGGTCGCCGATCTTTGAAACGCATGCAATTGTCAGTGTCATTGAAGGCATCGCCGAAGGCCCGCTTCATTTTTATTGACTCGCTTCTGTTGCGGTGAGAAAATTTCGCCTGTAAACATTTAGGCGCGCGGCGCAGCAGGTCTTAGCCCTCTGCCTCTTATTTGTTGAGCCTTCGCCTTTATCGAGTAGTTGACGATGTTGTCATTCAAACAAGAGACTGAAACAGAGACTTATCCGGAACGATGGGCCATCGGTGTTGATCGCAAGCACGTAGCGGTTTACGTTTCGCTCGCGCTCATCGCGGGCTTCGCGCTCGGCTTTGCGCTTGCGCGCGTGATCCTGCTCAAACAGAATCCTGCGCCGACGGTCGTTTCCGCATCTCAAACGCCGCAGCGAACGGCTGGCGCGAACACGGACGCCGCGCCTGCTGCTCAAGCCGCGCCCGGCGAGTATCATCGAGTCACGCGCATTGTTAGAGCCGATACGTTTGAGGTCGAAGGTGTAGGAACTGTGCGGCTCATAGGAATCGAGACGCTCGACGCCAAACAACCGCAAAACGCTTACGGCGCGCAGGGACAAAAGGCGCTCAAGTTCGCAGAAGAGACATTGCTCGGTCAGGATGTGCGCATCGAATTCGATCCGGCGAATGCAGCACGCGGCAATCGCGATGAGCAAGGCAACACGCTGGCGTATGTTTACACGCGGGATGGAACTCTTATTAACGGCGAACTGATCAAGCAGGGCCTGGCCTTTGTGCGCTCGGACGAACAGTTTCAAATGAGCGAATCGTTCCGCTCCTATGAGCGCGAAGCGATGCAGGCGGCTCGCGGCGTGTGGGGATCATCTACGCCCGCTCAGGCAGGTCAGACAACGCCCGCAGACAGATCAAAACTCTCGGCGCTTCCGCCAGATGCAATCGGCCCAAATATCCCTGCGACTACAACAAGCCCCGTCGCGCCTATGGAGCGCATGGTTTATGTCTCGCAGGATAAGAAGTATCACAAGGAAGCAAGTTGCGAATTGATGGACAAGCGAGGGCAACGGCTTCCGGAGTCTCAGGCGAAAGCTCAAGGGTACACGCCGTGCAGCAGGTGTTATCCTTCAAATACAATTAAGGTGCGATAATCTAAGAAGCGCGAAACGGATTCTTACTTTCAAAGTTTCTATTGACTGATGGTATATACTGTTCGTTGGATTGCCGCAAAACCAGCTTGATTTCTTAGCCTCTAAGTGGGAAAGCCCCTCCAGCTTAGCTACAGGCCCTGCAGGACGAAAAAGATGGATTCAAACATGAACCAGCGGTGGATTACTGTCTGCTCTTTGGGATTGATAATGATAATTGCGCTTGGAACACGGAGCGAGGTTTCAGGCGTTTCCCACAATGCAAAGCCCTATCCAAGCCACGCTGCTAAGAATAAAGCCGCGCCGTCAATTCGCGCAAAATCTTCCTCGCCTGAAGTTTCAAGTTGCATGCCATGCGGCGGCCTCAAGCCTGTAAGCAACAGGTCGTCTGCCCCGACAGGCCGCAGGTCATCAAGAAAGCAGCCGTGTCATCCCAAAGGCTATGTTGACCCGAAGATTGCAAGAAATTACAAAGCCGCGCTTCGCGATTTGAAGCGGGCAGGCATCCAGCCGAAAATCACGAGCGCGTGGCGTTCGTCCGATTACCAGGCCCAACTTTATAAATGCTCTAAGAGCGGGAGGTGCCGTCGTGCGCATCCCGGCTTGTACCATGCGCTGCCGCCGGGCAAATCTCTGCACGAAGCCGGATTCGCGGTTGACATATCAGGCGTCGCCGCAGGGCCGCGCGGCAACAAGCGACTGACTCCGCGCGGTCGCCGCATAGTTGGAATAATGCAGAAACACGGTTTCAGGTGGAGATACGGGCTATCGGACCCGGCGCACTTTGAAGCCGACCCGCGAAAGCATGGCTACAGGAGTTTCAAGCAGGCTTTGGTGCGCAATCAGACTACGTGCTCAGCCAAAAACGGCGCGGCAAGCATTCGGAAGAAGGCCGCACGCGGAACCGTTGTCAGAGCAACCGCAAGCCTGCGTTAGCGAAACGAGCGTAAAACTCGCCTTCATCAAAACATCGAGTAGCTCAGAGATGAACAGCTAAACTTTGAAGAGGCGATCAAGCAAGATTCGCTCTTGTCTCGCCTCTTATTTTCTTTCATCTCTTCGCTGGCTCGCCTTTCACCACGACGCCGCTGGCGTCAACCGATTTTACGCCCGGTAATTTTCGTATTGCCTGGACGGCGTAAACCTTCTGATCAGAAGTATCCACTTCCCCGCTCAGCCTGACTACACCGCCCTGCGGCAGAATTGAAAGCGACGGCGCAATCTTGTCGTCAGAGTCAACGAGTTTTTCAATCTCTTCTTTGATTTTGTCATCCGACACGCTCACCTCAGGCTGTTTCGCTTCCGGCGCGACCTGAAGCTGGTTGTTGACATCCCTCACTCCCTGAACGTTTCGGACAATGGCTGCGGCGGCGGCTTTCGTCTCTTCCGAATCAACCGTGCCGGTGAGCGTGACCACTCCGCCTCTGGTATCAATTTCGGTTGCAAACCCGCTCGTGCGCGAATCGGCAAGCAAAGCGAGTTTTGCTTGAGCGGTAATCTCTTCGTCGCTCACCGTTGCCTGAGCAGTGTTTGTATTGGCGCTGGTTTGACCTTCGCGGTTGCTTTGTTCCGGGCGAACGCAGGCGAAATTAAAAAGGACGGCGCAGGCAATTAGCGCCAGCAGGAGCTTTCGCATAAAAGGCGACATCTGTAGGGCGCGCAATGGGCGCGATAATTTTGCAAACGTCACGCCTGTAGTATACAACAAAGACCGTTGCGCGCCGACAGCCTTGCGCTATCTTAAAATGAAAAAGATAAGAGGGTTTATTCTTGATGGATTCGAGCGGTTGGGCTATTGCTGCTGGCCTGAGAGGTGGGATAGGTTGCAAGGGTATGACAAGTCCTTTGCCATACCCTTGCAACGATAATAGCTTGAGAACCTGAGCCTATCAGCCCATGCTCTCAGCTTCACGAGATAGTTATTTCTTCTTGGGCTCTTCTTTCTTCTTGGGTTCTTCCTTCTTGGGTTCTTCCTTCTTAGGCTCTTCCTTGGTGCCCATGTTGGCGTTCATATTAGAAGGAGCCGGAGTAGGCATTGGAGCTGGAGTCGGTGGCGGAGGAGCAGTGTTGGTAGTAGCCTTCTTCTCACCCATGTTAGCATTGCCGCCGCCCTCACCGCCGCAGCCAAATGTCACAACAAGCAGCGTCAACAGAACAACCAAAGCGAAAATTTTTCTCATCATCTTCTCCTTTCAGAATTGCCGCATCTTTCGTGCGGCGAAATTGAGTTTTTGTTACGGGGAGCATATATACCATATTCCCACGCGAATTCCTAGCCCCATCTGAGCGGAAACCAAAATATTTCTTGAGCCTTACAAATCCGCGCCGGGCTGTGATAAATTGGCCCGCACACCTTTGCAAACCAGTTTAGGGGGATGAATGAAACTCACAGCGATTGATTGGGTAATTATCGCGAGCTATTTCCTTTTATCTCTTGCCGTCGGGCTTTATTACACCCGGCGCGCAAGCCGTTCGGTCTCAGAATTCTTCTTGTCTGACCGCTCGATGCCGTGGTGGCTGGCGGGCACTTCGATGGTGGCAACAACATTTGCAGCCGACACGCCGCTTGCCGTCACTGAGATGGTCGCCAAAAACGGCGTCGCGGGCAACTGGCTCTGGTGGAGCCTGCTCGCAAGCGGGATGCTTACGGTCTTCTTCTTCGCGCGACTGTGGCGGCGAGCAGAAGTAATGACCGATGTTGAGTTCGCGGAGATTCGCTACTCTGGTCGGCCAGCCGCCTTCCTTCGCGGTTTTCGCGCGCTCTACCTGGGTCTGCCGGTCAATTTAATAATCATGGGGTGGGTTAATCTCGGCATGGCAAAGGTGCTGGGGGCTACGCTCGGCATAGCCAAGCTACAGGCGCTCGGCCTATGTCTCGGAATTACTTTTCTCTATTCGATACTTTCGGGCCTGTGGGGTGTTGTCGTCACGGACGCAGTTCAGTTCGTCATTGCCATGATAGGTTCTATCGCGCTCGCATTCTTCGCGCTGGATGCTGTAGGCGGAATTGCCGGACTGAAAGCGCAGCTCGGCGCGGTCACTCCGCCAGGCGGCAGCGCGCCCTTTGGCGATTCGGAAAAGGTGCTTGCTATTCTGCCCGACGGCTCTGCTTTATGGATGCTTCCTTTGTTGACGCTTGCAGTTTATCTAGGCGTGAACTGGTGGGCTTCGTGGTATCCGGGCGCTGAGCCTGGCGGCGGCGGCTACATCGCGCAGCGCATCTTCTCGGCAAAAAATGAGAAGCACGGAGTCTTTGCGACTCTCTGGTTCAATGTCGCGCATTATGCGCTCAGGCCATGGCCCTGGGTCATTGTTGCGCTCTGCTCGCTTGTGCTAGTTCACAATGGCGCTTTCGATATAATCAACCCCGACACGGGCAAGCCGGACCCAGGAATCGGATATGTTCAACTGATGAATCATCTCCTGCCCGCAGCGTTTCGGGGATTGCTGCTCGCATCCTTCGCCGCCGCTTATATGTCAACCATCTCGACTCAAATGAACTGGGGTTCATCATATCTCATCAACGATTTCTATCGCCGCTTCGTCAAGCCAAAAGCAACAGAACGCCATTATGTTTTGGCCGCGCGCATTGCGACGGCAATCGTCATGTTGCTCTCGATAGTAGTTACCTACTTCATGTCGAGAATCACAGGTGGGTGGGAAATGCTTATGTTATTGGGAGCGGGCACCGGTCTGGTTTACATTCTCAGATGGTACTGGTGGCGAATCAACGCCTGGTCCGAAATAGCTGCAATGATAGCGGCGTTCATTGTTTCGATGACTCTGCGTTTTCTCGGCACACCCGATCAAAATAAACAGTCAATCGTTTCATGGCTGAATCCCGACACGCCTATCGGCTTTGCATGGTCGCTCATATTGACCGTCGCCATCACGACAGCCGTTTGGCTAATAGTGACATTTGCAACCAAGCCTGAGCCTGAAGAAAAACTCAATGAATTCTATAGAAAGGTTTACCCGGACGGTCCTGGATGGGCGCACATCGCAAAGCTCGCTGGCAAAAGTGAAAGGCGCGGCTCGCTCGGCCTCAACTTCCTCAACTGGCTGATGGGGTGCGTGCTGGTTTACTCTTTTCTCTTCGGCATCGGCGAGATCATTTTCGGCCACGCGGTAAGAGGAGTGATATTCATCCTTGCAGGCATCCTCGCCGGTCTTGTGCTTCTGCGAACGCTCAACCGCGCTGGCTGGCAAGCAGAAGATGGCAAATAGCGTGGCCGCAGGCTTGCGCAACAAATCGGCATTAATATAGAGAGACTGGGAGAATAAATGTTCTACATCAAGAAATTCCTGCTCGTAATTCTAATTCTTAGCACATCAAACGCGCTTGCATCGCTTCCCGCAAGCGCGCATCAAAAACCGAAGGCCAAATCATCAGCAACGGAACAATCTTGGGTCGAGAAGACTCTGGCTTCGATGACGCTCGATGAAAAGATCGGGCAGTTAATCATCCCTGCGATGGTCGGAATGTTCCTCAGCCAGGACAGCGACGCGTTCAAACAGATGAAGCGCGACGTGACAGAATTTCATGTCGGCGGCTACCACATGCTCGGCGAAGTCGACAAGCTGCACGAACCTGCTGGAGTCGCGCTGCTGATCAATCACCTGCAGGACATGGCGAAAGTGCCGCTGCTGATTACGGCAGACTTTGAAGGAGGCGTCGGGCTTCGCTACATTGGCGCAACTCGATTGCCGCGAGCGATGGCGATGGGCGCGACTGGAAACACTGACCTCGTTTATCAGGCGGGCCGCGTCACAGCCGAAGAAGCTCGAGCGATGGGCGTGAATGTAAACTTCTACCCGGTGGTTGACGTGAACAACAACGCGCGCAACCCGATAATCAATATCCGCTCGTTCGGCGGCGACCCCAAGCTCGTGTCGGAGATGGCTCGCGCATACATTCGCGGCGCGCAATCGGCAGGCGTGATGGCTACGGCGAAGCACTTTCCCGGTCACGGCGACACGTCGCAGGACTCGCACCTCGAATTGCCAATCGTCGACATTGACCGCGCGCGCCTGAACGCCATTGAGCTTCCGCCGTTCAAGGCCGCAGTTGATGAAGGAGTCGGCGGCGTGATGAGCGCGCACATCGCGCTTCCCAAGATAGAAACCGAAAACGTCCCCGCGACGCTTTCCGAAAAGATGCTGACGGGCGTGCTGCGCAAAGAGATGAAATTCGGCGGCGTTATCTTCACCGACGCGATGAACATGCGAGGCGTCGCGGCGCACTATCCGCAGGGCGAAGCCGCCGTTCGCGCAATCAAAGCAGGCGCAGACATTATTCTTTATCCTGAAAGCGTCGAGCAGGCCTTCAATGCGATGAAGCGCGCGGTCGAGTCGGGCGAGATTAAAGAGTCGCGCATTGATGAATCTGTCCGTCGAGTGCTCGCAGCAAAACAAAAGCTCGGACTTGATAAGAACGCCAAGGCTGACATCAATCAGTTGGATAAAATTCTCGGCAGCGCCGAGCATCAACGTGTCGCGCAGCAGATAACCGAAAGCGCCATCACGCTCGTGCGCGATGAACGAAACGTGCTGCCTTTGAACCTGAAGCCTGAGCAGAAAGTTTTATTTATAACGGTTGTTGACAACAACGAAGGCTGGCGCGATGGAGCGCCAGGACGCGCATTTCTGGCGGGACTACAGAAACGCCATGCCAACACGACGAGCGTTTTTGTTTCAGACAAAACGGCTCCTGCTGAATTTGAATTGATAAAGAAGCTGGCCGCGCTTTCAGATGTCGTTATAGTCAATGCCTTCATCCGCGTCGCGGCCTACAAAGGCTCGATTGATCTGACTGAAGGCGAGCTTAATCTCTTGAAGCATCTTTCGGCGCAGCAGAAGCCTTTCGCGTTTGTGCTCTACGGCAGCCCGTACTTGATATCGTTTGTGCCTGAGCTTCCTACATATGTTCTGGCTTACGAGTATTATCCTGCGGCTGAAGAAGGGGCGCTAAAAACGGTGCTCGGCGAGATAGAGTTCAAAGGCAAGCTCCCAATTGAACTGCCCGGCTTTTACCCAATCGGCCATTCGGTCGCCAAGAAGTAAGCGGATGATAGAGGGTGGCAGCTCTATCAAGCGGGAGGAACCGGTTCCGAGTTTGAGCAGGCAGGCTATTTGGCTCCGGGTCTGTATCGCGCCGACAGGCTGCTACCCGATTTGAAAACTATAGGAACTGATTGTTGCTTCGATCCGGATTTTTCGTTCCGGCTCTGGAGCGCGGCAGGCAAGCCTCAGAGACTCAATTCGCCAACTGAAGTTGTATTCTTCACGGCGCTCCAGATTTAGATCAAGCTACAGCAATCCTCTCAGCCGCGCTGGTACTGCAAAGCCTGCCCTATCGTCACAGGCGCGGGCACCGCTGCGAACGCGGTCTTGATCGAAGATAGCGTGACAGCCATAACTTTTGCTCCCGATCATTTTTTCTCATCCTGCTGAGGACAGGATGACGTCTGAAAAAAGTGGGCCGCGCGGCGGATTCCGCCACTGGCCCACGATCCATTATTTCTGTGCACAGGCGGAGCAGATTTACGACTCCCGAATCGCTTATAAAACCTCGTAATCACGCCGCGTTTTGCGCTGATCGAGCAGAACGATCAAAGCGATTTCAGGTACTCGACCAGATCGTTCTTTTCCTGCTCGGTCAATCCGAGATTCTTGAACGTGTTGTAGTGTTCTACGACTTCTCGCAAATTGGCAAAGCGGCCATCGTGATAGAAGCCGCCTTTCTGATGCGCCCACAGCCCGCGCAGCGGAGTCGTGCGGTAGGCTTCATCCGGCGAGCGCTTCGCTTGGAAATCATCTATTCCAATCTCCGACGCTTTGTGCATATTGAAGCCCGGTTCTGTGAATAGCGGCGGGACATGGCAGGTAGCGCATTGCGCTTTGCCGTTGAAGACAGCTTCTCCGCGATTGGCCGCCGCGCTGTCAAAACTGCCTTCCGGCGCTTTCGGAGCAGGAATGGCAAGTTGATAAATGTGGAGTGCCGCAAGTTTCGGAGTAACAAGATCAGGGTTGCTGCGCACGTTGCCGAACCCGTTCCTCGCCGCTATCGGAAATTTCTCGGCGTCATTCAACCGCGTGTCGTAGTAGGTTCCTTTCCCGTGCATCTCCAGAGTCGCGACGAAGGCATTCCAGTTCGTGACAGATCCCCAACCCGTGTAGGTGTGAAGATTCACCCCTGCAAGTCCAAATGCTGCAGGAATAAGCGTGGCAGCGGGTTTTCCATCTGGTCGAAACGCTTTGCCATCAAGGAACACTTCGGCGTCGAATTTTCCGGGTCCCCAACTGTTGAGCACTGTTCGCAGAGTCCCTTCATTGACGCCAAGCAGGTCGGCCACAGGTTTCAAATTTGGAGAAAGCGCGACTATCGCGCCGACGTTCAGATCGCGGTTGGGCCAGCCGTCGAGCCTGCTGCCGATTCCCGGCGCAAGCGAATCATCAACGGTCGAATGGCACAGCGCACAGGTTATTCCGATAGACTTCAGGCTCCCATCCTGATTGAAGAAGCCCTTAACGCCCACGACGGAATCGAGCTTCAGCAGAGCCAGTGTCGTAGCAGGATCATCCAGGTTTACATTTCCTTTTCTTATATCTTTCAATACGGACTTCGGGAGCGCATCAGCATCCACCTTAAGCCCTACCGACAGCGCCGTCTTTGGGTCAACGCCGGACCCGACGCCGCCGAACCGCGCGCCCTCGATAGCTTTGTGAAGCTGAAGCAGATCACCCCAGAAAGACTCGTCGCCGAACGTGTCATTGCGGAAGACGTTTTTTCCGTCTTCCATCATCTGCTCGATGTTGGCGGCTATCTGTGCGTCGAAGCCTTTGAGTTTATGATCTTGAAGCTGGAATCCGTCTCCGTCCTGTGCTCGACCGCCAGCAGCGGAGAAAAAAGCCATTGCAGCCGCGACTAGAATTATTACCGCCAGTGAGATGAGCTTCTTAGTCGCCTTGTTGCGGAGAGCGTTGCTGTACTCATGCTGCATCTCATTGCTCGCTGCTTCATTAACTTCACCCTCTTTAGTTGACATTGCGTGCCTCCAGTCATTTGAATTACCATTGTCATTTGTACAGAGTCGCTCGAGGCGAAAAGGTTACAAGATAAAAAAAACGGGAATTGGTTGTAACCTTTCTCGGGTTGATAACTCTATATAGATGCGGAGGTATAACGTGACGGCTCAGGCAATTGATATTTTGATGAATGCAGCGCCAGATGAGGATGTCGTAAGGCTCATTCTCGCCGGTCAAACCTCTTTATTTGAAATTCTGATGCGGCGCTATAACCAGCGGCTCTTCAGAGTGGCTCGCTCTATCCTAAAAGTTGACGACGAAGCCGAAGACGTTATGCAAGACGCTTATGTGCGAGCATACACGCATCTGGACCAATTCGATGGCCGCGCAAAATTTGCTACCTGGCTCACGAAGATAGCTGTGCACGAGGCGCTCGCGCGTCTTCGCAACCGTCGCAGGATGGTAGAGTTCGACGCACTTTTAGAATCAGGCGAGGACGTAATGAAACTGACATCAAAAGAGCAAAGCCCCGAACAACAGGTTATGACGCGAACCATGAGCATGGTTTTGGAGTCTGCGATTGACAGCTTGGCTGACGCTTACCGCTCGGTCTTTATGCTGAGAGACGTCGAGGGATTGAGCACGGCTGAGACTGCCGAATGCCTCGACATAAGCGAAGAGGCGGTAAAGGTTCGCCTGCACCGCGCGCGATTAATGTTGCGCAAGACCATAGCCAAGCAGGCCGGGGCGGCAACCGCAGCGGCGTTTCAATTTGCGGGCGCGCGCTGCGATCGCATAGTATCGCGCGTCATGGAACGAATAAAAAATCATCTGTGAGGTAGAAATACTGCACAGGAAATTTTGCGCCCAAACCCATCCATCAGGAATTTGCCAGCGCCGAACTTCATACCTTCGTCCTGCTTGACCGACACAACGTTATGATGCAGCATAAAGCCAGCGATGTACGACAAAGAGGTTGAAGAGATAAGAGTTTTCACCTTGAGCGAAGCGCGTGAGCTTGTGCCGAGGCTGCGCCGACTGCTTGATCGAGTCATGCGCGAGCGCGAAGAACTGCTTGGACTTCGAATGGAAATTGATCAAGCGCGCGAAAAAGCTGAGCAGAATGGCGGGAGCGCGGTCGGTCCTACTTACCTTGCTCACCTGATTCGCTTCAGCGAAGCCATTCAGGAGATCGAATTCCTCGGCGTTCACATCAAAGATTATCGCACAGGACTTGTTGATTTCCCTTACGAATACGAAGGCCGCATAGTTTATCTCTGCTGGAAGCCGGACGAAGACGAGATTGGTTGGTGGCACGAAACCGACGCCGGGTTCGCCGGTCGCCAACCGCTCACCGAAGAATTCGATTGATCGTCAACCCGCGAAAGGGATGAAGGAATACAAGGAACAGACCCCCATGTTATTGGCATTAGTCTTCCTTCGCGGATAGAGGCACACTACGGCTGCTCGTTTTGAAAGAATCGTTGACAGCTACAGCCAGAGGGACGCGGGAGAGTGCTTGCAGATTAGATCAGATTGACCTGCGCGGTTCTTCCCTGCGCTCAGGCTCGTCACGGTAACGGCGCTCCTCATCGCGGTAGCGGCGATCTTCGTCACGATACCTGCGGTCTTCTAGCTCCCTATGGTCATCGTCGCCGCGCATCCCCTGCTTGAAGTTGCGAATGCCTTCGCCAAGCCCCTTTGCAAGCTGCGGAATGCGGCTCGCGCCAAAAAGCACAATGATTATCAACAGGATTATTAGTAATTCGGGCAAACCAAGTGGACCCATTTACATGCTCCTTATTCTTGAACTAGGATGATGTGATTGTAGTCCCGCTTCAAGAACGTGTCAAACACAAAGGCTGAAAGCATTTCTTGCTTTTTTCGGTTACGAGCCGCTATACTTGCGCCCATCGTAACGGATTTGTTTTGACGGCCAGACGAGGCGCAGCGCGCGCCAGGTTGTTTTAGTTCAGTAGGTCTTGATTACGCTTCCGTCTTCTCAACGGGTTATCGGATGGCTAGCTTGATTTTGCAGTAGGGTAGATTCGCTCGTATGACGCTTGAGTGCCCACAATGCAAATCTCCTGTAGCGCGCGAAGGACAGCGGTTCTGCTATCGCTGCGGCAACGACCTGCGCTCCTACTACGATTCGCTCAACATTCAATTGAAAGATGCCAAGATTGAATCAAGCGCGCAGGCGACAGGCGCATCCGAAACGCCCGTTCGAACCCTTGAGGTGCCGGAACAGCAAAATCAATCGCCGCCCATCAAAGACAAGGCCGCGCTCGGCAAGCAAGCCGCTGCCGCGCAAACTTCCTCAGCCGAGATAACCGAAGATACATACGTTGAGGAAATGATGCCCGGACGAAAAGCAACGCTGCGCGTTCTGTTGCCGACAGGCGATGTGTTCGACCGCGAGATAACTCAGGCTGAAACGCAAATCGGCAAGGGACCGCGCAACGACATCGTCATCGCGGACCCGGCTGTCTCGACCGCGCACGCGCTGCTCAGAAGTCATGAGGGCAAGTACACGATTGCCGACATTGGCAGCCGTAACGGAACATTCGTCAACGGCGAAAAGATAGGCGAGCCGCGAACGCTTCAACACGGCGACGTGATAGGGATGGGGCTTTCCAAGCTCACGTTCCGCCTCAGCGGCCAGACCGATACCAGCGTTATCAACATAACCGAGGCCCTGACGGCAAAGCCTTCGCAGCCCCTGACCGAACAGTCGCTCGCCGCTGCAATTATCGCCGCAGGGCTTGCGACGCAAAGCGACGTCGACAGGCTTCGCGGCGCAGACTCGCAAGGGCGCAGGCTCTATCGCGCACTGGTCGAAGACGGACTTGTCGGTGAAGAGAAGTTGCGCGACCTGATGAGCCGCCACTTCGAGATTCCGACAATAAATCTCAAAGCCGTGAAGATTGATAAGGCAATTGCCGCAAGCATCTCGCCGCAGCTCGCGCGCGAGCATCAGGTTTTTGCCGTCACGGAAGAATCAGGCAATGTGATTCTCGCTGTCGCCGATCCTACCGACACTGCCGCTGTCGAAACCGTAAAGCGTGAAGTTAAAAAACCCGTAATGGTTCGCCTCGCGACTGCAAGCGAAATACTTGAACAGATTGACCGGCATTTCGGGCCACGACTCATCGGCGTGCTGCCGACGGGAGAGAAAGTCGAATACTTCATCAGCCAGAAAGAGATCGAGATAGGCAAGGCCGCGCACAATCACATCGTCTTGAGCGATGCGACCGTCAGCAACACGCACGCGATAATACTCGCGCGCGACGGCGGCTACAGCATAGTTGATCTCGGCAGCCGCAACGGGACGTTCGTCAATGGCGAGCGGCTCGGCACGCACGCGCGAACACTGCGTCACGGCGACGCGATTCAGCTCGGAAAGACTATTTTGACATTCAGGAATCGCGCCGAGACCGCCGAGAACGTCACGGCCACGCTTTCGGTCGAAGCTATTGAGGAGGTGCGGCGGCGTGCGGCGCTCAACTCCAATCGCAATGAAGCATCCACAGCAGACGCGGGCAGACCAACAGCCGAGCCTTTCGCCGCGGTTGCGCCGCCTGCCAACGTCGCGCCTCAACCGCTGAGCGGCCCACAGGCTGTATCGCCTGTGGTAGCGACACCTCAGCCAATCGCGCCCGCCGAAGCTGAGAGCGAAGAGGAGAAGGAGAAGAAGAAAAAGAAGAAGAAAAAGAAGAAAGATGACCGGTTGAAGGCCGCGTACATCGGCGGACTGAGCCGCATAGTCGCTCAGGTCATCGCAGTGCTTCTATCAGTAGGATTGGCGTTGTACATCGCTAACCGCAGCATGTCTCCGGGAGAAAAGCCCATAGAAACGACAGCAAAGGGCAAACCCAAGATAAAAGTCTCGGACGCAGGCGCGGGCGCAAGAATCGCAGGCCCGCTTGCAAGGTACGAAGCCTCAGGCGCGGTCTTCGTGCCCGACAGCGACAGGGTTTATTTCGTCGTCAACGACAGCCCGCAGCTCTTCTGGATGAAGATAAACGAATCGGGGCAATTGCCCAACACACAGGCCGGCTCAGTTGATATTAAAGCGGTAGTTGCTGATGCAGAAGGCATAACGTATGATGGCCACTTCTTATACATAGTTGGCTCGCAATCGCAGCCGGGCGAAGGCAACTCGCTGGTCCGCTTTCTGTTCGATCCGACGAGCGAATCCGTGCGCGATGAGCCTGAGACGGTAACAGACCTGCGTGGCTTATTGCTTGAAAAAGTTGATGAACTCAGAGATGTCGGCGGTCTCGATAAAAACAGCGGCGGTCTCAACATTGAAGGTATCGCATGGGACGATAGGAACAAACGTTTGTTGCTTGGCCTTCGCTCGCCTGTGAGAGATGGCAAGGCGCTCATAATTCCGCTTAAGATAGCCGACCCGCGAAAGATGACTAGAGAAACGTTGCAGTTAGCAGGTTCTGCCATCAAATTGTCGCTCGAAAATCTTGGCATTCGCGATATTCAATACGACCCGCGTTCGGAGTCGTTCTTCATAATAGCGGGACCGAGCGTGAGAGACGGCGGGTTCTCGCTCTGGCAATGGTACGCAAACGACGAGCAGGCAAACGGGGAGCCTAACCCGCGCAAGCTCACTGACCTTGACGCCTCGATCAAGCCGGAGGGAGTGACGCGTGTGCATCTTGGCGGGCGCGATTATGTCTTCATAATCGGCGACGCGGGCAGCTACAAAATGATAAGTCTTACAGAGTCTCAATAACCGAGTTTTTGGCCAAGTGGTTCAGGGTGTTCAATCTCGCTTCTGCGCGAGTTTAGACTACACCACTGAAAATCAGTTTAGCAGGCGTTTCAGGTTTTGACTTGGCGAAGTGCGCGGGCCGGGTTGATCGCTGTCCCGCGCATCGCTTTTCGTCTTCTCTCTTTGTTTAACGGATTGTCCCTCATTCGTAAGAAGCGAAGGGCAATTGAATAATCAATCGTTAAGAAAGGAGATTCGTAACTATGCAATGCCCGAATTGTGGAGCGGCGGCCTCACCCGGCGCACAATTCTGCCCCGGCTGCGGAGCCAGCTTCTTAGCTTATCAACAGACAGTTGCTTCAACTTCTCAGAGCTTCGGCCCGATGGGTTACGGCGCAGCTCCGGTTCCCGCCCCGCGCGCAGCGAGCCGCGCGCCCGTGATTACTTCCGTCGTTCTCGCGGTCCTGCTCGTCGGCGTCAGCGTCGCCCTTGTTATTAGCCTTTTGAGCGGGAAAGGATTTGGCGGCACGGGCGCGAAGTCCGCTATCAAATCAGGCATGGGACCGGGCGAAACGGTTAAAACGGTTTATAAGACCAGCACGAGCCTTTATGACAAGCTCGTTGATGGCTCTTTCGACAAAGGCGACTTTGAAGTAGCTTATGACACTCTTGTTGATGTCTTGCCCGTTGACAAGATTCGCGACAGAGCAAAGCAGGAGATTAAAAAAGCGGATTTTCGCATCCCTTCTCTTGAAGTTGTGAGCGAAGACATAAACGGGGACCGCGCCACAGTCAGGATACGCACGACCGAGCGTGGCCTGGACAGAGAAGGAGAAGTCGCGATGATAAAAGAAGGCGGCAAATGGAAGTTCGATGTGATGAAAGACTGGCGCTGATCCGCAAAGCGATTGCGCGAATGAGCATCAGTTGCAGCGCGTAACGAGTTGTGGGGATGTTATCCTCAAACGCTGCTGAATGCGCAAACAATCAAATCGCAGAGTATCGCAGAGCGCGTGCGGAGTATCACAGAAGAATTGATTAATACCTCTGTGTGCCTTTGCGCGCCCTCTGCGATACTCTGCGATTTCATTTCTCCTGCTGTTGCCATCAATCGCAAGGCGCTTCCCTTTCTTCGCATGAGGACCGCGCGCAACTCGACTGGAATCACTCGCTCAAAGTGGTCATAATGAATCGTGATGGTTAATGTTGTCAGGTTGATTCATAATCGAGAGAGTTGAACGATAATGCCATTCGAGACGAGCGGATTGCGCGACCATCTCAGAATTTCTATTACTGGAGTACCTGCTCGACGCGGGCTGTCGGTCGCGTTCTTCGTCACACTCTTGCTCTTATTTCCGCATTGCCGCTCACGTGAGTCGAGCGCAATATCAAGCGGCAAATCGAAAAACATCGGCGCGCAGATTCAGGGCGGCACGTTCGAGGCTTCGGGCGCAGTCTTCGTTCCCGGCACGAACGGTATCCTGTTTATTGACGATGGAAGAACGAGCGAAGTGCTGTGGATGCAGCTCGACGTTTCGGGCAATCAGGTTGGGGCGGTCAAATCAATTCCACTCGGCGTTACAATCGAAGACCCCGAAGGCATCACTTTCGACGGCAGCCTCTTTTACATCGTTGGCTCACAGTCCTCACGTAAATCAGATGATCGCGGCGGCATCGTTCGATTCGGCTTCGACCCGAAAAGTCAGACCGTGACCAATGTTGAAATCTTATCGGGCCTGCGCGCGTTTCTCGTCAGGAATGTCCCTGAGCTTCGAGAAAACGGCGATAAGAAAGGCGCAGAAGGCGGCCTCAACATTGAGGGCATCGCGTGGGACCCTGAAGGCAAACGACTGCTGCTCGGCCTGCGCTCCCCGCTCGCAGGCGACCAGGCGCTCGTTGTGCCCGTCAGATTGCGCGATCCGAATGCTCGCTTCACAATCGAGAATCTGGAACTAGACGAGCCTAACGTGATCAAGCTATTGCTCGGCGGCGCAGCCATCCGCGATATTCAATATGACAGCCGGTTGAAATCGTTCCTGATAATCGCAGGCGCGCCTGAGCACCACGAGAAGGTCGGCTTTTCGCTCTGGCAATGGAGCGGTTCGTCGCTCGGTCATATTATGGATTTAGCGCGCAAGATGAAACCTGAAGGAGTCACCCACGTCGAGATTCGTGACGGCGACGCAACGCAGGAATTCATCTTCATCGTAGGCGACGCTAGCGTTTATCAGAGAGTTGATTATTCCGAATTGCCTTGATGGGGTCATCCGAATCTGTTGGAAAAAAGTATTGCCAACCACCCTTTCGATATACTACTATCGCTCACGATCCCCGAAGTTTTTCTCTGTCGTCAGGCTTCTCTAAAAATTATTCCGCAAGGGGAACTTAATGGCTGGATTGATAGCCGAGCCTTTGATATTTCGCTCAAGCGAAACAGCCAGACTGCTTATCATTGACGATGAGCCTTATGTACTTTCTGTGCTGGTCTCGATTCTGAGCAAGAACTATGAATGCAAGACGGCTTCGAGCGCGCTTGAAGCGCTCGAATACCTGAGAGTAGAGGAGTACGACCTTGTGCTGTCGGACATAATGATGCCGGGAATGAGCGGGCTTGAGTTGCTCGAGGAGATTTCGCGACGCTGCCCGAACACAGTAGTGATTCTCATCTCAGGCAATCTCAACATACAGAGCGCGATAGAGGCTATGCGCCGTGGAGCATTCGATTACGTTACGAAGCCGTTCAATCTCTCTGACGTTGAGACGGCGGTCGAGCGCGCTTTGCGCCACCAATCGCTGCTCAAAGCGAACCAGCAATACGAGCAGCATCTGGAACAACTCGTCAGCACTCGAACGCATGAGCTGAGCATTGCGAATGTGAATCTCAACTTGACGCTTGAGAAACTGTACGCGAATTATCGCGCGACCCTTCGCGCGCTGGCCGCGGCGCTCGAAGCGCGCGACGTTGAAACCAAAGGCCATTCAGAGCGCGTCGTCGCCTATTGCCTCAAGCTCGCTAAGCAGATGGGGCTGGACAATCGGGAGTTAATCACGCTTGAGCATGGCGCGCTGCTTCATGACATAGGGAAAATTGGAGTGCCGGACGCGATACTGCTCAAGCGCGGCGCGCTTACCGAAGACGAGTGGAACTACATGCGCCGTCACGTTGATTACGGCGCGCAGATTCTTCGCGGCATAGATTTTCTCGAAGGCGCGGGTCAGATAGTAGCGCAGCACCATGAGCGATATGACGGGAGCGGTTATCCGAGCCATCTCGAAGGCGAGCAGATTTGTCTCGGCGCTCGCATATTCGCCGTAGCAGACGCGGTCGACGCGATAACTTCGGACAGACCATACCGCGCGGCGCGGCCCTTTGAGACGGCAGCCGAAGAATTGCTTCGGTGTTCGGGTGCGCACTTCGACCCTGAAGTCGTTAAGGCTTTCACATCCATCCCGCTCGACTCGTGGGCCGAGTTGCGCGCGATGGCAGCCGAGCCTGGCCTGCTGTTGAAGGATCAAAGAAGCGGACAAGATATTCGGTACTCATTACTCACAATGTCGGGCGACCGCGTTGTGGGCTAAATAAGCCCTGAGTCTGGAGTCCGAGGTCCGAAGCCGAGAATTGATTTCGGCTTAGAACAAGCACATTGGGATTTGACTCCAGACTTCGGACTTCGGACTCATGAAGAATGCGTCTTTCCTCACTAACAAAAAGAATTTTCCCCGACTGCGCGGCTCAATCGAGCCAGTGTTTGCTGGTTGACCGCATAAACCTGCTCGTCCGCTCCTCAAGCGACTTGAACGATCTTTTCGCTGCCGCCGCCGAAGAGATCGGGCGCGCGCTTAACCTCGCACACGTCGGCATCATCCTGCGCGCAGCAGATAAGATCAAGGCCACAAGCCTCTATTTCGCACAGGAGATCGGCTACGGCGCGAAGGAAAAGTTCAAGCTGCTCGATTCGGTCATCGAGCGCAGCTTTTGCGACTCAACTGTTCCGGTTGAGATGAGCGCCGACGAGCTTGATTCAGGATTGAAGGCGCAGTTCGAGCATCATCTCGAAGACTCGGCAAGCGAACTCGGAATAAGCGCTTTGTTAATTGCGCCGCTCGTGCTCGATAAGAACGCGACAGGAGCAATTCTGCTCTACCGTCGCAAACCGACGCGATGGTCAAGCCAGGAAAAGCATCTGCTTCAATTGATCTCCTCCACGCTCACTCTGGCGATAGACCATATTCAATCCGAAGAGCGGGCGAAGATAGCGGCGGAGCGCGAAGCTGTCACGAACCGGTTGCTGTCGGCAATCAGAAGCGCGGTCAATGTTGACGATATTTTGAAAGTCGCCGTTGAAAGTCTCGGCGCTGCGCTGCGCGCGACTCGCACGGTCATCTACATGCGCTCGCGCAATGAGTCGCCGGGAACTAATAACCAACAGATATCGTCTTTGAAGGCGCGGGCTGAGTACCGCGCGAACGCATTGATCCCTTCAGCCCTCGACACAGCGATTGACGTTGCAGCAAGCCCTCTGCTCGGCCAGCTAATGGCAGGCGATATAATAACGATACCTGACACGAGCGAGAGCCACGACGTGGTTCGCGCGATAGGCGCGCGGCTCGGAGTCCGCGCGCTTGTGCTTGCGCCAATTGCATATAACGGACAGATGGTGGCCACGCTTGCGATTGAGCAATTCGACCGCCCGCGCCAGTTCACCGATGAAGAGATAAGGCTCGTCCGGCTTGTGACCGAACAGGCGGCGGTTGCGCTCTATCAGGCGGAGCTTTTCCGCGAGGCTCAGGAATCGGCGCGGCGAGATGCGCTCATCAGCCGAATAAGCTCTGCCGTTCACAGCTCGCTCGACCCTGACGAAGTGCTTGAAGCTATTGTCAACGAAGTGGGCGCGGCTCTCGGCGTCTGCCGCGCGCGGCTCGCGCTGCTGACAAATCCGCTGCCGGAGATGTTGCCCATCACTCACGAGTACGTCGCCGAGTGCTGCGCCGACAAGCTGAACGTGCTTACAACCATTCAGGTCAGAGGCAACAATTATCTTCAAGGCGTGCTCGTGAGCGACGCGCCCGTCGTAGTAAACGACCCGCTCACAGATTCAAGGCTCTCGTCCGTCCGCATGCGCGTAGAAGCGGGCGGCGTCAAATCCATTATGACTACCGCAATCAGAATCGGCGGCCAGCCAATTGGAATTTTCAGCCTTCATCACTGCGAAAAGCGACACACATGGACTCATTGGGAAATTGATCTAGTCAAATCAGTCGCTGAACAGGCCGCCGTTGCTATTCGACAGGCGGAGCTTTATCGGGAAGTGAGAGAGTCGGCGACGCGCGCCGCTCTGGTCAATCAGATAGTCGCAAGCATTCGCCGTTCGCTCGATCTTAAGGAGACGCTCAAGGTCGCCGTCGAAGAGCTTGGCCGCGCGCTCGGAGCCGACCGCACATACTTTCGCAAGCTCATAGGCGATAAGAACATCGTTGTGGCCGAATACCTTAGCGACCCGCAACTGAGCGTCAGCCATATAGAAACTCCAAAGGAAGATTATATTACCTCTTACCTGACGGAAACGCGCAGGACGCTTATCATTGACGATGTGCGGGCGTTTATGTCGGCTTACCCCGATATAGCCGCGAGCGTTCCAGTCTGGCACGTCGAGCCTTTGAACCTTTCGCAGATAGTCTGCCCGATCTTTGTCAACGGCGAATACTGGGGCGCGCTGTCAATAGGACAGACGGACCGCGTGCGTAAATGGACCGCGAGCGAAATCGCTCTGATTGAAGTTGTGACGGCGCAGGTCGAAGTAGCCGTAACGCACAGCTATCTTTTTGAGGAAGCGAAACAGGTAGCCGAGCGAGAGGCGCTCATAAGCCATATCATTCATGGCATCAATCAATCGAACCAGCTCGATGAAATTTTCCCGATTGTTGCGAGCGAGCTTGGCGATCACCTTGCCACAGACTCGCTCGTGATTATGCGGCTTGACGAAGACCGCGAGAAGTGGCGCATCGAGTGCGTTTTCAGCAACGGAAAAGTTACAAAGCCTGCCCGCTCTTACAACGCAGACGATTTCGCTCTGTTTTCCGAAATGGTCGCTGACGACATGATTTTATGCGATGACGTCGAGACCGACCCGCGCATGGCTCCTCATCTCGACCGATTTCTCAGGCCCGCAGGCACGCGGGCCTTCATGGCCGTGCGGCTCTATTACAGAGGCGAGCCGGGGCTTGTCATTGCGGCAATAATGAAAAGCGGCCCGCGACATTGGACCGATGACGATGTTGATATAGTGCGGGCTGCTGCGAATCAGGTCTTCATCGCTATCCAGCGCGCAGAGTTGTTCGAGCAGGTGTCGCACGGCAAGTATGAATGGGAAGCGACGTTTGACGCGCTGACAGACGGCATATTCATCTTCGACCGTCAGGGCATACTGCGGCGCGTCAATCAGGCGGGCGCGGCGTTTGAGGGCGAAGAGATAAGGAATCTGATTGGCCGCCGCTGCTGCACGTTGATGCAGGGGATAGAAGGCGAAGAATGCCGCGTCTCACAAGTCCTGAAGACGGCGCGGCCCGTAACGTTCGAGCTTGTGCCGGAGCGGCTCGGTCGGCCTGTGCTGGTTACGATGTCTCCGCTTACAATCGGCTCCCAGAGCCACTTTCAAGACTTTGCAGGCTCAAACGGCAACGGAAATGGCAACAACACCATCGGCGCGGTCTGCATCGTCAGAGACCTGTCGGAGCTTCGCGCGGCAGAAGCGGTTGCGCGCGAGCAACGCGGATTTCTGGTCAAGCTCATCGAGCATGCCAACGATGCCATATTCGCGCTCTCGCCCGAAGGCAGGCTTATATGGTTCAACGAGCAACTCGTCACTCTTTCGGAATACTCGCGCGAGGAATTGCATGGCATGGGCAGTTGGCACTTTTTACCTGACAACGAAAGGGATATAGCTACAGAGCGATTCTACCGCGCGCTTCAAGGCGAAGCTCAAACATTCGAGATGCACGCGCTGAAGAAGAGCGGCGAGTCGCGACTGCTTCTCGTCACCTACACGCCGATTTATGACGAAGGGCGCGTGACAAGCATCCTTTCGATAGCGCGAGACGTGACCGAAGAGCGACTTGCAAGCGAGCGCGCGGCGCAGGCTGACAAGCTGCGCGCGCTTGGGCAACTGGCGTCAGGCGTGGCTCATAATTTCAATAACATCCTCGCCGCAATTCTCGGCCACGCGCAGCTAATCAAGCGCGACTTCAAGGATGATTCCCTGCTCCAGCGGATGGATATAATCGAGCGGGCCGCGCTCGACGGCGCGCAGACAGTAAAGCGCATTCAGGCGTTCGGACTCCAGCAGAACGAAACGGCGCAAGATGTGGTTGATATTAATCAGATAGTTCAGGACTCAACGACTCTCACTCGCGCCAAGTGGTGCGACGAAGCGCAGGCTCGCGGGCTGCATTACGAGGTCGAGGTCGAGCTTGAAGAAGTGCCGACAGTGCGAGGGTCAGGCTCCGAGCTGCGCGAGGTATTTGTCAACGTCATATTGAACGCTCTCGACGCGATGCCGCAGGGAGGAAGGTTGAAGATCAAAACCGAAGCGAAGGATGGAAGCGTTCGCGTGAGCTTCGCCGACAGCGGCATTGGCATGAGCCGCGAAGTGTGCGACCACATATTCGAGCCGTTCTTCACAACCAAAGGCGCCACCGGGATGGGGCTTGGACTTGCAGTGAGTTACAGCATCATCGAGCGGCACGGCGGAAGAATCGAAGCGCAGAGCAGTCCCGGTCGCGGAACGACTTTCACGATTACGCTTCCTACTGTTGAGAGCAAACAGCGGAAGACCGTGCGCGACAACAAATCATCTGCGAAGACGGCAAGCGTGCTTGTGATTGACGACGACGAGCGAGTGCGCGCGGCTCTTGTTGGAATGTTGAAATCCGCCGGTCATCGCACAGACCATGCCGCGAATGGACGCGAGGCTCTCACCAAGATGGAAGGCGGCGGGTTTGAGTTAGTGATAACTGATCTCTCGATGCCTGAGATGGACGGCTGGGCCGTTGCGTCGGAGATACGCCGCCGCTGGCCCGGCGTGAAGATTGTTTTGATTACGGGCTACGGAGTCCCGCCCGAGACAATCAGCCACCGCCGCGAGCTTGTTAACGAGGTGCTATTCAAGCCTATTCGCTTCGACGACATAACAACAACGCTCGGCCAGGTGCTATCCTGAAGGATGTAAGCACGAGCAGGATTGCAAATCCCGACTCTCAGGATTGAAACGCGAGATTCAACGACACTTTTTCCTGCTTTATCCTCTCCTATTGCTTTGGCGGCTTTATGCCATTGAGATCAAGCACCTGCTGCCTTTGCGATTGCGGCAGATCGTTATACATCTCTACAAACGCGGCGTTCGTCCAGCCGAAGCCTACCACGTTTGTCTCATAGCCGAACTTTATGCCCGCGCCTAACTGAGATGTTCGGCGCTCAACGTCGTACTTCTCGACAATCGTGTTGTGTTCGAGGAAATCTTTCAGGATCATAGAAAGAAAATTCACGGTGATTCGATTCGCCTCTTTCGCATAGCCGTAGCGGCGCAATCCTTTAACGGCAATCATCTGCATTGGCGCCCATCCGAAGGGCGCGTCCCACTGGTTGCCGCTCACGTTCGCGCTAGTCTGCAATCCGCCCCCGCGCTCGAACCGCTGGAGATTCGCCACAACGCGAGCCGCTTGCGCGGGCGTAGCAATCCCGGCCCACAGCGGATAAAACGCAGTCACGAATGGATAGCGTCGCACTTCTTTCTTCGCGAAGTTGTAATCGTAATAAAGCCCATCGCGCTCGTCCCACATCAGCCGATTTATTCGCCGCCGCCGCTCCTCTGCCCTGCGCGTCCATTCCGCAGATTGTCGCGCATGGCCCAAGATAGTCATTATCTCCGCCGCCTCGCGCTCCATCGCATAGAGCAGCGAGTTCAAACAGACAGGGTTGTAATGGATTATGTCAACGTTGAACTGGCCGAATCTGTTCGACGGGTCAAAGCCCGATTCGCGCATTGAGCGGTCGCCTTTGTAAAACAGCGGCGTCAGCTCGTCTTTCTCGCGATTGTAGTACTGGGTCACATCATAATCGGTGACTTCATGAGTGCGATAATACTCCTTAACGCGGTCGTAGTGTGTTCGCCCCTGCTTGTCTCGCTCGTCTGAGATGACTTCGGGCGCGGGACCTTCGCCGAAATCGTAATAGCGCGAAAGCCCCGTCTCTTTCGTCAAGTGAGGCTCAGAGGTCCAGAAGCGATAATACTTTTCAATCGCGGGAACCGTGCTTTCAAGCCATCGCCGATCGCGCGTCTTGCGATAGACGCCCAAGATCATCTCGGTTAAAAACGGCGGCTGCGAGCGATTGAGGTAATAAGTGCGGTTGGCGTTGAGGACTTTGCCATAGTTCTCAATCTCGTAGAGGAAGTTGTCAATCATGTTCTTGGCAAGCTCAAACTCGCCATCGCGGAGCAGCCCGACCTGGATAAAATAGCTGTCCCATCCGTACATCTCGTTGAATCGCCCGCCCGGCACGACATAAGGATAAGGCAAGTACAATAAGCCGTGTTCGCGTATCTCGTTTGTGTTGTCGGGCAACTGGCGCAATTCTATCTTCGCAAAATCCGCCGCCGACATCTGCGAGCGCAGAGCCGTCTCGACTTGTTTAAGGTTCTCTTTGCGCGAAATGTAAACGGGCCATCGGCCATCGGCATTTGGGTGAAACTTCGGGTCAACGGCTGCGGTCGCCAGCCGCGCGTTCGAGCGCATCAGCGTGCGCCAGTTCTGTTTTATGTACGCGCGTATCTGTGCAAGCTGCGCATCGGTTGCGCGGTCTGATGAGAAACTGGCGGCTACAGAAAATGAAACGAGCAACAAGCAGGCAACAAGGCCTGTCGTAAACTTTCTGGCTCGCTCAAGCACAATCATTCGATCTTCTCCAGTGCAGAGGTTTTGAATAGCGCGCCTCGTATTATACTCAACGAAGCAAGTCTTGCCGATTCTTGCGAGCGCATCCGGGCTTGCACAGGCCTTGACTGATTTCCATCGGATAGCAATCATTGAGCAACTAACGAGCAGGATCGCAATGAGGAAAGAGCCATGAAAAGGTTATTCATTTCATTTTGCTTCATGCTTTTAACCTGCGCGACAGGGTTTGCAATAGACCTGAGCGGGCTTGAGCCAATCGGCCCGATTGCAAACTACATCAGGACGGACGCGGCGGTCGTTTTCAACTGCGATGATAAATCGCAGGTTCAAATCACAATCCTTGCGCCCGATCTCGTTCGCGTGCGGGCCGCTTTTCAAAAGCCGCTGCCGCCACCGCGTCACTCATGGGCTGTTGCAAAAACAGACTGGCAAACTCCGCGCTGGAGCTTGAAGGAAGAAGCAGGATACATCCTCATTACGACGGACGAGCTTGAGGTTGCGGTTCATCGCTCGCCTCTTTTGATTGAATTCCGAGACGTGAAGACTCATCGCACCATCAACGCTGACGAACGGCCAATGATGTCCGACCCGAAGAGCGGAGTTGTTGCCGCTGCGAAGAAGCTCGGATTTGAAGAACATTTCTACGGGCTTGGCGAAAAGGCGTGGCGGCTGGACAGGCGGCGCGGGCAATTCACGAACTGGAACTCAGATACTCCCGCATACAAAGAAGGGACCGACCCGATTTATCAAACGATTCCCTTTTACATCGGATGGGAGCGCGGCGAAGCCTACGGGATATTTTTCGACAACAGCTATAAATCGCATTTCGACTTCGGCCAGTCCGGGCAGGAGTACGCAGCGTTTTCGGCTGAAGGCGGCGAGATGAATTATTACTTCTTCTGGGGACCTTCGATGAAAAAAATCATCAGCCGCTATAGCGACCTGACGGGCCACATAGAGATGCCGCCCCTTTGGGCGCTCGGCAATCAACAAAGCCGCTGGAGCTATTATCCCGACACGGTCGCCGAAGAGGTCGTGCGTCAGTATCGCGCACACGATTTGCCGTTGGACGCTCTGCACCTCGACATTCATTACATGCAGGGCTATCGCGTGTTCACTTGGGACACCTCGCGCTTTCCAAATCCAAAAGCTTTCACAGACAAGTTGAAGCAGCAGGGAGTGAAGGTTGTGACAATCGTTGATCCGGGCGTGAAGTTCCAGCCGCCAGCACCGGGCGCGACTGCAACCGATACGGCTGCGCATCCCGAGCTGATGCCGCAGGACAAAAGCTATTACGTCTTCAATCAGGGAATTGCGAAGGATTATTTCGTCAAGCGCAGGGACGGCCATCTCTACGTCGGTGAAGTGTGGCCGGGCAAAGCGGTCTTTACAGACTACACGCTCGAAGCCGCGCGCCGCTGGTGGGGCGACCTGCACCGGGCATACACGGACAACGGAGTCGCAGGTATATGGACGGATATGAACGAGCCTGCCGACTTCGTAGATCAAACGGGCAAGACGCAGATGGACGTAGTTCACTACGACGAGGGCGAATATTCTACGCACGCGAAGAACCGCAACATCTTTGCGCTGCTGATGGCTCGCGCGACTTACGAAGGGCTTGAGCGGCTTGAGCCGAACCGGCGGCATTACGTCATAACCCGCGCGGGATACGCGGGCTATCAACGCTACACGACGATGTGGACGGGCGACAACACGAGCACCTGGGAAGCGATGGCGCTGAGCATCCCGATGTTCGAATCGCTCGGACTATCGGGCGTGCCGTTTGTAGGAGGCGACGTAGGCGGATTCATTGGCCGGTCGGACGGCGAGATGCTCGCGCGCTGGTATCAGATAGGATTTCTCACGCCCTTCTGTCGCAATCACAAAGAGATCACCGGCTACGATCACGAGCCGTGGCGCTTCGGCAAATTCTACGAAGACATCATTCGCAAATACCTGAAGCTACGCTACCGACTATTACCGTTCCTCTATACGAATCTCGAAGAAGCCTATCGCACAGGCACACCGCTATTTCGCCCGCTGATTCTCAATTATCAAACGGACGCGAACACATTAAACATTGATGACGAATTCATGATCGGAAGCGACCTGCTGGTCGCGCCTATACTGAGGCCGAATCAGACGAGCAGACTCGTTTATCTTCCCGAAGGGGAGTGGAAGGATTATTGGACGGGCAAGACGTACGATGGCAAAAATACGATTCGCGTTGATGCGCCGCTTGAGATAGTTCCAATGTTTGTTCGTGCGGGAGCAATAATCCCCATGCAGCCTGAGATGAATTACGTAGGTGAAAAGCCATCCGACCCTATCACTTTTGAGATTTACCCGGACGCAAAAGGCGAAGCGGCTACGACGCTTTACGAAGATGACGGCGCAAGTCAGGATTATAAGCGCGGAGTCTTCCGTCGCACTCGCGTTAAAACGTCAAAGGCCGCAGGTGGAGTTCAGATTGATGTAGATGCGCCTGAAGGAAACTACACGCCTGCGCCGCGCAGTTTTGTCTTTGTGATTAAGTCGGCTCCTACGCCTCGGCAGGTTACGATTGACGGCAAGCCGATTGCCGTCGCAGGCGCAAATGAGAAACGTGATGGATGGTATAAGTCGGGCAACGGCGTCGCGGTGCGAATAACAGATGACGGCAAGGCGCGGCGGATTCAAATCAGATGAGAGAGAAGCAGCGACTCTTCACTTCGGCTTTTGCTGATTTCGCATTTCATCCGAGATGATCTTCATATTGTTCAGCGCGCGGGCTTCGGCTTCGCGGTCGCCGAGCGCCCTCAGCAACGGCAACTCTTCTTTGTAGGCGTCGAGGGCCTTCTGCAATTCTTTCTTCGCCGCGTAAACTTGCGCGATGCCGCCAAGAGCGTTTGCTGCGCCGCGCCGCTCATTGAGCTTGCGCGACAAATCCAGCGCGCGGCTGAAATAGTCTAAGGATTTATCCATCTCGCCGAGATGATAATGAGCGACGCCGAGATTGACGAGCGCGTCGATCTCGCCCGAATGATGCTTCGCCTTTTGAAAGAGCGCGAGCGCCTCGTTGAAATAGCCGACCGCCGCGCGATCATCAGAAAGGCTCTTTGACGCGAAGCCCGCGAGCAGCATCGCCATGGCCTGTTTCCCGCTCGCGCCTGCGGATTTGAAATCGTCAGCCGCGCGCAGAAAGAAAGAGAGCGCATCGCGCTTATCGTCCAGGCTCTCGCGCCTGTAAAGCGACACGCCCTGTTCGAGCAGCATCTGCCCGCTTTTCTCGAACGCCCGCGCGCGTTCAACAGGCGTTGCCGTTGATTGCGCAAGCGCGATTCGCGCTGAGCACACGAAGACGAGCGCGCCGGTTAAAATCCATCTCCGCTTTGTTGAGCATCGCTTTAACATCTGAATGGTATCACCGCGCCAGCAACGGTATTACAATCTCTCGGCGCACATATTGCTCGCGCGGGCCATCGAACGTGATGAGCAACTGCTGATCTAGCCCTGCGGCGCTGCTTATCTTCACTCCGCTGACTTCACCGAGTCGGCGCGGCGTTCGCGCTGAGAGCGTGTATGCGCGCCCGCCGAGTCCTTCTACGATGAGGCGCAGCGACTTTGCATCGGCGCGCGAGCGCAGGATGCGCAAGCCTTCGTTGCTCTGCGCGGGCTTGAGCATATCGGGCATTACGTAAACCTCCGTTCCTTCGTCGTAAACGAAAACGATTTCGGTTGATTGCTCGGGCGCATCAACAATGACTTCGGCCCGCTGCACATCACCCATGCGCTTAACCTCAAATTTCGCCGCGCGCCCATTCACTGTGACTGAATGAACCTGTGCATCAAGAGGGAACGCGGGCGCGACGATAAGACGCGCGCTTCTGCCTGCACTGCTCGAACCGCGTTGTGAGATTTTAATAGTCTCGCGCCCGCTCGATCTATCAAGCGACAAATCATACCGCGCATCTTTCATCGCGACGTTACCGACGGCAATGTGATTCCAGTCGGCGGGCAGCGAAGGCGCAAACGTCAGCGCGTTGCCTGCTTCGCTCGCTTCAATGCCTAAAAGCCCGCGTAACAATGGCGTGACAACCATCGCTTCGGACCATACCTGATGATGCGACGAGCGACCGAACGCCGCATTGAAATCGCCCGAAAGCAACTCGGTCACATAGCCCAAAGCGCCCTCGAACGTGAGCAACGCGTTCGCCATCAACGCTTGATAGCCCACGTGCGGCCTGCCGTAACGATACGCGGCCATCGCCGACCAGCCCGTGAAGAGCGGCCACACCGAGCCGTAGTGATACGAAAGCGGATCATAAAGCCGACTCTCGTTTGTTATTATCCGCGCCCCCCAGTCGGTCGCCACGTGGCCGCTTCCGAGATGGTCTATCTCAGATTGCGCGCGATTGTCTTCAAGCGTGCGCCACCACAGGGGCACAGCGGGCAGCACAGTGTCTTCGTCAATCAATCGCGCGCGGCTTAGCTCATTCAATCGCGCTTGGCGGCGCTCGCGGTTAGGTCCCGGCTCGGCTTCGCGCGGAGTTGCGCGCGGCTGGCTGGTTGCGAATGCGTAAAAGCCTCGATCAGCGAGCCAGTAGGTTTTCTCCATCGCCGAGCGAGTGCGCTCGGCTGCTGCTCGCGCCTGACTTGCAAGCGTCGCATCTTTCATCGCGTCGGCCATCTCCGCCAGGCCACGCAGAGCTTCAATCCAGATGCCCTGCATATAAATCTCTTCGTGCGGAGGATAGAGCGCGCCGCCTTCGACCCAGCCGTGGCCGAAGCGGGTGTTTTCAATCAAGCCATTGCCATCGGTGTCTGTCGCAGCGGTGAAGCGATAGGCTTTTAGAATCGAGTCCCAGTTCTTCCTTATGAATTCAGCGTCCCCGCTCGCGCGCCAGTAGTCGGCATGAGCGATTATGTAAAGCGGCGTGGCGTCGGCGCTGGCCCAAGGGTATGGATAATCCCTGAACCAAGGGATGAGCGCGGCGCTTTGCGAAATCTCGTGCGGAATTTTTCCGTCCTCGCGCTGAAACTGTTTCAGGAAATCGAGCGCGGTTCGCGTTGACAAAAAGTCGCCATACGAAGTGATGGCGAGAGCGGTCCACATCGCGTCGCGGCCAAAAAACCACGCGAAGCCGGGCCGCTCGCTCTCGCCCGATGTGCGAAAGCCCGCGAGCAGTCCAGTGCCGAGTTGCGGGTTCGTAGCGATGCCTTTATCAACGCCGATCTTGGCCCATGCGAAGGCAGTGTTCAGTCGCTCATCGGGCGTCGTGACTGTCGCAGTATTATTGAGAAGCCGTTCATAATAAGCGACATTCTTCTCGTAAAGCGACTGCGCAGAGATGAGCGCGCGGTCGTAATTGGCTCTGGCCTTCTCGCGCCCTTCGGCGCTGCCCGCAATGACAATGGGAATGAAATGAGTCTTCAACAATTCAGGCGTGGCTTCGATCTTGAATTTGATGGGAACGTCGCGCGGCTCTTCCTGATAAGGCATCACGGAAACGTCGCGCGCGGCGGGCGAGCCTACGATGCCGACGAAACGATTCGTCTCTTCGCCGATTGTGTAAATATGATTTTTATCATCCCAGCCGATGTAAGCGGTCATCAGCCCTGCGGGCCACATCAATCTCAGTTTCGGGCGGAACGAGCCTGTTACGGTTAGCGGAAGTACAGATTGAACGTCGAGCAGCACAATGATTGACGGCTCTTCGATTGGCGCGAAGATTATCTGGCGGACGGTGAAGGCAGCGTGTGAGTAAGTGAAGATGGTCGCTTCGGGACGAACATTGATGCCGACTTGAACGTCGGGACCGTTGATGTCGAGCGGATAGCCTTCAAGGTTGAACGCGAGATTGAAGTCATCGAGTATCTTAAGAGGATAAATCCATGCTTCGAGGGCGCGATTCTCGTAACCGAATACGGCAGAGCGACGACCCACGACATCGAAGAACGAGCCTGTGTTTGTGTGGCGCTCAAGCTCAAGGCCGCTCTTTTTCAGATCGAATCGCGGCGTGAGCGACTGATTCGATTGAGCGACAGAAAGTGGCGCGAGGGAGATTATCAGAAGGAGCGAACAGAGCTGCCCGCAAAACCTGAACCCGTTTTTTCGCAAAGCAGACCTCCGAAACCTAGCTTTTGTTGAAACTGTTGGAGGCGATTTTATCGAAGCGGGCGAGCCGGTTCAATGTTGGAAGCGGCGGGAAAGAAAAACGAGCGAATAGGAAGGAATTGAGGTGTGAGCTTCAGGGCTATTGATTGTCATTCGTAATCAGATTCAAAGTCTTTCGGCTCAAGCTCTGCGCAAGGACGATGCCTATCAATACCCAGAGGTGGCGGAAGTCTTCGATGTCCTGGCCCAATGAATCAAGCGCAAGGCCCGCCAACCCTCCCCATACAATCAGGTCAACAGGCCGTTTTCGCTTTATCCAGATGAGCAATAACAGTGAAAGAAATGCTACCAGCGCAGGCAGGCCAAGCGTCGCGGCAATGTTTATGAGCGTCATGTGCGAATCAATTGGATTGGCGAAGTAACTGCCGGGATGAGAATCCGGTCCGCTGCCTGAAACTGGGCGTTCAGTTATTGCGCGAAGCGATGTGGCCGCGCCTTGATACCGCACTGACAGTGGCTCGATGTGATAGCTTGCGTTGAACGGCTGGAGAGGATTGATGGTCAGCCTGCCTACTGTCAAAAGAATCATTATCGCCACGAACAAAACGGCTGTCACAACAGCCAGGATGCGTTTCCACGAAGACCGCGCGTTGCGGATAAGCGCGCTCAATATGAATCCGAGAATGCCGCGCGAGAGGCTGAAGACAACTGCAATCCATGATGCAACAAGGCCAGCGCGTCGCATCCACTTTGGTAGCGATGCGTCACGAAGACTGACTATGCTCGCGGCAAATATGCAGTAGCTTGCAAGAAGATTTGGATTATAAGTCCCCGCTTGCATGCGCGCGTATGCGCTTGAGCCATTAAGCTCTCCATAATGGCCGATGAACGGAGTGGAGATTCCCGCATAAAATAAGCCGAGCGCAACAATGCAGACCGCCGCAATCAACAGGGCGTTTACCGCAGTAACGCGCGCCATGCCGCTTGCGATATGAGGATGAGTTGCAAGATCGCCAGTGACAAGAGCGAGCGCGCAAAGCTCTCCTATGCCGAACAGCTTCAACACGGAATTAGTCGCGTATGAATGCGTGAGGACTAGAGAAAGAGCAGCAGCAATAAAATAGGAAGCGAGCGCGATATGAGCCGCGCTGAAGGTGGGCCATCTTCGCTTTCGCATCAGGTCAATGGCCCAGAGCAGAGCGGTCGCCGCAAAAACCACATCGCTCCATTGAGCATGCTCGTGCAGCCAGGGAAAGGGCGGAAACCATGTCCACGGCAACAGCGCAAGGGTCGTCAGATAAAGCGCAGCAACCAGACGTGAGGGCTGTTCAATTGAAATTGCGCCGTGGCGCGAAGACACCAACTCCAAAGGTCTAGTTTGCACTTGCTCCATAGACGATCGCCTTTTGCCCGGTCTTGGCGGCGCGATTGCGCAGATATGAGCGGATTATTTTCGTGAGCAGCAACACCGAGGCGGTTGCGCTTATAAATGTGGCAGCGAGCGTCAATGCCTTTGGCACATCAAAGTCGCCATGAAATGGGCGGGCCAACGCTGTTGCTACGCCGCCAATGGCAAGTAACGATGCAAAAAGAGTGTTTCTTGCAAGAGGCAGCGATGTAGCTGCAATGCAGGCGAATGGAACAGCGATTAAGAGTGTTCGTCCAAAATCCCCAAGAAGAAGAACAGGCAAGGCGGCCAGCATTATTATGAAGCCGAACTGATCTTCTTTAATCCCCGCTCGGTTTCTAAGTTGACGAAGAATCTCCAAGAGCGAAATAACAAACAGCGGCCACATAGTGACCCAAAACCACATGTATAGAATTTTTGGATAATCGTACGGTCCTCTGTTTCTCAACAGCATCAGGTGATAACCAAACATCCCGCCGGTGAAGTTCTGCCAGCTTGAAAATCCCCTCATCGTGTCGCCAGCAATTGCGAGCATTGCAACGATCAACGCAAGCGCAGGAAGCAAAGCTCCCATAACGGCATAAGCGCGATACCCGCGATGATACGCATGCCACGCCCAGATAAATCCGAGCACAGCGCCATACTCTTTGTTCAACGCGGAAAGGCAAGCGACGATGAGCGCGAGCGTCAAATAATTCCGGTCGAGCGCTGTTATCATCAAACACGCCAGCAGCAACGTCAGCGGGTCCAAAAGCACTGGCGTGTACCCAAACGTCACTGCCACGCCGCAACCAAAAGCGAGCGTTATGGCAGCCTGCCAAAATATATCGGCTCCACGTCTGCGAAGCATTCCTGCTATCAATATCAGCGACGCCAGAAGCTCGATTGGCGTGAGGAGCTCAAAGGCTGTTACTTCATACAAACCTGAAACAGAAGAAACGAGCCTTGCCAAAAATGGCTGAAGGATTCGCGTGTCGTAAGGAACTCCGACCGTATGGCCGCGCGCGCGAGCCAGGTACCCGTAGCTGTCGGAGATGATGTTGGTCGAGCCTCCGCCGAACCAGCAGTGCGCAACATAAAGCGCAGCCGCGAACATCAAGGCGAAGCATACAATTGCACCACCGGTTCTATAACCAGATTGATGATGCTCTACGGTTGATGCAACCATTGCAAAACTCTTTACACCGGAAGAGGCTTCGGACTTAGGCAGGGTAATAGGTAGAGAGAGTGGGCTTGATAATCAAAAAGCTGTCTGGCTATTAAACTATTTTTCCGCTACTGTTCGCGTCACAAGCGAATCCCTGTCGAGAAGCGTTTGACAAGCTCAAGCGCCTTGATTCTATCCGGCACGTTCAATATCAAAGCCAGAAGAAGTCTGTGCTCGTTGGCAATAATCTGCCCGCGCCGATAGACCTGATTGTTTTGTCTCCGACTTATTCGATGACAGGTTGAATCATGGGCCAAGATCAAGAATTACCGAGATCGGCGAATGATGCGACAAGCACACGCGTCATTACATCCCCCGGCAGGAAATCTGTATTGTTTCTGCCGCTGGCCTGTGAGCGTTGTAATACCGGATTCATCCCGCATTGCTTGCCAGATACGAGGCGGTGTGCATCTCCAAAAACAGGGCTATTAGGAAAGTCAATGCCCGGCAGCTACAGGCTAGAGTGTATCCGGCAAGCAGTCGTCCGCACAATCGGCGCACTCGCTTACACCTCAAGGAGATGAATAATCAGAATGCACATGATCATGCTGATTGGAATCAACCGGACCGGGAAACCAAAACATATCCGCTTCAGCAGCAATTCTCGACTGCCTCCCGTCCATTGGA
Organism: Blastocatellia bacterium; assembly: GCA_035575515.1. GTDB lineage: Bacteria > Acidobacteriota > Blastocatellia > UBA7656 > UBA7656 > DATLXU01. The sequence continues at coordinate 41,817 of DATLXU010000146.1, forward strand.
GATTGAAAGACATCTGAAAATCGAGCGCCGCCAAATTTCAACACGGGGAGCGTTAGCACCCCCCTGGCGCCACCCAGCTTACTGTAGTGGTCTGGCCATGATTTTGGGAGCAGGTTCCACAAGTCTGACATACGAGCGCGCTGCCAGCGCCGCATCCAGAATTGTCGAAGCACTGACCCGTGACGTTTAAACATACGCTCGGGCAGTCAGCCGGGCCGGCAATCTTTTTGACGCAGCTTTGACAAGCTGGTGGAATTGATGCGCCAGCCAGCGCTGTTGGAGCGACAATTGACATGACAACAGGAATCATGGCAGCCGCCAGTCCCAGCTTGCGCATAGCATTTCGCCTTGAAATGCGCGTGCCATTGTCGGGCATGGCTATCGGCTCTTGCAAAAGGTTTGCCCTCGACAACTGCTTGAGAGCAAGCCAGACGACATCTTCACTCACGGGTTTGTGCCATTCCTTCTCTATCAGAGTAGCTATCTCCGCCGCTGTTGTCTGACCATCGCAATGGTTCCAGACGAAGGCAGCCGTCTGATTAAGCACATGAGCTTCATGCTGTTTGAGATCATAAACAAGTATCTCATCCGGCATTTCCTGAACGACCAGATTGTCACGACGGGCGCGGGCCAACTGATGATTAGCCTTTACTTGATTCATATTCATCTCCTTTCAAAGAGGTGATTGTCTGTTCCTCAACACGAGCGAAAATTTTTAGTCAGTACCCTGCGAGGTTCTTGATAATCAAAACCCTCCGGCAGATGGCCTGAAAAATTTTTCAGGGGTCAAATCTTTTCAAGATGAGTCTGGCGGCGTCTTCTGCCTCGCCACGCACTCCCTTGAGAATCATTGCTTCCGAAATGGCTTTTTGAAGTGTAGGTATAACTATCTCCGGCTTCCGCCTCGCCGGTACAGTGTTGGCGAGCATTTCCAGCATCGCCTGTCCAGTTGTGAGTCTTGCGGGCCGCCACCGAGCATCAGGTTTGTAGCGACTCACGATGACAAGTCCAATGGGCAATGGTTCGGTTCCCGTGATGCCACCGATTTCTTCGGCCCGGCGCTTCTTCTGTATGTGTGAGCCTGATTCTCTTATCTGTAGTGGCTGCGGATAAGCATGCACGCGACCCTGCATATCCAGAACAGCATACTCGTCTGAGTAATATGTAGCTCCGGCGCGCACAAGCTCTGAAACAAGGCTGGTCTTGCCGCTAAAGCTCCGACCCGGAATGATTATCGCCTGACCGCGCCAGCCGACTACGCCTGCATGGACAAATACAAAGCGAGGCGTCATCTCAGCCACATACATCTTCACTCTTCTTTCAAAATCCTCCAGCACGATATTAAGGCTTCGCGATCTGGCCCCACGTTCCGCATCCTCAAATAACTCGTGGAACCAACCACCGCGCTTCTGCAATCCTGCGCCGCCAACTTTGAGAGTGAACAACCGCTCAACATAAGGCGCTGAGGTCGGCTCCCACATGGGCGGGAAATGCTCAGGCAGGCGATCCAGCAGTTGCGGCTCATTTGTGCGTATCCCAATTCGAACGCCATAGGTCAGAATTGATTGACCCGCCACCCAGCGCGTCTGGCCATAGTCTTCACCGCCGCGGGCAATAGTTCTAGTATATGGCAATTGAGGTTGCGAAGAATTATTCAAGCTCCGGCTGCTCCCTTTGAAGGTATATTCATCGCTGGCCTAAAAGATAATGCCTTATCGCATAGCTGCAATTGGAAGTTCAGCCTTATGCACGCCCATCAATGCCAGAATCTCAAGGCGACCTGCTGTCGGGGCAGAGGCAATTTTGCCTTTCTTATCAATGAGCACAGCCGAAGGCGTGAGATTGGTGCCGAACATAGGGCCGACATCGAATTCAGGGTCGTACAGAAATTGCGCTTTGAACCTGCGGCTCTCTGCTCTCACGGCTTCCTCTTCGCCGGAACAAATAAACACAAGTCGCGGCGCGCTCTTCGGCGCATTCTCTTCTAATTCTATAATGTCGTCGGCCATTGATTGACAAAACGGGCAGTTCGGATCCCAGAACATCAACAGAGTATCGCGACCAAGCAGGTCTTTTGTAGTAACTGTTTCGCCTTGCAAATCGGGGAGCGAAAAATCGGGAGCCTGCTGTCCAAGGTCTCTTAGAGAGTTCGGTCTGCCTATAGTAAGCTGAAGCCCTCCTCCGTTTCCATTAGTCGCAGCTTTGCGTTTGCGCTTTTCACGTCCAGTCGCAACGCTGCTGGTAACAAGTTCTCGAATCGCTTCGTCACCGTAGGCGACCTTACTGGCTATTCTGCCTTCGCCATTGACCAGCACAGCTGCCGGAGTCCACTGCGCGCCATAAGCAGGTAGAACTCTCGACGTGCCCTGTAGCAACAAATGCTTCACGCCATACTCCGCAGCCCGACTTCTAGTTTCGTCCATCTCGCCTTTGCTCACGAGCGCGATTGTTAGTTTGTCGCTATATTCGCGCTCCCAGCGTTTTATTTCAGGTATGAGCGTTTTGCATGGGCCGCAGTTCGGGCTGATGAATAACAGCAGCACTTGCTTGCCATACGCAAGCAAATCCTCAAGCGTCACGGTTTCATCATTGACGGCAGCAAGCGAAAAGCTTGGCGCGGGAGCGCCTACGGGCAGCCCCTCAACCGGAGCAACAACATCCTGGCGCTCGACTGGCGGCTCTGCATAATCTTCGTCAATGACTTTTTTCATCGCCTCGATTCTTTCCAGAAGCGTTGATTGCTGGCTTAAAACTCGGCGCAGATAATTAACGGCGACGGCTACAAGCAGAATCGCCGCGCTGCTTAACAGGAGGCTCACGGCTTCCGTCGCTTTCAAATCCGAAAGCCACACTGACAGGCTGAGGCCGGGATTGTTCTTCCCCTCAATGATGATAAATCCGGCAGCAGCAGCAAGCGCGATGTTGCGCGCGAGGGTTTTCCAACTGACCGGCGCCGAGTGAAGCTGCCCGAAGCAATGGCATTCAGCCCGATTCCCGCGCGCCAGATTCACGCCGATGCCCGCTATAAACACTAACAGCAAAGCAAGCGCGCCCACCGCTCCCCACCAAGCCGCGCCGACGGGAATTAATGCCCCCGCAACAAGAATCTCGATGAACGGCAAGCTGTAGCCGAACGCGGATGCTAATTTATCAGGCAGGCCGGATTCAATGAATGCCCGGCGCGACCCGCTGAGGTCGGCTGCTTTAGCAATGCCGGCTATTGCGAAAACTGACGCCAGTGAAAGCCGGGCGACAAACAATGCAACTTCCATCTTTACTCCTCACTAAAGATTATGATTTCACGGGCCGAAACGACTTCGGCAAATTGGCGACGAGCGATGCTGCGCGCGAAAAGACGTGCCCCACCTGAAAAGGCAATCGCGGCAGCCCATTGAATGGCCCTCTCACGGTTACGGTTGCTTCGATGGGATTGGGCCAGTGCTTTGGCATCTCTTTTAGCAGCGCTCTGAAATTGGTCAGAGGTCGGCGCAGGTAATAACTAAACTGCGCAGGCATATAATACGGAACCGCCCATTCTTCAAGAACTGCCGAGAGCATCCACTTCGGAACCTTCCGAGTGGATTTTGCGAACGGTGTTCTATCCATTTCGGCTCCGAGCAACTCGCGCGCAAGCGCTATGGCGCACGCAACCCAATCTGCCTGACGACGAGAGCCGCCAAGGCACACATCCCAATCGAAATTATCGTCCAGCGTTTCAAGCATCACTGCTATGTCGCACAACCAAAGCGGACGCGCCGCCCCGTGTCGGAGCAGGTGAACGCACAAAAAACGCAGGTCGTCTTCTGCGCTCAGAACCCGCACATCCAAATCACCAAGACGGATCAGGCGCGAGCGCGCGAATATATCTTCGGTTCTGCGGTCATAAAACTTGCCGAAGCCCGAATGCAGATCAACGTCGCACTCAAGCCTCTCTGAACTCTTTAGCGCGGCCTGTGCCTTCGCATAGTCTTCAGGCAGCACGCAAAAATCGAGATCGCTGTAAGGCCGCAGGCCGAGTTCGGGATAAAGTCGCGCCGTCGCCCACCCTTTCACCAGCAGCGGCTCTACCCCGCAGTCGCGAAGGAGCGGAAGGACCTTTTTCAAGCTCCGCTCGTGGAGCGCAGCTTGAAGAGAGTGAAGGCGATATGCTTTCTGAAACTCGCGCGCTGCGTGTGAGTCTCGCAAAGCAGAATGGCGGATTTTATTCCAGGCCAGACCGCCGCTTCCCGATTTCAGCAACAAGGTTGCAATGTCAGCCAATTCCTCCGGCGAAGTTGAGGTCGGCGGCGGCTCGCTTCGCCATGATCCGGCGAGCAGTTGCGCTACGAGCATACCGCGCTCTACTGTTGAATCACCTCTTACACTTTGCATCGCAGAAGTCCTTGGACGCTTGTTGTTGTCCCTGCTGATTGTGTTGATGTTATGAACTAAAGTTTTAGTCAAAGCTGATTGTGGGGCTAGTTGATATTCAACCTCGCAACTTCGCCATTATCCTGACCGCGGACGTACAGCGCAAGCTTATCGTTCGGGCCGACAAGTTTTGAGTCGAACACGATGACGCCGACGACTGTGCCGCCAGCTCTCACCGTGTTTTCGACTTTCCCTTGAATTATCTCGATAGGCATCGCGCTCGAATTCTTTTCCGACCTTTTTTCGAGCGAAAGTGATCCGAAGGTAAAATCCTTGTCGCCGTCGTTCTTAATGCTGTAGCGAAGGTAGGATTTGCGGTCGAATGACAGCATCCGCGAATCGAGCGTAACGACGATCTTTCCACGGCTGACGCGCGAATCCGTCACTTTGATCTCGCGGACGCCTTCGATTATCGCGCGCACGAAGCGGTCCTGTATCTGCCGGTCGGCGTTAGCAAGCGCCTCGCGCTCAAGCTCTGCGGCACGGTCTCTCGCTTTCTGATCGGCCTCGGCCACGTAGCGCTCGGCCTGTTTGACGATCTGGCTCGCCTGCTGCCGCGCGTTGCGCAATTCGATGTCCGCCTGCTGGCGAGCGTCCGCAACTATCTTCTCAGCCTCAGCCGTCGGCTCCGGCTTTTGTCCTTGCGCGGCGTTTGCCTGCCCGCTTATTACATTTATTATTCGGTTCGCTTCCGAGATGCCGACCACCTGCAGATCGAAGTTGTAAACCTGTTCGCCCTTCTCTCCGACTTTAACAAACATATTGCTGTAGCCTTTGGAAGCGACTGGCTTGAGGTAAATGTCGTTCGAGCTGCTCTGCACAACGAACGTCCCTTTGCCTGTAGTCGCATCATAAAGGTCGCCGCAGATGATCTCTTTGACCGTGTCGGGAAATGACACCCGCGTCGTTATTCCCGGAGTCGTCTTTACAAGTCCTATCTGATTGGAATCTAGCTGCAAAGTGACGACGGGCGACTGCGCGCTGGCCGCAGTCGCCGCCGCCAAAAAGATGACAACAAAGATTCCACGCACAAAATTCACTACACTGCTTCTCATTTCTCACCTCATTGGTCCGGCAGAGCCGGAGCTGTCGTTACTCCCATTCGGATTGGCGCGATCTCTTCTGCTGTGAAACAGAGTCGCTGCGCACAAGCTCACGCCCGGCGCGGCGTTGCACAAATCGAGTCAGAGCAAAGCTTGCCTTACGCTTTGGCTTCAGGACCGATTGCGAGTCTCTTTCGCCTACGGCGCGAGCGGGCTTAGAACCGGTGGCGCTGTGCTCTCCTCACCGCCGAACGGAATAAGGGCCAGGCCGAAGGCTGGAATGAAGAACAGCGCTATGGGGTGATCCTCGCGGCAATAGACTTTGAACACGGAATCGCCCGCGCTAGTCGCTTCAATAGCGTCGTCGAACTCTTTATGATCGCCGGGTTCGAGCGTGTTCTCTTTGTTCTGAAGCCGCTTGACCGTAGCCTGCCCGCGGAAGACGCGCACGTCAACTTCCCTGCGCTCGGAAAAGACTCCCACGTCGCTCATGTGCAGAATCTTGATCGTGCCGTTCACGCCCGCTTGCAGCGTCATGGTGATTGATCCGCACTTGTTGAGCGTCGCATCAATTCTCTTGTCCGACATTGTCAGAACGCCTTCCGTATTCTGTCCATATTCGACGCGACCCAGTCCGGGTATCTCGACAATCGCGCGCCCGCCTGTTCCGGTATAGATGAGGCTGCCGGTCAAAACCGTGGCGCCGTCTTTAGCGGGAACGCCATTGAGGTCAACCGGGCCTTTCGTCGAAGTGAGCGTTCCTGTCGGAGCCTGTAGAACTGCCGGAACGGATGGCTCGCTCGCTTCCTTCTTCGCGCTGTCTTCGAGAGCAGCGAGCGTGCTGAAGGAAAAGACGGTTGCGACCGCTACGGCCAACAACAGGTTGAGCGAAATTTTGAACGTGTTCTTTGAAACTTTCATAGTTCCTCCATTGGTGATTGGCAGCGACCGCGCAGAGTTTCTAATTCATGCTCTGCGGCAGCCAGCCTGCTTTTGTGAAGCCAGGAGATGTGAGCGAAGTCGTCGGATAAAGCCGGTAACAAGAATTAAGTCATTCAATTCGCACACTCACCTTCTTGAGCGAGAGGCCGAGAGCGCGCAGGAAATCGAGTCTCGCGGCGGGCACGGCCCGGTTCGATACTATAACGTCTTTGATATTGTAGAAGCGAACCAAATCGGGCAGCTCATGGTTGGCAAAGATGGGGTAGCCGTGAAGCACACGCCCTGCTTTGCGCTCGTCGTCGTCAATGAAACCAACGGGCGCGTAAAGGTGGAGCGGGTTGTTCAGTATCTCGCGTATCAACAACTCGCCGCCATCGCCCGCGCCATAGATCAAAACTGGTCTCGCGTCGGGATGAGCTTGAGCCGGACCGAGCATGACTGCTTTTAGCATCCTGAATGAAAGGCGACTTGCCGAAATCAATATCAGCAGCAACAGCAGATTCAACAAAAAGACGACGCGCGATGGGCCGTGAAAGCGATACATCAGAAATACAACAATAATGCTCATCGTAGCGCCCGCGAAAACTGATCTAACTATCCGCAGCAGGTCCTCAATCCCCGCGTAACGCCAGAGGCCGCGATAGACCCCGCCAAAAAGCAGAAAGCTTATCTCGACGATTATCATCACGGGCAAGGTCTTGAGAAAAATCCCAAGCTGCTCGTCGCCCATCTCGCCGTCCCACCGCAGAAGATAGGCTCCGTAGTACGCCAGAGCTATCAGAACGACATCGAGCAGCACTTCGAAGATTCGCCGCTTGTAGGTGAAATCAAAAATCGCGTTGAATATGGGAACGCCCTTCGGCTCTTCTTCTTCACGATAGACACGAACCTTTCCAAGATAAAAACCCGCCGCGAGAACTACGAGCGCAAATCCCGGCACGAGCGCCGCAACGACAGGCCCCTTGAGCCATCTGAGCGACAGCCCCACCATTCCCGACGCAAGCGCAAAAACATAAAACGTCAGCACGGCTCGCCGCTCGCTCACGCCGAGCGCAACCAGGCGATGCGAAGTGTGATCGCGTCCGCCTTGCGAGACTGGCCGCCCTGACATCTTTCGCGTCACCGTGACGATGCAGGTGTCGAAGATCGGGATTAAGAATATAAGCACGGGCGTAAGCAACACCGAAGTGAGGTTGCTGAAGCGCGCCGTTTCGCTCAACAGCGCAAGCCCGCTCAGCATGAAACCTAGAAAGAGCGAGCCGCTGTCGCCCATAAAGATCGAAGCGGGCTTGAAGTTGAAGAACAGAAATCCTAGCGCCGCTCCCGCAAGCGCCATCGGCAGCAGAGCTTCCGTCGTCTGCCCGTTGAGAAAGAACACAACGGTCAAGAATAAGCACGCAATCAGCGAGATGCCTCCAGCAAGCCCATCCATATTGTCGAGCAGGTTTACGGCGTTCGTTATTCCGACAAGCCAGAATATAGTCAGAACATCGTTGACCCATGTGTATTCAACCCACGGCAGGTGAAAACCGAAATAGACCAGCGTCGTCGCGGCCACCAGTTGAATGATCAGCTTCGTGTAGGGCTTGATGTGATAGCGGTCGTCAATCAAGCCAGCGACAAACATTATGCTCCCCGCCGCAAGTAGAGGCAGGATACTCGCTTTCTTTGGCGCGAAGACAAGATAGCTCAGCATAAAGCTGAGATAAATCGCCGCGCCGCCGAGCAAAGGGGTCGCTTTCGCATGCCATCGGTTGTCGCTTGGGGCTGCGACATATCCGATCTTATTTGCAACCCTGCGCGCAACTACGGTCAACCCCGCGCTCGACAAGGTTGTGAAGATAAGCACCATCGCGTACTGAATAATCATTCACCCACTTTTCGATTCTCTGAAACTTGCCAGCCCGATCTCAACAGAGCCTTCAGGCGTAAAAAACGAGCGAGCTTGCAGGCGTGCCAACCTGACCGACCATCTTGACGCGGTGGTAATCAATCACGCTCGTCAGTATCGCGTCAAGATCGAACTTCGGCTCATAGCCTATGAGCGCGCGAATCTTCGATATGTCAGGCACGCGCCTCATCATGTCTTCAAAGCCTTCTTCATACGCTTCGTCATAAGGGATGAAGACTATTTGTGAATCCGAATTCGTCAGCCGCCGCACTCTTTCAGCAAGCTCAAGGATAGTTACTTCGTGGCTGCCGCCGATGTTATAGACTTCGCCGACGGCGCGCGGGTGCTCGGCCAGCTTAATGAGCGCGTCAACAACATCCGATACGTGCGTGAAGCATCGGGTCTGCGTTCCGTCGCCGAAAACTTTGATGTCCTGTCCCGTGAGCGCCTGCTGCACGAAGTTCGGAATCACCATCCCGTAACGGCCAGTCTGTCGCGGCCCGACCGTATTGAACAATCGCGCAATCACCGTTGGCAGCCGCCGCTCCTTCCAATAGGCAATCGCGAGGAATTCATCAATCGCCTTCGAGCATGCGTAGCTCCAGCGCCCCTTGCTCGTCGCGCCCATCACGAGATCGTCATCTTCGCGGAAAGGAACCTGATTGCGCTTGCCATAGACTTCGGAAGTCGACGCGACAAGCACGCGCTTACGTTTCTTCGCGGCGAGGCTCAGGATGATGTCCGTGCCGCGAATGTTCGTCTCTATCGTATTGACGGGGCTTTCGACTATCAGCCGCACGCCAACCGCCGCTGCCAGGTGATAGATGATGTCGCAGGTGTCGACAAGTTCCGCCGTCAGCCTGTAGTTGCGTATCGTGTCAATGTGATAAGAAAAGCACGGATGATTCTTTATTTGCTCGATGTTTTCAATCGAGCCGGTTGAAAGATCATCAATAACATAGACCTCATCGCCACGCTGGAGGAGTTTTTCAGCCAGGTGCGAGCCGATGAATCCCGCACCGCCCGTGATCAGAATTTTCATATTTTTTACCTCATCAGTTTGATTGAGCGAGACGCTCAGGCTCGCCCGTTGGGGCCATCTCAGGACTGACCTGCGCCATCTGGCGGTACATCTGCCGGATGTCGCCAATCAGTCTCTCTCTGGACATTCGCTTCGTGACGAACGCGCGACCGCGCTCGCCCATCTCGCGGCGAAGTTCCGGGCGCTCAATCAAAAAGCTGAGCGCGCGAGCCATCGCCGCGGTATCTCTTGATGCTACTGTTACTCCGTGATCCCAAATCGTGAATCCTTCGCGCTCGGCTCGCCGCTCTCCCATCAGATCAGCTACTCCGCCTACTTCGGTAGCTGCGACCGCGCGAGCGCAGCGCATCGCTTCGATCATCGTCAGCGGCGTTCCTTCGTTGAGAGACGTGAGCGCAAGCACATCCATCTCGCGATAAAGCGACGGCGCGTCCTCGCGAAAACCGGTGAAGGTGACCGCGCTCGATAGGCCAAGCTCATTCGATTGCTCTTCGAGCGCGCTGCGAAGATGGCCGTCGCCGATGATGACAAAGTGAGGCGAGTTGTGCGAACCGTTCGATTCGCGCATGACCTGCGCTGCGGCTTCGAGAAACATTGAATGATTCTTGACCTCGCACAATCGCCCGACTATCCCGATGATTGGTTTGTCATCCGTCAGGCGAAGCTCTGAGCGCAGGCTCTCGCCGTTTTTATTCATCTCATCGAAATCAATTCCGAGCGGGATGACGTGGAACTGGCCGGGTCGGCCCACTTTGTAGCGTTCACAAATTTCGCGCCGCTGCTGCTCGCTTATCACAACAATTCGGTCTGTGCAGAGGCGCGCGAGCGCGCGCTCAATCGCGACGAAGAATCTGGTTTTCGCCTTGCCGTAGTAGCTGTGAAAGATGTGGCCGTGAAACGTGTGCGCGACCTTGCACCTGCGCGGGCGTAACAAGAGAGCCGACGGCGTGAGCCATCGGTAAAGCAGAGCGGCGATGCGGCCCGCCGCGCCCGCTTTCGCTTTGTGCGTGTGAATAATGTCGGGCTTCAGTTTCCAAAACGCTCTCAAAAGTTTTCCGATGACGATGATGTCGCGCGGTCCCAACTCGCGGCTCATCTCTTTTATGACCATCGGCTCGACGCCTGCTTCGCGAGCGAAATAAGTCATGTCGCCTTCGTCGGCAGGCTTGACTCCCGTGATTAGAGTCGTTTCAAACTCATCGCTGTTGAGGCCCGCCGTCAGCCACACGACATGCTTTGCCGGCCCGCCGATATTCAGTCGGTCAATTATTCGCACAACGCGGAGCCGCGACGGCGTTGAACCATCGTCTTTGCGCGTTTGATTCCTCGTCATTGTTTGCAGAGCGTCAGTCAATGAACTGCTGATGCCATAGCTCCAGCATCAGCAGCGTCCATAGCTGATGAGAAAAGTCTCTTCGACCTTCGGTGTGCTGCTCGAAAAGATTTCTGACCGCGCTCGCGTTGAAATAATTTCTTCTGAGCGCGCGCTGCGACAGAATCGTTTCTTCGAGGAAGCCCTTGAGCTTGCCGCGAAACCACTCACCAATTGGGACGCCGAAGCCCTGCTTCGATCGCGTGAGGTTTTCATGCGGAACAAGCCCGCGAAGCGCGCGTTTTAACAGCCGCTTCGTCGCAAGCCCGCGTAGCTTGTACTGCGCCGGCAGGCTCGCCGCGAATTCGATTACGTTATGGTCGAGAAACGGCGAGCGCGCTTCAAGCGAGTTAGCCATGCTTGCGATGTCGACTTTGACCAACAGGTCGTTTGGCAGGTAGTGCGCAGTATCGGCCATCATCGCGCGATCAACAACATCAACCTCCCCGTTTCCCACAAACCATGCGTTCAGCCCGTTTATTGCTTTCGCTTCCGTTGTCTGATCGAGAAACTCGCGCGTGCATAACTGTCCTTTCAGTTCGTCGCCAATTGCTGCGGTCAGGCTGAGGTATCGCTCAGCGCGCGGCAGGCCCATTGCGGTAACGAAGCGGCGGGCGCGGCCTGAGCGCGACCGCGAGCTTGAAGGCGCAGGAATGGCTCCCAGAGCCGGTTCCACGACTTGTTTGCGCAAGAACGCAGGCAGCCGTTGATACCTTTCAGCGATTCGCATGGCCGCGTACCGCTCATAGCCCGCGAAAGATTCATCGCCGCCATCGCCGTTGAGCGCAACGGTGACGTGCTGGCGCGCGAGCTTTGAAAGGTAATAGGTCGGTATAGCAGACGAATCAGCGTAAGGCTCTCCGTAATGTCGAACTAAGGTCGGTAGCACTTCGAGCGCATCGGGCCGGACTACGAATTCGTGATGATCGGTGTCGAACCTTTCGGCCACTCGCCGCGCGTGAGAAAGCTCGCTGTAATCCTGCTCCTCGAAGCCTATTGAAAAAGTTTTGACGCGCGCAGGCGATAGCTCGCTCATCAACGCGACCACTGCGCTCGAATCAACGCCGCCCGACAGAAAAGCTCCGAGCGGCACGTCCGACATCAAGCGCACTTTGACGGCGTCGCTCAAAAGGCTGATTGTTTGCTCTGCTGCTTCCTGCTCGCTTATCGCAATCTTCTTCGTGAAGTCAGGCGACCAGTATCTAAGTATTGTCGCGCTTCCCTTCTCCCATACGAGCATGTGCGCGGGCATGAGTTTCTTTATATCCGCGAAAGCGGTCGCGGGCGCGGGAACGCACATGAAGGAAAGATAAAGCGAAAGCGCCTCGCGGTTAATGTCGCGCGAGACTTCGGTGTGCTCAAGCATCGCCTGAAACTCGGATGCGAAGATGAGCTTGCCGTTTTTTATCGAATAAAGCAGCGGCTTTTTGCCCAGGCGGTCGCGCGCGAGCACGAGTCGCTGGTTGTTTTCATCCCACAGAGCGAAGGCGAACATTCCGCGCAGGTGTTTGGGCGCATCAAGACCGTATTGTTCATAAGCGTGAACAATCGCTTCGGTGTCGCTTCTTGTATAGAAGCTGTGGCCGAGCGATTCGAGATGTGAGCGAAGCTCAGGATAATTATAAATCTCGCCGTTGAGCACGACCCACACTGACCCGTCTTCGTTGTGAATCGGCTGGCTGCCCGTTTCAAGATCAATGATCGAAAGGCGGCGTATGCCCAATCCTACACCGTAGCTGCCGTCATCAGTCTTGTTGAAGTAATAGCCTTCCTCATCCGGCCCGCGATGAATCATTGCGTCGCACATGCGATGAAGCGCCGCTTCATCAACAGGCTGCGATGATGAATGGGCAATACCTGCTATTCCACACATCGAGAAAATCTCTCAGCTTAAACCGTCGCTGAACTTTGACCAACAGGCTCGACATTTATTATTGTCGCGGCGGCCATTGGCTGCGGCGGCTGAATTATTGCCTTGAAGCGCCGCTTCTGTTTTGCCGCGCGGCGAAGCTCAAGCCCGATGCTTATGAAGATGAAGAAGAATACGTAAAGCTGCGCGCGATGGCGGTAAGCTGTTCCGACGTTCGATTGATAGAGCGCATAAGCTATCGTGAGGCTTACGGTGAAAACAGTTATCGCGAACGATTCGCGCAGCCTGTGTCTCAAAGCAAAAAAGTACCCGCGCAGCAGGAACGGCACAAGCAACCACCATGCTACGAGTTCGGGCAGGGTTATGAGCTGGCGGAGGTTGCCAATCATCCAGGGGAACGGGGCGAACAGGACATAAAGAATTCCGAGCGGAAGAAAAGCAAGCGCGGCCTGCGGGTCGGTTATATCAACATCGCCGCCGAAACCGCTTTCAGACACTTTCGCCCCCCAGACTCGCGCCATCTGAATGCTCTTGAGGTCCAATGTCCTGCCTGCCATCTGTTCAATATCGCCGCCCGCAAAATAAGCGAGCGCCGTCCCCAGCACGATGACAAGCAATGCGCCCTGAATTATTCTCGCGGGCGTGAACCGCTTCGCCGTCAGCAGAAATGTTCCCGCCATTGCGATGAATATTATGTAAGCCGTGTAATAACGCAGCGAGTAAATGCAGAAGAGAGAAATCAGCAATAAGATAAAGCTCTTGCCCTCGAAACGGTTGCGCAGCTTGAGCGTGAACAGCGTGCACAGGCAGAGGAACAACACGATTGGTCCGTCCTTAAGCAACTGCGACGACCACAGAATCATTGAGGGCGAAAAAGCGGTCAGCAGCGCTGAGGTGCGCGCGACTCGCTGATTCGGATAAACAAGCATTGCTATACGGTACGCCACGACGCAGGCCACCGCTCCAAGCGCGCAGTTTATAAACACAATAGCAAGGGGGTTCTGCCCTATGACGTAATATACGGCTGCGACGTAATAGAACATGCCCCAGCCCGACCTTTGAGTGTTCGTGTAATTCGTAAGCCACGGGGCGTTCGGGTCAACAAGCCCTTGCCACGATTGCGACAGAGCATTGCCAAATGCGTTGTATGTCTCAGCGTCGCCGCCAAAGAACGGTTGTAGTCCCTTTGAGTATATTAAATATCCTACGATGCAACGCAGAATTAATGCGGCGATGAATAGCTTGAGCAGAAACTGTCGGTCTTCGCGCCCTCGCATTACCGCAAACAGGCAGATAAAAGCAGCTACGAATCCCGCAACTATGCCAAGCCCGATTTCAGGCGACAGGGCGAGCGCATTGCCCGCCGATATAGCGCCCCATACAAGCGAGATTGCAAATAATAATGAAAGAATCTTTCTTCGCATAAATCTTGGAGCAGCGTTATACGCCTGCGGAGATAAATTCTGAATTAACCGGAACGAGCTGGCCTACGGGTAGAAAACTCAACTCGCCGCGCTCGCGCAACTTGGATGCCTCATCGAGTATTGCGCGCAATCCTGCAAACATCTTCTCAGTCTCGAACGCAAAGTTTGTCGGGTGAAACCACAGATGAAATATCCGTTTGTCGCGCGCCGCCCTGCGCAGTCCTTTGACGGCCCGCTTGATTCGCAACCGGTTCGGAATGTAGCGCCGCAACCCGTGCATCGGGAAATAGACCATCGAGCCGGGCGTGTTCCAGAGTCCTTCATCTGTTCTCACGGGAAGAACGACGGGCGGCTCCGCCGCGCGAAGCACGTTCAGTAGATTCGCAATCCGCCGCAACGCATTTGGCAGGCGGCCTTCCAATCTAACAGGGTCGGGACCGCGATAAACCGTAAAGCCATAGCGGCGCAGCAAATCCAGATGACCGACGCGGTTGCGCGGGAACGCAAAAGAGCGCATCTCTATTCCCATCTCGCTTGCCGCGCGAACGCACGCCGCCAGCTCGCTTTCAGCCGTCTCGCGCAAACAGCCTTCATCAAACAACGCGTGCGAAAACGAATGGCAGCCGATCTCCTGTTCAACAGGACACGCCCGGATTTTTTCAATCAGAGAGCGGCCCAAAAAATTCGGCGCGCTCCGTTCGTCGCCGCACGGGTCGTAATGAAACCAGTCTTCGCCCTTCCACGATTGCTGAGACCTGACGATCTCAGGATGCTTGCGCCCTTCAGTCTCTTCGCATCGCTCAAGCATCAGGTGGCCGACGACGAACCACGTCGCGAGCACGCGGTACTCAACAAACAGATCGAGCAGGCGATCAATGACGACCGCGCGCTCAACCTCGCAGGCTTTTGAAAAACCATCGGGGCCGAACAGGTCAACCGTCCCCCAGATTAACTCAAGGTCGAGGCTAAGGGTGAAAACGCCGCGATCAAACCTCAAAACGTTTTGCTCTCTAGTTTCCGTCATCGAGCAGAGCCTTTACCTTTTGCGAACCGCCCGGGCCAGGAACATATTCGAGAACTCGCGCAGCACGGCTCGGTCTGCGACTGCTGAATCAATCTTCTCCCACGCCTTCAACGCGCGCGGAAGCATTCGCGGGGCGAGCCGCTCTATCCAGTTGACGGGACCGATATAGACGCCGTGAATCGCGGGCTTTTCAAAACCGGCTTCAACAAACTGGCGGCGCAGCTTTCTTGATGTTGTGAAGAATTGCTTCAGCCGCACAAGATCGCCGAGCTTAACGAGATTCGCGACGCGGTTGATGACCGAGTAGCCGTTCAGATTGAAGACTGGCGCAGCCGTGACCAGCGCGACGCCGCCCGGCCTGAGCACGCGCGCCATCTCGCGAACGCACGCGGCAGCATCGGGCAGGTAGCGCAGGACTTCTATACAAAGAACAAAATCGAAGCTTGCGTCGGCGAACGGTATCGCTTCAACGTCGGCGCGATGAATCTCCGCGCCGGGATTATTTGCACGCGCGTGCTCAAGCATGCTTTCAGAGCCGTCAACGCCCGCGACCTGAAATCCCCGCTCTCGCAACCGGGCCATGTGATTGCCCGTGCCGCAACCGACATCGAGCAGGCTGAGACCGTCGCCGCGCTCAGGCAAATACCGCTCAAGCAAGGCGTCGAGCCTGTGGCGGCTGTAATTGAAGCAGGAGTGATAAATGTCCGCCGAGCGGTATCGCTCAGCAAACGTATCGGCTTGCAGCGAATGTTGTTCGATTGCGAGTTGCTTCTGTGCTTCCATAATTCTTTCCATCGTGGTTTATAAGGCTGTCTGGTGTTCGGCTTCTGCTTCGAGAGCGGCTTGCGCCGGTCGCCCTGCGGCCTCGCGCGCGACGCGGGCAAACAGCTTTGCGCTCGCGCGCATCGAGAATCTTTCCTCGACGGTCTTGCGGGCCGCTTCGCCGAGTCTCTTTCTCAAGTCCGCGTCATCAATCAATCTCTCAAGGCAAGCGATCCACTCTTCGTGAGTTGAAGCGAGCAATCCGTTAGCCTCGTGCTCTATGACTTCACAATTCGTTCCGACGGCAGAACAGACGGCAGGGATTCCCAT
>DATLXU010000147.1:0-102265 GCA_035575515.1 Blastocatellia bacterium
TTCGGGCTTGGGCCTCAACAAAAAGTAACTGATGAAGGGAATGAACGTCATCGCCACCATCAACGCCGCCACTAACGAGCAGGTCAGCACAATCGGCAGGCTGTATAAGAATTCGCCCGTGCTCCCCGGCAAGGTCAGAAACGGCAGGTACGCGACGATGTTGGTGAGAGTGGCGAAGATGATCGCCGTGATGAGCCTTGTCGGTCCGAGCCATGCTGCGACGACTCGCAGGAAACCCGTCCCCATCGCGTTCTTAATCGCATCGCCAGAGACCACCGGCACGTCCACCAGTAAGCCGAGAGCAATGATCAGCGAGGCGATGGACACCTGTTGAAGATCAATTTTCAACAGGTGCGACAGCCCAAAGGTGATAAAGAGCGTAATCGGGATTGCCAGCCCCATCAGCAGCGCCGACCGCCAGTCCCAGAAACCGACGAGCGCGACGAGCACCACTAAAAAGATCGCCTCATAGAGACTGTTCATAAATAGGTTGACATTCTCCGTGACTTGGCGCGGCTGGTCGGATGTACGCGCCATGATCAAGTCTTCAGGTAGCTGTTTCTTCACCTCAGCCAACGCCTCATCAACGCTGCGACCGAACTCGCCAATGTATCCCCCGGGACGCATCTGAACGGCGACCGTGATGGCGCGGGTGCGTTGCCATTTGCCCTGCGCGTCGCGCCAATCGTAGAAGTTCAGGAATCTCGCCGGGCTCTCGTACCCGCGCTCGACGTCTACCAAATCACGCAGATAAACCGGCGCCCCAAAATCCGTATGGGCGATCGCTACATTGCCGATCTCCTTTTCACTCTTAAACTCACCCGAAGGGTCAATGGCAAAATTCTTGCCCCGAACTTCCAGTTGCGGGCCCGCCGACGTGATGTTGCGCGCGCCGAGAATTTTCGGCAGGTCTCCGGGCTTCAGTCCGTATGAGGCGATGCGCTCCTGGGAATAAAGTAGAAAGACGTTCTCAGGCAGAATCCCTGTGCGCGACACCTTCGAGGCTTCCGGAATGCCTTTGAGCGTCTTCTCGATGAGGTCGGTGAAATCATCCATCTCGCGGTAGCTGTATTTGTCACCCGCGACCGAGGCGAGCTTTGAGCGCGCCTCGTTCGGGTCACGAATCACCACCGGCTGCCAGCTATCCGGGTGAAAATCCGCAGCCTGCAACCGCTCGTTGATAAACTGTCGCGTGTAGCCGAGCAAAGCTTCATCGCTTGCGTCGGAGACGCCGTCCACGCCGATGAAGCCCGGCTCTGTGATGACATGCAGATCGCTTGCGGCGTTTTTCTCTTTAAGATAATCGGCAAACAGGTTGAGCGGGTCTTGTACGACGCGGGAACTGATTGGGTGAGTGAGGCTGATGACAATTGTGAAGCGCTTCCCGCCTGCCGCCGGCGCATACTCTGCCCGGTAACGGGCGATGCCTTCACCAACCTCTTTCGCGCGCAGATCAATCTCCGCCTCGCTCACCTTCGGGCTGGCGACGGTGAGCATGAGGGCGTTCGTATCGCCGAAGTCCTTGATGAAATGTATCGGTCCCGCCCCGTCCGGCAGATCGGTGATGGAGTCGAGTTTGAGCGCGATGTCGTCGAACTCCTTGCCGATCTGGCTGCCGGGGAAGTTCTCATCGAGGTCTAAGTAGACCGCCGAAAAGTTGGTGCGCGAGATCGAGCGTATCTTTTCCACGTTGGCGTTCTGCGCGATCTTCTCCTCGATCTTCTTGGTCACCAGTTGCTCGATCTGCTCGGCTTTCGCCCCGGGCCACGGGGTGATGGCGACGGCGGTCTTGACCGGCGTGTCCGGGTCTTTGCGTTGGGGCATATTTCGATAGCTGAAAACGCCCCAGACGCATACGGCAATCAGCATGACCCAGGCGATGTGCCGCTGCTCGACGAAGAAGCGAGAGATGTTACGCTTGCTTTGGATATTCTCGTTGTTACTATGACCGTGTTCCATAATTTCTCCCCGCGATTTGAGGGACTACGCGCAGTTGTGCCCGCCATCCCGCATTAAGACAAGTTCAATCCGATGTCGGAATCACCTTTACCCGATCTCCATCTATAACCATGGCGTTGCCTGTCGTGATCACGCGATCACCCTGCTTCACTCCGTCCATCACGGCGACAGTGTTGCCGTATGAGTTGCCCAGTTTCACATCACGAAGCCGGGCGATCTGCTGCCCGCCTTCGTCTATCACCACGAAAACCGCATAGTCATCCGGGTTGTTCTTCGCTTTCATCACCGCGTTCAAGGGCACGACCGGCTGCGCAGGCTGTGCCTGCTCCGTTCCCACCTTGAGCGACACGATCATGTTCGGTCGCAGCAGGTAGTCGGGGTTCGGGATCGTCACCTCGACGTTGAAGGCTCGGCTTTTGGCATCGGCGGCGGGAAAGACAGAGGTGATTTGCCCGCGGAATTCCTTGCCAGGCATTGTCTCAGTTTCGATGCTCAGTGTGATTCCCAGTTTCATTTCCGGCACGGCGACATCCGGGACGCCGAAGACCGCCTTGACCGATGACGTGTCGGCGACCACGAATCCGGTCGTACCGGGCGAGACCAGCGTCCCTTTCTCGACCGATTTCTTCAGCACGAGCCCATTCAGCGGCGACCTGAGCGCGGTGTCCTGGAGGGGAATCTGTGTCTCCTGGACGACCGCCTGCGCGCCCCTCGACTTGGCTTCGATGACCTCGATCTGCAACTTCGCGGAATCGGCTTTGGCTTCGAGCATGCGAACCTGCGAGCGGGCGGCGGCGACCTTAGCGGTGGCGACATCGAACTGTGCCTTAGCCGCGTCGTAATTGGCTTTAGTCAGGCTCTGACTGGCGAACAGGTTTTGCGCACGCTCATAATCGAGTTTGGCTTTTTCGTAAGCCGCCTCGGCTTCAGCAAGTTGCGCCTTGCTCGACGCGATGCCGGAGAGCGATTCCTGGTACTGCGCTTTGCTTGCGTCAACGCTTGATTTGGCTTCGCTGGCTTGAGACTCTGCTTGTTTGATCTTGACCTGATAATCGCTCTGGCGAACGCGCGCCAGCACTGCTCCAACAGTAATGCGGTCGCCTTCCTGCACGTCGCGCGTTTTACCGTCCGCGCCGCGAACCTGTTGAAGAGCGTCAACATAGCCGCTCACCTTGAATGCCAACTCCACCTGTGTGCGCGGGATAATCGTTGCCGAATACCGCACTTCACCGCCACTGGAGTTCATCTCAACCGCCGAGACTTTCACCGGCACCGGCGGTTTTTCTACCTGCTTGGCTCGACACCCCCCCAGCACTGCCGTGAGGCAAAGAGCCGTGCTCAGTGCGATTGCTTTGAATGTCCTCTGTTTCATTTGTCCACTCCGATTGCTTTTTCAAATTCGGCTTTCGCCGTCCAGTAACCGAGCAGCGCCTGCTGGTACTGATGGTTGGCTTCGGCGAGCGCCGCCTGCGACTGCAAGACGTCGGACAAGAGTGCCGCCGTCAGCTTGTACTTGTTGGTATTGACGCGCAGCGCCTCGCGCGCCGTCTCCTGCCCGAGTTGCGCCACAATGAGAGCCTGGCGGGTCTGCTGGAGGTTGCGGAACTTGTCGCCGACCTCAATGCGGACGAGACTTTCGGTCTCCTGCAGACCGTTCCGCGCCTGCTCGATTGACTTATCTTTTTCGGCGAGTTGATTTCGTTTTCTCCCCCAGTCGAAGACCTCCCACTTCATCACCACACCTACACTGGCGGAGTTGGTTGGGATCGCCCCGTCGAAATTGCGAAATGTCATGTAGGTGAAGCCGAGGCTCACGTCGGGGATGTACTCGGACTTCTTGATGCGCCGGTCCACTTCCGCTTGCTTGACCTTCAGTCGCGCCTCCCGCACTTCGGGCCGTTGATCGAGGGCGCGACTCCTCGCCAGGGCGAGGTCGGCTTCAAAGCCGTTGACATCAGGAACGGCGGTGACCCGGAACTCGGTGCCCACGTCGCGCCCGAGCAGATGGTTGAGTTGCTCTTTGCCGGTAGTGAGGCGATTCGTCAGGCTCAGCGCTTCGTACTCGGCTTTCGCCAGCCGCGTTTTGACTTCCAGGCTGTCGGCTTTCAAGGCGACTTGCTGGGCGACGTAATCGCCGGTCACGCGATCCAGCTCACGATAGAGCCGGATGGCTTCCAGAAGGCTGTCGAGGGCGCTCTGGGTTTGCAGTATGGCGTAGTAGGACTGCTTGACCTGATTGATTGTAGCTTGTTTGACCTGGCGCAGACTCTCGCTCTCCACATCGCGCGCTAACCTGGTTTGCTCAATGTTGAGGTTGATGCGGTATAGCTGCGACAGCGGCTGAAGGATCTGTCCGGCGACGATTGCCGTCGGTCGGCGCGGAATGTTAAGGGAGAAGAATGGCCCGACGCTTGGTACGAGGGTTGATGAAGAGTTGTTCAGACCGGCATCTTGCTTGACAAGCTGCTGCGACGCGAGGGTGTACAGATGTATAGAAGGCAAGCGGAGGGTGCGCGTCGCGGCCACTTCATCTCTAGCTTTGCTGACGCCAAGCTCGGCGTTCTTGACCAGGTGGTTGTCCCGTAATGCCAGAGTGATCGCCTGTTCCAGCGTCAGCACTTCTCCCGAAGTCCCATCTCCTTTTTGCTGCGCTAGGACGCTCCCTGAGCTTATGATTAGGGTGATGATCACCAGTAGATAAACAATCCGATTATTCATAGCCTGCTCCTTATTGCGTTGACGCCGAAGGCTTGGCAGCCAGCGTCGGCTCCTTCTCAATCTTGGTTTGTATTGGCGCATGCGGCTGTTCTCGACCCCTCCTCAGCCTCGATCTCCGCTATGATCGCGTTGATCAGGACTCCTCGTGACAGCAGCTTGACGCCCTGTCGCCGCATCCTGCTCAGCAGTGCTCGCCCCTCAGAGTCAATGAACGTCACGGCTGCCAAATTCACCAGCATCGCCTTTGCTGGGTCAGCAGCTAACGCTCTGTCCCAGCACTTCTCCATTTCTTTAACCCAAGGCCCGACCAGCTTTCCCTCAACTACAAAGCTAGTAACTAATGGCTGATCGTATACCGTAATTCTGAGCATCTTTCGTTCTCCTAAAGCTCTAGCCACAACTTGCACCAGAGTAATGAATGTCAACTCTGAGCTTGTCCTTGAGCTAGCCTACGCTACAACGTAGGGGCAACCGTTGTGCCGAAATAAGGGGGCTTTAGCATTGCTGCTAAACCATTGGTATTCAAAGGGATCGAGAAAGCGGCGGTGAGGCAGCGGTGTTGAAGAGTCGGAATTGTCAACGTCAGTATCGTCAAAGCGGTTAGCAAATAGGTTAAGATTACCCCCCGTTTGATCGAACATTCGAGAGTTTGAAGGAAGGTGCGCCACAAGGGCTGTGGTGCGGCCATCACTGCGGCACCTACCTATCGCTGCGGCGCGGCACACGCGTCGTGCCGTAGGATCAATGATAGAGGCGACGGCGCACCCCCGGGCACTGGGACAGCGCACGGAAGGCGGAGCGCTGCCGAGGCGGTGACGTGGCACAGCAGCCGACACTCTCCACCTGTTGCCTTCTGTTTTCAATGTCTAATCTCTGCGGGGAGGTTCATTGTAAGAGAGCCGCTATCCGACTTGGGTTCGTGCTCAACCCTTTGTCTTGAACTTGTTTTTTTGTATAATCCTCTACCCGCGCCCAGGTTACCTTGAGGAGGTGATTCCCATGCATGACCAACCCCGCTCTCCGACGGCAACTGGTGCTGATCGGCAGTATGAAACCCTCCTTGCCGCCGAAGCCGAGCGCGACCGTTACCAGTTGCTGCTCGACATCAACAATGCCGTGGTCACCCACTTGGATTTGCGGACCCTCCTGCGTGCAATCTGCGATTCTCTGCGAAAGGTCATCTCGCACGACGCCGCTTCAATCTCCCTGTACGATTCAAAGACCGGACAACTGCGAATCCACAGCTTCGACTTGAAATACACGAGCGACCTTGAAGAAGGCGCATCATTTCCACTAGAAGGCAGTCCTCAAGGGCTGGCTTTCACGTCCCGACAATCTGTTCTAATAAGCAAGCTTGATCTCAACGAATTCCCCGCTCCGCAGATCAAACACGCCTACAACGACGGGCTGAGGGCTGGATGCATCATCCCTCTCGTCGCACATGACCGAGCGCTGGGGACGCTCGACATCGCCAGTCGAAGCGAAGACGCATTCACCGAGGAGGACGCGGAACTGCTCACGCCTATCGCCGGACAGATCGCGCTGGCGGTGGAGAACGCGCTGGCGTACCGGGAAATCAGCGAACTCAAAGACAAGCTCGCCCAGGAGAAACTCTACCTCGAAGACGAGATCCGCAGCGAGCTGAACTTCGAGCAGATCGTCGGCAGCAGCCCGGCGCTGCGGCACGTCCTGGAACTCGTCGAGACCGTCGCCCCCAGCGACTCCACCGTTCTGCTGCTGGGCGAGACCGGGACGGGGAAGGAACTCATCGCCCGCGCCCTCCACGACCACAGCCGCCGCCGCGAGCGCGCCTTCGTCAAGCTCAACTGCGCGGCGATCCCGACCGGGCTGTTCGAGAGCGAATTATTCGGGCACGAGAAGGGGGCGTTCACCGGGGCGATCAGCCAGCAGGTCGGGCGCCTGGAGCTAGCCGACCAGGGGACGCTGTTCCTGGATGAGGTCGGCGACGTGCCGCCGGAGATTCAGCCGAAGCTGCTGCGGGCTTTGCAGGAGCGCGAGTTCGAGCGGTTGGGCAGCACGCGGACGAAGAGGGCCGACGTGCGGCTGGTGGCGGCGACCAACCGCGACCTGGAGGCGATGGTGGCGGCGCGGGAGTTCCGTAGTGATCTGTATTACCGGCTGAACGTCTTCCCGATCCGCCTGCCGCCGCTGCGGGAGCGCCGCGAAGACATCCCATTGCTGGTCTCGTACTTCGTGCAGAAGTACGCCCGGCAGATGCAGAAGCGGATCGAGACGATCCCGGCAGTCGCCATGAAGGCGCTGACGGAGTGGGAGTGGCCCGGCAACATCCGGGAGCTACAGAACGTCATCGAGCGGGCGGTGATCCTGACGCGCGGCAAGGCACTGGAGGCGCCTCTCGCAGAACTACGCAGAGTTCGCCTGGACGAACCAACGCAGACGACGGCGCCGCGAGGCCAGGAGGAGATTGTCCGAATCGTGAAAGAAACCATCAATGCCCTCAATGATAAAAAAAGTGTGGCCGACGAATATGCCAAGAAGCAGCGCGAGGAGATCGTGCGCGCACTTACTGAAAGCAAGGGGCGCGTCGGTGGCGACGAAGGGGCAGCTGCACGCTTGGGGCTAAATCGCACGACTCTACTTTCTCGCATGAAAAAGCACGGCATAGATCCCAAAGAGTTTTCCTGACCTCCCCATCTCACTTTCGCAAAGTGGATAGTACTAAGGCGAATCAAGAGTTGAATAATATCTATTTTGAAAACAAAGGACTTACAAATTCGACCTGTAAATTTCTGCTTGATTGCCCCTTTAAGGCGTTGATTTTACATTGCTGATTTCAACCCTTGATTCGCCTTAGTACTAAGCCTGAAACCTTCTCTCCCCAATTTGCATTAATGACTTTTTTGTTAAAGAGCATTCATCACTTTCAATATGGTGTTGAACCTGAATGATGGACACATATTGAAAGTGAACGAGTAGCGACAAGTTATATCCTTGTGGAAGACTTGTTTTGTGACAAACAATCTTTCTTCTGCTACTCGTTTGAAGGATTATATCACGGCGCTTTTGCCTTGGGCGCACGGTCATCAATTTAATGCCATTGTTGATTTCGTCGCTGCGATCATTGATAAGCAAACTGCCAACCAAGCCGAGTTGGCTCGCCAATTCGGCAACCAGGAGGCTGCTGTTAAACGGCTCTCTCGCTTGATTCATAACGAGCGAATTAAGCCTGATGATCTGGCTGAGGAGGTTGCGGCTTCAGGCCTTGAGCCAATTGCCTCAAACAGGCAAGCTGCGCCTGGCAATTGATTGGACTATAGAAGGCGACCATCATTTGCTCGTTGTATCGCTTGTGACTGGCTCGCGGGCTGTGCCGATTTATTGGCGCGCTTATTCTGCGAAAGAAGGGCGAATGCGGCGCTATGAATGTGCTGTCATAAAGCGTGTTATCTCGCGTTTTGCCACCCGCTTTGGCACTCGCCGTTTGAGGGTGACGGCAGACCGATGGTTTGCTGATGCCGTTTTGGCGCAACTGTTTGAAGATATGAAGGTTGCTTACATCATTCGGGTGAAAAACAGCACGAAAATCTACTTTCGAGGCGAGTGGCGCAATCTCAAAAGACTGCGCTTTTCTGGCAATGCGCGGGGTCGCAACTTTGGGCGAGTTTTCTACTGTGGGAGTTCTCCGCACCGGTTGTATGTGACGATGACGAGAGTCCGCAATGAGCGCCAAGCAAGCAGCCTAGGAGTACAAGCGGAGATTCGGTTGCGAGCAGGGATTTCGTGATGTGAAATGGGAGTTGGGCTTTGCTCAAGCGCGAATCGAGGACGTGCAAGCGTGGTCGAGAATGTTCGCGCTGTTTGCGATAGCGTTGCTTGTAGTAACCAATGGTGCTAGTGCTAGAGACTGAACTCAGCAATGGACAGATGAACAACTCCATTCTCATCTACCTCAAGCCCGTTCCACTGCACCAATATATTGAATGCTGCCATCGTGTATGCAAGCCGTGCTTGAAAATACTCCCATACTCGATGTGCTACTTTCTTGAAATGACATACTGTGGTCAACATCGAAAGCACTGTCTCTACAATCATTCGCACATTCCACGTGCCTCGCTTGCACACTTTCATATTCTCCGGATCACCCGCAGCAGAGTGAAAGCCGATGTCGGTCAACACTATCATTCGCTCGTTAAATTGTTCTATCAAAGGATGAAACTCGCTGTCATGCACATTGGCAGTGGAAGCTGCCCAACCGGCTACAAGGCCAAACTTGTTGAGCAGAAAGCAGAGCTTGCCTCCCACGATCCAACGATGATTAGATTTGCCTTTCTTGCCGATTTGATGAGGGCTGCGTCCTTCCCGAATGGGGTGAAGAAGCTCGATACCGAATCGGTCAGCCACACCCTGTACGGTTGCTTCGGCCAGAAACAAGTTTGTCCATTCGCGGTGAGCCTTGAAGAGGCGAAACAAGCGGGTGCGCTCAGGCAAGTTAGGGAAAAAATGGAACCAATCGCGTTTGATCCATCGATAGAAAGCCCGTGTGCCAACACCCTTGATAGCAAACAGCCGCAGCGAGCGCGAGCGACCTCGCAAGGATAAAGGCTTGCTTGAGGATGTTTGGGGATCTCTTTCATTCGATCATCTACTTTGCAAAGCGGTTGAATGATAATATCTTCGGTAGTCATGGAAATTGCTCCTTGAAGTTGGAATCTTGTCAATTCTCAACTTGGGAGCGCCCGTGACTACCTGTCAACTAGCACCATTGGTTACTACAGTAGTAGAATCTGTGAAATCAATCAGCCGAGCGTGTATGGCAGCGCGCTCGAAAACGTCGGGTAAGCGTAAACCATCTGCTTAAGATCATCCGCCGTTATGCCGAATCTGATAGCAAGCGCAAAAATATGAATCTCTTCGCCCGACGCGCCGCCAAGCAAATGCGCGCCGACTATGCGATTGGTTCCGTTTTCGATAATCATCTTCGCGCGAGCCATGCGACCTGCTTCGAGTATGGAATAGACCTTCCAATTCTGCATGTCGCTGTTGACGACTTTTATGTCAACCCCCCGCTTTCGCGCTTCGTTTTCGGTAAGCCCAACAGAGGCGAGCTGTGGAATCGTATAAACCGCGCGAGGTATTGCGTCGTAATTCACGCGCTCAACGTCATTTTCCAAAAAGTTTCGAGCGACCACGCGCCCCTCGTAAGACGCAATCGGCGAAAGCTGCAACCTGCCGTGCGCGTCGCCAGCAGCGAAGATGTTCGGATTAGTCGGGCTGCGAAGATAGTCGTTGACGACAACGCCACGACGGTCTGTTTCAACTTCGGCTTTGTCTAAAGCCATCTCATTAATTGAAGGGACGCGCCCCGCGGCATTCAAAATAAAATCGGCCTGCGCTGTTTGGTATTTGCCGTCAGCTTCGTACTCAACGACCAATCTTCCATCCTGCTCGCGCGCGGCTTTTATCTCGGCTTGAAAGATGAACTCGATGCCTAAGTTTTTTGAGAACTCGACGAGCGCGGCAACTATGTCTTCGTCTTCGCCACCCAACACTTGCTTGCCCGGCGTGATTATTTTCACGCGAGAGCCGATGCGCGCGAACACGTGGCCGAACTCCATAGCGACGACGCCCGCGCCGATGATTACCAGGTCGCGCGGCACATCGCGCAGCGCGAGTATGTCGTTGCTCGTCTTCGTCAGGTGCGCGCCTTCAAAGGTGAGCTTGCGCGGGGTCGAGCCTGTCGCAATCACAATCGCGCCCGCGTGGATGCGCTCGCCGTTCACTTCAAGCTCATTTTTCGAGACGAAGCGCGGCGAGCCTTGAATTAAATCAATGCCCTGATCTTTTAACGACTTCTCGGTCTGCGGCGTGACTGGCTCGGTGAAGCTCTCTTTGCGATCAATGACGCGCGACCAGTCAACGCGCGGCTCGCTCGCTTCGATGCCGAACTTCGCCGCGTGGCGGATTTCATCCAGCACTTCGGTCGCGCGCACGAGCACTTTTTTCGGGTTGCATCCGTTCAAAGAACAAAGCCCGCCAACAGCTCCGCGATCAATCAGAGCCGTGCGATGGCCCGCCGCCGCTGCGTAGGATGCTGCTGTGAGTCCAGCATTGCCGCCGCCGATTGCTATGAAGTCGTAGCTTTTCATCTCTTTGCCTCCTTGCTTCAACCGAAGCCAGTTCAAATTATCTTTTCAAGCCGCTGCGCGAAGTAGTCGCGCCAATCTTTCGGCAGCGCTTCAACGCGCGTGGCACGCCGCAGCGATTCGACGTCATACTTATCGCGCGCATAGAGCCGAACGATGTCGGAAACCTTCACGTTGTTTTCATCGCGGGCGATTAATTCTATCCGGTCGCCCGCAGCGATTTCGCCTTCTTCAATCACGGCTAAATAAAATCCTGAGCGACCGCTTTCGAGAAACTGCTTGATTATGTCGTCTCTTCCGAACTTCAGGCCGAGCTTGTAACAGGGCATTCGTGGCTGCGTGACCATGACTAAAGCCGAACCTATCAGGAACCGGTCGCCGATGTTGGCCTCATCTTCAAACAAACCTTCGATGGTGAGATTTTCTCCGAACATCCCGAATGGTAAATCCATTTCGGGAAGCTGTCGCCGCCAGTAATCGTAATGCTCGACCGGGTAAGCGTAAACGGCTTTGTCGCGCCCGCCGTGAACGGCGAGATCCGCCTGCCCGTCGCCGTCCAGGTTCAATCGCCTGAGCCGCACGCGCCCCGCGGCTGGCTCTTTGAAAATGCCCGTAGTGACTGTTCTGCCTTTCCACTCAACTTCGCGCGGCAGCCCGACATTTACCGATATGACTTTCATAGTGACGATGCGTTGATGCGCGCCCTCAGCTTACACCCTTCATAATAAATGCCAAAGCGCTCGGAGAATATTCCCGGCGCGGCGATTGATCGTCAAAGGATGAGCGATTCAATCAACCTGCATTTCTCTGCTGTGGCTCCTTCGGTTGGAATCGGAACGAGCGTAAGGGTTGCGCCGAGCGCGGGCATCTGATCGAGTTGCTCGCGGCAATAATCAAGGGGACCGCAGATTGCTGTTTTGTCAACCATCTCATCCGTCACAGCGCGGATTGCTTCTTTGGGTCGGCCCGCCTGCCACAGTTTTTGAATCCGGGCAGCTTCTTCTGCGAACCCAAGGCGCGCAAGCGACGCGCGATAATAATCGCCCATCCCGCCGACGTAGTAAGCAAGAGGCAATCGCGCACGGTCGCGCGCCCGCTTCGTGTCACTCGACACGACGACATTGACGAACGGAGCAATCTCTAACCGACTTGCATCGCGATTCGCGGCGCTCGCGCCCGCATTGATGTGAGCTATTCCCTCACGAAGCTGCTCGCGGGGCCAGTGAGTCGGAAGCCATCCGTCGGCATTCTCT
The DNA here is from genome assembly GCA_035575515.1 of Blastocatellia bacterium. GTDB lineage: Bacteria > Acidobacteriota > Blastocatellia > UBA7656 > UBA7656 > DATLXU01. The sequence continues at coordinate 12,056 of DATLXU010000147.1, forward strand.
CCGAGTTGACGAAGGCTTTTCGGCGTGAGCGCGGCGATGTAAATCGGAATATCCGCACGCAAAGGTTTAAACCCCAATTTGAAACGAGAGAGCTTGAAACACTCGCCATCAAAATCAGCGCGCTCGCCCGCAAGCAGCATCCGGATGATTTGAATCGTCTCTTTCAGCCGCGTGAGTGGTTTGTCAAAACGAACGCCATGAAAATCTTCGATGACTCGCGCGCCGCTCGTGCCAAGTCCCAACCGGAATCGCCCGCCCGATATCTCATCAACGGTCGCCGCGCTCATTGCAATGAGCGCCGGGCTGCGCGAAAAGATGTTGATGATGGCTGTGCCGAGATGGATTCGCTCGGTGCGCGCGGCAAGCTCCGCGAGCGTCGTGAAGGCGTCGCGTCCCCACGCTTCAGGCATCCAGAAGCTGTCATAGCCGGCAGCGTCGGCAGTGCGCACGCACTCGATCAACTCCGCGCGGTCGAAATCGCTCTTATCAAAACCGGGCAGGCGTCCGAGATAAAGTCCGAGTCTTCGCATAAAACAAAGTGATGAGTGATGAGTAATTAAGAATCGCGTCTTCGCTCTACAGAGGTGCGAAGCCCACCGATTATATTCCCGACTTCTGTTGCCTGTGACAGTGCGGCAACTAGAAGTCGGTAGATCAAGCGGCCAACTTCTCAATCTTTGGCTTTGGCAGTATTACATCTAGCCTGTCATTTAGCGCCGCCACGCGAAGCGCCACTATTTGATCGCACCCCTCATACCCCCACCTCCTGCCACATCCATTTGTTCTATACCCTGTCAACTTGCACCCTCCTTCTACCGCTCCGCTACCCGGTGGCAATCCCTCCTCCTCATATCTTGCATAATCCATTGCCTGGCGATTCTTCTTGATGTAGGCTAAGACCCGATTACGGTTTGCTTCATCTTCTTCCCTGTCAAACTTCAAATGTGCGATTGACTTTATCACTGCTCCCACTTCCGATTCCTTCAAACGATGCAGTTGCACTCTTATATGCGAATCAAGAGTAGAGAGGAGCAGACCAGCAGAGAACGGTAAGATGTTTTTGTGGAAAACCAACTTATCGAACTCTACCTGCTAATCTGCGCCTTCTACAATAATCAACCCGTTTTGAATCAGCAACGCTTGAGCAATTTCAAGCCGCGCTTCACCGATGAGGAACTCTTGACTGTCTACTTATTCGGCCATCTCCAAGGTTTCACCAGGCAACGCCGCATTCATGACTACTTCGCTGGCCATTGGCGCGAGTGGTCCCCCTTGCTGCCGTCTTATCAAGCCTTCACGCGCCGCCTCCAACTTCTCCTGCCAGCCTTTGAGTTGCTCATTGACGACCATCTGCGGCTCGGCTGCTCAACGTGAAAATCTTGCGACGGCTGACCGCCTGATTGATTCGTTGCCGGTGATGCTAGCGCAAGGCACTCGCTCAAGCGCGCGCTCGCGTAGCTCGTGAGTTGGCTGACGTCGGCTTGAAGTGCAACCAAGCAGACTCACTATTGTGGCATCAAACTACACGTCTTAGCGGCCCGCCGCCCTGCGAAACTGCCGATGCCGGAGCGATTGTTTTTATCGCCAGCCTCGCAGCACGACCTGTCGGCCTTGCGTAAGTTTGACCCGCAGCTTGAAGATTGCGGATTGTCTGGCGATAAAGCCTATGCGGATACGGAGACGAGAGCCGCTTTGCAAGAACGCCGTGTTTATCTGGTGACGCCTTACAAGCGCAACGAGGAGAAGACAGTCGTGCCAGGGTTGTTCAATCGCTTCGTCTCACGCATCCGACAGCCGATAGAAAGTCTGTTTGGCTGGCTGATTCAAAGAGCAGATTTAGGGTAACCTCCTGAGCTTGGTTTTGTTCAAATCAGCAGGTTACCCCGTTTTTTCTACCGACTTCTAGCGCACTGCAACCTGTTTGGTGCTCAGTAATTCTCGAATGCCTGAAGGGGTGAGATGCTCGAACGCGCTTGGCAAGCTGCTCGCTTGATACTAAACTGAGCGCGAAAGTCTGCAATCGAAAGCGCCGAGCGCAGTTTAGGATTGATATGTTTCAATGGGAAGTGAACGGAAAGCGTTTTCAGATTCGCGAGGCTGAAAGCGAATCGGAGTATCACGCAATCGAAGAGATTCAGCGCGTGGCGTGGGGCTTCAGCGACCTCGATATAGTCCCTGCGGCTACGCTCATTGCGACCGAGCACGCGGGCGGGATTGTCCTCGGCGCGTTCGATGGCGACCGAATGATTGGCTTTGCGTATGGCTTTCCCGCTTTTGAAGAGGGGCGCACTTCGATGCATTCGCATATGCTCGCCGTTCGTCCTGAGTATCGTAACGCGCAGGTCGGGTTTAATCTGAAACTCGCCCAACGCGAGGCGACCATCGCCAAAGGACTCGACGAAATTAGTTGGACTTTCGATCCGCTTCAAAGCCTCAACGCGCACCTCAACTTCGCAAAGCTCGGAGTCGTGTCGCGCCGCTACATCGTGAACTTCTACGGAGAAGCAACATCAAGCCCGCTGCATCAAGGCTTCGGCACTGACCGCCTCTGGGTTCGATGGCTCGTAACAAGCGAGCGAGTTACAAATCGCCTGCGCCACGATGAGAGTTATAAGCCCAAAACTCTCACACCCGACTCGCTTTACGCTGCGGCGCTCGTGACCGGTGAAGGCGAGCTTCCTCATCTGGCTGATAATTTAAGCGAGCGGCTTTCAAGCGATAAGTGCTTGATCGAGATACCGCATAACATCAACGCGATCAAAGAGCGCGACCCGCAGGCGGGCCGCAACTGGCGCGAGGCTACGCGCGCGGCTTTTCTTGCGGCAATCGAAGCGGGCTTTGCGGTCGAAGATTTCTTAAAGGTTGATGCGCAGAACGGCCCGCGCTGGTTTTACCTGCTCGCTCGTTAAATTGAAGCGGCGGCGCGCGGGCCTGCGCCGGATTGCTTTCTTGGGAGAAAGCGATGGCGATTCGATGGACTCACATAACGACGACCGTCAGCGACATTGATCGCTCAATTGAGTTTTACAAAAAGTATTGTAGGCTTTCAGTTGTGCGCGACCGTCGCAAAGAAGGAGGTGGTACCGTGTGGCTCGGCCCGCAGCCTCATTCAAATCAATTTCCCGAATTCGTTCTCGTGCTGATGCAGGGAGAAGTCACTGCGCGGCTTGAGCATCTTGGATTTCAATGTGACTCGCGGGAAGAGGTTGATCGGATAGCGCGCGAGGCCGAGCGTGAAGGCATCCTGGTTTATCCGCCCGAAGACAGCGGCGGCAGCGTCGGCTACTGGACAATCGTTCGCGACCCGGACGGCCATCAGGTCGAATTCACCTTCGGGCAGCCGCTCGCCGGTCTTCAATGAATATCATCTCTCGCAAACCTGCCGGGAGGGTTTTGATGAAGCGAATAGCCGTAATAGCCTGCGCGCTCGCCGCTTTAATTACAAGCAATGCGTTCCTCATTGTTCGCGCGCAGGTGTCAGGCGTGCGCGCATACCGCGAAGCCCGCGAAGCTGAAATCATAAACGAGTTCGTTGATCTGCTTTCGATTCCCAACATCGCGTCCGACGCGCCGAACATTCGCCGCAATGCAGATAAACTCATCGAGATGATGAAACGGCGCGGCATCGAAACTCGTTTGCTTGAAGGCAGCGGGCCGCCATCAGTATTCGGCGAATTGAAAGCTCCGGGCGCGACTCGCACCATCGGTCTCTATGCGCACTACGACGGTCAGCCCGTTGATCGGTCGAAGTGGGCGAGCGACCCATTCAAACCCGTTTTGCGCGACAAGCCGCTTGAAGCGGGCGGACGCGTGATTGATCTTCCAAAGCCGGGCGAAAAACTCAATCCTGAGTGGAGGCTCTACGCGCGCTCAGCATCCGACGATAAGGCTCCGATTATCGCTATGCTTGCTGCGCTTGATGCTCTTAAATCAATTGGCAAGCGCCCAACGGTTAATTTGAAATTCTTTTTTGAAGGCGAAGAGGAAGCAGGCTCGCGCCATCTGGAAGAACTCGTCAAGCGAAACGCCGATCTGCTTAAAGCCGATGTGTGGCTGTGCGCCGACGGGCCTGTGCACCAGACGCGAAAGCAATTGCTCTACTTCGGCGCGCGCGGAATAGTCACGGCGACGATTACGGTTTACGGCCCAAATCGTGCGCTGCACAGCGGGCATTACGGCAACTGGGCGCCGAACCCTGCAATGAGATTGGCAAAGCTGCTTGCCTCAATGAAGGACGACAGCGGGCGCGTGCTCGTCGAAGGCTTTTACGATGACGTTGTCCCGCTCGGCGCGGAAGAAAAGCGCGCTCTTGCCGAGATGCCCGCGACCGATGCCGACTTGATGCGCGAACTTGGCCTTGCGGCGACAGAAGGCGCGGGCCGCACTCTCAGTGAATTAATCAACGAACCGTCGCTCAACATTGACGGCATCCGCAGCGAAGACGTTGGCGTGCAGGCGCGCACAATCATTCCTTCGGAAGCAACAGCAACGGTTGATATGCGATTGGTGAAAGGCATTGACCCGCGCCGCCAGGTCGAGCGGTTAATCGCGCATATCAGAAAGCAAGGCTACTTCGTGACAACCGCAGAGCCGGATCAAGCAACGAGACTCAAATATCCGCTCATCGCCCGCGTCACAAGCAACGACGGGTATCGAGCCGTTCGCACGCCAATCAATACTCCCATCGCCAAAGAGATAATCAGCGCAGTTGAGCAGGCCATCGGCTACAGGCCGGTTCTTGCGCCGACGCTCGGCGGCAGCGTTCCGCTTTATATTTTTGAAGAGGTCACGCGAGCGCCGCAGATAGGCATTCCCATTGTCAATCACGACAACAATCAACACAGCTCGAATGAGAATTTGCGGCTGCAAAACCTGTGGGATGGGATTGAGATTTTCGCGGCGCTGATGACGATGGATTCTTGAAAGCTGATGGGAGCAAGGTAAAAGGCGCGGCGACGCGGCGATTATTTGCGTCGCGCGCGTTTTCTTTGCGTCGCTACATCGCCGCGCCTCTTCTGGCTCTTCTATCGTTTGATTTGTCGCCACGTATAGAGGCTTATTCTCCCGACGGAGGAGACATCGTTGAGCGTAAGCTCGAAGCTGCCTGTCACTGTGTTCAAATCGGTATTGACTGGCGACCCCGAAACGTTTTTGTTGCCGAGCGCAAGCACCTGCCCGTTGAACGCGCCATTGCCGCTCAGATAAACCTGCTCGCCCGCAAAGCTGATCCCGCTGAATCGCTGCGCGCCGTCCGTGTCGCCGTTGATCTTGATGTCTTCAACCGCGGCGAGCATGAAGTCGACCTTGACGAACGGCGGCAACAACGGCGTCCTGAGCTTCTGCACGTACGAAATGATGTTCGGATTGCCAGCAATCTCGATTGAGCCTGTCGCGAATATCGTTATCTTCACAGGGTTAGCGGGCGTGCCGTAGTTTGACGTTATCTTCACGTTGCCGCCGTTTGGCGTGCTCAGTGAAGGAGAGTTGACGTTGTAGTTATCTGCGCCGACAACGTAATAGGTATGCCAGCTCGCCTTCGTGTCCGTAAGGCCCCAGTTTGCGTTCGCGCCGCCCGTGTAGCCCCAGCCCGTGCTGGCTACGGTTATCTTCGTTGGAGTGCCGACGCCCGTGTTCGGATCGCGCGTGATGGCGACGGCTGCCGGACTGGTTTGATCAACCTTGCCATTGTTGTGGTCTGAATCGAGCTCGTATGCAAGCGTTGCATAGTTTACGTTCAAGCTCTGAGCCAGATTGCGTAGCTGTCTGGTTGCCTTATTGCCGCCGTTGAAGTCGTTACCGTTCGGGTCATTGGGATTAGCGCCGTCAAACGTATTTGGATCAACCAATATCCTGTCCGCCGTTTGAACCAGAAAACTTCTCAAGCGAGGACTTTGATCGGCCTTGCCCGTCGAAGGATCAATCACAGGCTGAGTGACGAATTGCGGTATATCGAGGCGCGGCTGGCCGCCGCCGGAAAATCCGCCGACGTTTGTCGGATTGGCAATGGTTGCCGTGCCCGAAGCGGTCGCGCTCTGCGCAACGGTTGCGGCGTTGCCTACTGTCAGATTGCGGTTTGAATGCACGCCGCCGTATGCGCCTTTGATGTCGGAGCTGCCGACTACCTCTATATCATAATTCGCGGCCAGCGCAGGGTAAGGGAGGAACGCAACCCAGCCTTCGAGCGTGACGGATGAGTTGGCGTACTTGCCCGTCGAATAGATTACAATGCGATTGTTATTATCCCTGTTCGGATCGTTCGCATACTGGCCTGTGCTTTCGGCGTAGCTCGCGCCCGGGTTGAAGTTCGGCACGAAGCCGGGATCATCGTCAATCAAACGGACGCTGTAAGAGACGCCGGGTATCACGTTGCCGTTCGCGTCGCGCACCGCGTGACCGTTTGCTTCGGTCGCGGGCACTGGTTGACCTTCATAAGGCGAGACGTTTGCCGTAATCATCTCCGCGCCGCTCGTGAATTTGGTCGAGTCAATCGGAAAAGTCTGATTCGCCCCGCGAAGCCTAAGCAGCGAAGTGAAATAATTGTCCTTATCATCGCCCGTATAATTCATCACGAGACTCGCGGCGTGATTTAAGCCCGACTCAGCCGCCTGAAGCGCGATGGTCTGCGTGCCATAAGTGTTGGCCACGCCGTTTTCTGAAATCGCCGTCAGGCTCGTGCCCATCGTCAGCGCCAACAGCAGCGCCATAATCAACAGCACCATCACAAGCGCCGTCCCTCGCTCGCCGTTTCTCATTTCAATCGCATCGTTCATTGCTTCGCTCCTTATTTGCTCTTTGTCATTGGCCATTGATCATTTGCTTAATCAGCCCGCGCTTTTGACAGATGACTAAGGGCTAATGACCGGTGACCAATCGCTCATCTTCTATTCCTCAGCCTTATAGTTGTCGTGTATTTCACTTCGCGGTAGCGCGGGTCGCCCGCCGAGATGCCGTTCGGGATTGCGGTGATCGAAACCTCGACATCACGGCGCGAGCCGTCCGGGTCGCGGAACGAGAGGCTGCTTATATTGTCAGCGAGCGGGATGGTCGCGCCTCCGGTTTGTGTGTTGTCAACCATAAGAATCTGGCGGTTCGTGCTGTCGTGGCGAAGCGTTATGTTCTCGCTCGTGACAATCACGTCGGAGTCCGACGACACGGTTGTGTTCGGCTGCTTGTCGCCGTTGAGGTCGCTTTTGAGGTGAAGCGAATTGCCTTCCGATTGCGTGCCGCTCGCCTGAAAAACGCCGTTCGTGCCGAACTCGACAAAGCGCCAGTTGTTTACAACCATATCGCCTGTTGGATTCGTTCCCGCCGTGCGAATCACTTCGTTGAGCCGTGTTACCGCGAATCGCGCGTTGCGCTGCGCGTCGGCATAGGCTTCCTCATAGCGTGAAGTCTGTTGAAATCGGTTGAGCAGAGTGAATGCGACGCCGATGATCAGCGTCATCACGCCGAGCACCACTGTGACTTCGAGCAGCGAAAACCCGCTTTCATTCCTTTCCTGTTTCATACGCCCTCAATTCCTGTTAATCACCGTCGTGACCGTGTAGCCGTCGCGCATAATCGCAGGCGCGCGGTCCTGAACCACTTTTATTGTGACGGTTCGCAGATCTCCCGTTGTGCCCGGCCCAGCAACGACTTTCCATCGTACGATCACGTCGCCCACAGGCGTGTTGCTTCGGATTACGTAGTGGTTGTCCACGTTTGAATCAAGGCTGCCGCCGACGGCCAATCGCGGGTCTGTGTCGCTGGTGATGGTCCATATCGCCGAGCGCAGCACGTCAACCTGATCCTGCGCCGTTGCCGCGAGCACACTCAAAGCATTCGACGTGCTGTTGGCGCGAGAAATGTATGCCGATATGCCTACGACCGAGACAAGCCCGAACGTAAGGACCGCCATTGCTATGGTCGCTTCGATCATTGAAAAACCGCGCTCGCCGTTACGCGCGCAGTCAACTTTTGCTTTAAGTCTGAACATCATTGCGCTCCGAATTATTCGATCCATATCTTGCCGCGCAGATTTACGTGCACGATTGTATACTTGTCGGAATACTGAATCTTGATGGCCTGCTCGGTGCTGCCGATGGGCAACTCCCCGCGCGAGTTGAACTTCACCGTAATAGAAGCCTTCGCGCCAAAATCAACCGAGATTCCCTCAGGCAAATCTACAGGGTAATAAGCTGTTGACCGGTCATCAGGGTCGGTCGTGTCAGGGATGCCGTCTGGCGCAGGTGTAGTCTCGTCAGGCCCGCCCGCATAATCGGGGACACCGTCGGGCGTTGGAGTCGTGAAGTCGAATCCGAACTCGCCTCTTGCTTTGTTCAGAGAAAGCGCGACGTCTTTGTTCTTGGTCATCGCAAGCCCGCGCGCGGCAGACATCTTCTGCACCAACTGCGTTGCTACGCTTCGCAGTTTATAAGCGCGAATTGACGCAGAGACCCCAGGCAGCGTGAAGGCCATCACTATGCCGATAACCATTAAAATCATGGTTATTTCGACAATTGATTTGCCTGACTCGCCTGAGTCCCTTTTGACGATTGGCGAATTGGGATTGAACATCATTAATCTCCTCTAACCGCTTATGCATCAGGTTTGATTTGTCGCCTGATTCTGCTTTCGCGCGTGAGTTAAGGGCAACAGGCGTGCCGGGCGTCACTGGTCTTCTATTTATTCTCTTTACTAAACCGCGCAGGCGGGATGTGATAACAAGTGGGCCTTCGCCGCGTGCGCTTTCTGCGCAAACCACGCGCTTGGCTTACCGGAACGGGTAGCCGCTGACGCTCGCCGCGATTCAGATTAATGAAAACTTGCTTTAGAATAACCTGCAGGGAGGGATCAATAAATGAATGCAGTTCGCTCTCGCTTTAAATTTAGTGTCACTCAAAAACACAATTTAGAGATGATGTGAAATCCTTCACATATAACCCAATCGCGCTTCGATAACAAAAGCGCGAGCGATTCATTGAGAACGTCAGTTGATAGCCCGTATTCGGCTGCAAAGGCTGTAGCTCGTCGCGGTGTGGCCGATGATGCTTGTCGTCGTTTAATAGGCGCCCAATACTGCACGCCGCTCATAGCGTCTTCATCAATGTGAATGCCTGCGTTTCTGCCGAAGGGAGCAGGGGGCGAGCTATTAATGAAAGATGTCTTTGCAATCTCCGCCGTTCAGTCTGTCCTCAATGCAGCGCAGCATCATGTCTTCAAGCTCGCCCTTTGATGTGAGCGGCACCCATTCGCTGCCTGTTATTCCGTCGGTCATCCCCTCGAACTTCGCGTAGACTCCGACCTGAGAAGTTTTCGGGGAAGCGGGACTGATCTGAACTCGCAGGACGTACCGCCCCTTTACCCAGTTGCGGACCTCTGCGGTGGGCACTTCGGCAAAGTGCAGAAGCTGGCTTCGCGTAGGTATGCCTTTGATGAAGACGATTGGCTTGCTGATGAGCGTGCATTCGCCGGTCGTGGCGTTGCAGTCTTCTTTATCGAGCGGAATCTCTCGCGTCTCAAGCATCTGCTTTGTGACCGTGAGCGCCTCGTCGCGCGCCGCGCCGACGATTGATGGGTTGGGCAGCGGCTTCGTAGTTTTGGGTCTGTCGAACTGTATCTGAGCACTCGTCGTCATGCTCACGACGAACAAAACCGCGAGCGCGCCAAGGATTTGATTAGTGCGGAATGAGATTAGTTCCTGAAACATTGATTTCACCATCTGCTATGAATTGAACGATAACAGCGCCGCGCGCTTTATTCAAGATTACAGTCGGCGCAAGCTCCAGTTTTCATCGTGCCGGAGGGGAACGTCCTCAATCGTAGAACGAGCGCGCTCGTCGGTCTTGCCGCTCAGGTATTTTCAAGCATTGCGCGATTGACGCTCGCTGAATTACCCTTAATCCTGTTCACAGGCAAGCACGAAACCAATACGGATATTTACAATGAAGAGATTAATCAAGCGACTGTCGTGCGCGACCGCAGCGATGTTAATCGCTGCGGCTGGCGCGGCCAATGCTCAAGAATCATCCACAGAGGCGAGCGGCGCGCCAAGAGCCGTCGTGCCTTTAACCTCCTACCACTTCGGCGATATAAACAGAGGCGAAATCATCAGCCAGATTTTCACCATCAAGAACACGGGCGACGCGGAGTTGAAGATAAAAGAGATTGTCGCCGGTTGCGGATGCGAGACCGTCGGCTCAGATAAAACCATCGCTCCCGGACAGGAAGGCAATGTGCGAATAGAGATAAATACGATGAACCAGATGGGCGGAATCGTCCGGCCCGTGACGGTGCGCACGAACGACCCCAATCAGCCTGACATCGTGTTTACACTAACCGCAAATGTCTTGACGGGACTCGGCGGCGGCTCGGTTCAAAGTATTCCTGTGCGGGCGGGCAAACACATCGGCCCGGTCTTTGTCGGCCCATCAGATTTTCTTGGATTAACGAGCTTGGCGGGTCAGAAAGGAAAGACTGAATTCACAGTCGCAGCCGAACGCGGGCCTGTGAAACTGGTTCGCGTGGAAGGCGGGGACGCGCACATAGCCGCGCGAGTGGAAACAGTCGAGGAAGGTAAAAGCTATAAGATTGTGGTTGAGTCCGTGCCGACTGACGCGCCCGGCATATACGAAGAACATCTGCGCGTAATCACAGACAGCGCCGCGCTTCAATCCTTCCCCGTCACCGTGCGCCTGAACGTACTGGCGAAGCAGTAGCCAGTTGCCATCGCTCAGTTGTCAGTTGCCGGATTTCAATCGCCGACCGTTTATCTTTACTGAAACTAGCAACTGACAACTGGCAGATGAATTACCGTCGAGTGACGCGGACGAGCATCTCGGTTCCAGTTTCGAGCTTCAATTCCTTGCTGCCCTGAACGGCGACCGAGCCTGCGCCAGCCGCGCCGCCGATTATCAATCCAATCGCCGCGCCTTTGCCGCCGCCAGCTATGCCTCCGATTATAGCTCCCGCCGCCGCGCCTATGCCGCCGCGCTTGAGCGTCTGCTTGCCGCGACTGCCCGATTCGACGTGACCCTCTTCATCAACCTTGCTCGCAGACTCAGAGCCTGACTCGTAAACGCGAACGACCTCGCCGCGCAAAACGCCTCTTCGCCCGTCGCGCAGTTGAATCGAATCGAATGCCAGCCCCATGCTCGTGCGCCCTTCGACGCGGCCCGATTTTCGGATAGAGCTGATGTGGCCCGTCACCGTCGCTTCTTCGTAGCGGGACGGGTTCACGACCGTCGCGGTGAAGCGGTCGCCTACGCGCGAATCTTTGCTTGATAGAGTGTTATTCAATCGCACTCTCAAGCTCGTGCCTGCGGGAACGAGCGCGGCGCTTGCGGGCGCTCTTCGCGTGCGCCGCGTCTGCGCTTCTGCGCTCATTGAAGATTGCGGTCCAAATATTGGCAGCCCGCTCATCACCAACGCCGCAAGCGATACCGCAATAGCGGCTCTTAATAAATTCTCTCTCATAGCTTTCCTCCCTGTGCCTTTTCTCTGGCAGAAATTCCATTCATCGAAGCCTTGCTTATCAATTCAATGATAATACAATGGCCTGGCTGGAAAAAGTTAAGCGCAGCCCGTTATAATTCTCTCCCTCTTGTGAGAGGATGGTTGCCCGTTTTCAAGTTGCCAGAACTGGCAACCAGCAACTGAGAACTGCTAAATGGATTGGCCGACACCGCAAAGAATAAAGCTGGCGCTGTTTGCGATTTCAGCAATGATGATGTTGCTCGCAGCGCATTTTTCATCCCCTGCGGTTTTATCAAACAACGCATCAGCGCAAGCAAACATCAGTCGGCGCAACAGCGCTACTAACCCCAATCTGATTCTGCTCAAACGCGGCGCGATTGATACAGCCGCTCGCCGCGACCTCGACACCGCCGCAGCCGATTTGAATTTGTCGAACGAACTGACAGCCGCAAGCAACCAGGCGCAGAAGCGCACGCGCGTCATTCAATTCGCGGGACCAATCAAGCGAAGCTGGATAGAACAATTGCGCGCAATCGGGGCAGAAATAATCGCTTACGTCCCGAACAATGCCTACATCATTCGCGGCTCATCGCACGCGCTCGCGCGCGTTGCCGCTATGGACGCAGGCATTCAAGCAACAGACGCTCGGCCCGTTCGATGGATAGGACGACTTGAGCCGATTCAAAAACTCGACACAGCTTTCACAGACGAGAGGCTCGCGGCATCAGATGCGACGCTCGATGTTGAAATAGAGTTGATTGATTCGCCTGAAGCCGAAACTGCAATCGAACAGATCAACGCTCTTGCTGTTCGCGTCAATCACGAGCCGCGCCGCTTTCTCAACTACGCGGTCGTTTCGGTCGCGCTGCCTGTGAAAGAACTGCTCGCAGTCGCCGCGCTCGATGAAGTGCTGTTCATTAATCCCGGATTGCCCTTCAATCTTCACGACGAGCGAAGTGCGCAGATCGTCGCGGGCAATCTGACGGCAGACCTCGCGCAGCCTGCTGCGCCGGGCTATCTGAACTGGCTCGCGTCGAAAGGATTGAGCGTGCAGCCTGATTTCGTTATTGACTTCGCAGACACGGGACTCGATCGCGGCTCGACGGCGGCGATTCTCATTCATCCAGACTTTCGCGACGGCGCGGGCAACTCTCGCGTCGCTTATAACATTAACTACACGCAAGACAACACGGGCGAAGACCGCTCAGGTCACGGCACGCTTGTGGCATCAGTCGCGTGCGGACTTGGCTCGACCGACCGCGAAGACGCGGCGGGTTATATGTATGGGCTTGGCGTTGATCCAACGGCGCGACTAGGCGCGTCGCGCATATTCGATTACAGAGGCAAGCTGCCGTTTCAGTTCAACTTCGCCGATGCCGTGTCGGCAGCTTACCAGGCAGGCGCGCGCATATCAAATAACAGTTGGGGCAACGGCAGCAACAGCTACGACATTGCAGCGCAGCAGTACGACGCATTCGTGCGCGACGCGCAACCAGCCGTGCCCGGCAATCAGGAGATGACTTTCATCTTTTCCGCAGGCAACAACGGAGCGGGCGGCCACGTAAGCTCGCCCGGACTTGCAAAGAATGTTATCTCTGTTGCGGCGAGCGAAAGCTACAGGCCCGAAGGAACAGACTCCTGCAACCTCGACGGCGAAGGCTCAATCGGGCCTGACGGCGCGAATAACGCACAGGACATTTTGCGCTATTCATCGGGCGGGCCGACTCTGGATGCTCGCGCCAAACCTGACATTGCAGCGCCCGGCACGCACATCTTCGGCGCGGCTTCGCAATCGCCTCAGTTTTTCGCTGAAGGACTCTGTCCCGGCGTAGGCGTGTACCAGCCGCCGGGTCAACAACTCTATACCTGGTCGTCGGGCACGAGCCTGGCAGCGCCGCACGTGACGGGCGCAGCCGCGCTCACTCGGAAATTTTTCATCGCGCGCAATCTGCTCGGCGACGCGCGCGCGCCTTCGCCCGCGATGACGAAAGCTTTTCTTCTCAACGCCGCTTCTTATATGACGGGCCAGAACGCCGCAGGCGACCTTCCGGCGGAGCGGCAGGGATGGGGATTGGTGAACCTCGCTCGCGCCTTCGATGACACGAAGCGATTGCTAGTAGATCAAACGCGACTGTTTACGGAAAGCGGGCAGACGTTTGAAATTGAAGGCTCGCTTGCAGACCGCGCGCGCGGCCTTCGCGTGACGCTCGCGTGGACTGATGCGCCGGGCGCGCTCGTCGGCGCTGCCATAGTCAACGACCTCGACCTTGAAATCTTAATCGGCGGCGTGACGGTTTATCGCGGGAATAATTTCGCGGGCGCGACTTCAATCGAAGGCGGCGAGGCTGACCGATTAAACAACGTCGAAGCGATCTACCTGCCGCCCGACTTGATACCGCAGGGTTCAACAGGCAACTTCCGCATCGTCGTGCGAGCGGCGAACATTGCGGGCGACGGCGTGCCGGGAAATGGAAATGATCTCGATCAGGATTTCGCGCTCGTCGTCTATAACATCACCGACCCTGTGATTGACCCTCCGCCTCCGCCGCCGCGAAAAGTTCCCGTCATCACGACGGCAACTTATATAAAGAAGCGGCTGACGATTACTGGCCGCGATTTCACTTCGGCTGCGCGCGTCGAGATTAACGGCGAGGTGGTTAATCGCGAATTTGAATTTGACGCCGCGACCAATTCGCTTTCGATCAAGCTGAAATACAGAAAGCTCAACCTTCAGAGAGAATCCGACAACCGAATCGTGCTAATCGAAGACGGCGAGCGGTCAGAAGCGTTCGTGTTGCGACTCTGAGTTGCGGACGCGCTTGCATTGATACGGCTCTGCCATGAATTCCCCGACAGCAACTATACAGGGTTAAGCGCAAAAGCGCGAACGAAGACCAATTACACATTTATCACGGCGTGGAAGTAGCGCGGCGAATGGGCCTCTTTTGCGACCGCGCATGGAATATTTCTGATTCACAGCTTGATGCCTCTCATCTCGTCTTCAATTCATCGAGCGCCGCGCCTAATCGCTCAAGCCCATTGCTGAGCATCTCAGTATCGCCGCCGATGCCTATGCGAATATGCTCAGGCATCTCGAAGAACCTGCCGGGCACAACCGTAGTCTCGTACTTCTCCCGGAGCAGCCTGCACAACTCATCCGCAGAGCCGCGCGCGAGTCGCGGAAACACGACCGTTCCAAACTGCGGTCTTTCGATTATCAGATCGTCGCGCGAATCGAGAAAGCGATTGAGCAGCGCGCGATTCGTTTCAATCAATGCGCGAGCGCGAGCCGCTATCCGGTCAAGATGAGCCAGCGCTACAACGCTCAACCGCTCAGCCGGATGCGCAGGAATGACGCCAAACAGGTCGCTCAACCGCCACATCTTTTCCGCAAGCGAAGGTTCAGCCAGTATCCACCCGCAACGCAGGCCGCTCAAGCCATAAGCCTTCGTCAAGCTGCTCGTCGCTATGAATTCGCGTTCGAGATGGAATGCAGAACGCGGCGCGCAATCGTACATCGCTTCGAGATAGACCTCATCAACCAGCACGCGCGCGCCGATGCTGCGGGCAATCTCCCCCGTGCGAGCCAGCACGTCGTTATCGGTATGCGCGCTCGTCGGATTGTGCAGGTTCGTCACGACTATCAATCTGGTTCGCGGACTGACGGCTCGCTCAATATCACGTGCGTCAATCTTAAAACCATTCTCGAATCGGCGCTCAAATCTCTTTACGTTGGCGCCGAGGTAATGAGCCACAGCCACAATCGGTTCATAAGCAGGTTTTTCAATCAAGACTTCATCGCCGCCTTCAAGCGTCGCAGCCATCGCAAGGAAGTTCGCCATCGAAGTGCCTGTGGCGTGAACCACGCACTCTTGCTCGACCGCGCACTTCGCCGCCAATGCCTGCATTAACGGCTTGTAGCCATACCAGCTCGGCCCGCTCAGCTCGATGTCTTCGAGGCTTGCGGGGAGATCGCTTACTGGATAATTCATCACGCCGCTCGTCGCCAGATTGAACCGCGCCTGCGAGCGCGTCTTCGCCCAGTGCATGTACTCAGAACTTTTTACCCTGTCCGTTTCATTCATTGCTCGTTCCTGCTTCGCCAGTAAAGGTAGACTGGAATGCCTGCCAGCATTATCGCTGCTCCAATCGCGCTGTTCACCGGAGAAGTGTAAAACGTGTTCACGACGACGAGCCACTCGACTGCGACGAAAAAGATAGTTGTCACGGGATGGCCCGGAACTTTGAACCGCGCGCGATCATTGCCAGCGCGACGGCGAAAATAGAATATAGTCGTCGCGGTCAATCCGAAAAAGATTGAATCGAACGCGACCACATAGCTAAGTATCTGCGCGTAGCTGCCAGAAAGCGCGATGATGATTGCGAGCGCGCCTTGAAGCGCGATGGCGACTACAGGCACGCGAGTGCGCGGGGCAAGTCTTGCCACGCTCTTGAAAAACAATTTGTCATCGGCCATCGCGAAATAGACCCGCGGCGCGGTCAGTATTGACTGGCTCAAAAATCCGAGCGTTGAGATGCTGATTCCTATTGCGATTATCGTCTCGCCTTTTTTGCCGAGAGCGCGCTGCATAACAGATGATGCGGGCGTTTCAGTCGCGGCAAGCCCTGCGGGGCCAAGCACGCTGACGCAAACAAAGTTCACCGCAGTGTAGAGCGCGATGACTCCCATCACTCCAATCAGCAACGCTCGCGGCAAACTCTTTCGCGGCTCGCGCACCTCGCCCGCAATGAAATTCGCTGTCTGCCATCCGCCGTAAGCGAACAGCACCGGAACCATCGCCGCGCCAAATGCAGTTATCAGTTGCCAGTTATCAGTTGCCAGTTGTTCGCTAACAACTGCTTCTGCCTGACGCCCTGCCCACAGGCCTACGCCGACTAGAATTAATATAGCCGCAATCTTCAAAACCATCAGCGCGCTTTGAAGGCTGCTGCCCGCGCGAACGCCGAAGCAGTTGATCACTGTGAGCAGGGCGAGCGCGAGGGCGGCAATGATTGGAGAAGTCCAGCTTGATCTTGGAATGCCCGCAAGCCCGGCGAAGTAGTTTGCAAACGTGACGGCGACTGCGGCCATGCCTCCGGTTTGGATGACAAGCAGCAGCATCCACCCGTACATAAATGCGAGCGCCGGGTGATATGCTTCGCGGATGTAAGCGTACTGGCCGCCGACCCGCGGCCTTAGCTCTGCAAGCTCTGCGTAGATGAACGCACCCGCGAGCGCAACCAGCCCGCCCACAACCCAGGCGCTGAGAATCAGCAGGGGCGTGTGAACCTTCTGCGCGACGACCGACGGGTTCATGAAGATGCCTGAACCGATGATGCCGCCCATGACGATCATCGTCGCGTCGAATATCCCTATTCGACGCGCGAGCGCGGGCGCTTGATTGCTCTGCGGGGTTGATTGCGGCTCGGCGTTTTCAATCGGTTCGCGCGATGAACTCAAATCTTCTTTCATCGTTCTGAGTAGAGCGATTCAATTACGTCGCGGTATTTCTGCTCGACCACGCGGCGGCGCACCTTGAGCGTCGGCGTAAGCTCGCCGCTTTCGATGCTGAAATCTTCCGCAAGCAGGGCGACTCGCTTCACCTTTTCGTAATCGGCAAGCTCGCGCGTCAGGCGATTGACTTCGCCTTTTATTAAATCAATAACGCGGCGATCAGTTGTCATTTCATGTTTGTTCGTGGTTTCGATCTGCTGCTCTTTAGCCCACGCGCGCAGCCGCTCCCATTCGGGCACGACGAGCGCCGAGACGTACTTGCGCCTGTCGCCGATAACGATCGATTGTTCGATGAACTCGCTTTGATTAATCAGACCTTCGATCCTCTGCGGCGCGACGTACTTGCCCGCAGATGTTTTAATCAAATCCTTCTTGCGGTCTGTGATGAACAAGAAACCGTCAGCATCGAAATACCCTATGTCGCCCGTCTTGAACCAGCGGTGATGCTTGTCTTCATCGGTGAATGCGGCGGCTGTTTCATCGGGCTTGTTGAAGTAACCTTGAAAGACGTGCGGCCCGCGCGTTAGTATCTCGCCGTCTTCGGCTACCTTCACTTCAATGCCCGGAAGCATGTGGCCTACAGAGCCGATGCGATTTTCATCGAGCGTGTTGACCGCGATGACAGGCGATGTTTCCGTCAAGCCATAACCTTGAAGCACGGGGATGCCCGCGCCATTAAAAACGAGCGCGATGTCGGGCGGAAGCGCCGCGCCTCCCGACACCATTCGCTTAATCTGGCCGCCAACGGCTTCGCGCAGTCTGTGAAAGACGAGCCGGTCTGCTATCTCGTGTTGAAATTCGAGAATCGGCGAAATGGGTTGATGCGATGTGCGGGCTGTGGCCATGCGCCGAGCAACGCTTAACGACCAGTCGAAGATTCTTTTCGTCAGCCCTCCCGCATCGCTCGCGTTCTTCTGCATGCGCGCGTAAATCTTTTCGAGCAGTCGCGGCACGGTTGACATAAGAGTTGGCCGCACTTCCTGCATATCCGAAGCTACGGTTTCGATGCTCGTGGCGTAATTAATCTGCACTCCGAAATGCAGGCACAAGTAAAGAACCGTCCGCTCGAATATGTGCGAGAGCGGCAGGAACGAAAGCATGTATCCGCCCTCTTCGATTCCGAGATGCGTGCCTGCGGCTACGGCATTGAATGAGATGTTTGAGTGCGTGAGCATCGCGCCCTTCGGCTCGCCCGTCGTGCCCGATGTGTAGATGATTGAAGCAAGATCCGAAGGGTGCACGTCGGATGAAATCAAATCGTAAAGCTCAGGCCGAATCGAATGAAGACGAGCGCCGCTTGCTTCAAGCTCGCTGTACGGCATGAGATTCTCGCCGTTGCTGAGCGATTGAAACGGCACGATGCGCAGGTGCGGGAAATTTTTGAGCGCCGCATCAACGCGCTTCATCTGTCGCGCAGTCGAGATGAACAGCAGCTTCGGCTCTGCTTCGCGCAGGATGTATTCGACCTGATGCGTGGGTTGTGTCGGGTAGATTGGCACGTTGACCGCGCCGTTTGAAAGAATCGCATAGTCGCTTATCGTCCAAAGCGGGCCGCTTTCGGCAAGCATTGCAACGCGGTCGCCTTTGCGTATGCCGAGGTGATAAAGGCCGAGCGCGACCGAGCGCACGCGCTCAAGCAACTGTTCGGCTGTAAGGCCGGTCCATTTCTTCTCCTGCTTGAACCTCAGCGCTTCCGTTTGTGGGCGAGCGGCGACGGCGCGTTTCAACAACTCAACGAGCGTCTGTGGGTTGGAGTTTTCCATTCGGTTGTTTCGGTCCTGAAAGCCTGAGTCGAAAAGCGCGGCCATTTTAATTCGCGCGCGGCGAGATGTAAATTGAAATTCGCGCATGCAATCGCGTTCGGCTTGCCGGACAAATCCGCTGACGCGATACTCTGAGAATGACGCTGATTCTTTAGTGCGAGAGTGCGCTTGCCGATTCTGATTGTTGAAAACGTCGAGAAGGTTTACGAAGGCGGCCAGCAGTGCGTGAAGGCGCTTGCGGGTGTGAGCTTCACGGTCGAAGCGGGCGAGTTCATCATTCTGATGGGACCGTCGGGCTGTGGCAAATCAACGCTGCTTCATCTCGTGGGCGGAGTTGATCGCCCCACGCACGGCCACGTTCTGCTCAACGACACGCGGCTCGATTCGCTCAGCGAAGAAGAGCTTGCGCGAGTGCGCCGAAACAGCATCGGATTCGTTTTTCAATTCTTCAACCTGCTGCCGACGCTCACCATCGCGGAAAACGTCGCGCTGCCTTTGATGCTCGATGGCGCGAGCGAAATCCACACACGCGGGCGCGTAAACGAACTGCTTGAAAGAGTCGGGCTAACTGCGCGAGGCGGACATTTTCCATCTGAAGCTTCGGGCGGCGAAATGCAGCGCGCAGCCATCGCACGCGCCATTATCGCAAAGCCTCAGTTGCTTCTTGCAGATGAGCCTACGGGCAATCTCGACAGCGAAAACGGCGAGCAGGTTATGCGCCTTCTCGCGGAGCTTAATCGAGAAATAGGCGTGACGATCATTCTTGCGACTCATTCCGAAGAGACCGCGCGCTACGGCAGGCGAATCATACGAATGCGCGACGGCCTCATCATCGCAGACTCTGCCAAGTGAGATGAGAGCGTACTTGAAACTCTTTCGGCGATTCATACTGCGCGCTCTCGCGCGGGAAAAACTGCGCTCCGCGCTCACCGCGCTTGGCATCAGCCTCGGCGTGGGCGTGATGATTGCAATAAGGCTCGCCAACGCCAGCGCGCTCGAATCGTTTCGAGCAGCGACCGAATCAATTGCCGGGGAGACTTCAATTCAGATTACGGGCGCGGCTGGCCGCTTCGATGAAATGCTGTTGGCCGACTTAAGCTGGCTGCGCGAGTACGGCCAGATGAGTCCCGTCATCAGCGGCTACGCGATGATTGATTTCGCCGCGCCGCTTTCATCCTCGCAATCTGATTCGCAGTCGCAGCAATCTTCAAACAAGAATGCGCGCAGTCGGCGCGGCGAGTCTCTTCAAGTGCTCGGCGTTGACGTGCTGCGCGACCGCGCGCTGCGCCGATACCGTTTGCTTCGATTCAATGAAACCGACACGGAACCGACACCGCGCGAGTTTCTTTCACTGCTAACAGACTCGCAATCAATCATTCTCACCGAAGCATTCGCGCGGCGGCACAACCTCGAAATCGGCAGCCCGATTCATCTCTTGATTGGCGACGAGCGGCGCGAGTTCACCGTTCGCGGATTGCTGTTGGACGAAGGCCCGGCTCGCGCGCTTCAAGGCAACTTCGCGCTGATGGACATCGCTGCCGCGCAACTCGCCTTCAATCGTCTGGGCTTGCTTGACCGCGTTGATGTGAAGCTCAAGCGCGGCATTGACGTTGACTCAGCCGAAGCAGCGATCCGAAGCCGATTGCCTGCGAGCCTTACGCTTTTGCGGCCCCGTGCTTCATATAATCAGGTTGAGCGTATGATTGCCGCGTTTCATTTCAACCTGAATGCGCTCGCGTCAATCGCGCTGCTCGTGGGGCTGTTTCTGATTTACAACACGATTTCAATTTCGGTCATCACGCGCCGCGAAGAGGTCGGCACGCTTCGCGCCGTCGGCGCGTCTCGCCGTATGGTGCTCGCGCTCTTTTTAGGCGAAGCCGTCTTGCTTGCAAGCGTCGGCACGGTCACAGGGCTTGCGCTTGGACGATTGATGGCCGATGCAGCCATCAGAGCGACGGCTACGGCGGTTGAAACTTTTTACATCGCGTCGGCTGCGACCGAAACGATGGCCCGCCACGCGCTCGGCGCATCAGAAATTGTTTCGGCCTTCGCCATCGCGCTCGCGCTCTCAATTGCCGCCGCAGCCGCGCCCGCGATGGAAGCCTCGCGCGTGCCGCCAATCGCTGCGATGCGCGGAGCCGAGCGTCTGGCGAAATCATTCAAGCCCTCGCGCAAGCATTTAATCACCTCGCTTCTGCTTTTCGCGCTCGGTTACGCGCTCACCTGGTTTGAGCCGATAAACGGAATGCCAGTACTCGGTTTTGCCGGAGGCGTTGCGATGATGTTCGGCGGCGCGTTTGCAGTTCCGAATGCGCTGTGGGCGGCGTGTCGCGTCATCGAACCTTTCACTCGTCGAAGCGTTCGCGCGCTTCGAGTCGAAGTGAAACTCGCAAGCGCAAACCTGCGCGGCGCAATCACGCGCGTGTCAATCTCGGTTGCGGCTCTGGCCATCGCGCTTGCGATGACCGTTGCGATTTCGATAATGATCGGCAGCTTCCGCGAGACGGTTTCATACTGGGTGGATCAAACGTTCGTCGCGGACATCTACGCGCGCCCGATGATACGAGCCGCAACGACTGACGAAGGCGAGATAGCAGATGAAGCAATCGCGATGGTTAAATCCGACCCGCAGGTTGCAGCGGCTTATTCATTCAGCACGCAACAAGTCACCTATCGCGGCGAGCCTGTCATGATCGGTGGGGGCGATTTCCAAATGCTTTTGAAGTATGGCCGCGTGCTCTTCAAATATCCGCGAGATGCGCGCGCGGGGCTGCGCGAAGCGATTGGCCGTGATCGCGTCACGGTAAATGAAGTCTTCTCGCTCAGATACAAAAAACGTGTTGGCGACCGCATTGAGCTGCCTACGGCGACAGGCCCGCGGGAGTTTGAAATCGTCGGCGTCTATTACGACTATTCGAGCAGTCGCGGCTGGGCCGTTATGGATCAAACGACATTCGCGCGTTACTTCCCTCACGCTCGCCCTTGGAGTCTGTCAATCTACCTTCAACCGGGCGCTGATGCGGATAGTGTAAGAGAGAGACTCGCGAGCGAAGTCGGCTCGCGCTTTCCGATTTTTTTCGCGACGAACAACGCGATTCGCCGCGAAGTGTCGCGCATCTTTGAAAGCTCGTTCGCCATCACCTACGCGCTCGAACTGATAGCCATCGTTGTAGCAGGGCTGGGCGTGATTTCAACATTGATCACGCTGATTCTGGAACGGCGCGGCGAGATTGCCGTGCTCGGATTCATCGGCGCGACTAGAGCGCAGATTCGCCGCATGGTCGTAATCGAAGCATTGCTCATCAGCGGCGTGAGTCAACTTATTGGCATCATCATCGGGCTGGCGCTGTCGCTCGTTTTGATTTACGTCATCAACGTTCAGTCGTTCGGCTGGACGATTCAATTTCATCTGCCGGTTGCGTTCCTGATTCAGATGACGCTTTTGATTTTTGCGGTCGCAGCTGTTGCAGGTCTTTATCCGGCATCGCGCGCGACCCGCGTCGAAGCCGTCCGGTTTGCGAGGGAAGAATGAATAACAACGGTCCGAAGTCCGAAGTCCGAAGTCCGAAGTTGCGCTTGCGAGAGCACCCTCGCGTTGCGATATTCTCGCTGTTGGTTCCAGCCTCTCTGCTTTTCGCCTTCACGTCTGCCTCTGAAGTCAAGACCCCAAACACAACGGCTGCGACTTCGGACTCTTCTTGGCGCGAGGCCGAGCCGGGCTACAAGTTCGCTTTCCCGCGTGACCATGCGGCGCACCCTGAGTACGGAATCGAGTGGTGGTACTACACCGGCAACCTTGAAACGAAAGAGGGCCGCAGGTTCGGTTATCAGTTGACGTTCTTTCGGATAGGAGTCACGCCCTCGCCTTCAAACCCTTCGCGCTGGGCCGTGCGCGATTTGTATATGGCTCACTTCGCGATTTCAGATATTGACGAGCAAAAGTTTCGCGCGTTCGAGCGAATCAATCGCGCTGGCATCGGATGGGCGGGCGCGGCGACTGACGTTTATCGCGTTTGGAACGAGGATTGGGAAGCGCGGCTTGACGCAAATGAGCATGTGCTGAAGGCGAGCGAAGAAGGAGTTGAGTTGCAGTTGCAGCTTGCGTCGATGAAACCGGAAGTGATTCACGGCGAGAACGGCTTGAGTCAGAAAGGGCCGAGCGCGGGCAACGCTTCGCATTACTATTCGATGACACGGATGGAGACTGCGGGAAGGATTATGGTTGATGGTCTTGCGTTTGAAGTAGCGGGCTTGAGCTGGATGGATCATGAATTCGGCACGAGCTTTCTTGAGCCGGAGCAGGTCGGTTGGGACTGGTTTTCGATTCAGCTTGATGACGGGCGCGAGTTGATGCTGTTTGAGATTCGCCGCCGCGACGGGCAGATTGATCCGCGCTCAAGCGGGACTTTGATTGAGCCGGATGGCCGTGCGATTCATATCGGGTTCGGAGAGTTTACGCTTACGCCGCGCGAGACGTGGCATTCGCATGCAAGCGGCGCCACTTATCCGGTTGCATGGACGATTGATGTGCCGCAGCTTGGGTTGCGATTGAATGTGAATCGAGCGATGGACAATCAGGAGTTGAACACCGTTGAAAGCACGGGCGTGGCTTATTGGGAAGGCAGCGTAACGATTGATGGCACATCAGGTGAGCGCCGCGTTGAAGGGCGCGGCTACACGGAGATGACCGGCTATGCTGGTCAAAGCATGGGCGAGATACTGCATTGATCCTGAATATGGCGCGATTCGCTTTGCGTGGCACGAAGACAGGCCAGAACAAATTGATTGCCAATCGCAAATGGGTTAACATCGGTTACCAGAGCGCCGGGCTAAATCCATCCTAATTGTTGGAGGTGACAATGAACCAGTCACGAGTTAGATTAATCGCCACAGTTTTTGTTCTCGCCTTCGGTTTCATCATAACGGCGCAAGCGCAAGCTGATCGCCAGCAGGACGAGCGTCCCGCGCCGCCGAAGGTCATTCGCAAATCGGGCGGCGTGCTCGCAGCCGAAGCGACAAATCTCGTCAACCCCGCTTACCCGCCGCTTGCGAAAGCTGCAAGAGTCAGTGGCTCGGTCGTCGTCGAAGTGACCATTGATGAGGAAGGCAACGTCATTGCGGCGCGGGCCATATCAGGCCATCCGCTTTTGAAAGACGCTGCGGTAGATGCCGCGCGCGGCTGGAAGTTCAAGCCTACATTGTTGAGCGGCCAGCCTGTGAAAGTCATCGGCACGATCACTTTTAATTTTCATCTCGACAACGACAAAGAGATAGAGGCGCTGAAGGAAAAGATAAACGCCAATCCCGGTTCAGCCGAACTGCATTACGAGCTTGCGAATCTCTATAAAGGCTCCATGCAGTATGAAAAAGCCATTGAAGAATACAAACAGGCGTTAAGTCTTGAGCCGAATCACGCTGGCGCTTATCTCGGGCTTGGCGATGTCTATGAAATGACCGGGCGCGGTAACGAAGCTATTGAAACCTACAAAGACGCGCTGAACGCGCACCCGAACTCGGCCTTCACAGAGGGAATTTACATGGCGCTCGGCAGCGCATACTTCAAACAAGAGCGCAACGAAGAAGCGCTCGAAGCATATAAACAGGTCGCTGCAATCAACCCAAATTCACAGACGGCTCATTTCCTGCTCGGCAGACTCTATCTCAGACTTGGGGATAAACAATCAGCGGCGAATGAGGCCGCGATTCTGAAGAACCTTGATCCGGCGATGGCCGAGGCCTTGCGCCGTTTGATAGACAAGTAGATGCCGGCTCTCGCCAGGTCTCGCAACGCTCAGCGAAGGAGTGAGGAAAGCAATGAGCGATTATTAATCTTCGCTTTCCCTCATTTCTTCGCTGAGCGACGAGATACGGCTTTTACTGCCATCTGAACAATTTGAGCGCAAGGGCGAAGCTCACGAGTCCCCACGCGAGCATTATGCTCAAGTGCATCCAGGTTGATTGAAGCGCCGCGCCATCGCTCATCACCGCGCGCAGCGAATCGTTCAACGCCGTGAGCGGCAACGCTTTGATGAACGGCTGCAAAACTTCGGGAAAGCGCGTGTAGGAAAAGAACGTTCCCGACAGCAGCCACATCGGAACCATCGCAAGGTTCATCAATCCCGATACGCCTTCGATTGTCTTCGGCCGCGAGGCTACGAGCAAGCCTATTCCGCTAAACATTAATCCGCCGACCACCGCGATAATAAGCAGATTGATTAACGAACCATGCACGGCAACGCTGAAGGCTATCCACGCGAAGCCGATGATTGCCGCCACCTCAAGCACGAGAAAGATGAGCCGCGAAAGCATGAACGAAAACAGGTAATGCGACCGTCGCATGGGCGTCGCTGCGAATCGCTTGAGCAGTTTTCGCATGCGCGCATAGACGACCGCAAATCCTAGTCCCCACATCCCGCTTCCCATCAGGTTCAAGCCCACAAGCCCCGGTATCAACCAATCAATGTAACGCGCGCCCGGCTCGGTCTGGGTAACTTCGCGCGCGCTGACTACGTCTTTGCGACCAAACGCGCGTTGAAGCGCGTCATCAACTGCAAGCCTCGCCGTGCGGCTTTCTGGACGCGTCGGGTCGTAGCGATAATCGAAAGCAGGGGGCAGGGAGTCGGCTGCGGACGATAACTCTGCGTTAACTTCGGCTGATGTACTGTGTGGAGCGGCGCTGGCGTCGCCCTGATCCCCGATGCCCGACCCCTGACCCCTGACGATGAGCGCGACACGGCCCGTGCGCAGAGCCTGAGCGGCTTCTTCGCTCGACATCACTACGGCCTGCAAGTCGGGCGACTGGGAAATTGAGCGCGCAAGCTCCGCAGCTTTTACGTCGTTGACAGAGCTGCTTTCAATCGCCACGCGATTTTTTTCGGGCGCGGTGTTGCGAAACGCGATGCCGAGCGCGACCGTCAGTATCACCGGAAAGATAAAGACCCAGAAGACGGCTTCCGGCTCGCGAAGAAAATCGCGCACTCGCGCAAGCGTCAACTCGACTAGCGGATGAAACCGCTCGCTGCTTCGTTGCGCGATTGATTGCGAAGCGCCGCGCGCGCTTTGCTTAACGTTCGATGTTGATTCGTTTATATTTTGAATCGAGTCTTTTTGTGCTTCACTCATCGCGCAGCATCCTCCCGGTTAAACTCACGAACACGTCTTCGAGCGTCGCCTGATGCGTGGTCAATGTTATTAGCTCTGCTCGCTCGCGCTTCAATTCTGCGACAAGCGCCGTCAGCGCAGCGCCGATATCTGAAACCGTCAGCAGGTACTCGCCATCTCTTTTATGCACGCTGCGCACGCCTGCAAGGTTGGCAAGGGATTCATTGTCAAGCGCGCCTGTCGCGCTGAATTCAACTATCTTATCCGCGCCGAGCGACGCGATTAATTCAAGCGGGGTTCCGAGCGCGATCACTCGCCCGTGATCCATTATTGCAACGCGGTCGCACAGCCGCGCCGCTTCTTCCATGTAATGCGTCGTCAATAGAACTGTGCCGCCGCGTGAGCGAAACTCTTCGACTATCTCCCAGAGCTTCAATCGCGCCTGCGGGTCAAGTCCCGTCGTCGGCTCATCTAAAAAGAGAAGCTCAGGGTCGCTCACGAGCGCGCACGCTACGGCAAGGCGTTGCTTTTGCCCGCCTGAGAGCTTGCCGACTCGCGCCCTGCGTTTTTCAGCAAGCTCGACGGTTTGAATGACCTCTTCGACGCTGCGCCCGCGCGGGTAGAAGCTGCGAAATAACCTGATCGTCTCTTCAACGGTGAGCTTCTCGGAGAACTGTGTCTCCTGAAGCGCGACGCCGAACCGCTCGCGCAGGGCGTGGTCGTCGCCTCTGCCCCAGGCTTGGCCAAGCACTTCGACGGCGCCGCCATCGGGCGCGGTTAGTCCTTCGAGTATCTCGACAGTTGTGGTCTTTCCCGCGCCGTTTGGGCCTAAGAGACCGAAACATTCGCCCGCGCGAACTTCGAGGTCTAATCCGTTCACGGCGATCACGTCACTGTAGAGTTTGACGAGGCCTTTGCATCTAACCGCGAGTCGCTCTGCGGCAGTAGAAATTGCGCGCGATTTTTCAATTATGTTTGTTGATGTCATAGCAGTTCCGAGGATTGAATGGACAGTTGAATAATTGGCCGCAGCCGCAGTCGAATCACACACTCGCAGACAGCAGCCGTCGGAGAGCGACTATTAGAAGAAGACTACTATCATCGAATTTCTCCCAACGCCGGAGCCGCGCTTATTTTGAGGCTTCGGCGCATTGGCTACATACTACAACCGCGCGGAAAAATAACGCAACCACAGATGGACACAGATGAACTACATCACGGATAAACACGGAAAAGAAACGAGTGAGTTGTGAGCCGCGCAGTTATCCGTGTTCATCCGCGATTGGTTTATCTGCGTTCATCTGTGGTGCGAAATCAATACATGCGTGAGGTTAAATTAAACACCCGCGCGTGTGCATCGCGGCAACCCTGCCCGTTGCTGCGGCTGCGGCTGGCACGATCATTGCAATCAAGTGTGGCGGATTAATAAATAATTCGAGCAAGGAGGTTTCGTATGAGGACAATCAGGAGAAGCGCGATTGCGGCTATTTTGGTATTTGCTGCGACCGTTTCGATGGCACTTGCGCAAGGGCCGCTGCAAAAGCGAGTCAACTACACGATCAATGTTCCCTACGCGCTCAGGATGGGCGATTACCTGCTGCAACCGGGCAAGTACGTGCTCTATCAGATAAGCCAGAATGATCTGAACCTGTTCGCGCTTTACAGAAACGACATGACGCATTCGCCAATCGCGATGATTCGCACGACGCGAATCGAATACAACGGCGCGGATTATCCCGAAAAGACTCGGATAATGCTCGACATTGATGAATCGAGCAGCGACGTTCATCCCGTGCTGCGCGGGTGGAACATACCGGGCATGGACGGCTGGGAGATAATCGGTGTTGTTTCAAAGGACAATCACATATTGACGCGCGTGAAGACGCACTCGCGGTAAGGCGAAGGCTTCAGATTCAATCTGGAGGACTCATCTGCGGATTATAGCTATCTCTGGGCGCATACAGTGCGCCTTTTTTTTCTATTCTGGCATTGCAGCAGTTGGAGAGGATTTGAATCAAAGACGGCGCACTTTGATTTATTATTGTCGCGGCCTGAAGTCAAAGCGTGTGCGCAAAACTGCGGGGATGGCCCCGCGTCCATCTCGTAGTAGCGGCAATAATCAATCAAGCAGCACTCGTCGCAGAGTGGGTTTGTCGGGCGGCAGACTTTGCGCCCGTGACGAATCAGGTTGACGTGAATCTCGTAGTAGCGATCTTCGGGCAGCATTGCTTCCATAAGACGATGCGCCTCTTCGTCGGAGCATTTTTCAGGAATCAGGCCGAGCCGCCGGGCGATGCGGAAGATGTGCGTATCAATTGGGAAGACGGGACGATGGCAAGCAAAGAGCAGCGTGCAGGCGACTGTCTTCGGACCGACGCCTTTGAAGCCTGAGAGGAACTCGCGCGCTTCTTCAAGCGGCGCCGTGCGCAGAAATGACAAATCGAGCGAGCCGCGGCGCTCATAGATTTCGTTGAGCAGGTTTTTAATCCTGACGGATTTCTGTCGCGCGAGTCCGCCTGAGCGAATGGCGGCTTCGATTGAAGACGCGCGTGCGCGCCGAGCCTGCTCCCATGTTGGAAATCGGCGCTTGAGATTCTCGAAGGCGCGGTGGCTGTTAACGTTCGTGGTTGATTGCGAAAGGATTGTTTGAATCAGGGCGTCGAGCGGATCAATGTCGCCTTCCAAGCTAGGAACACCGTAAACGGCTTTGAGGTTTTGAATTATGTAAGGGACGCTCTCAGGGACATCGAGCGATAGTTTTTCTTCCATGAAGAAACTTCTACACCAGGAACTGGCCGCGCGCAACTTCGCGCCGAAACTCAAAACTGCGCTTGACGATGTTTGACAGCAAAAGCGGGCGTTTGCGATAATCAGTTTTCGACATTCTTATGCAGTTCGTCACAGTGCGCGGCTGTAGCTCAGTTGGATAGAGCGTCGGTCTACGAAACCGAAGGTCGCAAGTTCGAATCTTGCCAGCCGCACTTTCCTTTCAATAACTTCCAGCTAATTCACTTTCTGATTTTCCTCTGTGACAGCAACCGGCGCTAGAATCTCTTCCATCCGGTTGACGACTTCATTTTGCATTGCCGGAATTACCTGGCTGTAGGTGTTCATCCTCAGGCCGATTTGCGAATGGCCGAGCAAGCCCACTCGTTGCGGGGCGTCTAATTTTGAGGGAAGCTTCATCAAGGCTAATATCTTCCCAAGAATAAAGAGCTTCCAAGCGGTATCCCTTGATGGCAAATAAGAATCGTTGGGCTTCGTCGGGAGTGAAAGGCCGGATGTCGCTTTTCTTCACGCGGGCGGGATATGTAAGGGCGGCTATGTTGCAGGCAACGATCCCAGTTATCCGTCCGGATTGTTCCCCATAGCCGCTCGACTGCAACCAATTCAACATTTCCTTCGCTTCCATATCCGGCCTTTCTTCGGGCAATACCGGCCACACCTCCGCAAACGGGACTTTGCGCCTGCGTCACCACTGGCCCGCTTGCGGCTCGCCTCGATGTGTCAGATGCACTTCGCCCGACCGCCACGCGGTCGCTAAACTGCGCACAAACTTCTGTGACGCCGAAGGCGCCTATGATGTTCCCGTTAAATGTGATATTGTGAGTCCTACAATGTTTAAATACTTGCGGCACGTGAGACCCCACTACGCCAGGCGCACTTGGGGAATTCGGATTGTATCGAGCGTCGTGATCTACTTATACGTGCTTGCGTCAGCGAGTATACTCGCAAGTCTGTTCTCTTTGCGCGTCTGCGCACAGCAGACCGCACCATCATCACCGGTCGTGGTCCAGCCTGGTGCGCCAGGGAAACCGACGCGGACTCTACCCCCTACGACGCGGGCTACGCTGCCGCCAGCCTCCCCAGCCGATGTGCAGTTCATGCAGGGCATGATTGTGCATCATGCGCAGGCGGTTGAGATGACCGCGCTGATCGAATCGCATACTGATAACAAAGACCTGATGTCGCTGGGTGCGCGAATCAGCAGGTCGCAGTCCGACGAGATAAAGTTCATGAAACGGTGGTTGGTCTCCCGCGGACAACCCGTATCGGAGCCGATGGCAGACATGCACCACATGAAGATGCCGCACGATTCGATGGCGCTTATGCCTGGGATGCTGACCCCTGAGCAGATGGAGGCGCTCAGGAAGGCAAGGGGCGAGGAATTCGACCGCCTGTTTCTAACAGGGATGATTCAGCACCACGGCGGCGCTTTGATTATGGTAAAAGAGTTGTTCGATACTGCAGGTGCGGGACAGGACGCTGAATTGTTCAACTTCGCAACCGATGTTGACAGCGGCCAGCGCGCCGAAATCCGGATCATGCAGAACATGTTGGAGAAAATCCCATCAAAGGAGAAACGATGAATCGAGTACGTTCCATGGCTTTCCGTTTACTCGTAGGCTCCCTTCTTCTGTGGTCGTGTTTTGCCATCCAACTGCAAGCGCAAACGCCCCCGTCTCAGGAGTCAAACAAGGCAGCAACTGACCAGAAGAAAGCAGAGGATGATCCGTTTGCGCCTGAGCCAGCGCCGCCCCTTCCCCCTGGAATGACCGGCTCAGATACAAGCGACCCGCGGTACAAACTGAAGCCGGGACTATTCGACGCGGGAGAGCTGTCAAAAGGGATGACGCACCTTCTGCTCCTCAAGAAACCCGATGCGTTTCAACTCGACTTTGATCCGAATAATCCAAGAGTTCAGAAGACGCTAGGTCTGCTCGGCGTTGCCGAGCCATCGAAGATGCCTAAGCCGATGCAACTGGTTATGGCTCAACTGGCGTTTGCAAACTCGGACCTCGCCTTTCAGGGACACTACCTGTTTCAGGGTAATTTTTATGGCGTCAATATCTATGACATCTCCAATCCGGCAAAAGCCCAGTTGGTGACCTCGATGATCTGTCCGGGTGGACAAGGGGACGTGTCGGTTTTCAAGAACCTGATGTTCATGTCGGTCGAGCAGCCGAATGGCCGCCTCGATTGCGGCACACAAGGCTTCCCACCACCCCCTCCGCCGCCCCCGGGCGAGGAGAAAAAACCAACTATTCCAGCGCCGCAAAAGGAGCGCTTCCGCGGCGTGAGGATTTTCGATATATCCGACATTCGAAGTCCCAAGCAGATCGCCGCCGTGCAAACGTGTCGCGGCTCGCACACGCACACGCTTGTCGTTGATCCGAAGGATAAGAATAACGTCTATATCTACGTCTCCGGCACGTCGTTCGTGCGGCAAAGTGAAGAGTTGCCCGGGTGTTCAGGTGAAGCTCCGGAGAAAGACCCGAACACGTCGTTGTTCCGCATTGATGTAATCAAAGTGCCGCTGGCTGCGCCGCAGGAAGCAAAGGTGGTGTCCAGCCCCCGCGTCTTTAGCGATCCCCGTACAGGCAAACTCAACGCGTTGAGCAGCGGAGGCACGCATGGCAAAGACGGGATGGAGAAGCCAACCGACACCAACCAGTGCCACGATATTACTGTCTATTCGGCGATTGGGTTGGCCGCAGGTGCCTGCTCTGGAAATGGAATCTTGCTCGACATAACAGACCCCGTCCATCCCAAGCGCCTGGACGCTGTGAACGATCCGAACTACTCATATTGGCACTCGGCCACGTTTTCAAACGATGGGAAAAAGATCGTGTTCACCGATGAGTGGGGAGGCGGGCTGGGTGCCCGTTGCCGCCCCAACGATCCAAACAAATGGGGCGCCGACGCCGTGTTTCGACTGAAGGACAATAAGCTGAGTTTCGCGAGCTACTACAAGTTGCCGGCAGCACAGGGCGACACCGAGAATTGTGTGGCGCACAATGGTTCGCTCATTCCGGTTCCAGGCCGGGATATAGAAGTACAAGCTTGGTACCAGGGCGGTATCTCTGTTATAGACTTTACCGACGCGGATCATCCGTTTGAAATTGCCTACTTCGATCGCGGGCCAATTGATCCACATATGCTCGTACTGGGTGGCCACTGGTCAGCCTACTGGTACAACGGTCACATCTACGCTTCGGAGATCGCCCGCGGGCTGGACATCTTTGAACTAAGCCCAAGCGAGTTTCTGACCCAGAATGAGATTGATGCCGCGAAGACGGTGCGGGCGGCCGAGCTCAACGTGCAGAACCAGCAAAGGATCGAGTGGCCAGCTCAACTCATAGTAGCCAAGGCTTATCTGGATCAGTTGGAGCGATCGAAGGCTCTGCCAGCGAACCGAATCGCCGCTGTGCGGAAGGCGATTGAAAGCGCGGAAAGTTCACATCTGAATCGAACGGATCTCGCAAAACTTCAGAGCTTCGCGCCTTCGCTGAAAGAAAGCGCCCGCATGACTAAGAATGCAGTAGACTCGAAGCGATTGCAGGCCTTAGCGGAAATCCTACAGCGACCCGCAAAGTGAACCACAGACCGCAATAGGCGGCTTGTCGCGATGTTGCCGAAGCGCTCGGGCTGAAGCTCTCGATCGAGATGAGATAACAGACAGTGACATTCATCTGCTAACCGATTCACTCGACGCGGGCTGCGGATCGTGTCCAATGTTAATGCTTAGCAAAAGATGTGAAAGGAAGTCGGGTCGGTTGATGGGTCTGTAAACCTGACGATTTAATAGCAGGTTGCGGACGCTTTGAGTAATCCTCCAGCGTGTGTTTTGAAGAGGAATGAAAAGCAGTTGCAATGGGTAAACCGCTTTTTGCGATGAACAGAAAACCTATCAAACTGCTCTCACCGACGAGCAGTGGGAACTGCTGGCATATCGTTTTCAGCGTCAACTGCTACGAATGTTAGCTTCACATTCAATCGCGAGCGCGCTCGGAGGATACGCCCGTGCTGCCGAAGCCGCCTTCGCCGCGCGCCGTCTCGTCTAATTCATCAACACGGACCAGTCGCGCCTCTTCGACTTTTTGAATGACGAGTTGCGCGATGCGGTCGCCGCGCCGTATCTGAAACGGCTCGCGCTTGTCTGTGTTGAGCATTATCACCGCTATCTCGCCGCGATAGCCCGCGTCAATGAGTCCCGGCGAGTTCACGCACTCGATGCCGTGACGCGCGGCGAGTCCGCTTCTAATCAGAACGAATCCGGCGTAGCCGCGCGGTATCGCTACGGCGATGCCTGTTGGAATCGTAGCGCGCTCGCCCGGCCCAAGCGTGAAATCAATTCGGCTCGGCAGGTCAAGTCCTGCGTCACCTTCGTGCGCGTAGCGCGGCATCGGCAGGCTTTCATCAAGCAGTTTTATCTGTAGTTCGATCATAAGCAGAGATCAGATGTTAGCAACAGGAACCTGACTTGAATCGCTTCGGCGACGACTAGCATGACATTTAGTCTCTGACATCTTTTCTAACAAGCACTTTGAAAGTGAACGGGTATTGATTCTTCTCGTCAGCCGCGTGACCTGCGCTTTCTAGTTCAATCCACTCATCACGGTTCCATTCGGGAAAGAAAGTATCGGCGGCGACTTCTGCATGAACCAGCGTCAAGTAGATTCGGTCTGCAAGGGCGAGCGCGCGCGCATAAATTTCAGCGCCGCCGCAGATGAACGCTTCGATTTCGCCGCGCGCTCGCGCAAGATTGATCGCCTCTTCGACTGAACGGGCTATCAGGCAACCTTCCGGCCTATAGCTTTCGTTTCGAGTGACAATGATCGTCGTTCGTCCCGGAAGCGGCTTGCCGATTGATTCAAATGTCTTTCGCCCGACGATGATGTGATGGCCCATCGTCAACTGCTTGAAGTTCTTCAGGTCGGATGACAATCGCCATGGCAGCGCGCCCGCACGGCCTATGCCGCGCCGCTCGTCCATTGCAACTATGATTGATACTTTCAAATCGCGACCTCCGCTTTGATGTGCGGGTGCGCGTTGTAGCCGACTAGCTCGAAGTCTTCGTACCGAAAATCGAAGATGGATTTGATCTGCGGGTTGAGCTTCATCTGCGGAAGCTTTAACGGCTCGCGCGTGAGCTGCAATCGCGCTTGTTCCAGGTGATTCGAATACAAATGCGCGTCTCCGAGCGTGTGGATGAACTCGAACGGCTCAAGCTCGCATACCTGAGCAATCATCATCGTAAGCAGCGCATACGATGCTATGTTGAAAGGCACGCCAAGAAAAATATCCGCCGAGCGTTGATACATCTGGCACGAGAGCCTACCCTGCGCGACATAGAATTGAAACATCGTGTGGCATGGCATCAGCCGCATCTTATCAAGCTCGCCCACGTTCCACGCGCTGACGATTATCCGACGAGAATCAGGATTGTGTTTGATTTGTGCAATTACTTGTTTGATCTGATCGTATATTCTGATTCTCGGTATGCTGCCCCCTTGCATTTCAAACGTTTTAAATGACCACCCGTTATGCTGGTCTCTTTCTCCGCGAATGCACTTGTAGACTGTGGATTCATCCAGGTTGTAGTCTTGGCACAGTCCAGCGATGTCCATTGTGACAACACGGTCCCCCCATGGGCTTTGAGCCAGAACAACGCGCCCGCGCCTGGTATTAAGATTTTGCTCCTTTCGCGTCAGCCAGATGCAGGTTTGTGGACTGTATTTGTTCGTCGCGTAATAGTCCTTGTCCAACTCGTACTCGTCGGGATATTCCAGCTTGAGCAGCCCATTTGGCAAATGTGGGGCATCGGACAAAAAGTTGTTGAAGTTGTGCCACCGTTCATCTACAAAAACTCCCCGCCCGCCATACTCAGCGTAATGCTTGCGGGAAGGGTCATAACAGCGATGAAGCATTTCATTCCAGGTGCTATAGAGCTTGCGCGTCAGGTCACTTTCATTGCGTCGCTCAGTAGAATAGCCAACGCCTGCTACTAATTCGTTCTTCAGCGTCACCGGTGGCGGCTCAAAAAAAGTTGGAACAATAAATTCTACCTGCTCCCACCTGCGCCATTGCTTTCCGTAGATTGGTCCTAGCGAACCATCCCTGCGCGCCCATTCTCGCCAGATAGTGACTCCATATTTTTCAAGGCTGTTATTATTCGTTTCCCCGCGCAAAAACCACAGCAACTCGTGGATGATTGATTTGATGTGCAGCTTCTTTGTTGTGAGCAGCGGAAAGCCTTCGCGCAGATCGAATCGCATCTGATAGCCGAAGACCGAAAGTGTGCCCGTGCCAGTGCGATCCTGCTTGGGCGTTCCGCGCTCAAGCACGTATCTCATCAAATCGAGGTATTGTCTCATCGTCGCGCTTCCTAATAGTTTGCCAGCCGGATGAGCAACCAGTCGGCAAGATTAGTTTCAACACTATTGATAGCAAAGCCATGCAAGCGCCGCTATTTTCTCAATCCGCCGCGAATCTTTCAACACGGCTGCGGGTGGTCATTCTCGTTTCGAGCGTTTATATTTTTCCTTGAAGCGGAAAATGCTAATCAAAGGGCGCTTGTTGAGACTTTGGCAAACAGAGGTGACGACAATGGCAAAATGTGAAGTCTGCGGCAATGACTACGACAAGTCCTTTGAGGTTGTGGCGGCTGGCAATCGGCACACGTTCGACAGTTTCGAGTGCGCGATTCACGCGCTCGCTCCAGTGTGCGAGCATTGCGGGTGCAAGATCGTAGGGCACGGCATCGAAGCCAACGGAAAATTCTTCTGCTGCGCCAACTGCGCTCGTCAAACAGGAGTGCGCGCGGCTCACGATAGAATTTGATTTCGGCAGAGCCGCAAGCGCAGCCGATACTCTGTAGAAAGATTCTGAAAAGTCCCGTTTGGGACGAGATATTTATAGCAACAGAGCGCCTGATGAGTTCAAGCCGTAAAGGGCGACATAAACATTTCGCTCCTAAAGGAGCTTGGTTCTTTGTTGAACACTGTTGCTATAAATATCTCGCTCATCGCGAAGCTAACTTTTCAGAGATGATCAATCTGGACAACGGGCGGCTTGCAATCAAAAAACGAATATTAGCATTTCGCCGCTGGACGGTCGGCGCGATGGCTGCTCGGCAAAGGATAACTCCGCGAGCGAAGCTCATCATTGCGCTTTCAATCTTCCTGCTGGCTTTTGCGGTGCGCTCGCTCCACGCGGTTGATCTCGCGCCGCAGATGTACACGAGCGAGCAGCCCTTCAACGGGCTGACTGAAAATTACGATCTGCGCGCCGTCTCTATCACGAACGGCGAGGGCTTGCTCGGCCCGTACAACATTGATCCTTCAGATACGCGATGGCTCGGGCAAGCGCCCGGCTATTCGATATTCTTGAGCGCGGTCTATTCTACGCTCGGAAGGAATTTCTTCACGGCGCAGCTCGTTCACAACATCCTCAACTCGTTTTCCGCCGTGTTGATATTCTTGATTGCAGGCTCGCTCATAAGCTGGCGCGTCGGCGGCTTATCAGGAATACTTGCCGCGCTCTCACATCATCTCGCGCACATATCGAATTTCATTCTGCCCGACGCTTTATGCGCGCTTCCCATCCTTGCGGCGATTTATCTGCTCGTCGCATCCCGTCGCGCGCGGCATACTTACTTGCTCTATGCGGCGGCAGGCGCGATGATTGGCCTTGCGTCATGGCTTCGCGCGCAGGCGATGCTGATGGGATTATTTTTCGCCGCGATGATTTTCATAATCTCAGCACGACGACTTAGCGTGTTGAAGCGCGGCCTCGTGATGGCAATGATCTCGCTCGCCGCGATTGCGCCTATCACGATTCGCAACTACGCGGTCTATGGCGAGTTCCTTCCGATTCAGATTGGCACGGGGTTGAATCTATGTGAAGGCATTGCAGACGCAAGCGGCGACCGCTTCGGAGCCGTTAAGACTGATATGGAAGTCGCGCGACAGGAAGCCGACTTTTACAACGACCCGCGCTACGCCCAATCATGGACCGCGCCCGACGGCATAAAGCGCGACCGCGACAGAACACGCAGAAGCCTCGAAATAATCTTCAGCCATCCACTCTGGTACGCGGGCGTGATGCTTGATCGTTGCGGCGAGATGTTGAAATACTCAGCGCATGCGCCGCTCGTTTATAGAATCGAAGAGGCGAAAGCTGCGCAACGCGTTCTGCCCGTGAAGCGCAACTGGAGAAGCATTTCGTCGGACGAATCGGCGCTGGCTGTTGGCCGAAGCATCTTCTGGCTGCGGCCCGTCGTCAGAGCAATGCAGCGAATAACGAAAGAGACTATGACTCCGTTCATCATCATTGGCGCGGTCATTTTGTTTATCGTCAGTCTCAGGCGAGCGTTATTTATCTCGATTGTGCCGCTTTACTACTTTCTGTTTCAGTCGGCAATGCACACGGAGTTTCGCTACACGCTGCCGATGCAGTATTTCGTATTCGTGTTCGCCGCCGTATTGTGGGTGTTGATCGGCGCAGGTATTTCGAGGGGAATTAAACGCGCTTTCAACAGTCCGTCTCTTGCAGAGACGCCGCAGGCGCAGAGTGCCGCAGAAGCTTCCCGCATAACTCACTACTGAATAACAAGCTCGTAGCTGCAAATTGTGATCTTATCGCCGGGCTTCACCTGAGCGCTTTCGCCATTAAGTATCTCGCGGCCATCGCTGAGCGCAATTGCATTTGCCCCTTTACAAGCGATTGTGAATTCGCCGTCGCCTGTCTTCGTCAAAACGGCGTGTTGACGGCTCACTTCGAGGTCGCCTTCAAGTCGAAGGTCAACCGCAACGCGACTCGATCCGCGACCTATCGTGATCTCGTCTTTGAAGAAAGGTCGAATATCAGGCGGGGCCGTATCGCCGCCCGGAACGTTGCGCTTCACCTCAATTGAAAAAGTCGGCTCCACATTTTTTCGCGGGCGCACTATC
This sequence comes from Blastocatellia bacterium, assembly GCA_035575515.1. Classification (GTDB taxonomy): domain Bacteria; phylum Acidobacteriota; class Blastocatellia; order UBA7656; family UBA7656; genus DATLXU01. Next base: position 49,624 of record DATLXU010000147.1, read on the forward strand.
GTAGCCTCGTCTTCGCGCTCTTCAGCAATGGTCGGCACGCCTGCCGTTGCAGGCTGTGGTCGCTTACGCGGGGTTACCATTGTCTTTTGCGCTTCGGTGTCCCAGACATGCTGCACGCGGAAATGGCCCTGCTCTAAATTCGGGTCGACGCGAAGCTCGACCGTAAGCGTCTTGGTCTGAAACTCGTTGTCGCCCGCAAGCTCTTTCGCGCGCTCTGATAAAACATAAAAAAGCCCGCGCTCAAGCCCCTCGCGTTTTTCACCCTGCCACTCCGCATCGTCTGCGGTGCTCAAAAAAACTATGTACTCGCGCGGCACATAGGTAGGCCCGCCCGGAGGCGTGAACATCTCGCGCTGCATGACCTGTTCGATCTCGCGCGCGACCGCTACAAGGAAATCATCCCACCTCGAGCGCGGGTGCGGCTGCCCCTGCTCGTCCAAATCCTCTTCACCATCAATCCACTTCCTGAGACGCTCAAAGAATCCCATCACTATCTCCCATCCGATTTTAGATTTTAGATTGAAAGAAAATTCTAAGATGGCGGCTTCAGCCGCTCACGATAATCCAAAATCCAAAATCATCGAACTCTCCATCAATCAAACTTAATGAACTCACTCTTCACCCATCCGCTGTCAGGAGCATTGTCGGGTTTGCCGCCGCTCCACTCAATCACTTCAACCCTCGACCAGTTGCCGCTCGTTTCAACGACACGCACGCGCGACCCCCTTGGTAAAACCGTAAGCACCACGCCGTTCGGCCCGCCGCGCAGGTTGACGCTCGTGTCGGCAATGACTCCCGACCGGCGATCAGAACCGAACAGGCCGGGCAGCGAAGCGTTCTTGCCGGAAAAATGATAGTAGGTTGATATGGCAAGCCCTATCAACGCGAATAGTAAAAATACTATGAATGCGCGGCGCAGCCATTCGGTCCCGATGCTCTCTCGCAAATTATCCAGGAAAGACCGCTCCGGCTTCGGGGCCGCGCGCTGTATGCGAGGCGCTGGCTGTTGACTGATGATGATTGGTGCGGGGGTCTCAGTATGAACATCAATCGTATCAACTCCCTGTCCCGCGACCACTGGCCGCTGCCGCCTGTGCTCCGGCAACTCGACAACGATGCGCGCCTTCTGCGGGCGCGCATCGAGCGGCGCGCTCGTGAGCGTTTGGAAATTAGGTCGCGCCGCCGCGCGCTCAACCGCGCTTGCTTCTTTTAATCGAGCGCGAACAACCGTTGCTTCGTCTTCCTGGCCCGCCATCGGCACTCGCGCAAACTCTTCCCAGAACTCTTGAACAGTTTGATAGCGATTCGCGACGCGCGTTGAGGTGGCGCGGCGAAGCACAGTGAGCAACTCGTCGCCCCACACTTGGCTCGCAAGCTCCGCTGGCAGCTCAGTGATTGGCTCGCGCGAAAACTGGCGAGGCGCGCGGCCCGTCATCGCAGTGTAGACAGTTTTGGCAAGCGAATAGATATCAGCCGAAGGAGTCAGCTTTTCATTAAGCCCTTCAACAGGGCTATCGGGATGATGCTCAGGCGGCGCATAGACGTTCGTGCCGACGCGCGTGATCTCATCCGCCTCGCCTGTCGTAAGTTTCGCAACGCCGAAGTCGGCAATCTTAACGGTGCGATGGTCTGCCGAAAGCAGCAGATTGTTCGGCTTGATGTCGCGATGAATGACACCGCGAGAGTGCGCGTGCGCGAGAGCTTCGGCCACCTGCTTAAAGTAGAACAAAGCGTCGTTGAGCGTGAGTGGCCGCTTGCGGCAGAGCGAGAGCAAATCGCCGCCGGGCATGTATTCGAGCACGAGGTAATGAAACGGCGTGCCCGCGAGGTCCGCCGCTGTGCCGTGACCGAGTCGGCGAATGATGTGCGGGTGGCGAACTTTATCTAAAGCAATTGCTTCGTTCTGAAAATTCTCGACGAGCGTCTGCTCAAGCTCAGGGTCGGGCGTGCCTTGAAGCGATGTGTTGAGAGCTTTGATGATGACAGGCTCGCCTTCGCGCTGCTGGTCGTAAGCGAGAAAGATTTCGGCATAGCTGCCGCGATCAAGACACCGCTCGACGAGGTAGCGATCATCAACTATGCTGTTTTCCAATCTAAGTTCCGGCACTTCTTTTTCAGTCCCGATTATCGCCCGACTGAATTCGCATTCGCAGCTTGCTTGCGTCGTTCTTCGCTGTAGCGGGCGAGCATCTGCGCGGCCTTCGCTCTTTCGCCCATCGCTTCATACGCTGCAGCCGCTTGAATGTATGCATCGAGTTTCGCGGGTTCATTCGCAATCGCTTCTTCAAAACTTTTCGCCGCGCCCGTAAAATCGCGCTGCTCAAGCTGCGCGCGGCCAAGCCAGTAACGGGCGTCCGCGTTTTGCGGCTCGCGACTCAGCAATGATTCGAACTGCGCACGAGCGGTTTGATAGTCGCCGCGCTCGAAAGCCTCGCGCCCAATTTGAAACGGGCCGGGCGACACGGCGTCTCCATCAGACGCTTGCCTGCTCACAAAGTCTGACGCGCGCAAGCCCGCATAGAAAGCCGCCGCCACAACGACGAGCGCCGCGAGCGCCCATATAATTTTTCTTGAAGAAGGAACGCTCGCCTGAGCGCCCGCAAGCGACGCGCGAGCGCGCGTGGCCTGACGGTCAAGCTGGCGCGTTGCCTCATCATTCACATCCGCAGCGCGGGCGCGTCGCTGTCTGCCAAATTCAACTTGAATGCGCCCACCGCGCGCCGCAGCCTGCGCCGTCGAAGCCTCTGCCGCTTGCGCGCCGACCGCTCTATTTTGCTGGCCGGGCAATCCATCTTCAATCGCAAGCACAGCCGTTTGCCGCGCGCGGCCAATCTGCACGACAACCGCCGTGAGGTTGTCGTCAGCGCCGCGCTCGTGAACTATTCGCTTTAACTCATCGGCTGCGCGCTGCGGGTCTTTGTTTTCGGCAAGCACGCGGGCAATCTCTTCGTCCGACATGTGGCGATAGATTCCGTCGCTGCATAAAAGGAATCGCGCGCCGTCGCGCGCCTTTATAGTTTTAATCTCGACATCAACATCAGGTTCAACGCCGAGCGCGCGGTTTATCACATTGCGCTGCTCCGCCTCAGCCGCTTTATCGCTTGCGACGCGGCCCGCGCGTATGTCGTCGTTGAGGTCTGTGTGATCAATCGTCTCGCGATAAAATCGCCCGTTCTCCAGACGATAAACTCGACTGTCGCCGACGTGAGCGATGGTCGCGCGGTCGCCTTCGATGTGAAGCAGCGCGACCGTTGTGGCCATCGTCTTTAGCGACGAATCGCTTTCGGCCATTTCGAAGATGTCGCGGTTGGCGAATTGAATCGCGCGGCGGATCAACTCTTCAGAGCTTTCGGCTGAGTCATGCGTGAGAGCTTCTTCGATGGTTTCAGCGGCGGTCTGGCTTGCGACTTCGCCCGCGCGCTGGCCGCCCACGCCATCGAAGACGGCGAAAAGCCCCCGCTCCGCAATCGCAAGATAACGGTCTTCGTTGACAGGCCTGCGCGGGTTTAACCCTCTGTCGCAAACGACGCCTGCTTTAAGCTCCATAGCATCTCCGTTGGATTGCCGTTGCAATCGCCCGGCTTGATCGCCTGCGCCCCACAACCTTGGGATATTCTAGCATTACCGCGCGCGGTGAACGAAACAGGTTGAATGAACAGCAACAGTTCGATTCGTCTCTGTGGCTTTGCCTTTTGCCTGTTGGATTCGTTAGCCTTTTTGTATGAGCGACATGGTCGCGCAAATCAAAGCGGCGGCGCGCGAGCTTGGCTTCGACGTTGCAGCAATCACTTCGGTCGAGCCGTTTGCGCGCGACGACGAAGCGTTCAGCGAGTGGCGCGATGCGGGATTCGCCGCCGGAATGGATTACATGACTCGTCGGACAAACCTGCACGCCTACCCTAGGACACTTGTGCCTGCGGCTCAATCGCTCATCACGCTTGCGGTGAACTATTACGCCAGCGCGCCCGCCTTTCAGCACGAGCAACGCTACGGGCGCGTGGCCCGCTATGCGTGGGGCCGTGATTATCACGATGTCGTCAAGCCGCGTCTCATCATGCTTGCCAGTGAAATAGAAAAACTCGCTGGCCGCAAATTGCATGCGCGATGCTTCGTTGACGCAGTGCCGCTGCTTGAGCGAGCCGCAGCCGCGCGCGCCGGTATCGGTTTTTTCGGAAAGAACACCAACCTGCTTCAGCCTCAGCGCGGCTCGTGGTTTTTTCTCTCAGAGATACTTGTTGACCTTGAGCTTCCGGCGGATGACCGCGAAGTGAAAGTTAGTTGCGGGACTTGCCATCGCTGTCTGGATGCTTGCCCGACAGATGCTTTCGCCGACGCTTATAAACTCGATTCGCGCCGCTGCATCTCTTACCTCACGATTGAAAACAAGGGAGAGATTCCGCGCGAGCTTCGCGCGCAGGTTGGCGAATGGATATTTGGCTGCGATGTCTGCCAGGAGGTCTGCCCATTCAATCGCTTCGCGTCGGATACCAGGTGGAAAGAGTTGATGCCCGAAGCTGGCGTTGGCCCTCGCCTCGATTTAATTGAAGTCCTCTCAATCAGAACGGACGAAGAGTTTCGTGTGCGCTTCAAAGGCACGCCGCTCGCTCGCCCCAAGCGTCGCGGAATGCTGCGCAATGCGGCTGTCGTCGCGGCAAACATCGGCTGCGCAGATGCTGTGCCTGCTTTGATTAATTGCATCGAGAATGATCCTGAGCCGCTCATTCGCTCGCACGCGTTGTGGGCCGTCGCGCAGCTTGATTCAAAGCGGGCCGCGCCTTTGATCGAACGGGCATTAGGCGACATGGATCCGCTCGTGCGCGAAGAAGCTCAGTCGCTCAAGGCTTGAGCTTCGATCAAACTCAGTAGAGGCATAGTATGCGTCGTCGCTATATGACAGAATGGAGTCGTGAAATGAAAAGGAAATGGCATTGGGCCTTAACCATAATGATCTGTGCAGGAATGGGCATAGCAGTGAAGGCTTACATGATTGAATCGCCCGCCGAGTCAGAGCCGCGCGCCGCTCAGGACGTAGTAACTTTAGATCGTCGCATCAGCTCGCTTGAGCAGCGGCTCTATTTGATTGAATCGAATATCAGCAGGCTCGAACAGCAGATGCTCCTTTCGCGATCAGCTCCGACTCAATCCGTGCGCGACCCTGAAATCACTTTACTGCGAAGCGAAGTAGAGGCATTGAAGGCTCGCGCGCGTGAGCTTGAATGCGGGCTTGTCCATCTTGACGAGCGCACGTTGTCTGCGAGCGCAAAAGAAGCGCGAAGGCGCGCGGGCGTACAATCAAAGGACCCGTGTCGGCTCAATTCGGATGCGCCAGTTCAACTTTCAACGCGTCCATGAGCCTGCTTTCATGCGCTCGATGAGTCGGGTATTCTATAAACCGATCTTGTGACCTTGCAGCGCGGCTCAAGCATCGCTGAACCCTTTTTGCATATCGGAATAATGCAGGGGTGCGAGCCGATACGACACCGCCGTTATCTGTCGAACAAGAATCGCTTCAAAACAATCAAGAACAATCTCAACCAAAAGAAAAGCGGCTGCCGACGACGTTGCGTGATTGTAGAGGCTCACTCTAGCTCAGGATGAGCTGATATAAATTTTTTGCTCGGCGCTAACCTTTTGAGGCCACCGTGTCTCTATAATCCATGAAGGCAGTTTGGAGCGCGAATGGCGAAAGTTCTGGCAGAGCCTCCCGACGAAGTGCTAGTGGTCGCGGCAATTCTTGGCGACCTCGACGCATTCGGCGAGCTTGCGTCGCGTTATCGCGCGGCTGTCGTGCGCGCGGCTCAAGGAATAGTCGGGCGCGAAGACGCAGAAGACGTTGCGCAGGACGCGCTGCTGCTTGCGTTCAAGGCTCTGCCTTCGATTGAAGAGCCGTCGCGGTTCGCCGCGTGGCTGCAGGCGATCACGCGCAATCGCGCTCTTAGATTTAGCAAGCGCGAGCGCAAACACGATTCCGGGCGGGTCGAGCTTGATGAATTCCTGGTTGAGCAGATTTGCGCGCTCGCACAACCGCTCGTTGGGGAAAGCGGCGCGGATGAAGAGTTGGAACTTGCGCTTGAAAATTTGCCTGCGGATTATGCGCTCGTTTTGCGATTGCGGTTTTTCGACGAGATGCCGCTCAAGCGCATCGCGGCGTTTTTGGGCGCGCCCGTTTCAACTGTGAAGTGGAGAGTGCATCGCGGCAAGCAGCTTTTGCGCGAACAGATTGAACTTTTAAGAAATCGAGGTGAGAAATGGAAAGAGATAGAGAGATAACGAAACTCGTAAACGTGCTTCATCGCATTGGGCGAGCCACAAGCTATGCCGCGTGGGCAAACGCTGCGCCAGATGCCTCGGCGTTTTGCGTGAAGCAATACAATCGTGTGCTTGCGCGGCTAAGCGAGCTTGAGCCTGCGGTCGCGCAACTCTTCACGCCGCTTCCTGAAGCAGCAGCCCCAGAAGTTGTGAGGCTCGCCGCGCACGAGCTTGCGGCCTACTTTGAAGACGAATCAGCAAGCAGGGGGCGTCATCGCGCGTGGCAGTGCGGGGGCCGAAGAGTTTGGGTTGGCGTGGCTCCGTTCGGCGGACATTGCTGGTGAGGTGAATTATGGAAAGAGAAAAAGAGATAGCGAAACTGGTGAACGTGCTGCGGCGAACTTCGCGCATGGCGTTGCAGTCGGAATGGACTGGCGGAAGCTCGGACGCCGCGCGCTTCTGCGTCGAGCAATACAACCGCGTGCTTACGCGACTCAAAGAGATTGATCCGACGGTGGGTGCGGTCTTCGACCCGCTCTCGGCTGACAGCTCGCTGACGGTAGCGGCGATGGCTTGTCGGCAGCTTGCGGCTTATTACGAAGACGAGGTTGGCGGACGCGCTCGACACGGTTATGGCTTTGCGTTCGATGCCGAAGGGTTCAAGGATTTCTGGCAGAAGTCGGCGCGCGAGATTGAAGACTTCGGCGAGTTCATTCGCGAAAGCATCGAAGAGTGGGTGCGCCAGCGCAAAGGCGCAAAGCCATCCGAAGGCGAGGGGCGAACGACTGAACCTGTTGAGCCGAAGGAGACGAAGCCGCAATAAAGTCCGAAGTCCGGCGGAGTCCGAAGTCTGAAGTCGCGCATTATATTTAACCCTGTCTCAAGCTGCGGCTTGCAGTCGACTTCGGGCTTCGGACGTGAATCATTGGAAAATCTTACACGCCTCGCCTGTAACTTTTACTTTTGAAAGCGCTGCATCTATCACCATTAATCCACGCGTTTTCTTATTTCATAGTAATTTAACGAACTGGCCCCTGGCGGCATAACGATTGCACAAGCACGATTGGGGCAGAGATACGGGATGAGTAGTTTCCGGTCTCTTATTGCGGTTACTGTGGTGAGGACGGTAACCACAAACGGGGGGGCGATGCGGGCGCAATCTGCATCGCCCTTTATTCTAAACAAGGTGGGAGTATCAGATTATGAAAACAAGACTCGTAGTTTTATTAGCTCTGAGCACAATCGTAGTATTGACTTCAATCGGATGCGCCACGAAGAAGTACGCGCGCAATCGCATCAACGAGCGAGTCGCGCCGCTTGAGGCGCGCACGGGCGAGCTTGAAGAGACTTCGCGCCGCAACTCGCAGGACATTGGCCGACTGGGAACAGACCTGAATGACGTGCGCGGGCGCGCTGATCGCGCGCAGTCGCAGGCCGACACGGCTCTTTCACGCGCCGATGAAGCCAACACGCGCGCCGGTTCTGTTGAGCAGAACGTCAACGACCTCAGAACCAACCTCGACAAGTACACGGTTCAAAACACGGCGACCGTCAATTTCAAATTTGACAGCTATCAACTGACCCCTGAAGCAAAAGCCGCGCTCGATCAACTGGCGGCGCAGATTAAGGACCGCGAAAACTTCATCCTTGAGATTGAAGGATTCGCCGACGCCACAGGCACGGATGCTTACAACAACCAACTCACGCAGAAGCGCGCCGACGCCGTGCGCCGCTACCTTGCCGAGCAGCACAACATCCCCTTGTTCAGAATGCACATTCTGGGATTCGGCGAGGTTCGTCCCGTTGCCGAAAACACTACGCGGGCGGGTCGCGCTCAGAATCGCCGCGTAGAGATTCGCTTGCTGACCCGCAGCGTAAGCGGCGGCGCAACTACGCAAACTTCGACAGGAGCACAGCACTAGCCCTCTAACTGATCGCAACTGCCGGAACCATAGCTAGAACCATCAACCCTCGATCACTGAATAGCCTCCGAAATAAGGGCGGACTTAACGGGTCCGCCTTTTTTATTGCTCGTTGACGCTTGATTGAGTAAAGAGTCAGAATTAAGCGGCATGAAAAAACAATATTGCTACGAGCATCCGCGCCCGGCTGTTACAGTTGACATAGTTCTCTTTTATCGCGGCGAACGTGGCGTGGAAGTTCTGCTCATCAAGCGTGGGCGGGAGCCGTTCAAAGGCCGCTGGGCTTTCCCGGGCGGATTCGTTGGCGCAGACGAATCTCTGGAAGCGGCAGCCGCGCGCGAGTTGAAAGAAGAGACCGGCCTTGAAGGAATTGCTCTCAAACAGATCGGCGCGTTTGGCGACCCCGGACGCGACCCGCGCGGTCACACCGTCAGCGTAGCATTTGCCGCCGTGCTCGATAGCCGCAACGAAGCCGCAGCCGCAGACGATGCTGAAGACGCGCAGTGGCATTGCGTCGCGCGCCCTCCGCGACTCGCGTTCGATCACAAGAAGATTCTTCGCGTCGCGCTTGAACAGGTCTTTGGCGATAATCAACTTTCTTCATCCAAACGCAAGAAGTGATTTGTGAGCGACGCAATCAATAAATCAACTCGCATCGAGAGCGCATCAGGGCTTCACGTTGCGTTAATCGAGCCTGAGATTCCGCCCAACACCGGAAATATTGCTCGGCTGTGCGCGGCTACTTTCACGCCGTTGCACCTTGTCGGCAAGCTTGGATTCCGGACCGACGACAAAGCGGTGCGGCGCGCGGGGCTCGATTACTGGAGCGAAGTCGAGATTCATTATCACCTCAACGTTGAAGCTCTCTATGCGGCATTGCCTCAGTGCCGCTTTCTTTATTTCACGACCAAAGCCGAGCGAGCTTACACGGATTTCAAATACGCGCCGAATGATTGCCTGGTGTTCGGACGAGAGACTCGCGGATTGCCGGAAGAATTGCTTCGCGCGAACTGGGAGCGGTGCTTAACAATTCCGATGCCGAATAAGCGTGTGCGCTCGCTCAACCTCGCAACGTCGGCAGGCATAGTTTTGTATGAAGCTCTGCGGCAGGTCGGGTTTGTTAAAAAGATGGATTTGTTTGGTTAAGAATTCACCGCAGAGACGCAGAGCGCACAGAGGATGCACAGAGATTATTCCTGTGCGCCCCCCTTTTGTGCGCTCTGCGTCTCTGAATAGTCTCTGACCCTCGCCGCCTCAAAAACACTCTAGCTTATTCGCTCCCAGACGACGCGGCGGTTCTCTGTTGGTATTAATATCAACCGATTGCCCGAAAGCTCGAATCGCCGCTTGAGGTTCTTGCCTACGCTGTTCGGTAGCAGGTGGCCTTCCACGCGATGAATGACGGTACACTCCTGTTCGTCGACTTCGTAAGAGCCAAAAAAGGCCGTGAATCCTTCGACTGCGCACTTCAATTCATCCGGCGCAACTTCATTCAAATCATTTGATGATAACTGCTCACGATCACGCCGCATTATCTGCACAGACATTCTTCCGCTCGCGTCATAGACAAGCAAGCCCGCAGGCCGCTCGCCATACGGGTGAATGGTTTCGCCATTCGCTTCCCGCTCTTCAAACGAAACGAGCCGCCACGCGCCTACGAGTTCTTTCATGCGCAATCAAGCCTCGCTTGCAACCGTCTCCCACTTTCCAGACCGAGCCGCGCGAAAGACAGCTTCAATCACTGCCATATTCTTTATCGAGTCTTCGAGCGGCACAGCAACCTCCGTGTCTTCACGAACCGCCTTCGAAAACAGGTCGCCTTGAATCGTGTATTGATTCACAGGCTCGAATTCGATTGTTTCAACGCTGCCGAACAAGTCCATACTGTCATCAACGAAAATCCGACTGCGACGATCCGATGGCGCGTTGAACGGCACTTCGATCTCGATGCGTCCGCGCTCGCCGATAATCTGCACGCGCTGGTGAGGCGCAACGCGCGTGCTGCAAGTGAAAATCGTCTGCCCCGACGGGAAATCCAAAATCGCTGACGTGAGAATATCAACTCCCGATTGCGCGTCGCGCTCAACGAGTCCCGCGACTCTTCGCGGCTCTCCTTCAAATATGAATCGCGCAGTGTTGATCAGATAACAGCCGATGTCCATCAAGCCGCCGCCGCCGTACTCGACCACGTTGCGTATGTTCGCTACGTCGTCGTTGTAATAACTGAAGTAGCCCGCAATCGAACGCACGCGCTCGATTCTCCCCGCTCGCACAAGCTCGCGCGCCGCAACCCACTGCGGATGAGTGCGCACCATAAACGCTTCTTCAATCTTCACGCCCGCGCGATTGCGCGCTTCCAGAATTTCACGCGCTTCGGCAACGTTCAAACTTATCGGCTTTTCGCAAAGGACATGCTTTCCGGCTTCTGCGGCCTTGATAGTCCACGGCGCGTGAAGATGATTCGGCAGCGGATTATAAATGGCTTCGATCTCGGAATCTGCAATCAGTTCTTCGTAAGAGCCATAAGCTTTGCTGATCCCAAGTTGGCGCGCAGCTCTTTCAGCCTTTTGCAAATCGCGCGACGCTATGGCTACGACTTCACACCATTCGCTCTGCTGCATTGCGGGGATGACTCTTCGCACAGCGATGCCCGCCACGCCGAGCACTCCCCATTTAACTTTCTTGTTCATCTTCTATTCAACGCCTGTGGCCGCGCCGAGCGTCTCGCCTATCTCGGCGTTGATGACCAGATCGGCCAGATAATCAAGCTCCGTCGGGTCGCGATTGATTATCACAAGCAGCGCGCCGCTGCGCTTTGCGACTACGGGAAATGACGCAGCAGGATAGACAACGAGCGACGAGCCGATGGCCAAGAACAGATCGCACGATGTGCTTTCGCGCTCGGCGCGTCGCATTGCCTCGATGGGCATCGGCTGGCCGAATGAAATCGTCGCCGATTTGATGAAGCCTCCGCAGCCGCACACGGGCGGCTCTTCGTTTACGCGGAACGCAGCGTAAATCTCATCAAGCTCATATCGCTTTGCGCAACTGAGGCACGCGGCGTAAGTGCCGTTGCCGTGCAACTCGATTATCCTTTCAGCCGGGATGCCAGAACGTTCGTGCAACCCGTCAATGTTTTGTGTGATGACCGCGCTCGCTTTGCCCTGATTAATTAAGCGAGCCACGGCGCGATGGCCGCGATTAGGCTCGGCGCGCGAGAAGGCTTCATCAACGGCCATCTTTCGCCGCCACGTCTCGCGCCGCATCTCTTCAAAGGCGAGGAAGTCGCGGTACTCAATCGGCTGGTTCGTAGTCCAGAATCCGCCGGGGCTGCGAAAATCGGGGATGCCTGATTCAGTGCTGATGCCCGCGCCCGTAAAGACGACGGCGCGGCGGCTCGCTTCAATCAGGTTCTTCAATCTTTCAATCTTCGTTTCGTCGGCCATGAGCTTTTCGCATCACTGTCGCGGGCTGCATCGCGGCTTGCCAACTGGCTTTGCTTTCAATGTCGTTAAATCAAGTATGACTCGCTGCTCAAATCCGTAGCCTAAGCCCCCGGCTTCCCACTTCTTCGCCTGCGGACAATCTCGCTTCGGCAGGTTATTCTCAAGCGCGCGGTAAAAATCGAGCGACGGGCCGCTGCTAATCTTGACGGGCTGCGCGTAGCTGTCTGTGTAAATCTTTTTCTTCTTTGCCAGGTCGTAAATTCTAAGCTCGCGCGGCTCAGGCCCAGTGCCGACGTCAACGAAGAGATAATCGCCAAACAGCCCGAAGAAAAAATTCGAGTCGTCGTTAGCAATCATCATCAGCGTTTTGGCGGTATTGATATTGCACGATTGATTCAGAGTAGCATTCGGCTGGCGGAGGCTCACACGAATGTCTTCGCCGACGCCATCTTCTGTGGGCGTTGTGAAGACGACGTATTTACTGAAGGCGCGGCACTCGTACTTGCTCTTTTTTTGATGAGCCGATGGGCGCTCAGCGCCTGCGATTCCGGCGGGTTCGTCGCCCGATTGCCCGATAGCAGTTGAACAGCACAGGCAAACGAGTAAGGCGATGGGGGCTAATATCCAAACACTTTTTTTGAGCATATCGAATCTCCAGCCTCTACGATAATGCCGGAGGATTCGATAGGCAAGACGGCCCGCGCGCCCACTCAGCAGCGCGCAGCCTCTTCCCTGAATTGATTTACAATCCCAGGCAAGCTGGGCGCGATGCGTTCAAGCTCGCGCTCGGCTTCGGTTAGCGCTTCGCCTGCGCCAGTTCTTTTGCCGCCGCGCGCTTGAGCACGTAGCCAGCCGCGCCCGCTCTTAACATCTTGTTCAGCGCGGCAAGCTCCTGCCCCAACTGGTCGTGCAATTCGCGCGAGACGCACTGGCACTCTTCTTCCTGCGCCGTCCCTGTGCGCCTGAGCAATTGATGCCGCGCCTGCTCGGCCTGCTTGCGCCACGTTATGTCTTCCACCGTGCCTTCGTGATAAAGCAATCGGCCATTCTCAAAGACGGCGCGCGCGTTTGAGCAGAGCCGGATGCGCGAGCCATCCTTCTTCGCCACGAGAAGATTGCGAAACCAATCGCAAGCGCTCCAAGCATTAATAGAATCTCGTCTGCCCGCCATCGCTCATTCTTCTGCAAGAAAGCCCTCAGCAATTCATCCGCCTCGAAGACAATCGAAAGAACGAGAACGGCAATGGCGATGATGGCAATTATGAGCAGGTCTTTAATTGCTTTCGATCTCATTGCACGCATGGTCACCTCCTTTCGAGAGGCTCAGGCTTTGCTATTAATCATCCCTACCGCGCCACCAGTTGCTCGTAGAGAATCTGCTGTCGTGTGCGCCCGCTCTTGTATCGCTCGTGACGGCGCGCATCCGGCTCAAAGAGTTCGCCGTGCGCGGCAGGCGCTTCATCAAGCTTCTTTATGTGACCGAGCGCGTGAAGCGCAAGCAAAGCCGCGCCGCGCTCTGATGCTTCCTGCGCGGCTGAACGTATGACCATCGCGCCGATGCAATCGGCCATAATCTGGGTCCAAACAGTTGAGTGTGCGAGCGCGCCGCCTGAAGCAATAAGGCGGCTGGACGGCGAAATCTCTTCGCGCAGCAAATCATATATCGCCGCGAAGCGATACGCCACAGATTCCATCATCGCTCGCAGTATGTCGAGAGGCTCTGTGCTGAGGCTGATTCCTACAATGGCCGCCCGCGCGTAATCGGCCCAGCCCGTGCTGCGCTCGCCCGAAAAAAATGGCAGCACCGTAAGCCCGTGCGAGTCCGGCTGCATCGCCCGAAGCTGCCGCTCTAAGACATCAGCATCAGGTTGAGCGACAGCCTTGTTGTTTCTCGCCGTTGACTTCGGAGGCTCAAGCCGCAGCGCGCGTTGACACCACTCGAATACATCGCCTCCGTTTGAGAGCGCGCCGCCCAAAAGAGCGTAGCGGCGATTTGCGCGATAGCACCACAGCCCGCGCGGAACCGTTACCTGCGCTGCCTCGAAGCAGACGCGCATCGCGCCCGACGTTCCTATCATCAACGCAACGCGGTTGCGCGTCACGCATCCTGAACCTATTTGATTCGCCGCGCCGTCGCCAATAGCAGGCATCCACGCCGCGCTCGCAAGCTGAGGCCAGCGCCGCGCGTACTGGCGCTTCGGCCCGGTCAACGCTTCGTCATCTGCGGCGAGCGGCGAAAGATTTCGGCGTTCGATGCCAACGCGCTGAAGCATCTCCGCGTCCCAGTCGTTCGCGTTCGGATTAAATAATCCAGTGCCCGACGCCATCGAAACGCTCGCAAGCGCGCGCCCGAATATCTTCAAATAAAAGTATTCGCCGAACGACATCCACCGCGCTACTTTCTGGTAAAGCTCAGGCTTCGCGCGCCTCAGCCATAGCAGCCTTGCCGGATAATAGCTTGCGTGCGGCATGCATCCCGTGCGCGAGTGAATCCATTCGATGCCGAGTTTGTCGGCAAGCTGCCGTGCCTCGCTGCTGCTTCGCGTGTCGTTCCAGCTATAAACAGGCGTTAAGGCTTTCGCGCTGCGGTCAACGCCCACAAGGCTGTGCCAGAATGTGCAGGGAGCGACCACGCGAATCTCTTTTGCGAGGTTATCAGCGCGACCAATCGTTTCATCAATGTTGCGGCAGGCGACATTGAATAACTCATCGGCTTCGATTTCAACTCCACCGCCGCGCGTTCTATGCATTCGATAAGCGATGCGGCTTTCGGTTGATTCGACCATGCGACCGAACGCGTCATAGATGGCCGCGCGCGACGAAGATGTTCCGACATCGAGCGCGAGCACAAGCGGACGCTTTGCTCGTTTCGGGCTTGTGCTGAGCATAGAAGTCTCCTGAAGGGCGATAGCAGTTTATTCCTTTTACTCCTGGCTTCATAGTCAGGATTAAACTGTAACAAGCCATTTCGGTTGTAGAAACTTGTTGCTAATTTCTTAGCGCAAGTGTTCAGCGCAATTCAAGCGTCAATGCCTCGTCAACCGTTCGCGCATCCTCAGCAACTCGGTGAGCGGCGAAAACAGGTCGCTTGCAGTGAACCGGCTGCTCTTGCCCATCGAAGCAACCTCGCAAAACTCTCCATGAAGGACACAAAAGTCAGATGGTTGAAATTCAACTCAAGGCGTTTATCTCTGCTTCAGTCAGCGCCGTTATTTTCGCGCGGCAAGTCTGGAAAGCGACGGCAGGCTCTTGCGCAACCGCTCGCCTTCTTCTGTGAGCGAGTATTCAACTCTCGGCGGCATCTCTGCGAACGTCTCGCGGTGTATCAGGCCCGCGCTTTCCAATTCGTTCAATCCCGTTGTGAGTGTCGAGCGAATCGCGCCGCGCTCTCCAATCAACGAAAGCAGAGGCAAGGCGTACTTGCGCCCGATGATTTGAACAAGCCCCGTCGTTGGGCAAAGGCAATCGTACTTGCCGTTTGAAGCGCGATCAACACAGCCGCAGGTGTGGGTCGTTCACGGCGCGCGAACTTCGCTCTTGATTGGCGTTGTGGTCGCGCTGCTGAGCGGCTTCGTCGGAATAGTGGTCGGCATGGTTGCGGGCTATGCGGGCGGCCTGACGGATGACCTGCTGATGAGGGTGACGGAGCTTTTCATCATCCCGCCGCGATTCTTTCTCGCCGTAGTCGTCGCAGCGCTCTTCGGTTCTTCTTATTTCAATCTCGTTATGGTTTTGAGTTTGACCTACTGGCCGCAGACTGCGCGATTAGTGCGGGCAGAGGTGATGTCGCTTCGAGAGCGCGGGTTTGTCGAAGCGGCTCGCGCAATGGGGCGCGCGGCCCACGCGCATCCTTGCG
This sequence comes from Blastocatellia bacterium, assembly GCA_035575515.1. Classification (GTDB taxonomy): domain Bacteria; phylum Acidobacteriota; class Blastocatellia; order UBA7656; family UBA7656; genus DATLXU01. The sequence continues at coordinate 65,097 of DATLXU010000147.1, forward strand.
CGCGAGATATTGCCGAACGCGCTGCCGTTGATCATCACGAACATAACGTTGAAGCTCGGCTCGGTGATATTGGTTGAAGCGGGGCTTGAGTTTTTAGGATTGGGCGACGCGAGCCGAATAAGCTGGGGCTACATGCTTCACAATGGCCAGCACTTCATGCGATATGCGTGGTGGATGGTCCTGTTTCCGACGCTTGCGATAACCCTTTTGATATTCGCACTCAACCTCGTAGGCGACGAGATGAACCGCGCGCTCAGCCCGAAGCTTCAAGCGCAGCACTTCCAGTGAGCCTGTTTCTTTGACTCGCAGCATTCCTGCGGCTTGTGAGTTTGCAGGAGGCTGGCGTCGTCTGCCTCCTGCAAACTCAGATCGGCGCCCTGCGGTTATTTGCCAGTTATCACGAACTGAATGCAGTCGCCTCTACCGCTAAAGGTGCGCGGGTGGGTGAAGTTCATCCAGCCGCCTTTCTTGCACTCTTCGACACTCACTGGCGGGCCGCATAGGCGTTGGTTATTAGGGGTATTTATAGTCGTTGGACTTCCCTGCGGGACGATGAACGTGTTAATGACCACGACATCCTCCGCTCCCAGATTCTTGGCCCTGTGGACGCGGCCAATAACTTCTTCGAACGCCTCGCCTGCTGTGAGGGTTTCCTCGCCGCCACAACCATCCTCGACGGTCAATGTGCCGCTCTTGATAACATTGTAGGCGCGTCCGGGATGATGGTGCCATGCGAGAACCTCGCCGGGCGCTATCTTGAGTTGTCGCACAGTCACTGTGGCAGGACCGTTAAAGAGTTCTGAGTGCTCGATTGTGCCGACGGCTATCGGGGTCGTCTCCGCATTTATAGTCTGAGTCGCTCCCGAATAGACGGCGATGCCGAAGAAAAAGACTACGCCGATGCTGATTACGAGCATCAGTCTGTTTTTCGAGTAGTTGCTTATCATGGTTGGTCTCCTTTCCAATGCTTTTGGAACAATTGTGGAGTAAGAGTGAAACCCATAGTTGCAGCTATTGCTCTGACTGAGCGACCCATATTAGAATCGGCTCTGCGGTTTGGCTGCTTGATAAGGCCGCCACTACCTCACCACGCGACGCAGAATATTCGCCAGACGGCTAAAAAGTCCTTAAACGCGCGATTAAATCTTTCCTAAAGAGTTGCTAAATGCGGGCGAAAGAAAACACGGGCATAGAAGAGAAACCCTTCTACGAGTTCGGCCCCTTCCGGCTTGATAAACGGGAGCGCCTGCTTCTGCGCAATGGCGAACCGGTGCAATTAACCGCAAAAGTTTTTGATCTACTCTTGTTGCTCGTTGGCAACCGCGGGCGTGCTCTTACGAAAGATGAATTGATGCAGAGGCTGTGGCCCGACACCGTTGTCGAAGAGAATAACCTCACGGTGAATATGTCTGCTCTCAGGAAAGTGCTGGGCGATGATTCGTCTCAGCCGCTCTACATCGAAACCATCCCGCGTCACGGCTACCGCTTCGTCGCCGATGTGCAGGCGGTGGCCGCTGAAGAAGAGCTTCTCAGCGAACGCGCGAGCATCACGGACGCATCAACCGCCGAACGCGATGAATCTGTCGTGGACGCTCCAATCAATGAGACTACAACGCCGGGCGAAGAGACCGCTGCAATAGAACAAAAAGCCGGATGGCAGAGAAGAACCTTTTTGCGGATTGCGCTGGCGGCCCTCGCTTTTGCGGCCCTCGCTTTTGCGCTCTACGCGCTGCTGATTCGCGCGCGACAGGCCGCGCCGCTGCCACCAATTAATTCGATTGCGGTGCTGCCGCTCGAAAGCATCTCCAGCGACGCCGCGCAGGGCTACTTCGCCGACGGGATGACCGATGCGCTCATTGGCGAGCTTGCAAAGATCAAAGCGTTGCGGGTCATCTCGCGCACGTCGGCGATGTATTACAAGGGAATGAAGAAGACGTTGCCGGAGATTGCTGCTGAGTTGAACGTGGACGTGGTGGTTGAAGGCAGCGTGATGCGCTCAGGCGACCGCGTGCAAGTTCGCGTGCAGTTAATACGGGCCGTAAACGATCAGCACCTGTGGTCGGAAACTTATGACTACAACCTGCGCGACGTGCTGCTTTTGCAAAGCGAGGCGGCCCGCGCCATCGCTCGCGAGATTCAGATCAAGCTCACGCCGCAGGAGCAGACTCAATTCGAAAGCGTTCGACAGGTCGCGCCGGAAGCTTACGACTCCTATTTGCGCGGGCAGTTTTATTTCAATCGCCAAAACCGGGATGACAATGAAACTGCCATCTTGAATTTGGAGCGCGCTGTGGCCATAGACCCGACCTTCGCCGAAGCATGGGCGCAATTGGCTCAGGCGTACGTGTGGAAGCTCTTTTTATTCTCTCCGGGCGAGAAGCAGTGGGAGGAGAAGGCTTTTGTGGCGGTGGAGAAAGCCTTGTCGTTAAACCCTGATCTGGCTGTTGCTCATCTGGCGCGCGGGCGATTGCTGTGGACGCCCGCCAATCATTTCCCACATGAAAGAGCCATTCGCGAATACCGCCGCGCGCTTGAGCTGAATCCCAACCTTGATGAAGCGCGGAATCAGCTCGCGCTCATCTACTGCCACATTGGAGCTTTTGATGCGGCGCTCGAAGAAGCGCAACGAGCGACAGAGATTAACCCGACCAATGATCTTGCACGGTATAGAATCGGGCAGACCTTAACTTTTCAGGGCAAGTACGAGCAGGCGCTCTCTGTTTTGCGCGCCCTTCCAAAGGAAGTCAATCCGGCACTGATCGGGTATCAGACCGCATGGGCGCTTTTCAATCTCGGAAGGAAAGAGGAAGCATCTCAGGTTATTGAGCAATCGTTAAGAGATAATCCCGAAGACAGCGGCGGCTTGTTCACCAGCATTGAGGCAGTACTGGCGGCTTCAGCAGGTCAACAGCGCAAGGCAGAGGAGAAGATTAAGCAAGCTGTGCAAATCGGGAAGGGGTTCGGGCATTTTCATCATACGGCCTATCACATCGCCTGCGCATATGCGCTGATGAACAAGCCTGAGCAAGCGATCAAATGGTTGGAATCAGCGGCTGAGGATGGCTTCCCGTGTTACCCGTTGTTTGAAAGGGATGCTAATCTAGATAGCCTGCGACAAAATGCCCACTTCGTCTCGTTCATGACGAAGCAGTTTGGCGCCCAATGAAAGGAGAAGAACTTTGAAATACGTTACCTTGATGCTGACCCTTATACTATGGGTGTCAGCTCCGCTTGTAGGTGTAATTGTCCAGCAGAAGCCTGCACCTACCATCACGGAGGATATGGCAACGCTCGAAGGAAGATGGCGGACACCTAAAGAGGAACCAGCAAAACTCGAACTGACATTCAAGAAAACAGAAAACCCTACCCTCAAGTACAGCAGTTTCAAGTTTCTCGAAGTGAAAATCACTTATGAGGGAAGCTTGGGCAAGGCATCTTGCAGCGGTGGTTGTACGTGCCGATTAATGGAGGATGGGAAGCGCCGGAGCCTGGTTTTTGGGTCGGAAATACTGATTGTCAGCAACCTTCCTCAAACTTGGTATTACAGATTTGAGGGGAAGCAACTTGTATTGAATGTGGAGCAAGGGAAGTACAAGGGAGAATACAAGCTAGAAAGGATCTCAGATTAGAACTTGTTGGCGCGCTAAAACTCACAAACAAAGTTGGCTCATGTTTCCTTTGGCTGCACAGTCGGTATAGACTGGCAGAATGATTGACTTTCCGATTGATGAACTGTTGGATGAAGACGTATCGGCGCGCTGGCTTGAGAAATACCTCCATCCAACCGGTCTAAGATGTCCGCGTTGCGGTCGAACCGAAAAACGGATTGCTCAAGGCAAGCTTTATCCCGCTGTTGGCGATTCGTGAGTTGCGCGAGTTGACCCGTTACCGTGAGAGCCTGATCGGCGAACGTACGGCGCTTGCCAATCACATTCAGAAACTGGTTGAGAGTGCCAACATCAAGCTGGCGCCGCGTCGCCAGTGACGCGCTTGGCGTGAGCGGCAAGCTGATGGCGGCGGGCGCTGGCCTCAGGCGAGACCGATGCCAGGAAGATGAGCGAGTTGGCGCGGCGTTCGATGAAACGCAAGCAGCCCGCAGTTGCAGCGGGCCTTGCAGGGACGGCTGACCCAAGCCCAGCGCTGGGTGCTGACTGAGTTACTCGATCGTTACGACAGCGTCGAGTTATCGGTCAACCCAAACGATGAGGGGTCAGGCTTGAGATTGTGCGATTTTGAAAGCTTATCGATGCTTTAGCGCCTTCTCCAGCCTCGCCATTTCACTGCTCATTTCGCCTCTCGATCGGGCAGCCTCAAAACGCCTCGTAACCGATGATGGATCCAATCCCAGCGCTTCGGCCAACTCCCGATTCCGCATCCCTCGTTCCCTCCCTAAGACTATCACTGCTTCCTTGATCGCCACCGTCCGCCTGTTCTTGCTGTTGCTGCACAGCTCTCCCCGTTTCAGCCCGCTCATTCGTTGGGCCGCGCCTAGCAACTCGTCGATAGTTATGGGACTGAGTTTCGGGCGCGAGGGGTGCTCGCCAACTCGATGCTTGATCTTATCAAAGAACTCTTCGCTGCCAAGCACTCTTCCTTCTGCCGCACGATAATACTCGTCCCGGCTCTTGTGGCCCATCGCCGCGTCGACGAATCGCTGATAGACTTCCACTGCGCGCTTTTTTGAGGCGCCGAAATGTCGCAGCACAGGTTCGGTATCCACCAGCCCGGACTTGTCCGACCCAAGATACGCTCGGTGACCGCTATAGGGGAAGGTCTCGGGTCGTTTGACCATCTTCGCTCTGACCGGATTCAAATGTATGTAGCGGACCAACTCGGCGAGGTAGCGATCGGTCTGGCAGAGAATGGATTTGTACCGGCCTTGAAAGAGGTGCCCGATTTTCTTGTATTTTCGATTGTGGTATTGACTGTAGGCGGTGAGCAGTCGTTGCATGATCCGGCTGACAGGATGGTCCTGCATTCTCGATCAGCAGGTGAAAGTGGTTAGGCATCAGGCAATAGGCGTAGAGGTAGAAAGGCAGTTTGGACTTTTGCGATTGGAGCGAGGAAGTGAACATTGAACAATCACAAGAACCACCTAATCACCTTCGCTTATTTATTTTCCCTGCTATTGTGACAAATGCCGAGATCGCTGTTTGTCGATTTGACCCGGCTCGCATCAAGATTCAGGATGGGACATTGGATGCGGAAGATGTCGAAATCTCAACTGTTCCTTTCATCCGTTTCCGAAAGAGTTTAGCAACTGGCTTTCCGCAGGGCGCCTATTACTATCTAGAGGCAGCAAACAAGGCGCGTGAGCGAACGGTCTTTATCGTTAATGCCGCGTATTTGCCGGAGTTCCTAAAGAATTGGAAGATAGAGCCCCAACATGGTGATGGGTACTATGCGATTCAGAGGCTTTCTCGCTCGTACTTTTAACGCAATCTAACAAACGCATTCAATGGAGCGCGCGAGGCAAATATCACATGAATTATCAATGCCGCTCGCGCGCCCACTGATGCGAATCGTTAGACCCACTAATGCAAGCCGCACTCGATATGCTACAATGCAAATGAAGCAGTTGATTTGATACGGAGAAAACAATGGCAAGAAGGTTAAAAGACATCAAAGAAATCAAAATAGAAAGACCACCGAGAGCAAAACTATCTGCTGAGGAGTCCCTAAAGCGAACGCAAGAGTTCGATAAACGAAAGGAGAAATTCATTGCCTCTATTCGAAAAGGCAAGAATTGAAGTTTACCTCCCTGATCTGCCAAAGCAGGCGTATCAGGACTTGCTGAACGCTCTCGATCAAGAGTTCACATATGCTTTCGGCGGTTGTACGATAATTCGGGGACTTGAAGGCAGCTATCTTTCACAAGCAGGTTTAAAGCTGCAAGACCGAATAAATCTGATTTATACAGACACGCCTTATGGGTTCAAGGAAAACTTTGGGATTATATCGAAGTATGCAGACAAACTGAGGGAGGCTGCTTTTAAGGCGCTCGAAGAAGAAGCGATCCTGGTTGCAGTACAACAAGTTTATCATTCTGGTTGAAAAGATGTTGGTTGTGCTGACGTGGGTCTAACAATCCATCTGAGCTGTTCGTGTCAAGCAAAAAGTTATTCCGCGTTGCTCGGCGGCATACTTCAACAGCGGTGAGTTCTTCCTTCGGAGACTTTCCAGGTACTTCACCTCATCATATGGAGTTTTCGTCTTCCAGCACTTCCAGATTATCCTTATCCACTTGCAGGCCAATGCTCTCACCGCCTCCGAGTGGCTTTTACCTTTCGCCCGCTGCGACTCGTAATATGCCTTTGCCCAAAAACTATGCCTTATTGATTCACCAGCGTACTCGTGAAAGGTCTGCCGCAGAAACTTTGGACAGAAATATCTCCACCTCACCCAGCTACTCTTGCCGCTACGCTCGATCACTGGCGCTATCCCGCTCAGACATGCAACTTCATCTGCTGAGGAGAACTTCTCCCGGTTGCTGCCGAATGCTGCCACTAAGCGCGACGTGAGCGTCTGGCGTTGTGATCGTCAGCCGTCGGTCGCCAATCGAAGCGCGCGTGCGCGAATGATATTTCAACAGCAACTCTTCAAAAGTAAACTTCACATCATCGGAAGTGACCGGCGCGCCATCGTGAAAAACAGCGTCGGGCGCAAGATGATTCATTTGCTTCACGCTATTTTTTTCCAACAATCTCAGAGCGACGCTTGAGCACGAAGGCGCGAATCGCCTCCAATTCATCCGGCTTGAGCCGCTGCTTGAACGAAGGCATCCCTTGAGTCGAATACTTTCCTTCAAGAACGATATCGGCGTACTTCTCAAATACGGCGGGCGCGGAATACCTTAAATCTGGAGTCGCGCCGCCGCTTATCGCGCCAAGCCCGTGACAGACCGCGCAATGCTGCGCAAATAATCCCGCGCCCGCTTCAATCTTTTCAGGCGTGGCATTGAAATCAATCGCCGTAACTGATTTCAGTTTCATCCCCAATGCTTCGGGGATCATCTGCTTTGCGCCGAGCGCGAACGTCAGCAGCATCCCATTGCCGTTGGCCGTTCCAGTTGCGTTGCCGCCCGCCAGCGCATACGCGCCGCCCCAGCCCGCCATCACCGAAACGTATTGCACGCCATCCACTTCATAAGTCATCGGCGGAGCAATTATCCCTGTGCCTGTTTGAATCTCCCACAGCTTTTCGCCTTTGTCCGCGCTGTAGGCGACCAGCCGCCCATCAGCCGTCCCTTGAAAAACCAGATTGCCCGCTGTCGTGAGCGTCCCGCCGTTCCACATGCTCCGATAAGGAACTCGCCATCGCTCTTTTTGCGCGACAGGGTCCCACGCGAGCAGGTGGCCCGTCGGCATGAAAGGCGGGCCAGTCTTCAGCGCAGAAAAATCTGTGCCCGTGTTCCACTCGCCCGGTTTGAATTGAAACTTCTTGTCGGGCGCGTATGCGAAGAAAGGGTCTTGCGCCGGAATATAGACCAATCCGGTTTGAGGATTGAAAGACATCGGTTGCCAGTTGTGTCCGCCGAACGGACCGGGCTTTACAATCGTGAGCGCGTCTTTGTATCGCGCTTCGGGGGCTTCAATCGGGCGGCCACTCTTTTTATCGAAGCCCTTCGCCCAAGTCATCGGCGCGTAGGCTTCCGCTGAAATCAACTCGCCCGTCGCGCGGTCGAGCACATAAAAGAATCCGTTCTTCGGAGCTTGCATCAACACTTTGCGATGCGCGCCATTAATTTCGAGGTCGGCTAAAATCATGTGCTGCGTCGCAGTGTAGTCCCATGAATCGCCCGGAGTCGTTTGATAATGCCACACAAGCTCGCCCGTGTCCGGCTTGAGCGCAAGAATTGAAGAGATGTAAAGATTATCACCGCCGCCGGGACTGCGAACGTCGCGATTCCACGGCGAGCCGTTCCCCGTGCCAACGTACAACAGGTCAAGCTCCGGGTCGTAAGCGAGCGAATCCCATACGGTCCCGCCGCCGCCCATCTTCCACCACTCGCCGTTCCATGTTTTCGCCGCGCGCTCAAGCGCCTTTGATTCAAACGGCTTCGACGGGTCGCCCGGCACAGTATAAAAGCGCCATACCATTTTGCCCGTCTCCGCATCGTAAGCCGAAACGTATCCGCGCACGCCGAACTCGGCTCCGCCGTTGCCGATTATGACTTTGCCTTTGACTACGCGCGGCGCGCCCGTAATCGTGTAAGGCTTTGTTTGATCAACGGTGACGACTTGCCAGATGACTTTTCCCGTATCGGCGTCGAGCGCGACCAATCGCCCATCGAGCGTGCCGAGATAAATCTTGCCTTTATAGACGGCGACGCCGCGATTGACAACATCGCAGCAGGCCCGCTGGCCATAAGAACCTGGCACTTGAGGATCGTATTTCCAGAGCAGCTTTCCCGTTCGCGCGTCAATCGCAAAGACGACGCTCCAGCTTCCCGTAGTATAGATCACGCCGTCAACGACAATCGGAGTCGCTTCAAGCCCGCGCGTTGATTCTGTATCGAAGGCCCATGCGAGGCCGAGATTCTTAACGTTGCTCGCGTTGATCTGATTGAGGGGACTGAATCGGGTCTCTGAATAGTTGCGTCCGTGCGTGAGCCAGTCGCTTTTGCGCGCGTCGGCGTTTCTGAGCGTCGCATCGTCAATCGTTTTAGCGCGTTCTTTCTTCTGCGCTTCGGGCGAGGGAAGAAAAAACGCGCAGCAGGAAAATAAGATCAACAGCAGAATCTTCACCTGTCGGTTCATTGAGCCTCCTGAGATGCGTTGTTAGATTTCTGTGCAGGCTGGTGTAAGTCTACTCATGACTCGCCTGAGTGTCCAACGAAAGGCACAGCGCGGGCGATCACTTTACAATTTTTATCGGATATACAGCGGTGAATTCTTCGTTGCCCGGCCCGATGACCTTCGATAGCTTCAACAAATAATAGCCTGACGCGACCGCGCTCGCAGGAATCTCTACGGAAGGCATGTTCTGCTTGTCCATTCGCAGTATGGGACGAAGAACTTCCGTGCCTGTGAGCGTCATCAGCGTGGCTTTATACCGGTTGAAGCTCGCATCAACGCCTGCCAATCGAAAATAGACGGTGACGTGTTCCGGCTTGACGTAGACGATGTTTGGCTGCCCGATTTCACTGATCATTGAAGGATTGAGAGTGACAATGAGAATGTCTGACCGGTTCTCAGGCGGGCGCGCGCTCGTAACGGGAGCGCCTCCTCTGGATGGCGGTGCAGGCTGAGACGGCGCAGCGGCATTTGAATTAGGCACTTCGCGCGAAGGCGATTCAGACGAGCGCGCGAGCTTCGAGCTTGAGCTTGAGCTTTCGTTGTTTCGGAGCAAGAGCCAAATTGAAACTGTCACGGCGACGAGCAGCGCGGCTGTCACAGTGACGACCGCGATTTTCAATCCCGACCAGCCGCCCGAAAGGCCGATGGCTCCAATGAATCTCTTCCACGCGGACTGCTTCGCAGTCGCAGGATTGGCTTGGATCATCATCGCGAAATCAAAGAGGCTTCTCAGCTCAGCGGCGCAATCCGGGCAAATTGCTGTGTGGCTTTCAACAAGCTCGCGCTCAAGCGGGTCCGCTTCGTTTCTCACATAGGCCCGTTTCTCTTCATAAGAAAGGTGCGCTGTCGGCTCTTTCGCTCGTCGCGTGCTTGCGCGCAAAGAATTAAATGCTGCCGATGCCTCATCGTCGCTGTAGAGCATCTTTCGACATTGCGCGCACGCAGATGTGTGATTGTAGGCCCGCAGCATATCACCCGGCGTGAGCGCGCGATTTCGGTAGCGCGTGACCTCTTCAGTTGTAAGATGCTGCGGCACGTTCGGCGTCTCCTAACCCCTTCGAAATTCAATATAACCGGTCGGTTTTATATTTTTATGACATAAACTCGCGCGCGATATTTCATGAAAAAATAATTTCGATGAAAAATATTTTCAGCTTTCGCTCATTTCAATATCCAAGAGCGCGCATCGCGGGCGCAAGATAATCATTGATCGCGCGGAAGCGCGACGTTGCTACTGTCGGCGGTTTGCACCCTAAGAGCCGCGCGATGACTTCATCATCTTTGAGCGGCAGGTGATTCCACAGCATCGCGAATTTTTCATCGTAGCCCGTAAGCGAGCGGGCCACGCGGCGCGAAGCTTCATCCATATCAAGCTCATCCCATAACCTTTCAAATTGCTCATCCGTGATTGCGAGCAACCGGCCTATCTCGATTTTGCTCACGACCTCGTAAGCCGGAAACAATTCAAGCTCGATCATAGAAAGCGACGTCGCTTTTTTGCCGACCGTTCCGAGACTGAGCAGATAAGCTGCGCGCATCAGCGGCTTCAACAGGCATATGGCCTGCCACAGGTGGCGCAGGTATTCTCTTATCATCGCCTCTGTGAGCGGGCGCGGCGGTCCCGGCTCAGGCGGGTCGTAAGCCGTATAGTCATCGTCATCATCGGTTCGTGTGCTGGCTCGCTGGAATTCGTCTTTGATGCCGAGCAGCCCCGCGACAAGATTAACAAGGTCGTCGAGCGCGACAGGCCCGCCCGTGTAATTGAAGATTGCCGCAAGCAGCCGCGTCCACTCGTCGGGCTTGATTCTGTCGAGGTGCTTGTGCGGCACTGCGGCACGATCAATCAACGCGGGATCGTTGCGAAGGTCAATCAGCGCCGCGCTGCGCTCCGGCCTGTCCGTCCGGAGTTGCCACAGAGCAAGCCCGCAGATCAATCGCTCATCTTTTTTCCAGATGGCAAAGCCCTGCCGCGTCTCTAAAAAGTATCGCAGCTTGTCTTTCAGAATTCTGCGGTCAGGATTTATGTCGTTGAGGTAGGTTGCAATCGCGTTATCGGTGAGCGCGAGAGCATATCCGCGAAAGTTCCTTATCGCTTCGTCACCGGTTTCGGCCTCAGTGAGCTTTTCAATAAACTTCAGCGTGATTTCGCCGTAGACTTTCAGCAGCGCGTCCTGATTGCGCTTGCTGCCGTCGGATTCGTCGAGCGAGACGCGAAGTTTATTTCTTATCCTGCCCTTGATGAGCGGGTCGCAGTCCTTAAAGATCGCTTCGACATTTAGCGCCGAACCTTGATCAGCCATAAAGCTGCCGCCGCTCCATCGTGAATTCGCTTCGCTTAATCTCCGCCAGGGCTTGCTTCGGGCGCATCTTTGCGCGCGCGCCTGCGGCGAACATAATAAATGATGCCGCCAGCCGCGCCAAGCACAATCACTATGATGAACGCGACAAGGATCGTTGTGTGGTTCTCCGCAAAGAAGTTCAGCACCCGCCGCCCGAATCGCGACGCTAAGTACGCAACGAGCGTAAATCGAATAGCGCGACCCGCCGCAAGCGCCGTCAGATATTTTTTGAGCGGGTAATTCATCGCACCCGCGCCGAGCAGGAACGGGCCTATGGGAACGGGCGGCGGAAGTATCGCAGGCAGGAAAATAGTTCCAAACCCCCATCGCTCGAATGCCTTGTGCACGCGCTCGATTCTCTTTTTCGACAATCGCTGTTCGAGCGCCTCTTCGCCGCCCTTGCGCCCAAGCCGATAAGTCAAATACCCGCCGAGCACCGAGCCTATGACGGCCATCACAGCGTAGTAGAGCCAACTGCCCGGCTCGCTCGTCGCAAGAATTATTGTGAGCGCGTCAAGCCCGCCCGGCGTCGGGATGACAGAGCTGTCGAGCAGCCCCATCAATATCTGTCCGATGCCTCCGAGCTTTTTCAATAGCGTCCATACTTCGATTATGAATGCGAACAGAAAATCCATTCTTTGTTATTAGTCCGATTCTCATTCTCACATCGCCACGCTTCTTATTCTAACGTATCAACGCCCGCGAGTCAGTGAAGCCGCGCGATGGCAGTTTGTTCTCATCCAAAGGCGTTGAGTATAATTGAGCGGCATGAAAATCTCAGAGACTCTTTCACGCGCAACCATCATCATTATTTTGATCTCAATCTCGATTCCATCAGTCCTCGCTCAAGAGCACGCCGTCACTTATCCGCCTCAGTTGCTCGACGAGTTAAAGCAACTCAGGCAAGCCGCGCTCGCGAGCGATTACGCTTATCGGCAGACTGCGTATCTGTGCAACAACATCGGGCCGCGACTGAGCGGTTCATTGCAGGCCGCGCGCGCCGTCGAATACGTCGCCGCACAGTTAAAGCGGCTCGGACTCGAAGTGCGAACCGAAAAAGTAATGGTCCCGCACTGGGTGCGCGGCGTCGAGACGGGCGAGCTTATAGAGTATCCCGGCCCCTCGCCGCAGTCTCCGCAAAAAATAGTGCTCACTGCGCTCGGCGGTAGCGTTGCGACTCCGGCTGAAGGGCTGATTGCCGAAGTAGTCGTCGTGAATAATTTCGACGAGCTTAACGCGTTAGGCCGCAGCGGCGTCGCGGGCAAGATAGTGATGTTCAACGCGCGTTTCGACAAACAACTCGCCGCGCAAGGGTTCGCGGGCGACGCTTACGGTCAGGCTGTGGCCTATCGAGGCGCGGGCGCAAGCGCAGCAGCGCGACTGGGCGCAGTCGCTTCGCTGATATGTTCCGTAGGCGGCGCTGAATATCGTATCCCGCATACGGGTTCGCTGCGCTACGCCGACGACGCGCCAAAGATTCCCGCCGCTGCTGTCACGGTAGAAGACGCTAATTTGATTGCAAGCCTCGCCACTCAGGGCAAAGTTCGCATGAAGCTTACGCTCACGCCGCAGACGCTCGCCGACGTTGAAAGCTACAATGTCGTCGCTGATCTCAAAGGCAGCGAGCGCCCTGAGCAGGTCGTCATCGTCTCAGGCCATCTCGATTCGTGGGATTTGGGAGTGGGCGCGATTGATGACGCAGCGGGCGTGGCCGTAGCGATGCAGACGGCGCAGTTGATAAGGCAATTGGGTCTCAGACCAAAGCGAACCATTCGCGTCATTGCGTGGATGAATGAAGAGAACGGGCTTCGCGGCGGGGCGACTTATGCAAAAGACCACGCGGCTGAAATTCAAAATCATATCGCCGCGATTGAAAGCGATCTGGGCGCGGGCCACCCGGCAGGATTCTTCGCTCACGCGAGCAATCAAGCCATAGCTATGCTTGGACCGCTCGCGCAGGTGCTGCAACCCATAGGCGCAAGCATAATCAGGCCATCAACAACTTCTGTCGGCGCGGACATATCGCCGCTCGATGCCGCGGGCGTGCCGACCTTTGCGCCAATTCAAGACAGCCGCACCTATTTCGATTATCACCACACGCCAGCCGACACGCTGGATAAAATCAACCCGCGCGAGCTCGCACAGAACGCGGCTGTTATGGCCGTGCTTGCTTACGCGATTGCAAATCTACCTGAGGCGCTGCCTCGACAATTTTCACAGCAATAATTTCAAAGGAGGATGCTTGAACAATGGCGGAAGACTTGACTAACTTCAGACCCAAAGCCGATTTCACTCGCAGAGAGTTTTTCATCACAACGCTTGCCGCAGGATTCGCGCTGGCCGTGCAGCCAGTCGAAGGGCAAACCATCACGACCGATACGAACGGGCTTGTTGCGGGCGAAGTGAAGGTTCCCGTTTCTGATGGCCAGATTCCCGCATACCGAGCAATGCCCGCGAAAGGAAAATCGTTTCCCGTCGTGCTAGTCGTTCAGGAAATCTTCGGCGTGCACGAGCACATCAAAGACATCTGCCGACGATTTGCCAAGCTCGGCTTTATGGGAATCGCGCCCGCGCTCTACGCTCGACAGGGCGACACGTCGCAGATGACCGACTTCAACGAGATTAGAAAGATAGTAGCCAAAGTTCCTGACTCGCAGGTGATGAGCGACCTTGACGCGACAGTCGCGTGGGCCAAGAAGAACAGCGGCAACACCTCGAAGCTCGGCATCACAGGTTTCTGCTGGGGTGGGCGAATAGTGTGGATGTACGCGGCGCACAACCCTGACCTCGACGCAGGCGTCGCGTGGTATGGGCGACTGGTCGGCGGCACAAGCGAGATGACGCCGAAGAATCCGATTGACGTAGTCGACGAATTGAAAGCTCCCGTGCTTGGACTCTACGGCGGGAAGGATCAGGGCATCCCGCAGGACACGGTCGAAAAGATGCGCGCGGCGCTCAAGGCGTCCAAGAACAAAGCGGCGAATCAATCTGAGATAATCGTCTATCCGAACGCGGGTCACGGCTTCAACGCCGACTATCGTCCGAGCTACGACAAGGAAGCGGCGCAGGACGGCTGGCGGCGGTTGCAGGAGTGGTTCAAGAAATACGGCGCTGCGTAAACAGTGGAGGCTCGCTGTAAAGTGAGCCTGCGCCTTTTTGAAAATCAACATAAGGCGAGTTCGATGTGAGAGCGCGTTTGGTAATTGCTCTTTGCCGCAGCGGTAGAACGTGAAACACCTGAATGAATGGGCGTCACTCTGCATCCGGGATGCGCGTAAGCAAGCCGGAAGTTTCACGCCGTTATATTTTCCTTGCGCGGGCGATAAGTTTGTAAGATGCTCTTACATCGAACCCCCGTTAAGATAAATAGACGAGCCAGGAAATATGCTGCGTCAGCCCGCGCGGCTTATTTATGAACTATTGTTGCGGCCTGTAGCCGGTTCCCATCGTCCGCTGCCCACGCGACCGGCTGCGGTGCGAGGATGAACTCATGAAAAAATTATTCGCTTCAAGGCGCGCTCGCGCATCGCTCGTTGCGTTTGCGCTTGCGACGCTTGCGCTCTGCGCATTCTCTTATACATCGCCATCAAAAGTCTTTGCGCAAAAGATAGAACCCGCGGGCGAACTGCGCGAGCTTGCCATCGAAGACGGCACGGGCACGCTCTGCGCAGTCGGGCCTGCGGATGCCGACAGAGGAAAGCCCGGATTCGGATGGGTCAACAAGCTCACACCTCCGAGCTATCCCGCAACTCTTCGCTCGATAACAATCGGCTTCAACCGCGCCGGGCCGATTGGCCGCGAAGTCAAACCAGATCAGCTTTATCGCATAGTCGCTTATCTCGATCCTGAAGGCGACGGGCCTAATAAAAATCAGCCGCCCGATGCGTCATTCATCGGGCGCGTGCGCGGCGACGAGCAGTTTCAAACTTTCAATCTCGTGACGCCGCTGACCATAACGAGCGGCAGCTTCGCCGTCGGCGCGATAGATGATTTCGGCATCGCAGACCTTCCCGCGCTCTACGTGACGCCGGGCAAATCAAATCCTCCCGGCACGGAATCATTCATCACGCCCAACAATGGCGCCCTGTGGCGAAAGATGCCCGATGCTATTTTGCCCGACCCTTTCTGCGGGCCGGGCAGCCTCCTGGTTCGCGCCACAGTCGAACTCGGCCAGATCGAAGCGCCTGCGCTCACAAAGATCAGAGACTCGCAGGCGGTCGAGCCATGGGGCGTGGCCGCCGCGAGCGCGCGAGTCTTTGTTACAAATTTTGTCTCCGATAATGTGACGGTCATCAACTCGGCGAACAATTCATTTCAAAATGTGCCGTTAACCGACCCGCGCGTTTGCCCTGCGTGCGGCGGGCCGCTCGGCCCTTTCGGCGTAGCAGCGGAATCTGATGATTCGGTCTTCGTCACGCTGTTTGGCGCAAACACCATCCCGTCGAAAGAATTCCCGATTGATTACTCGACCGTCGGCGCGGGCCGCGTCATTCAGTTGAAACTGCAATCGGATGGAACATACAAACAGACAGGCATCATCACTGTAGGCAAAGGGCCAATGTTTCCTGCTCTCGCATTAACGCGGATTGGTTCGCGAAAGCTCTATGTGCCGTGCGCGGGCGCGAATCGAGTTGATGTGATAAATCCAATCACGCTCCAAAAGATTGCCGAGATACCTGTTGGCCGCGAGCCGTCGAGTTGCACCGCATCGGCTACGAGTCCCAAGCTTTACGTCACGAACTTCGGCGACGGCTCTATCTCTGTGATTGACACTGCGACGGACCGAGTGACGAAGACGATACCAGCGCCGAAGATAATTCTGCCGCAATCAATCTCTCAAGTGGGCGCGCCGCCGCAGGAGCCGCCAACAGCGGCTAGTCCCTGGAGCGCAGCCGTCTCACAGACGAATGGCAATCTCTACGTCGCGTACTGGGGCACGGTCGGAAATCGCGAGCCGAACGGCGCAATCATTGAGTTCGATACGTGCAAAGACGAAGTGCTTCGCGCAATCATTGACGACACAACGCGCGGGACTCCGCCCGGA
Source organism: Blastocatellia bacterium (assembly GCA_035575515.1). Taxonomy (GTDB): domain Bacteria; phylum Acidobacteriota; class Blastocatellia; order UBA7656; family UBA7656; genus DATLXU01. Next base: position 81,278 of record DATLXU010000147.1, read on the forward strand.
AGCGCGGGTGCGTCAGGAATACCTGCTCCGACGGCTGCGCTCGCGCGCGACGCGATGGGCGTGACGCCGGGCGCTGGCGGCGGAGGCGGTGGGCCATTCGGAATTGCATCCTGCTCGCTACGCATGACAAGGCCGGGAGTGCTGCCCATGCTTCCGAATCAAGCGCCATTGCTTGAGCCGACCATCGCATTCACAAACGACGCATCAGGCATCATTGCTGCGATTGATGCGCGCATTGATCAGGTGGTCACAGCTCCGCCATTCGCCGTCGCGTCGTGTCCGAAGCCGCGCGGTGTAGCCTGCTTGCTCGTACGCACAGGCAATCAGGTGAAGGAGGTAATTTATGCCGCTTGCGGCCAGCCGGATAACTCCGTGCTTGCAATCACGATCCCGCAGCTTACGCGCGAGAACCTGCCGGGCCTGCCCGCCATCGAATCGGCTTCTGCCGAAGGCAACCCGCGCATCCGCGCCAGCAGCGCGTTCGACAACAGGACTCGCGTCGAGATTATTGACACGGCGACGGGCGCGTGCCTGAAGTTTGTTCGCCCGCCGAAATTCAAGAAGGGCAACACGGTCCTTCTGCAAAAGGGCAGTCTCACGGATGATCGCAGGCCGAGCGATCTACAGTTCCCGATCCTCAGGCTCGTCGCGCCTGATGGAACTGTGAGGCTGTTCTATTCATCAGAACCGCTGCCCGGCGGCGCATCGCAATAAATCAGATCGCGGATGAATGACGTATTCAATGGCTCAGTCGTTTCAATTCAGCGTCGCGGAGAAAGACGCGGGACTCAGGCTTGATGAGTTCCTCGCGTCGCGTTTCGCCGCTTTGAGTCGAATGCGAATCAGCAATCTCATAGGCGCAGGCTTCGCGCGCGTGAACGGGCAAGCGGTTCATCCGGGCGCGCGCCTCGCGGCTGGAGATTTGATTGAAATCGCATTCGACGAAGGCCCGCCGACCGCGATGCAGCCCGTGCCCGTACCGCTAGAAATCGTTTACGAAGACGAGCAGATAATCGTAGTCGTTAAACCCGCAGGCATGCTCGTCCATCCGACGCGCAGCGTGAAAAACGGCACGCTGGCCAACGCGCTCGCTTATCATCTGAATAAAGAGTTTTACGACGGTCCGAAGTCGGAAAGAGTCGCTAATGAACCAGGCGGAACGAACGTGTCGAATTATCAGGCTGCGAGTACGGGACTTCGCGCTTCGGACTCTGGACTTCGGACTCCTGAGCACGGCCAGCCACACTCGCTCATAAGGCCGGGCCTTGTGCATCGGCTTGACCGCGCAACTTCAGGACTTATGGTCATTGCCAAAACGCAGCGCGCGCTGAGCCGGTTGACCGTTCACTTCCGGCGCAGGCTCGTTGAAAAACGTTACCTCGCGCTCGTGCATGGAAACGTAAGCGAAGATGAAGGCGTGATTGTCGCGCCGATTGGTCGCGATTCAAACAAGCGGCCACAGTGGCGAGTGATGGAAGGCGGCAAAGACGCCGAAACGCGCTTTCGCGTCCGCGAGCGGCTTGCCGCTGCCACGCTCGTCGAGCTTGAGCCGGTCACGGGTCGCACGAATCAACTGCGAATCCACTGCGCCCACGCGGGCCATCCGATTTTGGGTGACGCGCTGTATTGCGGATTGCGGATTGCGGATTGCGGAATATCTGAAATAGAGAATCTTGATAATGCTTCGCAATTTGAATCCGCAATCCGGCTGTGCCTCCACGCCTCGCGATTGGCTTTCCATCATCCGGCGAGCAATGAGCAGATGGAGTTCACATCGCCGCTGCCTGAGGATTTCGATGCAGTTCTTGGCGAGTTGCGGAAGCAGGGGTCAGGGCTTTAATAGCTGTTGGCTTGAAACAGGCTCCTGGAGCCACTTTCAAGGCGGCAATCTTCTCTCCCTGCCCCCCCGACACTCGACCCCTGCCCCCTGCTTTCACTCCAGCAATGTTTTCATCGCGCGCTGAATTTCTTCGAGGCGGAATGGTTTTGATATGGCGATGTCAATTGAATCAGTATCATCGGCGCGCTCGTAAACTTTGTCTGAGCCATACCCGCTCATTAAAATCACCTTCGCCTCAGGCTGCCGCTCTTTTATTCCCTTTGCGGCGGCAATGCCGTCATCCTTCGGCATTGCAAGGTCAGAAAAGACCAGATCGAACTTGTAAAGCTCAGCCAGTTTCATTCCTTCTTCGGCGCTGGCGGCTTTCATCACAGTGTGTCCCTGATCTGCGAGCATCGCCGAAAGCACATCTCTCACGAATTTCTCGTCATCTATTATGAGCACCCGCGCGCCTTTTACGGTCGGCTCGACGGCTTTCGTCTGAGTTTCGGCTTTCACGGGCGAAGCGAGCGGAAGCATGATGGTGAAAATGGTCCCGCGCCTGAGCTGGCTTTCTACATCAATGCGCCCGCCGTGCCGCTCTATGATTCGATAGCTTTCGCTCAATCCCATGCCAAGCCCTGATACGCCTTTCGTCGTAAAGAATGGCTCGAAGATGCGCCGCCGCACCTCTTCGGTCATTCCGCTGCCTGTGTCGGCGAAGCTCACCTGCAGCGAGCGACCAACTGATTTGCCTGTGATTAAAAGCCGCCCGCCCGTAGGCATAGCATCAAGCGCGTTCATGATTATATTGACGAAGACCTCGCGCAGTTCCGAAGCCTCGCCGTTTACGGTCAGGTCTTCTTCAGCCTCCCACGAGAATTCAACGTCGTACTTTATGCCTAAAACCTGAGCGTCGGTGCGCCAGCGCGGGCGCGTGATGTCTATGGCGTCGCAAACAATGTCTGCGAGCCTCACCTGAAGGAAGTCATCTTTGCGAGGACGGCGGCGCGAGAAATTCTGTATGCGCTCGACCATGCGCGCCGCGTCTTTGGCTGCCTGCTCGACGACTCGCAGGTATTCTTCCACGTCAGAGTTCTTGACCTTCGGCAGCGCGAGCTGCGTGTATCCGATGACCGCAGCTAGCGCATTGTTGAAATTGTGCGCCACGCCGGAGGCGAGCTGACCGAGCGCGCGAAGCTTCTCGGCCTGTTGCAACTGCTCGCGCTCGCGCTTTAGCTCGGTAATATCTCTCACGAGCACGATGGCTCCGGCCAGTTGCCCATCGTTGCTAAAGAAAGGCGATGCGGTAATCGAAAGCATCACCCTGCTGCCATCCGGCCTTGTAAAAAAGAGCGACGTTTCAACTATGCGTCGCTCGCTTATGGCTGTTTGAACGGGCAGCTTTTCGACAGGGACCGCCTGCCCTTCATCATAGTGGAAACGTCCTTCGGCAAGAGTCCCGTTGCTGTCTGTTGCCATCTGTTCAAGGGTGTAACCGAATATCTGCTGAGCATGGCGGTTGGCTCTTATTACTCTGCCCGCCTGATCGAATACCATGAAGCCTTCGGCCATCTGCTCTATAGTCGCATTGAGGCTCACGCGCTCGCGCTCGGCCTCTTCGCGGGCGCGGTGCAGTTCCGTCAGGTCGCGCACGACCTCGACGACCGCTGCGACGTTGCCATGATCGTCGGTAATTGGGTCCACGCTCACGAAAATGGGATAGTTGCTGACAACGCCTGCGGGGAACTCCTTTGCGCCGCGCTCGCCCTTCAATCGAAGCTGGCAAATCGGGCATTCATTCGCGCTCGGAAACTTATCCGTGCCGCGATGAACAAGCTCGCTGACCGGTCGGCCCACGCATTCATCGGGAGCCAGCCCGACCCTTTCATAAAAAGCGCGATTGGCGCGAATGAGCCTGTCGCTGCGATCAGCTATCATCACAGCGTCCGTCATAGCATCGAAAGTCGCTTGCCACTCGCGCCGCGCGGCCTTTTCGCGGTCGAGCAGTTCCTTGCGCAGCCACCCCATGTGCTCGGCCTCCATCCGCGCTGCCTGCTCAAGCGTCAGCAGCCGCGCACGCTCCTGCTCGGCCCGCTTGCGCTCGATAGCCATTGCCACCTGCGTCGAAACGAATTCGAGGATGCTTTTTTCTTCTTCCCCGAACGTTACGCCTTCGGTGTAACTCTGGATGACTAACGCGCCGATAGTCTTCTCTTTTGTTTTGAGCGGGACGCCAAGCCAGTCGACTGCGTTCGCGCCAATCAATTCGGCTTCACCCGCTGCTTCGAGCCTTTCAAGGACTTCGGGCAGGCCGTGCAGCGGCGCTCCCGTGCGAAGCACGTACTCGGTCAAACCTTGCCTGAGGCGGCGAGGCACGGGCGGCTCTTCACGCTCGTCAACGAAATATGGAAAGCTGATGGTTTCAGCGTCTGAATCATAAAGGGCGATGTAGAAGTTGCTTGCGGGCATAAGCTCGCCGATGATTTCGTGAATCAAGCGATAGAGCGTTTGAAGATTTTCAGATGTGAAGGCCGCTTCGGAGATTCTGTAGATCGCTGCCTGGATACTCTCGGCCCGCTTGCGCGCAGTGATGTCAGTGATTATCCCTTGCAACCATACGGCTCCATTCTCCAGACGCACGGGGCGGCTTGAGCTGCGCACCCAGCGAATATCGCCCGACTTCGATATGACCCGATATTCGAGAGGCTCGATGCGGCCTTCGATTGTCTGCTGAACATGCTTGAGGAGCGTCGGCAGGTCTTCTGGATGAATAAACTCTGTGAAACAGTGCCCCATCACTTCCGCAGGCGTGTAGCCTGAAAGCGTCTCGATTATCGGGCTGATATAGGTGATGCGGCCCCGCTCATCTACGGCGTAAACGACGTCGTTCAGATTTTCGACGAGCGCGCGATATTTCTCTTCGGAAGCGCACAGCGCCTCTTCAAAACGGCGGCGCTCAAGCTCAGCCGAAGCGCGCGCGGCGAAGATGCGCAATGTGGCTTCGGCCATCTGCTCGTCTTCGAGCGGCCTTCTGCTCATAACGGAAAGCAGGCCCATGACGCGGCCCCCTGAGTCTCGAAGCGGCGTGCCAATGTAGCTTTCTATCCGCATTTCGCTCAACTGAGCGTCGCTTGCAAACTGCTGCTGCACGGAATCTTTGAAGTAGCATAAATCTCGATTAACGACCTCCTCGCAGGGTGTGCCCGCAAGCTTATAATCTATATTCTCGACTATCTCGCCGTCGGCGCAGACAGCTATAGTGCGAATTCTCTCGCTGGAATCGTCAATCAGTTCACCTATGAGCGCGTAATCCGCTTTCAGGGCGCGAGTGAGGAATTGGACGAGCGAGCGAAAGAACGTCTCGCCTGTCGCGGCAGAGATTTCGTGAGCAATATCACGCAGCGATTGTTCGACGGCCCTTCGCCCGGCTGTACTTGAAATGTTTGCCTCATCTTCAGTGATCTTCATGATGAATACTTACGCTTTGCACGCTTACCGCAATGTTCAAAAATGTTGGATATCAAACGGGAGCCGGTCAAACCTCAGTGATTTTACCATCCGAGCCAGAATCATTCCAGAATCAAAATCAAGACAACCATTAGTCAGAAAAGCGGGGGGCTGCTGTTTCCCGCAATTGCTTCACCGGCCAGCCAATCAGACTTTTCGCCGCGCGGCGCGTGATGTACCATAAACTTTTCAGATTGAGCGGCGAAACCGATCCGTTTTGCGGCTCGATTGCAGAACCGAAAGATTTAGGAGACCCGGATGGCTGAAGAGTTTCTAAACGATCAAGACATTGCGCTTGGGGTGGAAGACTTTCCTTCAGAGCGCGACTACAAGCTGCACTGCCTGAGGCATTCGACCTCGCACATAATGGCGGCAGCCGTGCAGCAGATTTTCCCCGAAGTCAAATTCGGCATCGGCCCGCCGATTAAAAACGGATTCTATTACGATATGCAACTACCGCGACCGCTCACTCCCGAAGACCTCGCGGAGATTGAGCGTCGCATGCGCGAGATTGTGAAAGAAGGGCGCGAGTTCCAGCGCGAGACGTGGGATAAAGAGAAAGCCCTCGAATTTTTCCGCTCGCGCCATCAGGATTTCAAGATAGAGTTAATCAACGGCATACCGGGCGATACGGTTTCAACCTATACGATTGGCGATTTTACGGACCTGTGCGCTGGCCCACACGTCCGCCGCACGAGCGAGTGCAAGCACTTTAAATTGACCTCGATTGCCGGAGCGTACTGGCGCGGCAACGAAAAGAACCCGATGCTGCAACGCATCTATGGAACCGTGTGGCCGACGAAGGACGAACTTGAAGAATATCTTCACAACATCGAAGAAGCGAAGAAACGAGATCATCGAAAGTTAGGGCGCGAGCTTGATCTCTTCATGACGCACGAGTGGGCGCCGGGCGCGCCGTTCTGGCTGCCGAAAGGCACGATTGTTTATCAAACGCTTCAGCGGAAGATGCGCGAGATGCTCGCGCGCAACGGTTACGTCGAAGTGAAAGCGCCGCTGCTTTTCAACAAAGATTTGTTCGTCACTTCAGGCCACTGGGCGCATTACAAAGAGAACATGTTCGTATTTCACGAAGATGAAGAGACCTATGGGCTGAAGCCGATGAACTGTCCGGGCCATATGCTCATCTTCGGCTCGAAGCGCCGAAGCTACCGCGAGCTTCCGCTCAGATTGGCCGAAGAGAGCGTCTTGCACCGCTACGAGCGCGCGGGCGTGCTGTCGGGGCTGACGCGCGTGCGCCAGTTCCAGCAGGACGATGCGCACATCTTCATCACCGAAGATCAGATCGGCGAAGAGGTCAATAACCTGTTAGGTCTGGTCGCGCGTGTCTACAAGGCTTTCGGCATGTCTTATCGCTTCGTGTTGAGCGTGCGCGGCGACGACCACAGCAATTACATGGGCGACCCTGCGCTGTGGGACAGAGCCGAGGCGTTGCTTGCGCAGGCGCTCGAAGCGAACGGTCTCGAATATACAACTGTGAAAGGCGAAGCGAATTTCTACGGACCGAAGATTGACCAGATGGTTCAGGATTCGCTCAAGCGCGAGCACCAGTTAGGCACGATTCAATTGGACTTTCAATTGCCGCGCAACTTCGGTTTGATTTATGTCAACGAGCATAATCATGAAGCCATCCCTGTTGTGATTCATCGGGCAATATATGGTTCGTTCGAGCGATTCATCGGAATACTTATCGAGCATTATGCCGGAGCTTTTCCTGTGTGGCTCGCGCCGGTTCAGGCGAAAGTGCTTTCGATAAGTGAGAAGACAGCCGATTACGCGCGCGAAGTTTACGAACGATTGACGGCTGAAGGCTTGCGCGTGGAACTCGACGTGCGCGATGACAAGATCGGCGCGAAGATCCGCGACGCGCAGCTTGAAAAAGTTCCCTTCATGCTCATCACTGGAGCGAAGGAAGCCGAAGCCCGCGCCGTCGCGGTTCGCTCGCGCGAGCGTGGTGATGAAGGCGCTGTGGCGATAGACGACTTCATCGCGCGCATCAAAGCCGAAGCGGATTTTGATTATTAGAAATGTAGGGGCAGGGCTTGTACCTGCCCGAATCGCGCGAAGCGCGATGAAGATTATGACACATTAGTCAGATCGGTCGGCGGCCAATTCCATTCATTGGCCTTCGGCCAATCCGGGCAGGGACAAGCCCTTCCCCTACAGTCTATGACGACGGTCATCGAAGTAAACCGAGACCTCCCGCAAGGGGAAGCGATGGAGCGGGCGGCTGCTGTTATTCGAAGTGGCGGGCTTGTAGCATTCCCGACTGAAACGGTTTACGGTCTTGGCGCGGACGCGATGAACGCGCGGGCGGTCGAAAAGGTTTTTGAAGCGAAGGGTCGCCCCGCAGATAATCCGCTGATCGTTCACGTCGCGAGCCGCGAGATGGTTGACCGCGTCGCAAGCGAAGTGAGCGAGCGGGCAGAACGGTTGATGAAAGAGTACTGGCCCGGCCCGCTCACGCTCGTTTTGAAACGAAGGCCTGAAGTTCCTGCGCGCGTCTCTGCCGGTTTAGCTACGGTTGCGGTGCGAATGCCGAGAAATGAAATCGCGCTTGAATTGATTCGCCAGTCCGATACGCCCATCGCCGCGCCGAGCGCAAATCGTTCAGGCCGCCCGAGTCCCACGCAGGCCGCGCACGTTCTTTCGGACCTCGATGGACGAATTGATATGATCCTCGACGGCGGCGAAACGAACATAGGGATTGAATCAACCGTGCTCGATATGACGACCGATGTGCCTGTGATACTGAGACCCGGCTGGGTGACGCGCGAGATGCTTCAAGAAACTATCGGGCCGGTCGAGCTTGCAGCTTCACGCGAAGCACTGCAACGCTCGCCCGGCACTCGCTATCGCCACTACAGCCCGCACGCCCGCGTCGTCCTCATCGAACAAGGCTCTCCCGAACTAATCAAACAAATCTGCAAGCAACATCTAAAGCACAATTCAGTCGGATTGATCGGCCACACGGCGGTTGATATAACCAATCAGAATTTTCACGCGATTATTTTGGATGACAGCGCCGAAGACTATGCGCACTCGATTTACGCGGCGCTTCGGCGGCTGGATGAAAAAGGCGCGGGCGTGATCGTCGTTGAAGGAATAAGCGAGCGCGACGCGGGCGCCGCCGTAATGGACCGATTGCGCCGCGCGGCATCCCAGATTTTGACGAACCAAAAGGCAAAAGGCAGAAAGCAAAAGCAATGACAGGGAGCCGCCAACTTTTGACTTTTTACTTTTGCTTTCTCCCGGAGGGAGCTAATGCAAGCACTCAAAAAGCAGAGTCTCACCGAAGACGGATTGCAGTTTGTCACCAACGAACCCGAACCTCGAGTCGGCCATCGCGATGTGAAGATCAAAGTCGAGCGCGCTTCAATATGCGGCACGGATCAGGGCATCTACAACATCACCGCAAAGCCTGGCATGCGCGACGAGATGCTTCTGCATCAAGGCGGCAATGTCGAAAGCTATAAGCCAATAATCATCGGTCATGAGTTTTGCGGCGAGGTCGCAGAGATAGGCGAAGACGTTGATCCGGGTCTTGTGAGAATCGGCGATTACGTGACAAGCGAGATGCACATAAGCTGCGGCAACTGCGAGCAGTGCCGCACGGGCAAGCGGCATATCTGCAAAAACATTCGCGTGAAGGGACTTCACAGCGACGGCGCGTTTGCCGAGTACGTAGTTGTGCCCTGCGAGAACATTATTAATCTCGAAAGCTTCGGCGGACGCTCTGTGATACCGCCGCGCTTCGGCGCTTTTCTCGACGCATTAGGCAACGCCGTCCACACCGTGATGGAAGGCGACGTGGCGGGCAAAACCGTTGCTATTTTGGGGTGTGGCGCGCAAGGCTTGATGGCAACTGCGGTTGCGCGCGTGCTGGGAGCCACGCGAATCTACGTGACCGACTTTTCAAATCCGAGCGGCGGACTTGACCCTAAGCGACTGGGCAAACGCTTTGAGCTTGCGCGCGAGCTTGGCGCAGATTTCTGCTTCGACACGAACGAAGAGGCCGCGCCCGGTCAATCGAAGGAATTATTCGAGCGGGCGCGCGACGAGCACGGCGGCGGCATTGATGTTGTGCTTGAGATGAGCGGGGCCGAATCGGCTTATAATGACGCGGGGACGATGGTGAAAAACGGCGGCCAGATTATTCTGCTGGGGATTCCGTCGCGCCCGCTGCGGTCATTTGATTTCGGCAAGTACGCCGTGTGGAAAGGCGTGACGATCAAAGGCATCTTCGGGCGAAGGATGTTTGAGACGTGGCACGCGATGCTGAATCTGCTTGCGTCAGAAAAATCGGGCTTGAAGGCGCGGCTCGAAAAGATCATCACGCGCGAGGCCGTCCCGCTATCGGATTTCGAGCGCGGGTTTGAGATGGTGCGCACGCACGAAGCAGTCAAGCTGCTGCTTGCGCCAAACAGCGAAGTCAAATGAGGAGACGAAATGAAACCCGAAGAGCTTTATTCGACGCTTAACCGCGAGCTTGAAAACATCAAAGAGGCGAAGACGTTCAAGTACGAAGTGCCGCTCGAAAGCGAGCAGGGCGGCGAAGTCATGGTCGAAGGCCACAAGGTCGTGATGCTCGCGGCGAACAACTATCTAGGGCTTGCGAACCACCCGCGCATCAAAGAGGCTGCGCGCCGCGCTATTGACGAATGGGGCTATGGGCTTGCTTCGGTCAGATTCCTTTGCGGAACCGAGCCGATTCACTTCGAGCTTGAGCGGCGCATCGCACAATTCGTCGGGTGCGAAGCCGCGATTCTACATTCGTCATGCTTTGCCGCAAACGAAGCGTTCTTCACGGGCTTGCTCGCCAATGATCTTGGCCAATCGGATTATCAGGATGTTATCTACAGCGACCAACTCAATCACGCAAGCATCATTGACGGCGTGAGGCTGTGTCGCACCGTAGCGAAGCAGACCGTATCGCGCCTCTATCGAAACGGCGACGTGAACCACCTGCGCGAGATGCTGGAAGAAGACCGCGACAAGCCTTATCGCATAAAGATAATCGCGACCGACGGGGTCTTTTCGATGGAGGGGTTGCTCGCGCCGCTGCCTGAGCTGGTCGAGCTTGCGCGCGAGCATAACGCGCTGCTGTTTGTTGACGAGTCGCACGCGACGGGAGTGCTTGGGCGAACGGGTCGTGGCACGCACGAAGAGCTTGGCGTGTATGGCAAGATTGATGTGATTACAGGCACGTTCGGGAAAGCTCTGGGCGGCGCGTCCGGAGGATTCATCGCGGGCCGCGCTCCACTGATTGAGTTCCTCAGACAAAAGTCGCGGCCATACACTTTTTCAAACACGGTCCCGCCTGCGGTTGTGATGGGATCAATCGAAGCGATTAACCTAATCGAGAATGATCCTTCGATAGTGACTCAGCTTCACGAAAACACAGAGTACTTCCGCCGCGAGATTGTGCGATTGGGGTTCAAGATTATCGAAGGCCGCCACCCGATTGTGCCGATCATGCTCGGCGAAGCGGCGATAGCTCAGGACATGAGCCGCGAGCTTCTGGGCGAAGGCGTTTACATAAAGGGGCTGTGGTATCCGGTCGTGCCGAAGGGCGAAGCGAGACTTCGCGCGCAGATTTCAGCCGCACACACGCGCGAGGATTTAAACCGCGCGCTTGAGGCATTCAACAAAGTGGGCCACAGGCTCGGCGTGATTTGAAACTTACGGAAAGCGAGGCGCGCGATGAAATCTAATCGCGTAGTGGCAATCTTTGCGCTCGCATTGCTCGTTTATTCATCGAGCGGCTGCCGGAGCCTCGCTCATTCAAGTCAGAGATTGAAAGGATCGAAGATGGCCGACAAAGTTATCAAAAGCGAAGAAGAATGGCGCGCAGAGCTTACGCCTGAGCAATACGAAGTGATGCGCAGGAAGGGGACCGAGCGGGCGTTCACTGGCGCGTACTGGAACGCACATGAAAAAGGCAAGTACCTGTGCGCTGCTTGCGGCAACGAGTTATTTAATTCCGACACAAAATTCGATTCGGGCACAGGCTGGCCGAGCTTCTATGCTCCGATTGATGAAGATAACGTCGAGACGGAAACCGATTACGGCTACGGCATGATTCGAACGGAAGTGAAGTGCGCCCGTTGCGGCTCTCATCTCGGCCACGTCTTTGAAGACGGCCCCAAGCCTACGGGCTTGCGGTATTGCATTAACTCAGTCGCTTTGAAATTGGAGAAGAAGTAACGAGCAGCATTAACGCGGCGTCGTGTCAGCTAATCGCCGCCGCATGTTTTTGTCTTGCGCTTCGACTTTGAATTTATAAGCAAGAGCTGCCGCATTGATCGTTCAAGAAACATAAAACGGCTGCGCGCCGTATATTCTGCAAAGCAACTTCCCAACATCGGCCCATACCTGACTGCGCCGGTCAAAAGACCGCGCCGAAATCACGCTCATCAACGAGGAGTTGAAAATGAAACGCTCCAACACCCTACGCTACTTCAACGCATTATCACTCACGCTGCTCGTTGCAGTCACAGCCTTCGGCTCGACCGTCAGGGCGAATGGCAAAAGAATCGAATTCACCACCGCGTCGAAAGAGGCCAAAGAACAGGTCGCGCAGATAGTTTATCGCATAGAGACTTTTCAATTCGGGCCACAGGTCTTCGCCATTGCAAAGAAAGCGGTCGAGGCCGACCCTGAATTCGCTTTCGGTTATTACCTGCTCGGCACGATGTCGCCCACGCCCGCAGAAGCAAAGCCGCACATTGACAAGGCGGTCGAGCTTGCGAAGAAAGCTTCCGAAGGCGAGCGCCGTTACATCGAGGCCGTGCTACTTGCGCGCGCGCAGAAGTTCGATGAGTCGCTTGCGATCTTCACGGACCTTGCGCGGCAGTTTCCTGGAGAGCGCATGGTTCAGATGATGCTCGGACAAGTCTATATGGGCATGGGGAAACTCGACGAAGCCAAAGCCGCATTCGAGCGAGCCATTCAGCTTGACGGCGGCACGCCACGAGTCTATACGTTACTGGGCAACATCGCGCTGCTCAAAGGCGATTACGCAAAGGCCCGCGAGTTGTTCAACGTGTCGTGGAGCAAGAGAGCCGCGAACACTGCTCCTTTCGGCCCCGGCTACGGCCTTGTTTATGCTCATCTTTATCAGGGTGATCTGAAATCGGCGTTGAAGGCTTTAGAGAATTACGAGGCCGAATACGCGAAGAACGGCGATACGCAGAATGGTCCCGCCGTTTTCATCTGGAACTCGATAGCTCGACTGCACCTCGAAAACGGCCAGCCCGAAGAAGCGATCAAGGCATACGAGAAGGGCTACGCGACCGTGCCCGCGAGCAACCTCAGCGAGATGGAGAAGAAGACCTGGCTTGGGCGGCTCCATCACGGCAAAGGGCGCGCGCTTGCGAAGATGGGCAAGTACGAAGAAGCATGGAACGAAGCCGAGCTTATCAAAAAGATGATCGAAGAGAACGGCGAAGCAGGAAAGCAGTTCTGGCCTTCGTATCATTACCTGGCCGGTTATGTGAAGCTCGAATCGGGCGATTACGCTGCGGCCATCGAGCATTTGAAGCAGGCCGATCAGACCGACCCCTTCATCAAGCTGCTGCTCGCGCGCGCTTATGAAAAGAGCGGCGACAAGACCGCCGCGCAGAGTGCTTGCAAAGAAGTGGTCAAGTCAAATCAGGTAACTCTGGATAGGGCACTGGCTTACCCCGAAGCCAAGCGCAAGCTAAAAGCGTAACGCTACGCGCGGCTGTGGTGTAGAATCAACGCGGGTGATGCTGAACGGACGGCTTGACGCGGCTTGAACTGAGTCGCAAGCATCCGCTCAATCATCATCCGCGTTTTGTTTTTAACCGCGCGGCTGAATCGTTTTAATCCGAAGCTCCCCGCTACCGTGCGCAGATTGAATACACGGCGCGGGTCGAAAAGCGCATCTTATGAATGAGTGCGCTGCGGCTTTCGAGTTGCATTGCTTGACCGCAGGACAGACGAAGGGACGAGCGGGGTGGAAATATGCGGTCCGACCAAACAAAATCAATCATTCGATTATTCATCGCGCGAGTTTCTCTCATTGCATTCGTTATCTGCGCGCTCGCGGCAGCAAACTCCTTCGCGCAAAAGCAATCTTCAAAGCAGGCAAAAGCAAAATCACAAACCCGCATTGGCCCGCGCGAGATTCGCGAAGCTGAAGAGTTATTATCGAATCTAGGCTACTGGACGGGACCGATTGACGGCAGGATGGACAAAGCTTCGCGCGACGCGCTCATCGCGTTTCAAAAAGTTGAAGGCCGAAAGATAACAGGGCGATTGACCGCAAGCGAGCTTCGAGCGTTGCAGAGCGCCAATCGTCCGTCGCCGCGTGAAGGCGGCGAAGCGCATGTTGAGGTTGATTTAGACCGGCAAGTTCTGTTCGTCGTTGATGGCAGCGGCAATGTATCGAAGATACTTCCAATCTCATCGGGCAACGGCGAAGAGTTCACATCAGAGGGTTGGACGCGGCAAGCCATCACGCCAACGGGCCGGTTCAAGGTTCATCGCAAGCTGGAAGGCTGGCGCAAGAGTCCGCTGGGCTTGCTCTATTACCCGAACTATTTTTTAAGCGGCGTGGCAATTCACGGCAACCCGACGGTTCCGACGCGCCCGGCTTCGCACGGCTGCGTTCGCATTCCAATGTACGCCGCGAAAGAGTTCAGCGATATGACTCCAATCGGGACTGTCGTGCTCGTCTATGGCGATAACCCATTCGCGCAAGGCAAGAGCAGCGCGACTAATCAGCGATGATCCCTGCGTTACTCTGTGTCTCTGTGCGAGGCTTCCCTCACATAGAGACGCCACAGAAGAATATTCTCGCTAAGTACTCTTCAAACGACGCGCAGGATGATGCACTTCAGGTAATAAGTCTCAGGCATGGAAACGAGCACCGGATGATCGCGCGATTGTGTGCGCTTCTCAAGGATTTGAACGCTGCGGCCCGCGTCTGCCGCTGCGTCGGCGATGACGTTCAAGAACATCTCTTCACTCATGTGATAAGAACACGTCGACGTGATGAGCGTGCCGCCCTCGCGCAGCAGCTTCATCGCGCGCAGGTTTATCTCTTTATAACCGCGCGTCGCCGCTTCCACAGCAGCGCGATTCTTTGCGAACGCTGGCGGGTCGAGATTAATCACATCGAACTGCTCGCCTGATTGCTCCATCTCGCGCAGGTAATCGAAGACGTTGGCTTCGATGAATTCAACATTCGCCGCTTCGTTCAACTCTGCGTTGTGGCGAGCCTGAGCGATTGCCTGCTCGGATACGTCAACCGCTATGACGCTTTCGGCGCGGCGGCTCATGTGAAGCGCAAACCCGCCCGCAAACGTAAAGCAGTCCATCGCGCGCCCGCGAGCATAATTTTCAGTAGCGATTCTGTTTTCGCGCTGATCCAGAAACGCCCCGGTCTTTTGCCCTTCGAGCAGGTTCACTGTGAATCGAACGCTGCCTTCTTCGATGACAATCTGGCCGGGGTCTTCGCCGTAGATGACACCGGCTATGCGCGGCAGCCCTTCGAGGTCGCGCACGCGCGCTTCGTTGCGCTCAATGACGGCGCGCGGGCTATATCTTTCAACCAGCAGGTCAACCCACACCTGCTTCATCACGTCCATCCCTTGCGAGAGCGTTTGGATGACGAAGCAATCCGCGAAGCGATCAATGATGAGCGAAGGCAGCAGGTCGCTTTCGCCATAGATGAGCCGATATGCGGTCGCGTCGCGCACGACTTGAGCGCGCAATTGTTCTGCCGCCGCGAGCCGCGCTAGCCAGAAGTCTCTGTCGGTTTCAGCGTCGTCGAATGAAACGAAACGAAGGGCAATCTGCGAGCGGGAGCTATAAAGCGCGCGGCCCAAAATATTCCCGCGCCCGTCACGGACGCGAACGATTTCGCCCGCCCGCGCGCCCTTTGCATCTGTCACATCGCTTCGATAAACCCACAGGTTTCGGGCGCGAACCCGTTCTGCCGCTCGCTTGTTTATAGTGACTGTTGTCGCCATAGCCTTAAAGAATTTATGATAGCCTCAGAAGACGAAATGATAAACGACGATCAACCAACTGAATGGGCGAGCCGCGCGATTGACGTGCAAAATGAAAAGCGATGGACGCGCCCTGAGAGCGTCTATCTTGGATTAGGGTCGAATCTCGGCGACCGCGAAGCGAACCTCAGCGAAGCCCGCGAGCGCATCAAAAAACTAGGACTTGAAATCACGAACGCATCATCAATCTATGAGACGGAGCCTGTTGGTTACGTTGAGCAGGGATGGTTTTTGAACCAGGTCATCGAGGTCGCTGTCAATCCTCGAATTACTTTCGGTGATGATGAAATGGCGGCAATTGTCCAAGTCGCTTCCGAATATGAACTCGACAGGATTTCGCAATTCTGGATATACGAGCTATTTCTCGCGCTGCAAATGATCGAGCGCGAGATGGGTCGCGTGCGAGAGATTCCAAACGGCCCGCGCACAATTGACATTGATGTATTGCTTTACGGCGATATGGAAGGCTTCTTCATTGAGACACGAGATAGTAAAGACATCTCCAATGTCCGTCGCGGCGAGTTGCCCGATTTAATCCTGCCGCATCCGCGCATGCACCTGCGGCGATTCGTGCTTGAGCCGCTGTGTGAGATTGCGCCTGAGCTTGAGCATCCCGTGTTGAAAAAGACCTGCCGCGAGATGCTTGCCGCGCTCGATGACAGATCAACAGTGCGACTCTATAGAACCTGTGAGCAGCGGCATTAACTAACGCTGCGCAAAAAATATTCACCGCAGTTGCATTACTCTCCAAGCTGATTACGTCAATTTAATATGCCAATCTAAAAAAGGAGGAGGTAAGACCTATGCGTTGCCCCGCGCATTTAATCCGAGCAGGGTTGCTTGTTGTCCTTTTGCTAACTTCAACTGTGATGGCGCAATCTGGCGTCAATCAATCATCCGCAACGCGCGTAAGATTCTCAAAGGCGTTCATTGTTGATGACAGGCTCGCGGCCCTCAGACGTGAGCCTGATATTCAATCATTAATCATTCACCGCCTGCGGCTCGCCCGGCCAGTTTACATAATCGAACCCAAACAACTGCGAGGCAACGGAGTGAAGTTCTATCGAATTGCAGTAACGCGGCGCACTCGCGGGTGGATTCACGAGGCTGCGATTGCGGTGCCGGGCCGCGCGGGCGACGATGAGCGCATTTTCAAGTTGATAGAATCAGCCAACGACGGGCTTGATCGAATAACGCTCTGCAAGTTGTTCATTGAGCAGTTCAATCGTTCTCAATTCACTCCGCGCGTTTTGTTGCGGATGGCCGAAGAGGCAGAGCACGCTGCCGTTGCTCTCAGCCAGCGAGCGCGCAGGCGATTGGACGATCTCAATGCGGCAAACGCAAATGCAAGCTCGCGCGATTATTATCTCAACGATTCAGGGCTTGATCGCTACAACCGACTGCGCGTCGTTTTCAATTTCAACGAGGCGACTGCTGAGTATGTTTACGATGGTCGGGCGTACCGCGAGATACTTCGACGGTTTCCAGCAAGCGAGGAGGCTAAGGTTGCGAGCGAGCGGCTTGAGCTTATGGAGAAGAAACTGGCGCGAAGACATTGAGGCGGCGTCTGCAAGCATTATAGAACGCGGATGAAAAATACGTGTTTCAGCGTTCTTGCAAATCGCTCACATTTCGGTTTAGATATTTCTCGTTTGATTTTCCACGACGCGGTAGTGGACACAACGCATGCTAGTTATGGAGGGATAAGAAAGATGCCAAGAGGAACGTGCCCCGAATGCGCGGCTGAAGTTCAGGTTGACGAAGATATGGATAAAGGCGACATCGTCGAATGCCCTGACTGCGGGATGAACCTGGAAGTCGTAGGGCTGGACCCAATCGAACTCGACATCGCGATGGAAGACGAAGAAGAAGATTGGACTGAATAGCAGCATAAACAACTCAATCACGCAGATAAAACTCATGATGATTGCCACAAAAGCCACCCTGCGCGGTGGCTTTTGTATTAGCCGCTGCCCTTTCAAACAGGCAACGTTCAGGATAAAGTTTAGAAAGCGGCGATTCAAAAACAACTCGCCGCGTATTCACGACGACCGTATTGAAGACAGCTATGCCGATTCCAACGCCGCTTGAGATAAAAAAGACAGGCCCGCGCGAGATAACCGTTCGCTGGGATGACGGCCACGTGAGCCAGTTCAACACGAAGTACCTGCGCAGCGAATGCACCTGCGCCAACTGCGTGAGCGAAACGACGGGCCTGCGCATACTCGACCCGGCGACCGTCTCGGAAGACCTGACCGTAATCGGCGCGCAGCACGTCGGGCGCTACGGCGTGAAGTTCACCTTCAGCGACCGCCACGACGACGGCATATACACTTGGGAGCGGCTGCGCGAGCTTTGCCCGTGCGACGAGTGCCGCGCAGGAAGGCAAAAGTAAAAAGGCAAAAACAACAGCCGGGAGCGCAATTTGTTTTCCATCTCTTATTCACTTTTGCCTTTTTACTTTTGCCTTTAGTATTATCCACGCGATTTCAACTATGGAGAGGACGCTTATGAGACATCGCTTGCCCTGCATCGCGATTCTGTTAATCGCATCGCTTGCTTCACCGATTTCGATTCTCGCCAACGACGCAAAGAAGAAAGAGACTGTTGCTTCCATCGAGAAACATAAAGCTGAGCTTATAAACCTTAGCAATCAAATCTGGGGCTTTGCAGAAACCGCGCTGCGCGAAACGCGCTCATCAAAGGCGCTCGCGGATTACGCCGAGAGTCAGGGGTTCGACGTCAAGCGCAATGTTGCCGGAATGCCCACGGCTTTTATCGCTTCATACGGACAGGGTCGGCCAATCATCGGCGTGCTCGGCGAATACGACGCGCTGCCGGGCATCTCGCAAAAAGCGCAGCCGACAAAAGAGCCTCTCGCGGCAGGCGCGCCGGGTCACGGCTGCGGGCACAACCTGTTCGGCGCGGCCAGTCTCGGCGCGGCGCTCGCCATCAAAGAATTAATCGCCGCAGGCAAATTGAAAGGGACGATTCGCTTCTACGGCACGCCAGCGGAAGAAGCCATCGGCGGCAAGGTTTACATGGCGCGCGAAGGACTGTTCAACGATCTCGATGTTTGTCTTGCGTGGCATCCGGCTGACCGCATCACTGCAGACGTTGACAGTTCGCAGGCCATAGTTGATTTCATCGTAGAGTTCAAAGGCAAGGCCGCGCACGCCGCAGCCGACCCGTGGAATGGCCGCAGCGCGGTCGCCGCTCAGGAATTCTTCCTGTTTGGATTGAATCGAATGCGCGAGTTCGTCAAGCCGACCGTGCGCATGCACTACACAATTCAAAAAGGCGGCGACGTTCCGAACGTCGTGCCGGAATACTCACGCACGTGGGTGTGGCTCAGAGATTCAAAGCGCGCAGGCGTGGAAGAATTGCTTGAGCGAGTGCGCAAGATCGTTGACGGCGCAGCGATGATGGCTGGCGTCGAAGGCAAGCTTACGATTCAAGGCGGCGATTACGAGATACTCGTGAACCTCGCGGGCGCAAAGCTGATTCATTCAAACATGGAATGGCTCGGCCCGATTCAATATACGGAAGAGGAGCAGGAATTCGCCCGCTCGATTCAGCGCGCGACAGGAGTCGAGCCGAAAGGATTAAACGGCGCGATTCAACCCCTCAAAGACCCGAAGCCCGACCCTGATGGCGGCTCGACCGACGTGGGCGACGTAAGCTGGATAGTTCCGACGCTTCACATGTCGGTTACAACCGCGCCTGAAAATGCCCCTTGGCATGCGTGGCCAGTCGTTGCTTGTGGTGGAATGTCAATCGGGCATAAAGGGCTTGTGTTCGCGGCAAAGACATTGGCTGCGACGATGGTGGATTTGTTTGAAGACGCGAAGACGCGCGAGGCGATTCAAGCTGAGTTTAAAGCGAAGAGCAAAGGCCAGGTCTATAAGCCATATGTGCCCGAAGGCCCGCCGCCTGTTCCTAAAGACAGTGGTCAGTAGTCAGCTATCAGTGGCAGTTGTTAGTTATCAATGGTTCCTTATTTCCTGCGTAACGACTCGGAGATAATAACGAGCGACCGACGAACTGACCACTGGCCACTGACAACTATCTTTACAGATTCATCGCAACACGGTTATATTTCATTGTTAGGATGAACCAACGCGTGTTAGTTTTGAACGCTTCGTTCGAGCCTATAAATGTTTGTACGGCGCGACGCGCAATTGTGCTTATACTCAAAGGCATCGCGCACGCCGAAGAAAGTTATCATTCTCACTGGGTCCACTCGTCGCGGTTCTCGATGCCGATGCCTTCGGTCATCAGGCTGCTCGAATACATACACATACCGTTTGAGCGAAAGAGCTTGTCGCGCAAAAACATCCTGCTGCGCGACCACAATACCTGCCAGTATTGTGGCAAGGTATTTCCGCCGCACGAGCTGACGCTCGATCACATTCATCCGCGCTCGCGCGGCGGCGATTCTGCCTGGGACAACCTCGTGACGTGCTGCCGCTCGTGCAACAATCGCAAAGGCGACCGCTCGCCCGAAGAGGCGGGGATGCGACTGCTCAAGCGCCCGCAGGCTTATAACCTTCACGTCAATCGCCAGATCATCCGCTATCTTGGCCGCGCCGATGAAACCTGGCGCAAGTACCTCTTTTATTGATTTTAGGTTTTAGATTTTGGATTGCCGGAATTGATACATCGGATGTTCCTCAATCCAAAATCCAAAATCTAAAATCGGCAATCGCCTTGACTGCCGCGCGTGAAAGTTTCATCATAATTGGCACTCAGCCATTGGCGCGGGCGGCCTGAGGTGTGAAGCGACTTTATTTAATCGAGGTTATTTTTAAATCCTAAGCCATCAAAAGACCTACTGACTGATGAATCCATTCACACAGGCCGTCTATGAAATCCAGGAAGCTACATTGATGGCCGGGCACGCTTTCCGCCGCGCCTTCGCAAAGCCGCGTTATCTTCGTGAGATCATCATTCAAATGGACCTGATCGGCGTAGGCTCGCTGATGATCATAACGCTGACGGGCGCGTTCACGGGCGGCATACTTGCGCTCAATACAGCGCCGACGTTGAAGACCTTCGGCGCGACGGGCGTTACGGGCCAGCTCGTTATGACTTCGCTTGTGCGCGAGATGGGACCCGTGCTCGCTTCGCTGATGCTTGCCGGGCGCGTAGGCTCATCCATCGCGGCGGAGCTTGGCTCTATGGTCGTCTCCGAGCAGGTTGATGCGATGCGCGCGCTTGGAACCGACCCTGTGAAGAAATTAGTTTGGCCGCGCCTTCTCACGCTTATGGTCATGACCCCGGCGCTCACGCTCGTCGCGGACATAGTCGGGGCGGTCGGCGGCTGGGTCGTGGCGATAACCTTGATGCACGTTTCAAGCTCGGTTTATATAAGCTCGGCCAAGCACGCGCTCACCTACAACGACATCATCGGCGGCGCGCTCATCAAGCCTATGGTCTTCGGGTTTATCATCGCCGTTGTGAGTTGCCGCGCGGGGCTTCGCACTCACGGCGGGACTGTGGGCGTTGGCCGCTCGACGACTCAGGCCGTTGTGCTTTCGGATATACTGATACTGGGCGCTGATTTCTTCATTCAAAAACTGATGCAGGTCTTTTATTGAT
>DATLXU010000148.1:0-23218 GCA_035575515.1 Blastocatellia bacterium
TTGGCCGCAACACTGTCCGCGCTGATGGGTTCGTGAATCTGGATATGGCTCTGGCCAAGAAGTTCCGATTCACCGAAAGCCAGAACCTTGAATTCAAAACGGAAGTCTTCAACGTGCTCAACCGCGCGAACTACGGTATTCCAGTTCGCGTAATCGGCGCTCCGGGATTCGGCTCGTCGTTCGATACCGTCAACCCTGCGCGAATCATTCAGTTTGCGCTCAAGTACAGCTTCTGAAACTCATGGAGTGTGAAGCTGCCTTGACAGTAGAGCTATAAAAGAGGGTGGCGTCAATTAGCCGATAACAGAACGATCACAGCTTGCCCTGATTTTCACAAACACCGGACAGGCTGTGGTCTTGTTTTGTGCAGATAGTTTAGTTCGGCTCTGAAGTCAAAATGCTCACAAAGCAACGCCTGCAACGCGAAAGCCGACTGAGGCAATAGTCTCTGCCAACATCGTATGAGCGTAATCCCTCAGTAATAGTAGCACAGGCTGAAGCCTGTGCCACATCGCCGCCTCTGACTGAGCCATTGCGTATAAGCGTAATACCTCTGTTATGGGAGAAAAGGAGGTTCCCCTCTCCAGCCTTCCGTCTGCCCGCAGCCACGCTGTTCGGCGTGGACTCTAAACTCAACCTCCCTTTCTCCTCCTCCCATTACTGAGGCATTGCGTATAAGCCGACTTTCTTGTTTTCAATACAACTGTCTTTACGTATAATGGCTGCCATCTGGTCACGCTGAGGAGTAGCCTTTCATGATTACTTGCCAAAAATGTGGCGCAGCGAACATACCCAACGCGGACACCTGCCGCATGTGCTCGAATCCTCTCGCTCCAAATCCAGATAATGGCTCAGAGGCCGGATTCACTGAATCGCTCAATACAACGATGGTCTTCCCTAATCTGAAGACGCGCCGCGGGTCGAGCAAGCTGACCGGGAAATTGGTCTGCCCCAATTGCTATATGACAGGTCAAATAGGCTGGGTATTTTGCCCAAGATGCGGCAAGAAAGTTGACGCCTCTTTTATCTCAGCCCCTTTGCCTGCAGACCAGTCGCCCACCGCACCCGCAGTGAATAAAGCGGCACAGAGTTCGTCTGAGCCTGTTTCTAATCACCGGGCGATGAATCCGGTTCAACAGATTCCTGTTCAACAGGCGAGCGCGCCTCAACCGCAACAGCATCAACAAAAAGTCGAGCCTGCTGCTCAGCCTCAGATACGCCCGGCGAACTCCTCATCCGAAGCTGCGAGAAACGGCGCTCAGATTGAGCCTGATCTTTCTTCCATCGGGCAGACCGAGCCAATCCCGCCGCTGTGCCCCGAATGCGGTTTTGAAAATGAGGTCGGAAGCTATTTCTGTTGCGAATGCGGCTCGGCAATACCCGTCAACGAAACGGTTGCGATGTCGGCAATCTTATCTCCGGCCAAAGCTCGACTGCGATTGCTTGCGCGCGGCGAAGAACCCGCTCGCGTCTATGAGTTGAAAGGCGATACTTTGATAGGTCGCGTCAAGGGTGATATAACTTTTCCGTTCGATCAGCTTATGTCGGCCAATCACGCCCGCATAGAAATGCGCGGCGAAGATTTTTATATAATTGACGACGGAAGCCAGAATGGAACTTTCGTCAGGATTGATTCTGAAATGAAACTCAAGCCGGGTATGATAATCATGCTCGGCAATCAGCTTTTCAGGTTTGAGCTTTAATTGCAAACGGTTATTATTGATGAATCAAAATCTGTACAACCCTATGGAGACCAGAGCGAACGACATTCTGGTATCGGTTTTCGCCCGCACGGATGTTGGGAGGTGTCGCGCGGGCAACGAAGACGCCTTCCTTATTGCTGACCTTACGACCGGCAAAGTGGGGCTTGGCCCTGAGATGCTTACGCATCGTGTCGGCGAGCGCGGCAGCCTTCTGATCGTTTCCGATGGAATGGGCGGCGCGGTCGCCGGTGAGATTGCAAGCGAGCTTGCCGTAAAAACTATTCGCGAATCTTTGCTTGAAATGCCGTCAGATTTGCACATCGCAGAGCGGCTGAAGCTCGCCACCGAAATCGCCAACGAACGCATCTGGAATGAAGCCCAACGCAACCCGTCGCTGTCAGGTATGGGCGCGACCGTTACCGCGGTGCTCGTTCAACGCTCGACCGCTTACGCGGCGCAGGTTGGCGATTCGCGCGCATACCTGATTCGTGGCGAGCGGATTAAACAGATAACGAAAGATCAATCATTCGCTCAGGCTCTCGTCGACAGCGGCGTGATAACGCCTGAACAGATGGCGACCGTTCCGCAGAACGTCATCATGCAGGCGCTCGGCACTCAACCGACGGTGCAGGTTGTGCTGACGGCTGTCGAGCTTCACCGCAATGATTATCTCATCGTGTGCAGCGACGGACTATCGGGCAAAATCATTCCTGATGAGTTATGCACCGTAATTCATCAATCGCCCGACCTGACCTCTGCGTGCCGCAGGCTCGTTGATATTGCAAACGAGCGCGGAGGCGAAGACAACATAACAGTCATCGCGGCTAAATTCGATGGCGTTGGTCTTGAAGCCGCAAACGACAGCTCTTCTATAACGGGCAGCTTTAAGTTTATTACAAATGATTTCCGGCACGAGCAGCCGGTCGCTAACACAGAACCGCTCTCTTCCCTGCAGCCTGAATCGGACCCCAACTTCACGACCGTAATGATGCCGTCGCTTGCAACGACGCGAGGAGCGCGCGACCAAGCCGCTGATTCCGCAACAGCGGAAGCTGCCGCATCTTATCAACCCGTAACTTCAGCCATCCCTCCGAATCAAAACGCGGCTCCTGTCTTTACGCCACGAACAACAGTGATAGCAAAACGTCAGAGCAACCGGCTCCTGTGGGTGATGCTTTCCATACTGATCTTGTTGATCTTGGCAGGAGCGGGATACTTGATTTATCTCCTGCGACAATAGCCTGCCTGCGGTTGAAGATTCTCACACGAAGTAATAACCTTAGCGATTGCAGTAATCCTGAAATTCATAGCGAATGGAGGCTCACAAAATGGCAATTAATAAAGTTGCAGTGCTGGGGTGCGGCCTGATGGGTTCAGGCATCGCGCAGGTGTGCGCTCAAGCGGGGCGCGACGTAACGGTCATCGAAGTTTCGGACGAATTCCTCCACAGAGGACTGAGCGGCATAAAAAAACAGCTCGACAAGATGGTCGAAAAAGGCAAGCTCGCCGAGGAGGCGCGCAATCAAACAGTAGAGCGACTTCACGGCTCAACGCGGCTCGAAGACGCGGCTGATGCCGACCTTGTCATCGAAGCGATAATCGAGAACCTCGACGAGAAGAACAAAACCTATTCGGCGCTCGATCGTGTCTGCCGCGCTGAGACGATATTTGCGTCGAACACTTCAAGCCTTTCAATCACGCAGATGATGACGGCCACAAGTCCTGAGCGGCAACGCCGATTTATCGGCATGCACTTTTTCAATCCCGTTCCGGTGATGAAGCTCGTCGAAGTTGTTCGCACGATACTGACGGACGCTGAAGTCTTCACCGCTGCGACTGAGTTTGCGCGCGAGATTGGCAAGGTGCCTGTTCAAACATCCGACCGCACGGGCTTCATCGTCAATCGTTTGCTTGTGCCATACATGCTCGATTCGATTCGCGCGCTCGAAGAAGGCGTAGGCTCAATCGTTGATATTGATAACGCGATGAAGCTCGGCTGCGGATACCCGATGGGACCGTTCACGCTCGGCGATTTCGTCGGGCTGGATACGACCTACTACATCGCGAACATAATGTTCGATGAGTTCAAAGAGAAGCGATTCGCGCCGCCGCCTCTGTTGAAGCGAATGGTGCTCGCGGGGCTTTACGGGAGGAAGAGCGGGCGCGGGTTTTATGACTACACCGACCCGCAGAATCCGAAGCCTATGAACCTGTTGTAGCAGCGCGCGAACTGCATCGCTCCAAAAAAGAGAGCGCAGGGGTTTATTCTTTGCGCTCTCTGTTCCGCTGCAATGAATTCACCTGAATTCATCCGAACAGCCTGTCTTGAAAGCTGATCTCATAAGCCATGTACAAACCGAAGGCGAGGCTGAAGATCGCGGCGAGCATTCGGACAGTGTGGTTCATTCGATTAAATCTGTTCGCTGTGAGTTGAACCGGCAAACTGACAAGCGCGCTCATAATCATCATTCCGCCAATCGAGCCAAGCCCGAACATTCCAATGTAGGCAAACCCGACGAGCCGCGAGGGCACAGTTGAAAGCACCAGCAGCATCAGCGCCGCGCTGCCCGCCAGTCCGTGAATCATCCCGACCACGAGCGGGCGCGCGCTCATCCGTAAGCGGTGGTGAGTCGCGGGGATTGCCTCGCCCGACTCGTCGTGAATGTGAGGATGAAGGTGAGCAACCCCGCCATGCCTGTGCGGATGAACGTGAAGCTTGCCGCCGCGCACAAGCCTTCGGATTGCATCCGCGCCGAGCGCGATAAGCATCAACGCTACGCAGAACTCAAGCCCAAGCGCGACGCGCTCGCTTATCTGAACGCGCAGGAAGATCACAGCCACGCCCGCAATCAAGAGTGAAATCGTATGGCCAATGCCCCACAATCCGCCGACGAGCGATGAGCTGAGCACGCTCTTTCGCTCGCTGACTATCGTCGACACAGCCGCGATGTGATCGGCTTCGATCGCGTGCTTGACGCCGAACACGAGTCCGACGGCAAGCACGGAAGCAGTCGTCACGGTGTTGCCTCTTGCCATCGAATCGGTGAAGATCTGATTGATGCTGTTGAAGAATGACGAAAAACTGAAGCCCGCGCTGATTAATGCCTCGTAACAGATTACCGCGCCCGCGCATGCGATAACAAACGCGCTCACGACTGGCAACGTTCGCACGAGACGATTTGACCCGACTGCGCGCTTCATCAATCGCCCCGCATAAACGAAAGCCAGCCCAATGAGAGTAAGCGTCGTGGCCAATCCGATGCTGAAAGCGACAACGAGCAGAAGCCCGTAGCCCACGCGGTGAAGCGAAATCGCAGAGAGCAATACAACGAGCGCCGAAGGGCACGGCAGCAGCCCGCCCGATATTCCGAGCGCAAGCAGACTTCGCCACGTTACTTTTCCGCCGTCTGCTCCCGGCGGCAGATGCGAATGCGCTCGCCCCCCGTGCGAATGAACCAACGATGAATCGCTCGCCTCATCATGCGCATGGTCGTGATCGTGATGTGAATGATCGTCTGCCTGCTCATGGTCATGATGATGCGCGTGATGCGAATGCTGGTCATCAGCGTGTCTGTGCGAGCGATGCGAATGAGCGTGATGGGCCTGTTTGTGACCAGAATTTCCGAGAGCAGCGCGCAGGCGAGTTACGAAAAGGCTCAGGCCGATTGCCACGACTATCGCGCCGGAAACGAGGCTCAAGATCGGAAACAGTTTTTCAGGCAAGACGTACTGCGACGCGAAGAGCGTCACGATTCCGAGCGCGAACACTCCAACGGTGTGAGTCACCGTGACAGTGAATCCTAAAAAGGCCGCGTGGCGCGCAGTCCCGCGCGAGCCTACGAGGTATGCGCCGACGACAGTCTTGCCGTGCCCTGGCGATAGAGCGTGCAATGCGCCAAGCGCAGCGGCTATCAATAATCCAAGCAATGCGATGAGCGGCGTGAGATTCGAGACAGCGATTAATTCGGCAAAGCGGTCGCGCGATTGAACGACTGCGCGGCCATCGCGCGTCAACAATGCGTTCGCGCCCGAAGGAGCCGCGCCCTTCGTGAAAGAGAATTCCACGACGCGCTCATTGAGCGGCGCTGAAAGCGAATCTTCCGGGTATGCTTTCAGCTCATCCGTTATACCGTTCCCGTATGCCGTGCTGTTGAAGACGCTGATGCCCGATGAGGCTGACACGATCGTTTCACGCCAGCCCGCGCGCTCGCGAAAATTTGCGTCCTCGAAATGAACGCGGTGCGTCGCGCCAGTGTTGATTGCCGAAATCTCGCCTTGAAAATCGCATTCGATTCTGAGCGTCGGGAGGTTGCCCGCGCCCGCAGGCGTTGACGCGCTCGCTGCGACCGCGCGCAGGCTGACGGACGAGCCGTCAACTGTGAGCAACAAGCCCGCGGCGTATCGGGCAGCCGATTGCTCTGCATAGGCATTCAGCTTTTCGCTTGAAGCCGCGCTGTCACGCTCCGCGCCGATTGACTGCAACTCCTGAAACGCAGGTATCTCGGCCATATCAATCACGTAGCGGATTGCAATGCGATCATCGTGGATATGAATTCGCGCGTAGTGATTGATAGTGAAGTTGCCAAGCGGGTGCGCGATGGCCGCCCCTGCCATTGCGATAATCATCAAGCCGACGGCCAACAGCCACGCTGCCAGTCGCGTTGTCATGAATCTATTCTTAAACATAAAGCACCTGCATCATTCAGCGTTGCTATCGAGCGCGCTTTTCATGCTCATGGCCTGAAGTGGATCGAACTGAGGATTCAGTTTCGTTGCGCGAGCAAGATAATCCTTGGCCGAACGTTTATCGCCTGCTGCCTGCGCGATCATTCCTGCATGATAGAAGAGTTTGGCGTCTTGCGTGCCCAATCGCAAGGCCTCTTTGATGGCCGATTGAGCTTCTTCCAATTTGCCTGCCTTCAATGCTGTCCACGCAACCGCGTCAGCGGTGTAGATGTCTTGTCGCGCAGCATATTCTTTTGCGGCCAGGTTGTAAGCCTCATCCGGCTTGATGTCGTGGTCGGCGTAAAAGAGCGCAAGCTGACGGTTGTATAGAACGCCGTTTGCCGCGCTCAGTTTTCCAATCTGCTCGACGAGCGCGTACTGAGCCGCTGCGTCCTGTTCCCTTCCCGCAAGTTTGTATAGGTCGCCCAGCGCGGCAACAAACATTGGATCGGGAATGATCTTCGTTGCGCGCTCATATTGCGCGATTGCACCAGCAGTGTCGCCGCGCGCTGCGAGGACTTTACCGAGCGAGCCGAGCGCGCGGTAGTAATCCGGGAACGTCACAAGCGAGTCGCGGTAATATTGCTCAGCCGCTTCGTAATTGCCCGATGAAAATGCAATCTCGCCCAACTGCCATCTGCACCAAGCGACCGTTTCGCGCTGCGGCGGTTGAAGATTTGCCGCAAGCGCAAGCGCAATTTTCATCCGGTGCGCCGCAAGATCGGTCTGCCCGCGCAAAAGCGCGAGCCGCGCAAGCCGCGATTCGATGCTCGGACTGCTGCCTCCGATTTGCTGCATCTTCGCGAAGGCCTCCGCCCCCTTGTCGTAATCGCCAAGCTCAAGCAGCGCATCGCCGAGTATTCCATACGGATAACTCTTATCGGGGTCGAGTTCCACGAGTTGCGCAGCGTGGTCTCGCGCGGCGGCAAATTCATGCGAGGCGAACTCAACCTGCGCGAGCGCAGAGAGAGCGCCTTTGTTGTTGAACTCTGCGGGAACAGCCGCGAGCGATTGACGCGCCGCGCGTCCTGCAAGTTCGAGGTAGGTGACGTTGCCAGTCTCGCGCTGGCGCTGAAGATAATATCCCGCGAGCTTGTTCAGAGCTATGATGTCATCGGGATCGCGCTTGACGCGGTCTTCGAGAAAACGAATGGCCGATTCAACCGCTTCCGTGTCTGAAGGCATCTCGACTGCGGGCGGCGCGGCAGGCTCCTGCGTAGCCTCAGATTTCCACCACCCGCCGCATCCGTTGAAACCAAGCGCGATGATTCCTATGGCGATTAACTGAATCAGTCTTGATGTCGAGCTTCGCATCTTTTTCACCATTTCTAGTAATTAAGAGATGATGCCGGATGCTTGCAGTGATTGCTGCATCCGGCATCTGTCGAAAACATCAGCCTAGTTGCGAGTGTTATCGTCAATAGTTCCTGCAGCGCGCGGCTGATGAGGCGGCGCGAAGAATGGGAACTGGTCGCGGAACGGAACGTCATTGGCGTTGACGTTGTCGCCAAGCTTGTTCTGATTTGCGATGAAGAACAGAAGCGTGTCAACAACATCGTCAGCGGGTCGGCGACCATTCGGGAAAGCCGCTGCCGCGTTATTGCCCCCGCCCGGCCCGCTGTTTGGAACTGATAGATTCAGGCGAAGGAAATCGCCATTCGTCACAACGACGCTGGCGAGGATGCCTATGTTCGTATCATTGGTTCCAAGCGCCTTCAACGTGGCGACAATATCGCCTGCGAACTTTCCGTTTGCGTCGTCAAGCGTAGTCGAAGCGTTGTATTCGTTCTTGCGAGCGAATGGAATGATAAGCGCATTGATGCCGGGATTGCCGCTGCGGTCCAGAGTCCTGAACCTGCCCTGCGCAATGATCGTGCCGTCCCTGTTTATTAGCTGCTCCTGTCGGCGTTGAGTGATCGAGTCAACGCCAATGACGTTGGCTCCCGGATTTCCACTCGTTGGCAGAAGTCTGAACTGGCTGATCGGAACGCTGAGGACTATCGCCATTATCGTGTAACCGGCGAATGTGTCGCGTCCGCGATTGAACTGAGTCAGATCGGGCGAGCCTGCCCGCACCGAAGCAACGAAGCGCGAGAAAGCTGGAATGTCAAAGAAGAAGGGGTCGTCAACCGGACCGGCAAAGAATGAAACGCCTGTTTCCGGATCGGTTGTGATATTCGGCGGGTTCGGCGTGGCCGCTTGCGTCGCCACTGTTGTCGGCGCAGTGAACGACTTGCCAAATAAGATTATCGTGGCCGTCTGCGGTACGGTAGGAGAAGTCCGCTCCGTGAACGTCACGTCAATGAACTGATCGGGCCTTGCGTCGCCCGTCGTTTCCACCTCGAAGCGATATCGCACTTGAGAATCGAAGAAGGAGAAATTGACGGCCTCGCCCGGCACGATAAAGCCGCGCACGGTGAGCGCCAAAATCACCTTTGAATTATCGTTCGGGTCAAGGAACGCATAAGTGTCGCCCTGATCAATGGCCTGATCGTTGGAGTTGATAGGCGCGTCTCCGTGATCTGATGCTTTGATGGAAGGGGCGGGCGTGAGCGACATGGCGAAAGCTATCGTCAACGCCAATGCAGTAAGCGCAATCCTCTTTGTTCTTGAGAAGTTCATAGTTTCCACTCCTTTTTGGGCGATGAGCTGAGAATTGCCCATCGGCGGGTTATTCGAATTAGAAGACATGTTTTTTATCACCGGTAAGCAACTCAGGCTGTTTGAGCAGCCTGATGTGTAGCCTCCGCTAAACCGGCCATCCTAAGAGCGTAAGGCCCGCTCGACCGTTAAAAACAGGCGCGGCAGACGCGGGCCGGGGCCGTCTTTTGAGTGAGTTCAAGGGCTGACAAAAACTGCTTGCCAACTGGAAAGTTCAAAAAGCCTAAGCAAAGCTGGCCATCCCAAGACGAGCGAAGCTCAGTTTGACTCGATGCTCAAACCCGATTACGAATTCTTTATTTAAATCAGATTTGCATCGCTCGCCCTGACTCGCATTCGAGGAAGTGTTGACATTTAATGTCGTCAAGAAAAGATAAGATAGAGGGACCGAAAAACGTTCAATCGAGTCCCTCCTTGTTTCGTTGTGCTATCCCAAGGTTCGATGAATCAACAAGCCGACGGCGGCCATTATTAACCAGTCGGGGCAGGTTTACAAGCTCGATTTGATTATTTCAGCCGCGCCCCATTGGGCACGTCTTCGGTGAACGTGGCAAGAACGGGCCGCCCTTCTTCGCCAATCGAAGCTGCAAGCAGCATCCCGTTCGATTCAAGCCCGCGCAATTTTCGCGGCGCGAGGTTCGCCACGACGATTATTTTTCGCCCGATTATGTCTTCTGGCGCGTAGTACTGCGCTATCCCCGCGAGAATCTGTCGAGGCTGCGACTCTCCAACATCAACAATAAGGCGAAGCAGACGATCAGCTTTCGGCACGCGCTCGGCTTCAAGCACAGTCGCCACGCGCAGGTCAATCCTAGCGAAATCGTCAATCGTGATAGTTTCAGCGAGCGGCGGCACATCGCCTTGAGTCGCGCCCTTCGCGCTTTGCGCCTCTTCAGTTTTAGTTGCAGCAGGCTCGGCTGCGCCTGCCTGTTTTGCAGTCTGAGTTTGCTCGCCTTTCGTTTCGGTTGCCGGTTGCGCTGCTTCTTTTTCTTTTTCCACTTCAGCCATGATCTTTTCCTTGTTGAGTTTCGGGAACGCCGGAACGATGCGCTCAATCTTCGAGACTTCAAGCGGCTCGCTCCATCGCGCTTCGTTCGGATTGAACTTTAGAGGATCGCCCGCAAGCCCCATCTGGTTCCAAATCTCTCGCGCGCTCGCGGGCAAAACGGGAGCCGCAAGCAGCACAAGGTGTCGAAGGCCCTCGTAAGCTGTCGCAATGACGCTTTCGAGCTTCGGGCGCGCTGCCGGGTCTTTCGCGAGCTTCCAGGGCTCGTTTTCGGTGATGAACTTGTCGACGCGGGCTATCCCGCTCCACGCCGCTTCGAGCGCGCGCGAAAAGGCCATCGCAGTGAACTCTTCATCAAACTTCGTTTTTACAGATTCGATTATTGCCCGCACAGCAGCAGCATCTTCTGACTCTTCATCGGAGGGGCGCGGAGGTTTGCCATCGAAATAATTTCTCACCATTGTGAGCGTGCGGCTCGCCAAGTTGCCCAAGCCGTCGGCGAGGTCTGCATTGATGCGATCAATGAACGCTTCGTAAGAAAAATATCCGTCCTGCCCGAAGGCTATCTCGCGCAGCACGAAGTAGCGAATCATGTCGGCGGTGAAAAACCTGAGCAGCTCGTCGACGCGAACGACGTTGCCTAGGCTCTTGGACATCTTGCGCCCGCCCATCAGAATCATCCCGTGAACATAGACCTGGCGCGGCAACTCGATCCCTGCGGCCATCAAAAAAGCGGGCCAGTAAACGGTGTGAAAACGCAGAATGTCTTTGCCGATGAGGTGAAGCGCGGGCCAGAACTTTTCAAAGTCGTGATACCGATTATTTCCCCAGCCGAGCGCCGTGATGTAATTCGACAGCGCGTCGAGCCACACATAAATCGTGTGCTTCGGGTCGCCCGGCACGGGTATGCCCCACTTGACGGACGCGCGGCTCACAGAGAGGTCTTTCAATCCGCCCGAAACGAACGACACGACTTCATTGCGCCGTGACTCAGGTTGGATGAAATCCGGGTGCGATTCGTAATACTCAAGCAGCGGCTTTTGAAATTCAGAAAGCTTGAAGAAGTAGCTCTCTTCCGCGAGCCATTCGAGCGGGCGCTCGTGCGTCGGGCAGAGGGGACTGTCTGTTCCCGGCTCAACTTCTTTGAACTCGTTGCATCCGGCGCAGAACCAGCCTTCATAAAAGCTCTTGTAGATGTAGCCGCGCTCGTCGAGTATGCGCCAGAGTTTCTGCACCGCTTCTTCGTGATAATCATCAGTCGTGCGAATCCAACGGTCGTATTCGATGCCGAGCGGCTTGAATGCTTGCTGAAATTCGCGGACTATCTCGTCAACGTGCTGTTTGATCGGCACGCCACGAGCTTCAGCCGCGCGCTCGACGTTGATGCCGTGCTCGTCCGTGCCCGTTAAAAAGAAAGATTCGATGCCACGCTGCCGCTTGTACTTCGTCAGCGTGTCGGCCACCATCGTTGTATAAGCGTGGCCGATGTGCGGCCTCGCATTCGCGTAGTATATTGGCGTTGTAACGTAAAAAGTCATGGTCAGTTTTCTGTCCCTGTCTTCAGATTTCAGGCTGATAGATTACTCACCAACTACATGCTGAAAACTGAAGACTGGGTACTTAAGAACTATCTGCTATGGTCTCGAATGAGCGCCATCGCTTCGGCGCGCGTTCGCGGGTCTTTCAGAAATCCGCCGCGCAGGGCGCTCGTGACGGTTCGCGAGCCGGGCTTTTTGACGCCGCGCATCTCCATGCACATATGCTCGGCTTCGATGACAACCATCACGCCCGTCGCGCGCAACTCTTCATAAAGCAGGTCGGCGATCTCCGTCGTGAGCCGCTCTTGAATCTGCGGTTTCTTGGCCATCATATCGGCCACGCGCGCAAGCTTCGACAGTCCAACAATGCGCCCAGCTTTCGGAATATATGCGATGTGCGCGACCCCAGTGAACGGAAGCAGATGATGCTCACAAAGCGACTGCAAAGGAATATCTTTAACAATAACCATCTCGTCGTGCGTCTCAGCCGGGATGACGTGAAGAAATTGGCGCGCGTCGTTGTGAAGTCCGGCGCAGATTTCTTCATACATCAGCGCGACGCGGCGCGGCGTGCCTTGAAGACCCGGACGGTCAGGGTCTTCGCCTATGCCTTCGAGAATCAATCGCACGCCAGCTTCGATCTTCTCGAGATCAACAGCGGTCGGCTTCGATTCATTATTATTTTTCTTTGAATTCGTCATCCGCTTCGTCTGCATCCTTCTCTTCGTTCAACCTTTTCCTGTAAGCCGCGCTCGCAGCCGATTGCACTTCGATTAGCGGCACGCCTGCGTCACTGGCGATGCGCGCGCAATCTTTGTACTCTGGTTGAAAGTGTAACGTGCGAGCGCCGTCGCGCGCTACCTTTACGCGCACGCAACCATAACGGGTTTCAACAAATTCAATCGCGCGCTCAAGCACTCGGCGTTGCGCCTCATAATAACGAACGCCGAGCGTCGTCGTTTCACTAAGCAGCATTTCAATCATCGCATCGAGCCTCAATGGCTCGCAGAGAATCGTGAGCAGATTGCCCGGTCTCGATTTTTTCATCTGCACGGGAGTCAGAAAAGCATCGAGCGCGCCAAGCTCGAACGCGCGATCCATAACGAACCCGAAGACTTGAGGGTTCATATCATCAATATTCGTTTCAATGACCATCACGCGTGTCGGAGTCGCTGATTGCATTTCGATTCGTTCAAGGCTTGCGCCGTCTAGATGCGATGATTGAGCCACCTCGCCGAGAATCAATCGCAACGCGTTAGGAAGGCCGCGCGGGTTGCGCGAGCCTGCGCCGAAGCCTGTCTTTTCTATTCTTATTTCGGGCAGCGGGCCGAACTTCTCGCAGAGGCTCACGACAATCGCTGCGCCTGTGGGCGTAACGAATTCGCCTTCGATGTCGCCGGCGTAAACGGGAACGCCACGAAGAAGCTCCGCCGTTGCCGGAGCGGGAATCGGCAATCGCCCGTGCTCTGTCTCAATTGAACCGTGACCGATTCTCATCGGCGAGCAAAAAAATTTCTCAACATCGAGCATCTCGAATCCGATCATCGCGCCCACTGTGTCAATGATCGAGTCAACCGCGCCGACTTCATGAAAGTGAACTTTGTCCGGCGTGGTCGCGTGAACGCGAGCTTCGGCTTCGGCTAATAACTCGAAAGCGCGAATCGAGCGAGCTTTGACCTGTTCGCTCAACAAAGAGCGATTGATTATCTCTTTTATGTCATCGAGTGAACGTGCTGGCTGTGCTGATTGATCAACTTCGACATTGAATTTTACGGCGGCGATGCCGCTACGCTTTACGCGCTCGGTTTTGATTTCGCAGCCGCTGAGGTTCAGAGATGTAAGTTGAGCTTTCAGCGATTCAGCATCAACCCCAAGATCAACGAGCGCGCCGATTATCATGTCGCCGCTCACGCCAGCGAAGCAGTCAAAATAGATGGCTCGCATCAGCCACGCTCCTTCAAGAACTGCGGCAGTATCTCGCCCGCCTTGCCGACGAGCGCCACATCCGCGAAGAAAGAAATATCTGTCATCTCTGGATTGACTTCGATGATTCGCGCGCCCGACTGCTTCGCCGCGATTGGAAGTCCAGCCGCAGGATAGACGACAGCCGATGTGCCTATGACGAAAAAGAGATCGGCGCGAGCGGCTGCCTCTTCTGCTCGTTCAAAGACTCCATCGGGCAGAAGCTCTCCGAACAGCACAACGTCGGGCCGCGCAGGGCCGTTGCAGGCAAGGCATCGCGGCGCGCCTTCAAGCGGAGTCTCGCGCGCTTCAAATGTGCTTCGGCAGCGAAGGCAGCGAGCGCGCCAGATGTTGCCGTGAAGCTCTAAGATATTCATCGAGCCAGCCGCGCGGTGAAGGTCGTCAATATTTTGAGTGACGAGCGTGAAGTCTTCAAAGCGACGCTCCCAATCAGCTAGAGCAATGTGGCCCGCGTTAGGCTTGATGTCGAGCAGCATCCCGCGGCGATAATCGAACCACTCCCATACGAGCTTCGGGTCAGTCGCCATCAATTCGACTGATGATAGTTCAGTGACGGGCCGCCCGCGCCACATCCAAATTGAGGTGTCGCCTCCGCCGCGAAACGTAGGCACTCCGCTTTCAGCCGAAATCCCTGCGCCTGTCAGCACCGCGACGCTTCGCGCGCTGTCGAACAGGCGAATCAGTTCATCTGTCACTTCTTTGAGCACCATAGAAACTCACATATTAGCAGGAAAGCTGCGCGCAGAAAAAATCAAGACGCGCAAATCAACGAGCATACTTTCAAAAGCATTTTCCGGCTGCTAATATTTTTGATTCCATCGAGCGAAGATTTCATCGCCGTAGATTATGATCACGGAGTTAATCAACGTATGACTATTCAAGATAGGGTGCGAGAGCGGCTGCATACGGTTATCGCGAATTTGTTCGACATTCATCTCGAAGAATTGCCGGTAGAGGTTCCGCCGCGAACAGAGCTTGGCGACCTTGCTTTTCCAATCGCATTTGAATTGGCGAAGCGGCTGAAAGCAGCGACGGGACAGAAGCAGAACCCGCGCGAAATCGCAACGAGGCTCGCCGATGAAATTCGCGGCGTTCAAGGCGTCGCTCGCGTTGACGTTGCGGGCGCTGGCTACCTGAATGTCTATTTTGATCGCGCGGCGTACCTGTTGACCGAAGCGAGCGAGCCGCAAGCGATGACGCCGCAGATTGGCGGCAAGATCATCCTTGAGCACACGTCGGTCAATCCGAACAAAGCGGCGCATATCGGTCACATGCGCAACGCCGTGTTGGGCGATACAACCGTGAGGCTTTTGCGTTTCGCGGGCGAGACGGTCGAAGTCCAGAACTACATTGATAACACCGGCGCGCAAGTCGCTGATGTCGTCGTCGGCTTCAAGTACCTTGAGAATAAAACGCTCGACGAGATAAAGGCCCTTGAAGGCAAGTTCGATTATTACTGCTGGGATTTGTACGCGCGGGTCGGCGCGTTTTATGAAAAAGACCGCTCGCGCCTTGAGCTTCGCGCCCGCACGCTTCACGAACTCGAAGCAGGCGAGGGCGAAACCTACGAGATGGCGGATTATATCTCCACGCGAATACTCGATTGCCATCTCGACACGATGCTTCGGCTAGGGATTTCTTACGACCTGCTGCCGCGCGAATCCGACGTTTTACACCTGCACATCTGGAATAAGGCATTCGAGCTTCTGAAAGAGCGCGGCGCGATAGTCTATGAAACCGAAGGGAAGCTTGCGGGCTGCTGGGTTATGCGCGCGGCTGGCGAGGAGGACAAGAATGCAGAAGAAGAATCCGAGCATGAAGCGGACAAGGTCATAGTCCGTTCAAACGGGACTGTCACCTACACGGGCAAAGACATTGCCTTTCACCTGTGGAAGCTCGGCCAGCTCGATCTAGATTTTTATTACAAGAAGTTTCGCGCATACTCAGATGGCCGAATGGTTTGGATTACAACTTCAAACGCGAGCGAGAATGACGCGACTCACCCGCAGTTTGGAAACGGCGCGGCTTACTTCAATGTGATTGACGCGGGCCAGTCCTACCCGCAGCACTACGTCAAGCTCGGCGTGATGGCCGTCGACCACGATGAAAGAGTCGAACGCAGCGCGCATCTCGGCTATGAAAAAGTCGTGCTCAGTCCCGCGACCGCTGAACAGTTGGGGGTTGAGCTTTCGGACGAAGATCGCAAGCGCACCGCAATCAGCATGTCGGGCCGCAAAGGGCTTGGCGTGAAGATTGATGATCTCGTTGACCAGATGGAGACGCTTGCGCTCACGGAAGTCCGAAGCCGCCATCCAGAGCTAAGCGAAGAAGAGCAGCGCGAAGCCGCGCGCAAGATCGCCGTCGGCGGATTGCGGTACTACCTGCTCAAGTACACGCGCAATTCAATCATCACCTTTGACTTCAAAGAGGCGCTTTCGTTTGAAGGCGAAACGGGTCCCTACATTCAATACTCGGTCGTGCGCGCCAACTCGATCTTCCGAAAGCTCAGGGATGCCGGTATTGAGACAGCGGGCATAGAGCAAATCGAGCGCGAGCGAATAGCCGAACTTCTGAGCGGCGAAACGGGCGATGATTTGTGGTCGCTCATTTATCTTGCGATGAGATTATCGGACATCGCGCGAGGCGCAGTCGCATCGCTTGAGCCGTCGCTTGTCGCGAAGTGGGCGTTTCAGCTCGCACAGCGGTTCAACCTTTTCTATCACCATTACCACATCCTTTCGGAAGCGGATGAGGCGCGGCGCGCGTTGCTCGTTGCAATCACAATAATCGTGCGGCGGCAGTTGATTGAGGCGCTTGAGGTGCTCGGCATCGAGGTGCCTGAGCGAATGTGACATTGCGCATTGCAAAGGCAAGGGCTATAAATCCAATTGATCAGATCGCCCTTTCGTCAGGAGAGAGAGATAATGTTAATAGTGATGAAGCCCGAAGCAACTGAAGAACAGATTCAAGAGGTGCTGAGGGTAATAACCGAGTTGGGCTTCAAACCACATCCGATGCCCGGAGCTACGCGGACGGCGATAGGTATCACGGGCAATCAGGGACCGATTGACCCTGCGCACTTTGAGATTCTGCCCGGCGTAGCCGAAGCCATTCGCGTGTCAAAGCCATACAAGCTCGTCAGCCGCGATCTCAAGCACGACGACACAATAGTTCGCGTCGGCGATGCAAGCATAGGCGGTGTAGAGCCAGCAATCATCGCAGGGCCGTGCGCAGTTGAATCGCGCCAGCAGACGATGGAGATTGCCGAAATAGTTGCCGCGTGCGGGGTGAAGTTTTTTCGCGGCGGCGCGTTCAAGCCGCGCACTTCGCCTTATTCGTTTCAAGGGCTCGGCGAAGAAGGATTAAAGATTTTGGCGGAAGCGCGCGAGCGTTTCGGTATGTACATAGTCACGGAAGTGCTCGACACCGAAACGGCTGACCTTGTCGAAAGCTATGCCGATGTCTTGCAGATTGGTGCGCGCAATATGCAGAACTTCTCGCTGTTGCGTCGCGTCGGCCAATCGCGCAAGCCCGTGATGCTCAAGCGCGGAATGTCTGCAACGCTCGAAGAGTTTCTGCTCGCGGCTGAATATATCATGGCCGAGGGCAACTATAACGTCATTTTGTGCGAACGCGGCGTGCGGACCTTCTCTGATCACACGCGCAACACGCTCGACCTTTCTATCGTGCCCGCCGTGCAGAACCGCTCGCACCTTCCGATCATCGTTGACCCCTCACACGGCACGGGCAAACGGCACAAGGTCATCCCGCTTGCTCGCGCAAGCATAGCCGTCGGCGCGGACGGCATAATGGTCGAAGTTCACAATCACCCAGAGGTGGCACTTTCGGACGGCCCGCAGGCGCTGCTGCCTGAAATGTTCCAGCAACTCGTCGCCGAAGTCCGCGCTATTCACGAAGTCATTGCGGAAACGGAGAGTCAGCGGGCGGCGGGTTGAAAGTGACTAAACGTTCAATCCTGTGTAGGTGCGGTGCATCAGTGTGCGGACGCGATTTCGCCCCGCGGCTTTCGCGAGGTACATGGCGCGGTCAGCCATCTCGACAAGCTCTTCTTTCGACTTTGCCGCCGACGGGTAAGTTGCAACGCCGACACTTGCAGTCACCTGTCCAGCCTTTTGAACCGGCGTTGATGCTATGGCTTCGCGCAATCGCTCGGCCACATTAATAGCATCTTCGCGCCCGCATTGTGGAAGAATTATAACGAACTCTTCTCCGCCGTAACGAGCGCATATGTCAACCTCGCGAACGGTCGTCTGCATGACGCGGGCGACGTGACATAGCGCCGCATCGCCTACGCGGTGGCCGTGAGTGTCGTTGATTCGTTTCAGATGATCTAGATCTAAGAGTATTAGCGAAACCTGATTACAATTGCGGTCTGCGAGTTTGGTTTCGCGTTCGAGCCGCTCTTGGAAATAGCGGTGATTATAAAGCCCCGTCAACGCGTCGGTCATCGCCTGCTTCTGCACTTGCTGGAACAGGCGTGCGTGGCTGATGGCGACAGCGAGTTGATCGGAAACGGTTTTCACCATTAGAACTTCTTCGTCTTCCCAGTTGCGACCGACCGCGTCATCTTCGACGACAAGAACTCCTATAACGCTATTGCGATAAGTAATGGGAACTTCAAGTGGCCCGCTCGGAATCATCTGGCCTTTAGATAACCCCAAGTCAATCTCGCCGTTCCTGCGATAGTCGTTCGCGTGACTATTTTGATTCTCATCCAACGTGAGCAACGAGTCCGGAGTTGCTTGCGAGATCGCATTCGAATGCGATCTCGCAAAACTCGTGTCTGGTGATGGCTCTGTCATTTCGCTCTTTATAGTCTGCTGTGCGCCTGAAACTTCGTTTTCTGCGCGCAGGGGTTCTTCAGGTCTTTCATAAACACTCATGCCTTCGGGCCTGCTCGTCCCCTCCTGCCACAGAGCGAGCGCGGCGCGGCGAGCGTTCAATGCGCGCCCGACTTCTTCGACAGCAGCTTGTAGAATCGGCTCAAGCTCAAGCGAGCTTGAGATGGCAGAACTTATGCGATTGGTCGCCATTTCAAGCTCGTTCTGCCGCTGCATGAGCATCGTCAGCTTGGTTGTAAACGTCAGCGCAAGCCGAAGTGACGAGGTGCGCGGTGTGCAGACATTGAGCAATCTTTCGAAGCGCACACGCTCGTTTGGCTTTTGCACGTTTATTCGAGCCATCAGGTACTCAATGGCGGTGAATACAACGTTCGGGTCAAACGTCCAGACCATCTCGTAAGTCTTCGAATGAGCATTGCTCTCTTCGGGCACAGTGTATGAAGCAAGCAACCCACAGAAGCGAGGGTCCATGACCAGAATGAATGGGCCAGTCTCAATGTTGTGATAATCGCGCTCTTCAAGGACTGTGAGGTTGCGGTAGGCCGCTGCGTTGAAGTTGCTAGTGCAATCCCTGTCGCAGCAGAAGAAATACATATGGCGAGCAGCGGCAGATAATCTGTCCATGCGCTCGATCTCGCGCGAGGAAGTTCCATCGAGCGGGCGGCCTTCCAAAACGAGCGCAGATAACTTGTTCTCTGTTACAACGTCCTCGAAGTAACGGACCAGTCGCATGACAGTCTGCTCATTGCAACGCACTGGAGCGAATTCTTCATCGTGCTGGTTCGTGAGAACGTAGTAGAGCGAATACATTGAAC
Organism: Blastocatellia bacterium; assembly: GCA_035575515.1. Classification (GTDB taxonomy): domain Bacteria; phylum Acidobacteriota; class Blastocatellia; order UBA7656; family UBA7656; genus DATLXU01. The sequence goes on from DATLXU010000148.1 coordinate 19,294, forward strand.
AGGCTTCTCAGGGTCTGCGCGATAGCAATCGTGGGGACCGATTCGATTCACAGATTTGATTTTACAATGACCGAAGGTCGTGTCAATTCTTTTCTAATGGATGGGGATAAGAGATGAGGAATGAAAAGGATTTCAAATGTCGAACTTCAAACTTTGAAGTGTGCGCATCAATAATTAATTTTCATCCCTCATACTTCGTCTCCCATCTTCCAGGAGTTGGTGTGTAAATTTTTCAAGTGCGGGTAGGAAACTAATACAGCAAAAGAGGAAAAAAAGAGGGTTACGGCCTCTAAAGGCTCATTTTCTGCACCGTAGAAGCGATTCCGCCGCGGCCTTCAGTGGCACGACAATCGCAGTTGTTCTGTTCTGCTTCAACGTGAGGACGCATCAATTATCAAAGGCTTATTGAGAAGTTTCAACAGCTGTTTGCAGTCAATTTTATGCTGTGAGGAGGAAAGTAATGAAGTACAAACTGGTTACCGTTGCTCTGTTGATGACATTGGGAGTTGTCTTCTCGTCCGCATGCGCGACCAAGAAATATGTGCGAAATCGCATCGCCGAGCGAGTCACTCCGCTGGAGAATCGCACGGGCGAACTTGAAGAAACATCCCGCCGCAACACTCAGCAGATATCTGAGTTGAGAACCGGTATTGACGACGCGAGAAGCCGCGCCGACCGCGCGCAGCAGACGGCTGATCGCGCCGCTTCTTCAGCCGAACAAGCCAGCACGCGCGTTACAGGCGTCGAGCGCAGCATCGAAGACCTGCGCGCCAACCTCGACAAGTACACAGTGCAGAATACGGCCATGGTCTTTTTCAGACCGGGCAGCGCAAAGCTCACGCCCGAAGGCATGGCGCAACTCGATACACTCGCGTCACAGATTTCTGACCGCAGCGGGTTCATCCTCGAAATAGTCGGCTACGGTGACACGGCGAAAGCTACCCGCTATAACACTAACCTCGCCCAGTTGCGCGCCGAAGCCGTACAGCGATACCTTGCCGATAAGCACAACATTCCTGTGATGCGGATGTTCGCGCTTGGGTTTGGAGCGGCGCGGCCAATCACAACTCAAAACGCAAGCACGACGAGCGAATCAGCCCCCGCAGCAAGCCCTCGCGCGCTGAATCGCCGCGTAGAGATAAGGCTGCTTACGAACAATGCGGTGCCCAATGCGCCAATGAGAACGACGACTTCGAGCGCCGCTGAGCCTGCTACGAAAACTTCCGCACAGGCTGCGACTAAGGACTAAGCATATGTCGAATCGTCGCGGCAGCCACGAATCGGCGGCGCGACGATGATTAAGGCTGGCGGTGGATTGTTGGAACCGATTCATCGCCAGCCGCCCCCGCCCCCTTCCACGAGCGCGGCTCGCTGCACCTGTCAATTTTTTCTACAAAAAATTCGATATATCTCCTGTAAATGCTATAATCTTGGAGCAACCGGATTTAGCGGCATGGCATCACAGCGTGTGAGGTCATGGCTGCGATAACAGACACGCTGATAATGACCGTGACCGCCGAACCAAGCCAGACAGCATCAGACGACCTGAAATTAGCGCGGGCGGCTGCAACTGGCGATGCGGCGGCTTTTGAACGTCTCTACGAGCAGCATAACAGGCGAGTCTTTTCACTGTGCATGCGAATGCTCGGCAATTCTTCGCAGGCCGAAGACCTCACGCAGGAAGTTTTCCTGCAGGTTTATAAAAAGATCGGCAGCTTTCGCGGCGATTCGGCCTTCACTACCTGGCTCCATCGCTTGACCGTCAATCAGGTGCTGATGCACTTTCGCAAGCGTGGAGTGAAGCTCGAACATACGAGCGAAGAAGGCGATTTCACAAACGTTGTTGAAACGCCGCTACAGAGCACGCGGCGAATTTCGATGGTTGAAAGACTTGCGCTCGAAAAAGCGATAGCGCAGTTGCCGCCCGGTTATCGCACGGTTTTTGTGCTGCACGACGTTGAAGGTTACGAGCACGAAGAGATTGCCGATATGCTTGATGTTAGCGTGGGCACATCGAAATCGCAATTGCACAAAGCGCGAATGCGGTTGCGCGAGTTGCTCACGAAAAGATAGGGATGGATTGATAAAATGGTTTGCAAGCAGTGCCAGGAACTAATATCGGATTACATTGACGGGACGCTTGAGCTTGGCGAGCAGGTAAACGTAGAGCGCCACCTTGCTGATTGCGAGCCTTGCCGCGCCGTGCGCGACGACCTGCTTCAAATAGTTCACTTCTCGCGCCAACTTCCCGAATACACGCCTTCGAGCGCCGTCTGGACGCGCATCCAGGCGGACATAGCCGAACATGGGCCGCCGAGCCTGTTGACTCGCGCCCGCGCGTGGTGGAGCGGAGTCCGCAGCGGCCATTCTAATTTGTCAATTCCGCAGATGGCTGCTGCGGCGGCGGCGATAGTCATAGTCATTTCAATCGGCGTGATTACACTGCGCCGCGACGGCTCTAATTCAAGCAACAGCTCAGCGGTAAACTCGGAATCGAGCGCGCTCGAAACGCATCCGCTGTCAAATCCTGAAGTGCAGCAGTTTGAAAAGAAGATCAACGAATACAGCGAACGGCTCGAACAGCGTAAGGCCAGTTGGCCACCTGAGCTTCGCGATGCGTTCGACAGGAACATGCTCACAATTGACCAGACGCTTATGGCCTGTCGCCATCAGTTGAAGGACAATCCTGCCGACGACGTCTCGCAGGAATTGATGATGAACGCTTATATGGAAAAGCTGCGCGTGCTCGAAGGATTCGACAAGTTCTGAGAAGCAACGAGAGTTTGTGAACAGGAAGCCGGTTAATTCGATTGATGCTGAGCGTGAAAAGTATATTGAAAGCCTGCCCATCTGCTTGCCTTCCGATAGTTGTGTCTCTTTTCGCAATTCTTACAATGGCGGCTGGCGCAACGGCGTCTGAACCTGCACGATTTGAGCGCACGTACACGCCGCAGGGCACGGCGCACCTGACTATATCAAATGTCAATGGCTTCATTCACGTCACGGCGTGGAACAAGAGGGCGATTTCAGTTAGCGCGACAAACGCTTCTTCGCTTGCAATCGAGGACCGGATGGTCGGCAACGACATTACGATAACTGTCAAGCGAAGTCTGAAATCTTTAGCTCTGGGCCGCGCGGATTTTGAAGTGATGGTCCCAGCGGAAACTTCTCTCACGCTCAAGAATAACATGGGTGACATCGAAGTTCGCAGAGTTGCGGGCCACATAACCGTTGACTCGTTTAATAGCGATGTGCGTCTAGCGGATGTGAGAAGCTCTGCGGTTGATGTGAAGATTACGACTGGCGATATTTTCTTTGATGGTCAGTTGCGCGAAGGCGGCTCATACGCGCTTCAATCGCTCAAGGGCAACATTGACATAACAGTGCCCGCCGCGACTCCCTTCGACCTTAATGCGCGCTCGTTGAGCGGGGACATAAGTCTCGGCGATTTCGTATCGAGCTTTTCGGGTAACACCCGCGCTCAGAGAGGCATAATCGGCTCATACCTAAACGGCGGCCCGCGGCTAACGGTGACGGCTTACGCGGGCCGCATCGTCCTTCATAAGAAATAATGCGCCACTAGCCTCTCAAGAATCCTACAGGTTCATAGAATTAGATAGAGAAGGCAAAGGATTTATTCAATCCAGAACTACTCATTAAAATCCAGCTTGGCGCGGAACATTTTCAGCTTTGATTCGTACCTGTTCGTGACGAAACAGACTGTGGATTAATTGGTCAGCGCGTGATATAAAATTTGCTGGAGCTGCCCGCCAAGAGGTCGAGCCTATTAACCTGTGGTGCTAGTGAAATCAGAGGCTGAATTCGGCTAAAGACAAATGAGATACTCCTTGTTCATCAACTTCAATACCTCGCCATTGTATCAGCAGGTTGAAGATCGCCATCAGGTATCCAAGCCTCATCCCAA
>DATLXU010000149.1:0-60841 GCA_035575515.1 Blastocatellia bacterium
CGGCGGGCCGTTCACCTTCGACAAAGGCCACCCGCCGAGCCAAGAAGCCGTGAACGAAAAGAATGAAATCCCGTTCACGTTGAGGCTGAATTACCACCTTTCAGGAGGCAGCGCGCAATGAGCACACATGTCCGCGAGCGCGTGGCTGAGTTCCATCTAAAATCAACGCGCGCAGCCCGGCTCCCTTTCGGCCTCAGCCCCGCTGAGTTGATAACGGCTGCGCTTGTGCTGATACTCTTTTCGCTGGTCGTTGTCTATTACTTCAACGCGCTTGTGCCTGAGCGCAATCGGCTGGCCGAGCTTGAAGAAAAAGAGCGGGCGCAGGAAGCCGAGATTGCAAGAAGCAGAACCGTGACGGGACAGCAGACGGCGCAGCAGACAGACACTCAGCCGCAGGCCGCGCTCGACAGCCTGAACCAGTTCAAGCAGCAGTACGTCAGGCCCGTCAACTCTACCGTAAAGAACCTGCTCGATGAGATCAACAAGCTGGCCAAAAAACACGGCGTTCAATTGACGAGCGGGATTCCGGTCGAGTTGCGCAACGCGCAGGAAGACGAAAAGAGCGATTCGAAGCAGAAGAAAGAAGAGCGCGCGCTCGATGCTTTTTCAACCGTGAAGGCAAACTTCACGGTCGCGGGCGACTACGCGAAGCTGCAGTCATTTATCAGGGAGCTTGAAAACAGCAAGCTGTTCGTGATTATCAATTCGATTACCCTGATTAATCAGGAAGAGAAGGAGACCGGCGAAGGGCGCAGATCGGGAGCCTCTGGCATTATGCTGACGATTAATCTTTCGGTCCCCGTTGATGCTTCATAAAGATGCGGCTGCAACGCAGTTTGGTTGAGAGAAGAAGTTGATGGCAAACAGGAGTGTAAAATCTGAGCAGGTGAAGAAGATCGCGCTTGGCGCGCTCGGCGCGGTATTTCTCGGAGTAATGGTCTATCAATTCGTGCTCTCGCCTTCGTCAACGACTGACGAAACGCCGAACGCGAACAGGGCCTCGGCGCAACCGGCTAAGAAACAGGCAAGTGGGCCGCCCGCGATGCGCCCACCGTCTTCAAATGAAGAGCGCAACGCGTGGGTGCAGCAGCAACTGGCCGATCTCACGCCGCTGAACCTTTCGAGAATTTCGCACGAGTCTGTTACGGTTGAGCCGGACAAAAAAGAACCCGAAGACCCTTATGCATATAAAGGTCGCGGGAATATCTTTGCCTACTATGTGGCGCCGCCGCCGCGACCTGCGCCACTACCACCACCTCCTCCGATTGTGATTCAAGCCGCGCAGGTGAATCGGAACATAGTGGCGGGCAGCCCCTTCAAGGTGACAGTGATGGTGCTCGGCCAGAAGTTCCCGGCAGACGCTGAGATTTACTTTGACGGCAGGCCGAAGCCGACAAAGCGCGTGAGCGAAAGCCAACTGACTACGGAGATGGAGCCGGGCGAGTACTCGTTCCCGCGCACAATAAAAGTCGAGGTGAAATCCAAAAGCGACCCGAAACTCTTCTCCAACGAGACGCAGATTTCGATTCCGCAAGCGCCCGAACCGAATTTCATCTATCGCGGGCGGCACGGAACGACTCTGGCCAACATAGAGATTCCTTCGAGCAGACCTGAGTTCAAGCTCCTGAAGCGCGGCGACATCGTTCAAGGCGTGTGGCGCATAGACTCGATCAACGAACGAGAGATTGAAGTCACTCACACTCAATTAGAGATAAGACGGCGCATACCGATGCAGCAGGCTCGACCGCAATGATGAAGACGCGACCCGAACAACTCAACAGGCAATCGCTTGAATCAGCAACCGAGCGTGAGGGCGAGCGCGGCTGGGCGCTGCTCGGATTGCTGCTTGCGCTTTCGATCATGGCAATAGTGCTGGCCTCGTCCGTGATGCCCAACGTAAAGATCACTGTTCAGCGCGAGAAAGAGAACGAGATGATCTATCGCGGCGAGCAGATGGCGAAAGCGATTGCCCGCTACTACAACGGCGGTCGGCTCGGAGCGATTCAACTCTTCTCGCCTCCGCCTTATGGATACCTGACGGAGTTGAAGAAGCTGCGCGACGGGATAACCATTGGCGTGAACGAGATAAAACTCGTGCGTTTGTCGGCGTTGATTGACCCGATGACGAACGAAGAGTGGGAGCCTGTCCGCCTGCGCGACCCGCGAATCCAGAAGTTTCTCGACAACTACACAGCCGCGACCGGCTATGTCATCCCCCAACAGTACTGGCTTTTGGCCGGGCCGCCTCAAAAGCTCATAAAGGCAAAACCGGGCGAACCTGTAACTGCTCCGCAGCAGCCCGGTCAACCTGCGCAGCCCGCGCAACCCGGTCAGCCCGGCATCGGTCGCCCGCAAACGCCCGTCTCTGATGACGATGACGACGACGATGATGATGACGACGATGATGATCAGCAGCCGCCGGACCCGCTGCGTCACTTCTTTGAGGGCGATGATGCGGGCAAACAAAACATTCCCATAATCGGCGTCGCGCCGAAGCGCAAAGGTCCCGCGATACACGAATACTTCGGTCTCTCGAATTACGAAGACTGGGTCTTCATATTCATTCCCGACCCGTCGCGGTTCCCCGTCGGCGGCGTGCCCATCAATGAAGGCAGGAGACCGCGCGTTAGCCAATAGCTCCCGCTTCAAAAAGCTGCGACGATAAACGAAAGCAGCCGCCGATTAGCTTTATCTCGAATCTCATAGCTCAGGCTCAGACTCTGTTCGCGCTATCGCCTCGCTGTGGCGGTGTTGTATCATTGCGCTCACGGACAGTTTATGAACATAGCCGAAGACATCACTCATCAATCATCAAATCAAGACCAACAGACGGCGGGCGGCGAGGCAGCGCTGATTCGCGGCGTCGGGCTAAGAAGCGCGACGACGCTGAACATGATTGACATGATAGGCGTTGGGCCGTTCATCACAATCCCGCTCATCATCGCGGCGATGGGCGGGCCGCAGGCGATGCTCGGATGGATTTTCGGCGCGCTGCTTGTAATCTGCGATGGAATGGTGTGGGCCGAGCTTGGCGCGGCGATGCCCGGATCGGGCGGCTCTTATCGCTACCTCAAAGAAATCTACGGCCCGTCGCGCTTTGGCCGGATGATTTCGTTTCTGTTCATCTGGCAATTGACCTTCAGCGCGCCGCTTTCGATTGCTTCGGGCTGCATAGGGCTTTCGCAATATGCCAGCTACATCTGGCCTGCGCTCGGCCACACTTTCATCGCGCGCGACATCCCGTTTCAGCTTCCCTTGATTGGCAAACTGAGCGTGGGCGTTTCGATAACGGCAGGAACTTTCGTCGCCATAGGCACGGTGCTGTTTGCGATGTTTCTGCTTTATCGAAAGATCACAGTGATCGGGCGGCTGTCTCAATACCTCTGGATAGGCGTCTTTCTGACGGTGCTGTGGGTGATCGTAGCAGGCGTGACGCACTTTGATCCCGGTCGCGCGTTTGATTTTCCATCTGGCGCGTTCGATTTGACGCCGGGCTTTTTCACGGGGCTTGGCGCAGCGATGCTTGTGGCCGTTTATGACTACTGGGGTTACTACAACGTCTGCTTCTTCGGCGGCGAAGTCAAAGACCCGACGCGAACTATCCCGCGCGCGGTGATCTATTCGATACTCGCGGTGGCCGCGATTTACATCGTGATGAACGTAAGCATTCTCGGCGTGATCCCGTGGCGCGAGATGATCGAGACCGCGAAGCCCGAAAACGAAGAGACGCGCAATCACATCATCTCAATCTTCATGCAGAGACTGTATGGCAACTGGGCGGGAGTGCTTGCGAGCGTGCTGATAATGTGGACGGCGTTCGCTTCGGTCTTCTCGCTGATGCTCGGCTATTCGCGAGTGCCTTACGCGGCGGCGCTCGACGGCAACTATTTCAAATCGTTCGCGCGCGTGCATCCGAAGCACCGCTTCCCTTACGTTTCGCTTTTGGTGATGGGAACGGTTGCGGCGGCCTGCTGCTTCTTCAAGCTGAAAGACGTGATAACGGCATTAGTGGTCATACGCATCACGGTCCAATTCATCCTTCAAACCATCGGCGTGATTGTGCTAAGAAAGACGCGGCCCGATATCCATCTGCCGTTCAGGATGTGGCTCTATCCGCTTCCCGCTATCTTAGCGTTCAGCGGATTCGTCTATGTACTCATAATGCGCCCGAAGTCGCTCGAAACGATATTGCTTGCGGTTGCGCTGGTAATAATCGGATCGGCGATTTATCTTGTTCGCTCGTGGCGGCGAAGCGAATGGCCCTTCGGCAAAACCGTCGCCGCAGAAACGGCAGCAGAATGATTGGCTGAAGTTCATTAACAGGAGGCTGAGGTGAATCTGAACCTTTCATCTCGCAAGATTATCGCTGCGGCGCTCATCTTTTGGGCGCTCGTCGGCTACAACCCGTCCCTTACTTTTCATTCATCAATCGCAAGAGCCGACAAGCGTCCGGCAGAAGATCGCGGCGCGATGGCGCTCGGTCAGGCGCTCAAGCGATTGGGCGTAGTCGCGAGCGTGCTTCACACTGGCGCGCACCCGGACGACGAAGACAGCGGGTTGCTCGCTTATCTCGCGCGAGGGCGTCAGGCGCGCACGGCTTACCTTTCGCTCACACGCGGCGACGGCGGCCAGAACCTCATCGGGCCTGAGCTGTACGAATCGCTCGGCGTCATTCGCACCGAAGAATTACTAGCGGCGCGAAGGCTCGACGGCGCGAGTCAGTTCTTCACGCGCGCTTATGATTTCGGGTTCAGCAAGTCGCGCGCGGAAGCTCTATCGAAGTGGGACCGCGAAGCTGTGCTTGCCGACATGGTTCGCGTCATTCGATTGTTTCGCCCAATGGTCATCGTTTCGGCGTGGAGCGGCACGCCCAACGACGGTCACGGCCATCATCAAGCGGCAGGCTTACTGACGGTCGAAGCATTTCATGCGGCAGCAGACCCTTCGCGGTTTCCTAAGCAAATTGCAGAAGGATTAAGACCATGGCAGGCGAAGAAGCTCTACGTCCGCTCTTCTGATTTCGGAGAGCAGAGTCGCGGGCCGCAACTGAAACTTGCAACATTGTCATTGAACACAGGCCAGTACGATCCGCTGCTTGGCCGCAGTTATTCTGAAATCGCAACCGAAGGGCGCAACCAGCATCGCACGCAGGATCAAGACGCAATCGAGCGGCGCGGCCCGCGTTATTCAAGAATGCGATTGATGGAGAACACTGTCGGCCCAATCGCTGATGAAAAAGACATCTTCGATGGGATTGACACGAGTATAACGGGCATCGCGCGATTTGCAGGCAAAGGCGGCGAAGCTTTATCAAAGCCGCTGGTCGAAGCGCAGCAGCATGCCGAACGGTCTCTACGCCAGTTCAACCCGCTCACGCCTTCGATGGTGAGGCCGGAGATAGCCGCCGGGCTTGAGAAAATCAGAGAAGCCCGCGCGATGCTTGCGGGTCTCGGCCTCAGCGAATCGGAATTCTACGACACGGATTTTTTCTTAAAGCAAAAGGAAGCCGACTTCGCCGACGCGCTTGCGAAATCTGCGAACGTCATAGTTGATTGCCTCGCGGATGATGAAATAGTTACGCCCGGTCAGACCTTCTCGATCAGAGTGGAGCGTTACTCAGACGCCAACACAGGCCCGGCGGACGTTTCGCTCCTGCTTCCGCGCGGATGGACTGCTCTCGCGCAGGAGAAGAAAGATCTCCTTTCCGAAGGTCAGCGAATCACTCAAGCAGATTTCAAAGTCACAGTCGCGCCGGATGCCGAGCCGAGTCAACCCTACTGGCTCAAGCAGCCGCGACGAGGCGATATGTTCACTGCGGGCAGCGGCGGCGCTGGCATCGAGCCGTTTGCGCCGCCGCTTATCATCGCGCGGGTCGAGTTTGAAATCGGTGGACAAAAAATCGCTGTGATGCAACAGGCGCAGTATCGTTACACCGCGAAAGCGCAGGGCGAGTTGAGGCATGAATTGAAAGTCGCGCCCGCCGTTTCGGTGAATGTCTCGCCTGAGATTTTGATATTTCCTGTTTCGCCTATCGCTCTCACTCGTGAAATCACCGTATCGCTTACGAATAATTTGAAGCAGGGGGCGCGCGGCACGGTGAAGTTAAACGGCGCGGCTTCGTGGAAAGTGTCGCCCGCTGACGCCGCATTCGATTTGAAGCGCGAAGGCGAGCGCGCAATCTTCACCTTCACCGTGACTGTTCCGGCAAACAGCGCAGAGATGCGCCGCGAAGTTTCAGCCGTCGCCACAATCAACGGGCAGGAGTTTCGTCGCGGTTATCAGGTGGTCTCTTATTCGCACATCGAGCCGCGATTGATTTTCAGAGATGCGGAGACAGAAGCCGAAGTGATTGATGCGAAGGTTGCGGCAGGCTTGAAGGTCGGCTACATCGAAGGCGCGGGCGATGATTTCGCAAACGCGCTGAGGCGACTCGGCGTTGACGTTGAAGTTATCGGCCAGCGCGAGCTTGAATCGGGCGACCTCAATCGCTTCGATACAATCGTGCTTGGCGTTCGCGTTTACGAAGTGCGGCCCGACGTTGTGGCAAACAACGCGCGCCTGCTTGAATATGTTAATCGAGGCGGCACGCTCATCGTTCAGTACAACCGGGGGAATTTCGAGCAGGGCAACTATGCGCCTTATCGAATCTCGAAAGAAGTGAAGTCGGGCGAAGAAGGGCCGCGCGAGCGCGAACGAGAGCCGCGAATCATTTATCTCGAAGACTCGCGGCTCGCCGATTCGCTCAAATCAAAGAACGCGTCGAGCATGAAGATAGGCTTAATCGGCGCGGCTGACGATGCGTTATTGAAAGAGGCTCAAGTCAACGCGAAGCCGATTGCCGCAAACGAGCTTGCGACGATTGACCTCAATCAATTCGATGCTGTGGTCATAGGCGTCGGCGCGTACAAGTCAAGGCCTGACCTGATCGCCAACAACGAGCGGTTGATTGAGTACGCGCGCCGCCATCTTGTCATTGCTGAGTACAACAAAGCTCAGTACCTGAGCGGCGACTTCTCGCCGTACCCGAAGATTGATCCGAAGCCGTATCGAGTTACGGATGAGCATGCGAAAGTCGAGATACTCGACGCGGCGCATCCGCTATTCAATTTCCCGAATAAGATCACGGCGCGAGATTTCGATGGATGGATAACAGAGCGCGGCGCGTATTTCTTGAGCGATTACGATCCGCGATACAAAGCTTTGCTTGCGTCAAACGATGTTGGCGAAGAGCCGAAGCAGGGCGGGGAAGTCGTCGCGCAGTACGGCAAGGGTTTCTGGATTTACACGGCATATGCATGGTTCAGGCAATTGCCGCATGGAGTGCCGGGCGCTTATCGCCTCGTGGCCAATCTCGTCAGCTTGCCGAAAGCCCCGCGCAAGCAGGCGCAGAAATAGTCGGAGGATGATTGCCGATGAAGAAAGAGTCAATAATCGAGAAAATTTTCAAAACAGATTCGCTTCGCAATCTTTCAAGCGTCGCTTTGGTTTGCGCGGCGTTCGTCTTCTGCTGCTTCAATTCATTCGCTCAGGAAAAGCCTGCGGTTGCGCACTTCCATCACCTTCATCTCAATTCGACGGACCCTGCGGCGGCGATTCAGTTTTACACGAGCAAGTTTGACTGCGAGCGTGGCCGGATTGCAGGCCGCGCAGACGGCGTGCGGGCGCAAAAGTCATGGCTATTATTCAACAAAGTAAAGAGCGCGCCTGCGTGGGAACCGGTTTCTGCTATCTGGCATTTCGGCTGGGGCGCTGAGGATATGAAGGCCGCTTACGAGAAGCAGATTGAAAGCGGGACGAAATTCTTCGAGCCGCTGACGGACATAAGCGAGTTCACGCGCACGCCGGGTTTTTATTACGCCTACGTTGACGGGCCTGACCATGCGCTGATTGAGTTGAACACGGCTTCTCATCATCACTTTGGCCACATACATCTGTTCAGCGAAGACCCCGTGACGGCAGGCGAGTGGTACATGAAATATTTCGGAGCCACGCGCCGCGGCAATCCTTCCGCGCCGCCCTCGCGCGAGCCGCGCTTTTATAAAGAACTACAGGTCGGGCCGAGCATGTCGCTTATGCTCGACAACGTGAACATAATAATTTTTCCGATTCAGTTTTCGCACAAGGCTTATGCGAAATACTGGAGTGGCGGAAAAAAGGAGATGGCTACGACGAAAGGGCGCGTCGTAGATCACCTTGCATTCAGCTTTGACAATCTCGCTGAAGCGGTCGAAAGAATGCGACGAGACGGCGTGAAGATAACAGAAGAGATAACGGTTGATCCAGTCACCAAATTCAAGCACGCATTCGTCGAAGGGCCGGACCATATACGCATAGAGCTTGTCGAAGGCCACGCCACCCGGCAATAGGCGAGAGTTGATAAAACCTGCCGCACGGTTCTAAACTGAAAGTGTACTCTTCCTGTGGGCGCGATTATTAACAAGCGTGAATCGGCGTCTCGTCAATTTCTATTCTTCCTTCCGAACTCACTTTCTGATTCAGGGCTGCTGATTCGCGGATTGGAGGATACGTCATGTCGAAACAGAAATGCGCTCACGCGCTTTGCACCTGTGAAGCGAGACCGGGCGACAAGTATTGCAGCGACTGGTGCGCTCGCGATACGGGAGTGGAGCCGCGTCAGGGCGGCTCGTGCGGCTGCGGCCATCCCGATTGCCGCGCCTGAAACGTTGAACGCTGAATGATGAATAAAGAGCCGCTGGTGTTTGCAATGGCACACGGCTTTTCCTGTTCGTCATTCAGCGTTCATCATTGCCTTTCATTGCTTACGGTTGCTTTCGCCGCGCGCAGGGAAATTTCGGCTTCGTCCAGCGCGAGGTCGCGATTGTGTTGAAGGTCTGCGATGGTCAGCGCGACCGCGCGGTCAGGCTTTATCCCTGCGCCTTCAAATTTCTGGCCGCGAGGTGAAACGTAACCAAGCTCGCTGACGGCAAGCTCGCCGCCGCCTTTAACCTTTCTGAATTTCGATATGCCGAGAACGCAGCCGCAGCTCTGGCGGCCAACGACGATGGCGCGACCCGCCTCCTGCATCACGCCTGAAAACAATTCTGAGCCGCTGCCCGATCCTTCGTTTACTAGTATCGCAACCGGCCCTTTGTAGATTTGATCATCGCGGCTCGTCCATAAATCAACAGACTTGCCTGAGCGCGTGAAGAATCGCCCGAACGACGTGCGCGAGTTGAAAAAGTAACTCGCAATCTTCACAACCTCAGCCGCTTCGCCGCCGGGATTGCCGCGCAGGTCGAGTATTATGCCCGGCGCATCTCGCAAAGATTCGAGCGCGCTCTTGAATTGTTTATGCACGGGCGACTTCCAGAGCGTCAACCTGATGTAGCCTATGCCCGAAGGCAGACGGCGATAGCTCACGGTCGCTTCATCGGGCACGATACGGCGCATGAGCGTGACTTCAAAATGGCTGTGGTCCGCTCGCTCAAGCCCAAGTCTAAGGGGTGTGCCCGGCTCGCCTTCGATGATCTTGCGATAAAGTCGCAATCGCACGGCTCTGTCAGTCGACGAGCCTCCGATGCGTGATTGCGCTTCAGCGAGCCGTTCTGCAACGGGTCTTCCGTCAATCGTGCGAACTATCATTCCCGGCTTAACGCCCGCGCGCTCGGCGTCGGAGTTCAGCTCGACGCTGATGATAACGGGCTGGCCCTGAACATCGAATATATATATGCCCGCGCTCAGAGCTTGAAGCTGCTCGCGCTCGCGGCGTTCTAGTGGCGTGTGAAATCGCGTGTGCGCGTCGTGAAGCTCGCCGACCATGCGCTTCAACAGAGCATAAAAATCTCCGTCGCTTTTCGATTGATCAACCATCGGACGATAACGCTCGCGCACCGCTCGCCAGTTCACGCCGTTGAATGTGGGGTTGTAGTATTTCTCGTCAATTGTCTCCCAGACTTCTTCAAAAACTTCTACGCGATCCTTTATTGAAAGCGCATCGCTCGCAGAAGCAGCGATTCGATTCTCTTCACGCCGCTGATAGCCTGCCGCTGTCGCTGACCCTGCAACGACGAAAAGCAGTATTAGAAGTGAGAGAACTTTTATATGAATTGCGCTGCGCTGATTTAACAACTTTGTTTCTCCCTTGATCGTTGCCTGCTTTGCCGAACCTGAGTAACGCCGCAAAACGCGCGGACGCATTCATAATAGCAAATGCGGGTTTCAAATTACTATACCTTCGTTTTAGAGAACGCTCATCGCCGTTTGACTCGCATCAAAATTGGTTGATAACTTTGTTAGTCATATTTGAAATACCAAAACCGCGAAAGGACTGCTATGCTCCCTCCATACAAGAACGAGCCGTTGACCGATTTCACCGTAGAGCGCAACGCCGCGCAGATGCGCGAAGCAATCGCGCAAATTGAATCAGAGTTCGGGCGCGAGTACCCGCTTGTGATCGGCGGCAAGCGATACACTACGGGCGATATGCTCGCATCGCCAAATCCGTCCAACTATGACGAGATCGTAGGACTGGTTCACAAGGCGAGTATCGAGCTTGCCGATAAAGCTATCGAAGAAGCGACCGCTACATTCCGCGAGTGGAAGAATACCGACCCTGTTGTGCGCGCGAGGTATTTGCTGAAAGTCGCTTCGCTTCTGAGAAAGCGCAAAATGGAATTCGCCGCGCTAATGGTGCTTGAGGTCGGAAAGTCATGGGCCGAAGCCGATGCCGATGTCGCCGAAGCGATTGACTTCGCTGAGTTCTACGCGCGCGAGATGATTCGCTACAGCCGCGAGCAGCCGCTCACGCCGATTGAAGGCGAGCAGAACGAGCTTTACTACATCCCGCTCGGCGTAGGCGTGGTGATTCCACCCTGGAATTTTCCGCTCGCGATTATGGCGGGAATGACTCTGGCTTCGGTCGTCACGGGCAACACCGTTGTATTGAAGCCATCGAGCGACAGCCCCGTCATCGCGGCTCGATTTGTTGAGCTGCTCGAAGAGGCTTCGCTGCCGCCGGGAGTCGTCAACTTCTTGCCGGGAAGCGGCGGGCGCATCGGCGATTACCTCGTGGGAAATCCGCGCACTCGATTCATTGCCTTCACAGGCTCGAAAGAAGTCGGGCTGCACATCAACGAGCTTGCAGCGAAGACCGCCGAAGGGCAATTGTGGATCAAGCGAGTCGTCGCGGAGATGGGCGGCAAGGACACGCTCATCGTTGACGAGACTGCCGATCTCGATGCTGCTGTCGAAGGCGCTGTCGCATCAGCGTTCGGGTTTTCTGGCCAGAAGTGCTCTGCCTGCTCGCGCCTCGTTGTTGTCGACAGCGTTTATGATGAGGTCGTGGGCCGCGTCGCCGAGCGCGCGTCACGGATAAGGGTCGGGCCGACGAAAGATCAACAGAACTGGATGGGGCCTGTCGCAAGCAAGAACGCTTACGAATCAATCTCGAACTACATCGAAGTGGGCAAGACCGAAGGCAAGTTGCTTGCAGGCGGCGAACCATTAGGCGAGCATCGCGGATGGTTCATCAAGCCTACGGTGATAGGCGACGTTGACCCGATGGCGCGAATTTCTCAGGAAGAGATATTCGGTCCCGTGCTTGCTACGTTCCGCGCGAAGGATTTTGATTCAGCTCTTGAGATTGCCAACAACACGCAGTTCGGATTGACGGGCGGAGTCTATAGCAATGACCGTCGCAGGCTTGAGCGAGCGCGTAGAGATTTTCACGTCGGCAATCTCTATTTGAATCGTAAGATCACGGGCGCGATGGTTGACGTGCATCCTTTCGGCGGATTCAACATGTCGGGCACTGACTCAAAGGCTGGCGGGCGCGATTACCTGCTGTTGTTCATGCAGGCGAAGTCCGTTTCTGAAAAGTTGTGAAAGCATACTGAATTTCAGAACGCGGAATTAGCGCAATAAATTCGCAAGCAATCTGCATTGACCACGTTTTAAGAGCGCGGCTATGCTTATTCTTATGCAGAACAGGATTTTGTTTTTACTGCTTGGCCTCTCTATGGGTGTATCCGCCTACGCGCAGCAATCGCAGAGTCAACAACCGAAGCCTCAACCGAGCGCAAGCCCGCAGTCGCAGCCCGGTTTCATCGCGCCCGGCGAAGCCAACGTTCGCATCGAGCCAGACGCGCGCACGTTCGTCGTGATGGCTGCGGTCAACATCGCGGGATTTGATTACGAGACTGGCGGGCAGCCGCTTTCGCCCGCGCGCGCTGAACTGCGCAAAGACCTCGCCAAAGTTGACCCGCAAGTCAAAGAAAAGCTCGCGGCATTTTACAAAGCGCATCGCCCTGCGGGCGTTGATGAAGCTGCATACGCCGCGCGATACGCTGCTTTGAGTCTTATGATGACGCCGCCACCGGCTTTTTCAGTCAATCAGCCTGCGGGCGTTCAGATTCCACCCGACCTGCGGGAGCTTGCCGATTTTGCGCCGCTCGTGCGCGAGTTCTATTTGACGAGCGGCATTCGCGAGCTTATTCCGAAATACACGGGCATCGCGGACGTTTACGCGAAGGCTTATTACCGCCCCGTAGGCGAGACGATTTATCAGGTGCTCGAATACTTTCACGTCGCGCCCGAAACCGTTATCAACATGCGCCCGCTCGTCATCAATCGCGACGATGCAGGCAAGAAAGGCAAGCCGCAGGTCGTCGTCCGCAATCGCACGCGCCAGGTCTTTGTCATTCCTGACCCGCTCGCGGCGATGGACACGGCTTACGTTCGCGGCGACTTCCTGAATCAAAAAGACGACATGCTCACCCGCCGCGTTGGCGATGATTACATCGTTATAATCGGCCCTTCGCGAAGCGTGAACATGGAAGCTGTGCGGCAGGCGTTGATCCGTTTCGTGATTGATCCTCTGATTGAACGGCACTTGAAACGCTCGCTCGAATACAAAGATGAAATTGTAAAGCTCGTATCAACGATACCAACGGCAGGCAAGCAATACGCCGCAAGCGTCTATCTGGTCATCCGCGAATCGCTCGCGCAGGCGACCGAAGCGCGAATGCGGCGAATCCAGGCTATCGCGGCGCGCGGCAGCTACAGCGAGGACGACGCCGTTTATGATGTGGCTCAGGCATACCTGCGCGGGGCAGGGTTGGCGTTTCATTTTTACAACGCGCTAAAAGGATTGGAGCAGGTTGGCATAAGCCTTGAAGATTTCTTCGACGAGATGATTGCGACGACTGACTTTAAGAAAGAGTCGGAGCGCCCGAAAGAGTTCGAGCCGGTCGTGGCGCGCGTTGCGGCTGCGCGTGCGACGAAGAAACCTGTTGAGGTGTCAGCGAGGACCGCCGTTGCTGGCACAATAGCGGAAAAGATTCTTCTGTCGGATGACCTGATCAGACAGCGGCGATTTGTCGAAGCTCGCGCCGTGCTAGAGGAGATACTTGCGGCGCAGCCTAACAACGCGCGCGCGCTTTACGGGATGGCGCAGATATTCAATCAATCGCTTTCAAAAGTCGAAAGCGATCCAGACGCGGATGAGAACGAAAGGATTCAGCTTCAGCACGACCGGCTTGAACAGGCGTTGAAACTCTATCGCAAAGCGATTGAAAACGCTTCGCGCGAATCTGAGCTGTGGCTGATTCAGTGGTGCCACGTTTACATTGGCCGCATACTCGATTTTCAGGAGTTTCGCAACGACGCGATTGCTGAGTATGAAAAAGCAATCGCGCTTGGAAATATTCCGAACGGCGCATACAAAGAGGCGCTCGAAGGGAAGCAGCGCCCTTACGGCCAGCAGTAGGCGAAAACAGGAAGCGAAGGCGCAGCCTTGTTGAAAGTGGCTTGCCGCCTTCGCGCTTCCGTATCGCGCATCGCCAATCAACTCTTGACGAGGCAAGAGCTTGCAGGTATTATCCTCGCCGTAAACGGACTGGAATAGAGATCGTCCCAGACTGCCCTGAAGTTCATTTAACCTCCTCACAAGATTACCGGCTTCATAAGAAAGGAATTATTATGTCAGCAACCTTAACTGAGAACGTACCTTCGGATATGCAGGTTGTGGCGGGCGGAAAGCTCGTTCTGCGCGTGAGCGCATATGACCCGAACGGAATAAGCAAAATCTTCATTCAATGTTTTCAATTCAGTCTCGGAAGCTCAAACAAGGTCAAGCTTGCAATCGGCGAAATAGCCATCCCGCCCGCTGAGCGATTCTCAAAGAACTGTTTTGAAGTGACGGTCCATATACCGGAAAATGCCGCGCTCGGGAAATGGGGCGTGCAGATGATGGAGTTCACTAACGGGCGCGGCTACAAGACTTCATACTACAGGGGACAAGGCAAATTCGATAACATCATATTCGATGTGATTCCGCCGCCGACAAAAGAAGATGAGTTGCTGCGCTTCTACGGCGTGGAGATCGCCAGTCAGGATCGCTGCGCCTGAGACAACGCTGAACGCTGAATGGTGAACTATGAACAAAGAAGGCTTTCTTTAATTCATTCAGCGTCCTCGTTCAGCGTTTTGCTCAATCCTTTCTTGATTTCTTGTCGAAACTCTGGAGCATATCGGCCACGACCTTGATGGGAACGCCGAAGTTCGAGCCGCCGAAGCTCTGATTGCCTTCGACGGTCGTGAGAATCGCAGAGTTGATAGCGATGACGCGCCCGTCTCGATCAAAGATGGGGCCGCCCGATCCGCCTTCCGTTGTCTGCGCGTTGTGGACTATTTTGCCCGGCAGGGCGTCGCTTATCGTGCCCGGCGAGTTGAGCGGCCTGATCAGCCCTCGCGCGGCAAGCCCTGCCGCCACGTCAACGACTGACTGCCCGTTCGAGCTTAATATCTCGCGCCGCTCGTTCTCTTCGATTCGCTGCAACAACCCATCAACTCCCGTCGGATAGCCGAGAAGCAACACAGGCTCGCCGATTATCGAGCGGTTGAATTCGCTGCTCAACGGAAGCAGCGGAAGCGCCGTCTCGCCCTGATCGAATCTGCACAGCGCAACATCGTAGCGGACAGAAGTAGCTGCCACCTTCAATTCAAACGGGGTCTTTATCGAGGGGAAGAAGGCTTCGAGCGTGTCGAGTCGCGGAGTCAAGCCGTTGCCCTGTTGCAGGATGAATTGAGCAAAGCGGTCAGAAGCCCATGGCTGAACGACGTGGCGATTCGTCGCGATCAATCCTTCTTCAACGAGAAAGCCTGTCCCCGTGTAATCAATGTTGACAGGCGGGCCTGCGCCGTCGACGGACGCCTGAAGATTCCCGTCCTTATCAATCACGAGATCGTTGGCCGCATCAGCGGTGATGTAGCGAAGCACGCGGCCAGTGCCGCGCTCGACGAAGCTGTAGCTGCCGACAATCAGGCACACGCCGGGGCTGTATGTTGCGACAATCTGCTGCGTGAATCGGCTCTGCTTCTCGACAATCTCCTGCTGCTTTCTTATCTCTTCAGCCTGCGACTTCATCAACTGCAAGTCCTGCTCGCGCTGCTCCTGCAACTGCCCGATTTGTTTCGTCAGAGTTTCGGTCTTATTGGCGTTGCGCATCAAAGTGATAAGCCCGAAGCCGAGCAGCCCGACAACTGCGATGATGATAAGAGTGAAGACCGCAAGCCCAAGCCACTTCGCGCGGCGGGGGATTTCAGCCCAGAGACTTGCAGCAAGCTCTTTAACGAACAGCGTTGCCGTCAAAGGGTGAACCGGTTGAGCCGAGGCAGTCTGTTCAATCTCTTTATTGCCACGTCGGGCAAGCCCTGCGGCAGAGAAGTTTTCAGGCATGACCTGGAACAACACGCTTGCGCTCGACAGCCCGTGTCCGAAATGAATCGTGTCGCCGTCGTGTATCTCGTAGCCAGCGACGGGCTGCGCGCCGTTCACCTCTTCGCCGTTGATCCTGATTTCAAGATGGTCCTTTTCAATTCTGGGGACGAAATGAAAAATGCCGTCGTCTGCGTACACGTCGCCCAGCACGCCATCGGGCAGCGACCCGCCTTCTTCGGGCACGAGCTTCAGGTCGCACGCATCCGAAGTTCCGATGGTCATGTGGTCCTGAGCAAAGATTCTTGTCTTACCTTTCTCAGTGCCAGAAAGGTAAACGAACATCAGGCGACCCATGCGTTGTTCGGCCTCGCTAAAAAAATAATATCATCAGGTGTGCAAACTTTCAGCATAAACCTAAAGCGAAGCGGCGAGATTTTTTATAGTGATGCTCGTTTAACCTGCAGGAGCCAGATAGCTCTCTTTTTTCGCGCGCATCTCCTATGGTAGCATTCATTCGCATTGGCCATTCTACAAGCGAAAGAAAAGATATGAAATTCATCCACTGCCAGCACGACTATTCGACAGCCCAAACAATTGCTTTCCGGCTGATTGCATTTTGCGCGTTCGCTACGGCGATGATGCTTGTTGTTTATGCTTCTACGGTATCGGCCCGCGCCGATGATAGAAGAGATGAAAAGAAGAAAGAAGCTTTCAAAGTCACAAAGCTGACGCAGGGGATGGGCTTGTATTCGATAGGCGCAGTGTCGCCGGATGGGAAATCAATCCTGCTGCTTGGTCAGAAGCCCGACGCTACGCCGAATCTCTACGTTATGGATTTGACGAACCATTCGATTCGTCCGCCGCTCACGGCATTCAAGTGGGGCGTGACCGACGCCGCTTGGTCGCCCGACGGCCAGTCAATCGCTTTCGCGGCCCTTAACGAAACCGCTTCGTTCCCTGAGATATTTATTCTTGATCTCAAGGCAGGCAAGCAGCGGCAATTGACAAAGAATTCTTTCAGCGACAAAGAGCCAGTCTTTACTCCTGACGGCAAGCGATTGCTTTATACTTCGGACGAAAGCCCGCTGCCTGACGCGGCTTTCGGCATACTCCACGTCGCGGCGATTCCCGTTGGAGGCGGCAAAGCGGAGTTCTTCACCGAAGACGAAGTATCAACGATTCATCCGGGAATTGCGATTGACGGCAAGAGCGCGCTGCTGGTGAAAGTTGACGATGCGAGCGGCAGGCATTCACTCTGGCAATATAGTTTCGATGGAAAGCCTCAGCGCGATTTGACGGGAAGAAAATTCGCCCGCATCCATCGCTACATTCTAAATCCGTCGCAACAGACAATGGTGCTTTGGGCGCAGGAAGAGCCTGAACAGCAGGACGGCCTCTACATCTTGGATTTGAAAACGGGCGATGCGCGCGAGCTTCCTGAGCCTGATCTGCCTAAGCGAAACCCGACGCTATCGCCTGATGGAAAGCTTATCGCGTTTGTAGCGCCGACGCCGACGGGCGCACAGTTATTCTTGTACGATTCGACATCCGGGCAGATTCAGCAGTTGACCTACAAAGGCGCGCGCAATTATTCGCCCGCTTTCGTATCAAACAAAGAAATCCTGTTCGGCTCGGACCGCGACAACTCGAACGAGATTTACCTGCTCGACCTCGCGCCGCAGCCTGCAGAAGAAAAGAAGAAGTAGCAGGCTATTCACTTTGGAATGATTGATTCTTTAACGCGCGGATACTCTTCGATGAGCGAAGCCGGACCCGCCACTTTTTCGCCCGCAAGCCCGGATTTAATCTCAAGCGCGTTGACAACGCCTTTGCCGCGAAAGTGATTGTTCGTCACGACGTAAGTCTCTCGCGCGCTCGCGGCGACCTTCTTGATGTTCTCAATCCAGGGTTTCAATTCTTCAAGCGAATAGAGGTAATCGTATCGGTCTGCGGGGCTGGCATTCTCGCTGAACCAGTTTTCGTAATTGCGACCGTGAAGGCGGACGTAACCGATTCTCGATGTCGTCCGCGCAGACGGTTTGATTGAACGGGCAAACAGCGGCTGGTCTATGTTGCAGAAGCCGGTTGAGCTTTCTTCCAGCATCTCGTAAATCTCAGGCTTGTTCCACGAGGCGTGTCGAAGCTCGACGACTTTCGGGTAATCATTGAACCGTTCGATCAATGCTCTCAGATAATCGCGGTTGTCATCCGTGTTCTTGAAGGACCAGGGGAATTGCAGCAGCAACGCGCCGAGCCTATTGGCTTTCGCAAGCGGGTCAATCCCCGCGCGGTAGACTCTTTCATCGGCAGAGGTAGCCTTGCCACGCTCGTGCGTGAATCGTTTATAGAGCTTCGCTGTGAATTTGAAATCAGAGTTATGCTCGACCCTGCGCGCCCAAGACGCAGACATTCGAGCGGTCGGCGGGCGATAGAAGCTGCTGTTGATTTCAATCGTGTCAAAGAAGCCCGCGATATAGGCAAGCTCATCGAAGTTCGAGCCTGCGCCCTTTGGATAGACTATCCCTTTCCAATCATCGTAAGACCATCCTGCTGGACCGATTCTGATTCTATGCTTCATGGCTTCTTTTTACGTGAGATAATGGACTCAATGATGCATTCAAGAAGAAAGAGTTCCGATGGTTCTTAGAGATAGATACGCGAGAGTATGCGCCGCGTAGTAGCGCGCATACTCTCCGGTTTGAAAAGAAAGCGGATTATAGCAAGTCGTCAGGCAGGCCCATGCCGCCGAGCTTCGCGCCGAGCTTGCCCTTCAACGCCTCGTCGGCCTTGCGCGAAGCTTCGTTGACTGCGGCGATAATCAAATCCTGAAGCATCTCGACATCGCCGCTCTTGACCGCTTCCGGATCAATCTTCAATTCAACAAGCTCTTTCGCTCCGTTCATCATAACGGTGATGACCCCACCTCCGGCGCTCGCTTCGACGCGCACCTTTGCCATCTCGCGCGCCATCTCTTCCTGCATCTGCTGCGCCTGTTTCATCATCTGATTGAAATCCAGACCGCCCGGTAGTTTCATGCTCATTCTGCCTCCTGCTATCAGTCCAATGATGATTTGTTCATCACGTTCTCAATCATGCCTGCGTCCGCGCTCGCGACGCAAACGCTATCGTTCAGGTTCCTTCACTTCAACGACCTCGCCGCGAAATTTATCTTTGAGCGCGACGACTCGCGGGTCCTCTTCTGCTTTGCGCTTTGCGCGAGGTGCCGCCTTTGGCCTCGTAGATTCTTCAGCTACCGGCTGACCGACAACTGAAACCGAGACCGTCAATTTCCGCCCCACGACTTCGCGGGCCGCTTCTTCGATAATTTGCTTTTTGTCTTTAGCGTCAAGCTGCGTTTTGTCTCTGGCGTTTTCAGGCTTCACAGCAACGCGCAGGTAGTCGCCGTCAATCTTCACATCTGCATGCGCGAGCATCATCGCAAGCAACATCTTGTTCTTAGTCTCAAGCGCAGCTTTGATTTTTTCGACAGCCGCCGAGCCGTCGAGATTGCTTTGAGCAATCGTTGGCGGAAATTCCTCCTCGACGTCATAAGGCTCATCGTAAATGGGCGGCGGCTCAGGCGGAAGCGTTTGCCGAGACCGCGAAGCTGTCGCCTCCGCGTTTTGCGACGATTGCGCGAACGGGTCTGGCATCTCGATCCTGCCCTCTGCTTTCGATTCCGGCGGTCGCGAAGCGATGGCAGATTCGCTTGCAGGTTTGCTCGTCGTCGCCGATTGCGGTCTTGAAGCAAAGCGCGGCGGCTCTGCAGCGACTTCCTGCATCGCTCGCGGAGTTGAGCGCGGGCCGCTCGTGGAAGGTCCGCTTCTGCCGCTTCCTTGTGCGGGCGTTGCAGGGCTTGCGCCGCCGGACGAAATCACGCCCGCGCCGCCCAGCCGCGATTGAAGCTCCGCGATTTGCGCAAGCGCGTCTTCGAGCAGATAGAGCCTGCGCGCGTGCGCGAGCTTCATCAGTCCAATCTCAAGCTGAAAGCGCGGCTGCGACGATGTGCGAATGTCCTGCTCGGTCTTCGTCAGTATTGCAAAGAATCGCATCAGGTCCTGCTCGGAAAACGAATCGGCGAGTTGCGCCAGCGCGTGCCCGTCGCTCTGTGACATCTGAATAAGCTCCGCGTCGAAGCCTGAGATTTTTACGACGAGCAACGCGCGCGTGTGAACCATAAGCTCGCGGCAGAAGTTTCGGATATCATATCCGCGCGTGACTACTTCATCAACGATGCGAAGCAACGCTTGTGAATCTTGCTCCGCAATCGCCTTCACTGTCACATTCAATGTTTCAATATCAACAAGTCCAAGCGCAGCCGACACGTCTTCATCGCTCACGTTATTGCCAGCGAAGCTGATGACCTGATCGAGCGCGGATTCCGCGTCGCGCATTGAGCCTTCGCCCGCTCGCGCGATAGCCATCAGCGCCGAATCCGTTATCGTGATCTTCTCCTGGTCGGCGATGTGTCGAAGCTGGTCGAATATCTTCTTTTGAGTGATAGTTCGGAACTCAAAGACCTGACAGCGCGACAGGATAGTTTCAGGAACTTTTTGCAGCTCGGTCGTCGCCATAATGAAGACGACGCGCGGCGGCGGCTCTTCGAGCGTCTTGAGCAGCGCATTGAATGCCGCGTTCGACAGCATGTGCACTTCGTCAATGATGAAAATCTTGTGACGGTCGCGCGCGGGAGCAATAGAGATTGAATTGATTATCACATCGCGCACGTTGTCAACGCCCGTATTTGATGCCGCGTCAATCTCAAGCACATCAATTGACCGTGATGCGGTGATGTCGCGGCACGAATCGCACACGCCGCAAGGCTCGTTCGTGATGCCCTTGATACAGTTGAGGCACTTGGCGAGTATGCGCGCCGTCGTCGTTTTGCCAACGCCTCGCGCGCCCGTGAACAGATAGGCGTGATGGATTCGCCCCGTAGTTAGCGCGTTGTTGAGCGTGCGAGTGATTGCTTCCTGGCCGACAACCTGATCGAAGGTTTGCGGGCGGAATTTCCTTGCTATTACCTGTGAATCGGTCATTGAATGAAGTCTTATCGAATTAGCTGAGCGCCGCTTGATTTGGCAGTGAGCCGCGCGCCGAAGTTTAGTCTAAGCTGTGGCGACAGCGGTTGCAAGATGAATGAGTAAATCAATCGAACGCGCTGATGGATTGATTATCAATCGAGCTAAACCGGGGCCTTAAAGCTGGTCAGGCTCCGGAGAGGCCGCGGCACATCCGCGAGCCGCTACCGTTGCTCCCTTCCGGGCCTGGCGGGGTTTGCGGTCGCGCGATTGCACGGCGTCCGGAGCCTGTCAAGAAAGGATGAAGGATGAAGGATGAAGGATGAAATTAATCTAATTCATCCATCATCCCTCATCTTTCATCCCTCCAACGTGGCGGAGAGGGTGGGATTCGAACCCACGGTACGGTTTCCCGTACACAGCATTTCCAGTGCTGCCAGTTAAGCCACTCCTGCACCTCTCCATTCAGTAGGCAGTATGCAGAAGGCAGTAGGCAGTTTGGTCATTCGGATCGAACTGCCTACTGCCTGCCGCCTACTGCTTACTGACATGTGGCGGAGAGGGTGGGATTCGAACCCACGGTACCCTTGCGGGTACAACGGTTTTCGAGACCGCCCGATTCAGCCGCTCTCGCACCTCTCCGCTGTGGCTTCCTTTTTTCGCTTTTCACGAAAGAAGGATTGTAGCATCTCGCGGCATTCATTCTCAAGTATGCCGCCTTCTATCTCGACTCGGTGATTCAAAAAATCTGTCGTGCAGATATTGAAGTGAGTCTCGACCGCGCCAGCTTTCAGGTCGGTCGCGCCATAAACGAGTCGCGCAATGCGCGCGTGAACGATAGCCCCGGCGCACATCGCGCACGGCTCAATGGTCGAATAAAGGGTTGCGCCCGTCAGGCGATAGTTGCCAATCGTGCGAGCAGCTTCTCGCAGCGCGATGATTTCGGCGTGAGCGGTTGGATCGTTCTTGCTGATTACTGCGTTGCGCCCTCGACCTTTTACATGGCCATCAATGACAATGATTGCGCCGACCGGAACTTCGCCGTCGCGCCGCGCGGCTTCGGCTTCGGCAATCGCTTCGCGCATGAAATGTTCGTCGAGTGATTCCATTGGTTTCTTTTAGAACGTGAAACGAAGTGCAGATGTTAGCGACGCAGGCTAGGGCTGTCAAGAAAGCGGGCAATCGGGTTAATTCGATTCAATAAGCAGAAAGGGTGAGAGCAACCGATGATGGCTGCTCTCACGAGTCGAAGTTAGGGCACGCGCGGGCTGAATTCTGCAAAGATTCCGTTCGGGTTTTCCTTCCAAACCCAAGCGTGCAGCGTCCACAATCCGAAGTCGCCGTTGCGGTCCCACACGTCTTCCGAGCCTGTGAATCCTTTTCGCGGTGCGCGTCGAACGCGGCGGCTTGCTTTGCAGCGACGGGCGCATACTTGAGCAATGCCGCGCCATCGCAAGCTTGCGCCGCGTGATGAACAATGCGCGCTACTAATGTTTCCGATCCGCGATTGAACACGGCTTTTAATCAACGGCCTAGAAACTTCAGCAAATCGAGCGTCGCTTCGTCTGCCCAGTGAACATCTTCTATGACCGTTATCGTCGGTTCGCGCCCGGCTTGCATTTGATCGAGGACGGCGGAGAAGATCGAAGCGCGCGGGGCCTCTGCGTCGAGCAGTTCGAGCAACTCGCTTTGAGTCTGATGCGCGATGTCATAAAGTGGCTCTAATGGGTGCGGCGTAAATAACGCATCGCACGCACCCCAGAGCACGCGGGCATTATCTTTTTGTTGCTCGACGAACGTTTCGACGAGCGAAGTTTTTCCAATGCCCGCTTCGCCTCTTATGAGCACAAAGCGGCCACTGCCCGCAGCCACTTCGCTAAACGTAGCCTCTAATTGATCCGGAAATTGTTCGCGCTCGATCAGTTCCATTCTTACAACCAGAATGCAGATTCAGGTTGATTCACCGACGCCGCATGCGACATTCTACAACCGACTCGTGGATAAGTCTCTTGTAATATTCTTCCGCGTGCGCCGCCTTGTCCGTTGGATTCAAGTCTTGTTGCAAAGCTGCGAATGCAAATGCAGAATCAACTTCCGCGTTGATTTTGTCGTTATAAATCATTGAACGTTCATTATGATTCTGAGAACCGAAAGCGGGCCGCTCTATTTTCAAATCACAGGCGAAGGGCCGCCGCTCGTCTTCGTAAGCGGTTGGGCCATGTCGTCAAACTGCTGGCAGCCCGCAATCGAGGCGCTTGAGCGTAAATGCCTCTGCCTCGCTTACGACCAGCGCGGCATAGCCCGCTCGCAGCCCGCGAATCAACGCGCTCGATTCACGATAGAAGATCACGCCGAAGACCTGCACCAGATTCTCGAACGCGCTGGCATATTCGACGCGACAATAATCGGGCATGAGACAGGTGCGCTCGTTGCCGCCGCGTGCATACGTCTTCACCCGCAGGATGCGCGCGCTCTTGTGATTGTCAGCCCGCGCGCCACCGTGACGGAAAGCGACGTGAAGCAGCTTGCCGTGTTCACTCCTGCGTCGCTTGCTTTGCGCGAGCTTGCGGCCTATCCGCTGATTCGCAACATCGTCGCGCGCCGCTTCAGCCGCGCGCCTCAGCCCTATCGCAATGCGCTGTTTGAGGACTTCGCTAACCTCGACCCGCGCGCGGCCTACGAAACTGCGCTCTCGGCGTCATCGCAAGAATCATCCGCATCGCTCGAAAGAATAATTACACGGGCCAGCTTGCCTGTGCTGTTAATCTGCGGCGAAAAGGATAAGAAGGGCGCGACGGAAGCGCGGCGGTTATTTTCACTCGCCCGCGCGGCCAAGCTTGCAACAATGCGCGGCTGCGGATTTCTGCCTATGCTGGAATACCCGCAACAGTTCGTGCGCTTACTCGACAGGTTTGTTTCGGCGCAGGCGACTGCGCGACGCTCTTTATCGCGTTCGAAGCCTTGATTAATTGATGAGCGATGCGTGTTCAATAACTGAAAGAATATGGATGCAGAAGCGTTGAATGAACCAAGCGAGCCACTGGTTGCGACAATTGAGTCGCGGCCATCGCGTCAGCTTGCGGCCTTCGCCATTGCTTTGCTTTCGGCGTTATTCATTGCGAGCGTTCTCTACAATCCTGCGGGTCGCAGCGTCTATGCACAGTACCCGACCTTGTGCTTATTCAAAATTCTCAGCGGATTGCCTTGTCCATTATGCGGGCTTGCACATTCATTCTGCGCAATTGCTAAAGGCGATTTCGTCGCGTCCTTTAGTTTCAACCTGCTCGGTCCGCCGTTGTTTTTAACTCTTATATTGATTTGGATCAGATCAGCCTGCGTGCTGTTGAACAAAACAAGACTTGCGCTTGCATTCGATGCGGCGGCGCAGCGACTGAAACTCATTCGCCTTTTCGCAATTGCGTTTGCGGTCTTTGGCGCGGCGCGAATCATTTACGCGCTCGTGTTTCACCCGGAGTGAGAGAAAGAGTGATCCACTAAACGCAAATTATCATCCGCTTACTCGGCGCATATTCGCTGAGCGTCACCATCGCTTCTTCTGCTCGCTGCGAAAGATGCGTTGTATGTCCGGGTCGCGCAGCCGCCCGCGGTCGGCGTGTCGTTCTTCTTCTTCGCTTTGGCCGCTGGCTCGACGAAGCAATGAGAGCGCGCGGTCTTTGATCTTCTTCACTTCCTTGCGCCCGTCTTCGAACTCGATTTCGATGGCGGCTGTGTCGCCCGCGCCGAGCACTCGCATCACGGTTCCATAAAGCACGCCCGAAGGTATCGCGTAGCTTACCTGATCGCCGGGCCGATAATCTATAACTCGACTCTTGTTCATTGCTCTCCACCTCCGCGTTTCGGCAGGCGCGGCTTTTGCGCCTGCATTCGCGCCGCGCCGCATCGCGGGCATACCCACTTGCGCTGCTTGTGAAAGCTGCGCTTCTGTTCAATCATCTTAATTCTGCATCGCGGACAAACCATCTGATTGCGGATTTCAGATTTCCAGATTCTTCTCTGCGAAAGCCCTGCCGCACATCACGCCGCAGACGCAAAGACTCAGAAGCTGGCAGAACTCAATCTAAAATCCAAAATCAACTGACGCTCGCTTCGACGGCGGCAATCTCCGTCGCTGTGTCCCAGTCTTCGTCAAAGACGCGCTCGATCTTGCGCGCAACGCCGTCGTCTTCGACTATCAGGCCGACTTCGCGGCGGCGCTCAAAGCTCACGGCGCGAAGGTTCTGGCTGCCGATGAAAAACCGCGAGCTGTCAACGACGACGCACTTGGCATGCAGTTTGAACCGCGCCAGTTTCTTCACGTGAAAGTTCGGAACTACATCATCGTAATGAGTGTCGCGGCTGATTACACGAACGCTGCAACCCGACGACGCTTTGCGCAGCAGTATGCTCATCACTTCCTTATCTTCAACCTTCGCGTCGAGAATGCGAATGGTCCGCTCGGCTGAATTGAGCAACTCGACGAGTTTCTTACGGCTGTTATAAGGACTGATGACGAGCGGCAGATCGCGCGGCTTGAACGGCTCGCCGTGCCAGTCAGCGTCAAATAGCCGGTTAAGCTCGGTCGTTATCTCCTGATCGCGCACGAGCAATCCAAAGTCGCGCGCGTAGTGAAGATTCTTCTGCGTCGGGTTGAAGGTCAGTATCAGCGATTGCGCATCATCAATCATCATGATCTTGTAGTGATAGCGTTTGATTTTTTCCTTGCGCGGGCGCGGCACGCGAACTTCCACGCCGAGCTTTCCAAGCTCATCCGAAAGCTTCTTGTTCTTCTTCGTCCATCCCTTTGAAGTTGGCGCGACCAATGCCTGAACCTTCACGCCGCGCTGTACGGCGTAGCTCATCGCGTCGAGAACAATGGGATCGTTCATGCGAAAGATTGTCATCTTGATTGTGTGGTGCGCGCTGTCTATCGCGTCAACGATGGGGAAGAAGCTGTCGCCGGGCTGGATAATTAAGGATAAATTGTTTGTCTTGGTATATGCGTCCATCAATGCGTGTGCTCAGTTGTCAATTATGGCGAGACTCACAAGCCTCTCTCAGGCGCGGCGGCAAAACGGAAGCGCAACGCTTAGATAAACGTTTATCACACGCAGCGAGGCAAGTCCAGCAAACCGACGTGCGTCCAATTGGCTCAGGCGTGAGCGGCGTGCTGAAGCTCAAAATTCAATGTAGAATGTTGCGCGCACGCCCGCTGATGCGTTAGATTCGCGCTCGCGCCTTCAAGTTTAAGACCGGAGACAATGAAATGAAGAGATTGAAACTGATAACCGTAATCGCGCTAATCGCGATGACAACATTCAAAGCGCCCGCGCAAGCCTTCGACGGAAACAATCAGAATGATCGCAAAACAGGCGGCGAGCTGGGCCGTGAGAGCAAAGCCGATGATGCGTTTGATTTGAGCGACGTAAACTCGCAGGTCAGCGAGATGCGCGGCGCGATTGAGCGATTCACCGCAGATCGCGGCAGCCTCAATCGGTTTTACACCGTCACGGGGTCGCCCGCGCGACATGCTCGCTTGAAAAGATTTTATAACGAATGGCTCGAAAATCTTGCGCGCATGAATTTCGACTCGCTCAGCGACGCGGGCCGCGTTGATTATCTGCTCTTGAAGAATCACATCGAGTACGAGCTCCGGCAGCTCGACGTTCAAGCAAAGCAATTCGCTGAGACTGCGCCGCTAATTCCATTCGCAAACGCGATAATCGAGCTTGAGGATGCGCGCCGCCGACTTGAGCCGGTTGATTCACCGAAAGCCGCCGCGCTTCTGACCGCTTTGACAAAACAGGTTGACGAATTGAAGAAGGGAATTGAAGCCGCGCTCAAGCCTGAACCGAAACCAACCGGGAAAGATGAAAGCAATCCCGAAAACAGAAGCGAAGGCAGGCGCGACGGCAGAAGCGACGCTAAAACTGATCTGGCGAAAGTGAAAAAGACCGTGGCCAATCGCGCGGCTGGCACAATTGCGAACCTTCGCGACACGCTCAAAAACTGGTTCAACTTCAACAACGGCTACGACCCTGTCTTTACGTGGTGGGTGGCCGAGCCGTACAAGCAACTAGATAAATCGCTTGAAAGCTACGCCGCGTTCCTGCGCGAAAAGATTGTCGGCGTAAAGGCAGATGATAACAATGCGATAATCGGCGATCCCATCGGGCGCGATGCGCTGATGGTCGAGCTTCGGCACGAGATGATTCCCTACACGCCCGAAGAGTTGATAGCGATTGCAAAGAAAGAGATGGCGTGGTGCGAGGCCGAGATGCTTAAAGCCTCGCGCGAGCTTGGCTACGGCGACGACTGGCACAAGGCGCTCGAATATGTGAAGACGCTGCACGTCGAGCCGGGCAAGCAGCCTGAGTTAATAAAGCAACTCGCGCTCGAAGCGATTGAGTTTGTCGAAAAGCATGACCTCGTGACGGTGCCTGAGCTTGCGCGCGATACGTGGCGGATGGAGATGATGACGCCCGAGCGCCAGCTCGTCAGCCCGTTCTTTCTGGGCGGAGAAACGATTCTCGTTTCTTATCCTACGAACACGATGCAGCACGAGCAGAAGATGATGAGCATGCGCGGAAACAATATACATTTTTCACGCGCGACGGTCTTTCACGAATTGATTCCTGGCCATCACCTTCAAGGCTTCATGACGCAACGCTACAAGACTTATCGCGCTTTGTTCAGCACGCCGTTTTGGACCGAAGGATGGTCGCTCTACTGGGAGATGCTGCTTTGGGACATGAATTTTGCGCGCTCGCCAGAGAATCGAATCGGAATGCTGTTCTGGCGAATGCATCGCTGCGCGCGAATCATGTTTTCGCTCGGCTTTCACCTTGAGCAGATGACTCCGCAGCAGTGCATTGATCTACTGGTGAAGCAGGTCGGGCACGAAGTCGACAACGCGACTGCCGAAGTGCGCCGCTCGTTCAATGGGACTTACCCGCCGCTTTATCAGTGCGCGTACATGATCGGCGGATTGCAGATACGCGCGCTGCATAAAGAGTTGGTCGAATCGGGCAAGATGACCAATCGCGCATTTCACGATTGGATATTAAAGGAGAATCGCATCCCGATTGAGATGGTGCGCGCGATTCTAACGAAGCAAAAACTGCCGAAAGATTTTACGCCAGACTGGAAGTTCTATGGTCCTCTAAACTAACCACAGAGGCACGGAGACACAGAGGTCACACGGAGATATTCTTGTTTCTCCGTGAAATCTCCGCGTCTCCGTGCCTCTGTGGTTATCATTTTTGTGGCGGCAGCGCGTTCGGCTATAATCCCAATTCTATGGAAAAGACGAT
Source organism: Blastocatellia bacterium (assembly GCA_035575515.1). Lineage (GTDB taxonomy): Bacteria > Acidobacteriota > Blastocatellia > UBA7656 > UBA7656 > DATLXU01. Next base: position 28,011 of record DATLXU010000149.1, read on the forward strand.
TGAGCGAACCGATATTGATAATCTTCTCGCGCGAATCGAGTCAAACGAGCGGCTGTCGTTTGAAGAGTGGCAAGTAGTCGAAGACTCAGCGCCGACCGAAGAGCTAGGCCGCCTCGCGGACAATCTCCGCAAGCGCCTTCACCCAGACAACGTTGTTACTTACGTCGTTGACCGCAACGTGAATTACTCAAACGTCTGCGTGTCGGTCTGCACGTTTTGCGCTTTTTATCGCAAGCCGGGATCAAGTGAAGGCTACGTTCACAGCTACGAAGAAATCTTCCGCAAGGTCGAAGAGATGATCGAGCTTGGCGGAAGCGGCGTGTTGATGCAGGGCGGGCTGCATCCGGATTTGCCGCTCGATTGGTACACGGGATTGCTTCGCGAATTGAAGACGAGATACAAGATTCACCTGCACTGCTTCTCGCCGCCTGAGATTGATCATCTCGCAAAGATAACCGGACTAGGAATTGAAGGAGTGTTGCGAGAACTAAGAGACGCGGGGCTTGATTCTATACCTGGCGGCGGAGGCGAAATCCTCGTTGACGAGATTCGTCGCAAGCGCCGCACGCATTGCAACACCGAAGAATGGTTGAACGTTATGGATGTGGCGCACTCGATGGGAATACCGACGACGGCGACGATGATGTTCGGCATGGGCGAGACGCGCGATCAACGGTTGCTTCATCTGGAGCGATTGCGCGAGCTTCAAGAGCGCAATCCCGGATTCGTCTCGTTCATCCCATGGACGCTTCAACCGGACAACACTCCCATCGGCAAGCGATTTCCTGATCGCGTTCCCGGCGATGAGTATTTGCGGTGGCTTGCCATTGGAAGATTGTACCTGAGCAACATCCCCAACGTGCAGGTATCTTGGCTGACTCAAGGGCTTGACATCGGGCGGCAAGGGCTTCATTACGGCGCAAACGACATGGGAAGCACGATGATTGAAGAGAACGTTATAAGCCCGGCGGGCGCGCACCATAAAGCGACCGAGAGACGGCTGCGCGAAGCGATAATCGCAGAAGGCTTCATACCTTTGAAGCGCAAAGCTGACTACGTGAGGATTGAAAGTTTGCCTGAAAAGAGTGTGAGCCGATGACTCAGGGGTGATCCCAATGTCAGACAGTAGAATGCAATCCGAGAAAGACGCTCCGGGCGACATGAGCGCGGAAGAGTTTCGCAAGCACGGCCACGAGGTCGTTGACTGGATAGCAGATTATCTTTCGCACGCGGAACGCTATCCCGTGCTTTCGCAGAACAAACCGGGCGAAGTAATAAAGTCTCAGCCAGCAACTGCGCCCGCGCAGGGCGAGAGCATGCAAGAGATACTTGCCGACATTGATCGCGTAGTCGTGCCGGGCGTGACTCACTGGAATCATCCGGCGTTTTTCGCTTACTTCTCAATCAGCGGTTCATTTCCAGGAATACTAGGCGAGATGTTCGCCGCAGCATTCAACGTCAATGCGATGTTGTGGCGCACGTCGCCATCGGCAACCGAGCTTGAAGAGGTCACGCTCAACTGGCTGCGTCAGATGCTCGGACTGCCCGAAGAGTTTTCGGGAGTCGTCTACGACACCGCTTCGATTTCAACCTTGTGCGCAATAGCCGCAGCGCGCGAAGCAGTCCCTGATATTCGAGTGCGCGAGGAAGGTCTCGCCGCATCGGGCGCACGGCTGCGATTGTATTGTTCGGAGCAGACGCATTCGTCAATTGAGAAAGGCGCAATCACGCTCGGAATAGGCCAGGCGGGCGTGCGAAAAATCCCGACCGATTCAGAATTCAGGATGGACGCGGACGCACTCGCTCGCGCAATCAAAGAAGACCGCGCGCAGGGCTGGCGGCCCTTCTGCGTCGTTGCGACCATCGGCACTACCTCGACGACGAGCGTTGACCCTGTTTCAAAGATTGCGGACATCTGCGAGCGCGAAAAGTTATGGCTGCACGTTGACGCGGCTTATGGCGGCACGGCTGCTATATTGCCTGAGATGAAATGGGCATTCGAAGGATGGGAGCGAGCCGATTCAATCGTGATGAATCCGCACAAGTGGATGTTCGTGCCCGTTGATTTGAGCGCGCTCTATTGCCGAAGGATGGATGCGCTCAGGCAATCGTTCAGTCTCGTGCCTGAATACCTGCGAACCGGCGAAAAGCAGGAAGTGCATAACTTCATGGATTACGGGCCGCAGCTTGGACGCCGCTTTCGCGCGCTGAAGCTGTGGTTTGTCTTGCGCTACTTCGGCGTCGAAGGAATAAAGGCGCGAATACGCAATCACATCGAGATGGCCCGCGAGTTTGCCGGGTGGGTTGATGACAGCCGCGACTTTGAACGGCTCGCGCCGACGCCGTTCAGCACCGTTTGTTTTCGAGCTTTTCCACGCGAATGGCGAGCGCAGACGGCGCCATCTGAAGTTGAGACCCGGCTTGATTCATTGAACGAGCGATTGATGGAAGAGGTAAACAGGGAAGGGAAGATATTTCTATCGCACACGAAGCTCAATGGGAGATTCACGCTGCGACTGGCGATTGGAAACATCCGCACGACGCGCGAGCACGTTCGACTCGCATGGGAGCGTCTTAATTCCTTTTTGACGAAGACCAAACAATTTTAACCACAGAGACACGCTGGCACGGAGAATACACGGAGAATCTCAAATCTCTCTTTCTGTGTGTCCTTCGTGCCTGCGTGTTTCTGTGGTTAATTTTACAACTGGCCTTATTGCCCAAAGCTGATTGATTCGATTTCGTCCCAGCGCACTTCAACTTTGCTCGCCGTGCCGAGCTTGATGGAAACCGTGTCGCCGTTGAGCGAAAACTCTTTGCACCGAATCTCGCTTCCGCCCTTGAGCTTTATGCGAATCGAATCGCTGTCGGCAGACGATGAGCTAATTGCAGTTGTGTCTTCAGGCGCGATGACGGCGTAAGTACGCGCTTCGCCCGCGTCCGATTCGGCCATGGCAAGCCGCAACCGGCCCGATGCTTCATCGCGAGAAAGAGTCCGCCCGCGAAGCGTGCTGCCATTTTTGAGCGTGATGACAAAACCCGGTTGGCCAGCGTCCTGCGCGGCAACTGAAATTGCGAGCATCGCCGTCGCGGCTATGATCAATATTGTCTGTCTGATCTTCATCTATTTTTTCTTTTCGTAAACTGATTTCAGCTTATCGAGATAATCTGAGCGGTCAACGGCATAGTACACCGCGTCGGGACCGGAATCAACTATCGCGGCAATCGCTTGCTCGAATGCTTCATATGGATCATTCATATCAATTTTCTTCGCTTCAAAATAACCGATGCGACGCAATCTACGCATCAACTCCTGCAGCGTCAGCCTCCCTTCAAACGTGCGCCCGCCGTGAAGGTGCGAGCGCGAAAGCAGGTGCTGCACCATAAGTGCGTCGCCGTATAGTTCAGGCGTGACGTACAGCCAGCCGTTTTCGTAATGCCAGCTATCCTCGACCGCCCGCGAAAGCTGCACGCGCCGCACGCCTTCCGCGAGTACTTCGTCCCAATCGTTCGACGGGTTGGCTCGCTTGATGTGAGAGACTGCCGCATCAATCAACCATTTATCGTCTTCAAGATCAATGCTGCGATTCAATCGTTCGAGCCATTCTGAAAATATCTGCATTTTGGTTCGTTCAGGCTTCCACAGAACGAACCTTTCAGGCTTTTTCTTGAGCGCGGCCCAGAGCTTTTTTCTCTCCTTCTCAAATGAAGGATGCGCGTCAATGCGAATCGCGCGAAAGCGGGCGAACCATCGCTTAGCGCCGTTGCAATACGGGCAATGCGTCAAATCATCTTCGAGGAAATGAGGGCGCGATGTTGACGCGCCCGTAAAATCGGTCTCTTCGGGCGTGTGCTTCCGTAGTTCAGTGTAAGCGGTGCGCGGCGACAGGTTTAATTGCTTTGTGAAGAAATCGAAAGCGCATTTGAGGCAGATATTGAGCGACGTTTCCGATACTGCCGAGCTTGGGATTGAGTCGAAGCTGATTTCGTCTTTCTTCATAGGCAGTGGTCAGTGGCCTGTGGCCAGCTAATCAGTTTTCTAAACTGACCACTGCCTACTGATTACCGTTTGGAGTGGGGATGGTGGGAATCGAACCCACACGGGAGGTTATCCCAAAGGTTTTTGAGACCTTCGCGTCTGCCAGTTCCGCCACATCCCCTTAGAGTTAAGTGAACGTCGCCAACTTCAAAGTGAATTCATTCTAGCCGCCACGAGCGATGCGCGTCAACCGATTAACAAAACGCCGAATGGCGAACGATGAGCGATGAACACAAACGAGCATTTCGCTCCGTATTCGATTCAGCGTTCATCGTTTAACTGTTCCCTTCGCTCAATAGTCTCATCGGCCACCGATTCTAATTCGGCACTGGGTACTCTGGCTTTCTTCAGGTGCGTCCGGGCGAGCGACCACTTTAGAACAAACGGAGTCACGAGCGTAGTAACGACGACCATAATCACGACCGCGCCGAACGTGGCTGAGTTTATCACAGGCTCAGGCACGCCTTCATCGTTGGGCAAAACGAGCGTCGCGCCTATGCTTGCGAAGATCAATCCGACCTCGCCGCGCGGTATCATTCCAAGCCCTACGGCCAGACGGTTGAGTCCTCGCTCGGCGACAGCGAGCGAGCAGACCTGCTTGCTGATTATCGCCGCCAGCGTCAGCAGCGCTGCAAAGCCTAAAACGTCAACCCGCTTGAAGACGCTCAGGTCAACTCTCAGGCCCATCAGAACAAAAAATATCGGCACAAGCAGCGTGCTCACGGGCGCTATCAACTTGTCGAGCTTTTGTTCTTCACGAACAGCGGCGGAGTGAAAATGCGCTTCGTCGAGTACAAGCCCTGCGGCAAAGGCTCCGACTATCGGGGCGAGGCCGACAATTGCGGCGAGCCACGCCAATAAAAAACAGAACGCGACGGCGAGGGCAAGCAGCACGCCGCGCGTCTCTAATCGTCCCGCGCCGCGAAATATGTGTGGCACTACGAAATGTCCCGCGAGAATTGCGCCGACGAGAAACACAATTGACTTCGCGGCGATTATTGCAATATCAACTGTCTGCAAAGGCACGCCTGCGCTCGCGGCTTTTATCGCGCCGGCGACGACAGCCAGAATCAACAGTCCAAGCACATCGTCAATCACCGCTGCGCCTAAAATAATTCTGGCTTCGCGAGTTTGCAGCTTGTTCATGTCTTTCAAAACGCGCGCCGTGATGCCTACGCTTGTCGCGCAGAGCGTCGCGCCGATAAAGAGATGCGCCATCAATGATTCGTGCGGAAGGAAATACGCCGCAACGCCCCAGCCTAAGAAGAAAGGCGCGATTACTCCGGTTACAGCTACCAACAGCGACGACCATCCGACCTCCATCATCTCGGCAAGGTCTGACTCCAGTCCGACTTCAAACAGCAGGATGATCACGCCAAGCTCGGCAAGCGCGGCAATCACTTCGTTGGTTCTAAGCTCCTCGATTGATGTGAGACCGGCGAAGGCGAGCGAGCCGACAAGCATCCCGCCGATAAGCTCGCCGAGCACAGCGGGCTGATTGAACCTTTCAAAAAGCTCACTGCCGAGTTTTGCAATGACGAGCATCGCCGCAAGCCCGACAAGCACTAGAGGATTCAACCCATGTCCATTGCCGCTGCTGTTATCTGCAAACGCGAGTTGTAGAGGAACCGCGAGCAGGATGAGAGCTGTCGATGTGACGACGCATGCGCGCTTCATAAGAGGTTGAAAGGCGTGAGCAGGTGCTGAAAAGCAACAGGCAGAGGCAGACGGTTCGCCTCTGCCTGCGTAATATTAGTCATTCTTGCCAGAGTTAGGGTAGCGATCGTCCTTAACCTTCAGGTCGTCAATCAGTTGACCTGCGGGCGAAACGCCGTGCGTTGATAATTCGTGCGCGAGATACTTCTTCATAAAGCTGTGATGGCGGCTGTAGCTGAAATAAATGACCAGCCCGATCACCAGCCAGCCAATCAGTCGAATCCAGTTCGCCCAAGGCAGCGAGAACATCAACAGCACGCACATGATGATGCCGAGTATCGGAACGAGCGGCACCATCGGGCAACGGAACGGGCGCTCGGCTTCGGGGTTAGTCCTACGCATAATCAGCACCGCGCTGCAAACGACGGTGAAAGCGAACAGCGTGCCTATGTTCGTCATCTCAAGCAGCGCGCCAATCGGAAGCAGCCCCGCGCCCACGGCGACAAAGCACCCGACGAGAATCGTGCTCTTCCACGGAGTGCGGAAACGTGGGTGAACATCGGCGAAGAACGAAGGCGGAAGCAGCCCGTCGCGCGCCATCGCCAGAAAGACGCGAGGCGCTGACAGCATCATCACAAGCAACACTGATGTTATTCCTGCGACGCCCGCTATCGCGATGATGACTTCAGCCCATTGCAAGCCGACAGACTTGAATGCCATCGAGACGCCCGCGCCTGTGTCAATCGTGCTGTATTTCTGCATGCCCGTCAGCACCGCCACGACCGCCACATAAAGAACCGTGCAGATGAGCAGCGAGGCGACAATTCCGATGGGAACGTCACGATTCGGGCGCTTGGCTTCTTCGGCATGCGTCGAGACCGAATCGAAGCCGATGTAGGCGAAGAAGATTATCGCCGCGCCTGCAAACATTCCAACGGGCCGCCCGCCTACGGTCTCGCCCCAGAGAGTATTCCCGAACAGGTTCAAGCCTCCCCATCCGTATGGCGCGAATGGATGCCAGTTCGCTGGATTGATGAAGAACGCGCCGACCAGTATCACAAAGAGCACGGCGGCGACTTTGATGGCAACCATCGTGGCGTTGAAGCTTGCGCTCTCCTGTATGCCTTTGACCAGAATCGCCGTGACAATCAGCACGATTATTACGGCGGGAAGATTGACTATACCGCCTTTGCTGACGAAGTGTCCCTCTTCGAAGACTATAGGGGGTTGGCTGATGGCTACGGGCAGATGTATGCCGACCTTCGGCAGCAGGCTCTGAAAGAAGCTCGACCATCCGTTTGCGACCGTAGCCGACCCGACGGCGTATTCCAACACGAGGTCCCAGCCGATTATCCATGCGAACAACTCGCCCAGCGTGGCGTAGGCGTAAGTGAAGGCCGAGCCTGCAACCGGAGCCATCGAGGCAAACTCTGCGTAACAGAGGGCCGCAAAGACGCAGGTGATCCCGGCGACGACGTAAGAGAGCATAAGGGCCGGGCCGGCCACGTTGTGGGCTGCCTCGCCTGTGGCGACAAATATGCCTGCGCCGATGATGGCCCCAACTCCGAGCGCCGTCAGTTGTACGGGACCGAGTACGCGCCGCAGCCTGTGGTCGCCGTGCATTTCTTCAAGTAATACTGCGAGTGGTTTTCTCGCAAACAATTGACTTGCCATTTATAGTGCCTCCAAGAATTTTTCGTTTCAGATTAATGAAGCAGGCGGTTCCCGTTCATAGCCCTGCTTCTTCTGCCGGCGTTGTTGATTCATCATCATACATTGGCTTGCCGACTCTTCGCCATATCAGGTAAACGGGAATGCCGGTCAGGATGATGATGAATCCCGGCCAGGTGATCGGCCATTGATAAATCAGCAACACGACGAGAATCACCGCAGCGCCGACAATGTAAAGCGCAGGGATGACCGGATAACCGAACGCGCGATATGGCCGCTCGGCGTCGGGTCGTTTCCATCTCAGCACGAATATTCCCAGGATCGTAAGGATATAAAATATCAAAGCCGCCGATATAACGTAGGTAAGCAGATTGCCATACAAATTGCCATAGGTTGGTTTGCCGGTAGCTGGATCGGTTCCGGTTACAACGCGCGGCAATACGAGCACCGCGGCCCAGATACCTTGAATCACAAGTCCCCACGCCGGGACGTGCTTGCTGTTCAACTCGCCTGACGAGCGGAAGAATAACCCGTCGCGCGCCATCGCCCAGTAAGCTCGCGCGCCAGCAAGTATCAACCCGTTGTTGCAGCCGAAGGTTGAAATCATGATAGCAACGGCCATAATGGCTGCGCCGAGTCCGGGAAAGATGACTTCAGCAGTTGAAGAAGCGACGCGGTCGCTCGGCGCGTTTTGAATGCCGAGAATGCGCGGGTCTGTTTTAGCCTGTTCTTCGTACTGATCGGCGGTCTTGATGATGACGAGCTTTGCGGGATCGTTCTTATAATTCGGGTCGGCCTTGTATTGGTTTGCCAACTGGATGACTTCCGTCTTTTGACGATCACCCTCGAACGGCAGTGTGACCAGGTAGGCGACGTTAGCAAGCAGGTAAAGGCTTATCACCAGAAAAGTTCCGAGCGCGAGCGACAGCGGAATGTTGCGCCTCGGATTCTTCACCTCACCCGCCGTGAACGTTATGTTGTTCCACGCGTCGGCTGAAAAGAGCGAGTTGGTTTGCGAAACGCATAAACCGACGAATAATCCGAACGCTGTGATTGCGGTCAGTCCCGGCCCCACGTCTTGCAGCGTGCCGCGCACGGTCCACATGTCGCCGAAGTTGCGTGTGACGACTTCGGCATTCCATCCGACAAGCACGCCAAGCACAATCAGCGCGATGAGCGCGCCCGTCTTGGTTATTGTGAAGACGTTTTGAACGATCTTTCCAAGCCTTAGGCCGCGCGTGTTCATCCACGTCAGAAGCGCGATCATCAGAATACCTACGAACTGCGCGGTCGAAAGCGAGACGGCGTAGCCTGATCCGATGCGAATCGGCTCGATTAGATAATTGCTTTCGGAAATCCATGGGACGAGCACGCCGAAGTAGCGAGCGAAGCCTACGGCTACGGCTGCGATGGTTCCGGTCTGAATGACCATAAAGAGCGTCCAGCCGTAGAGAAAGCCCCAAAGCGGCGAGAAGGCTTCGCGCAGGTAGACGTACTGGCCGCCCGCGTGCGGCATCATCGCCGCAAGCTCGCCGTAACTGAGCGCGGCCATCACCGTGAGCAGCCCCGTGATTATCCACGCGACGAGCAGCCAGCCGGGCGAGCCTACCTGCCGTGACATATCAGCAGAGACGATGAAGATGCCCGACCCGATCATCGAGCCTGCGACGATCATCGTGGAATCGAGCAGGCCAAGCCCGCGAATGAATCCTGTTTTTTTATCTTCGACTGCGACAGGTGCGTCGGTCATGATTTCTCCCCTAATACGCTCTGGTTAACTCTTAACAAAGACAGCTATCAAATACGCTATGCTCACTGCGGCAAGCGCGGCGGTGACGTACAGGCTCGTGTTAGCGATAACCGCGTACCTTTCAGCGTCCGGGCTGTTGCGCGCTCTCATCGCCCGGCGAATGACTATCGGGCAGAGCACGAAGGCGTTGAGCGCGAGCGGGATTATTAAAAAGAAAGACCGCTCAAGCCACGCCCCCGAGTTGAATATGCCAGCAAGAGCCGAGTCGCCTTTGACCAGCGATTGAAGCCATGGCTCCGCGCGTTTCAAAGTATTGATTGTATCAAGCGTTTTATCGTCAGGCGTGGAATTGCCGACTGCCGCGAGCCATTTCCCCGCCGCGATGTATATGTCGAACGCACGCATTATGAGGAGCAGTAATGCGCCGATTATCGCAAGCCACATGCCTGTGAAAGCCGTCTGCGCATCGTGTTCGGCAGGACGCTCGGCAAGATGGCGACCTGTCAATCGGCTCTTGACCGAGCCGTATCCGACATAAATCACAAAGCCGAAGTTGAGCCACGCCGCAAAACGCAGCCACGATGTCGGCGGCAAAAAATAAATCAGATACAAACACGAGATGACGCCGAGCACGGGGAATATATATTTACGGCTCAGCGCGAAAACTATAGCCGCGCCGACAAGCCACATAATTTTTTGCCCGATTGGCAACTGTGTTTCTGGAAATAAAAAGACGGCGATGGCAAAAGCGATGTAAAGAGTTATCGTCCATCGCCATCCGCCCGGCACTCTGAATGGCCGCACGCGGTCAGGGTCTTTGACGCGCAGTATGATTATGCCCGCGCAAACGAGAACGAAGGCGAACAGCGTTCCGATATTCGTCAAATCAACCATCTCGTCAATGCTGGCGAACGCCGCAAAGACGGCGACGAACACGCCCGTCAAAATGGTCGAGATGTGCGGCGTGCGGAATCGTGGATGGACTTTATAAAAGATTGGCGGAAGCAGCCCGTCGCGCGCCATCGAAAAGAATATGCGCGGCTGGCCGAGTTGAAACACCAGCAGCACAGCCGTGTGCGCGATGACCGACCCGAACGCTACGATGCCGACTGCCCAGCCAGCATTTGGAACAGCGTACTGAATGGCCATCGTGAGAGGCTCGGCCTGCTCGGCTGAAAGTTGTTTCTCTACAAGGACCGGGTATGGAACCAGACCTGTGAAGACCGCTCCGACGATCACATAAAAGATTGTGCAGATGATGAGCGAAGCGATGATTCCGATTGGCAGATTGCGCTGCGGGTTGCGAGTCTCTTCTGCGACGGTTGAGACGGCGTCGAACCCTATGTAGGCGAAAAAAACTATGGCCGCGCCTGAGCTTATGCCCGGAAAGCCGTTCGGCGCGAAGCCGTAATTCGGCAGGTGCCAGTTGCGTGTGTCAATGTACATCGTGCCGAAGACGATGAAGAACGTCAGCACGATAATCTTGATGCCGACCATCACGGCATTGAAGCGCGCGCTTTCGCGCACGCCCCATACCAGAACGATTGTGATTGCCGCGACGATTGAAACGGCCAGCAGGTTGAAGACAATTGGTATCCCGAAAATGTGCGGCGCGCTATCTATTATCTCAGGCTTTGCGTGCGCGGTGCGGTAATCTGTCGAAATCCAGTCGGGTATCTTTATGCTCAAGTCCATGACATTGCCGACGACATTGAACTTGAGATTGGCCAGAAGCGTCTTGAAATAGTTTGCCCAACTGATGGCGACGCCGATATTGCCGACCGCGTATTCGATAATCAAGTCCCAGCCGATTATCCACGCGACGACTTCACCCAACGTGGCATACGAGTATGTGTAGGCCGAGCCTGAGATGGGGACCATCGAAGCGAACTCAGCATAACAGAGCGCCGTGAACCCGCAGACGACTGCAGTGATGACAAATGAGAGGATGAGCGCGGGACCGGCTCCGAGACGATGCGCATCGCCTGCGGCAGCCGTCCCGATGGTGGCGAATATGCCTGCTCCGATTATGGCTCCAATGCCGAACAGCGTGAGCGCGACGGGACCGAGCGCGCGTTTCAATTTATGCTCAGGCTCTTCGGCTTCTTCAAGAATTGCGTCGAGCGATTTGACGCGGAACAAGCCCCTGAACGTCATCGTGTTGACGCCCGCCCTGTCGGAGTCAGTTTTCTGCATTCGCGTTCGTTCCCCTCATCGGCTTTGGTGTGAATCTACGCGTGGGCTACAAGGCGACCGTCAAGCCCTGCTTACGCCCTCGCTGTACGCTGGCAGACTGCTTAAGCGAAGCGCCGCGATTATCAACTTTGCAGATAATCCATGTCAAGCAAAACGCCACGCCCTTTCCGAACCAGAATCATTCGTGTATATTCGCTGCTTTGCGCAAACCGCCATGTTGCTAATAGAATTAACAGGCTTGCACTTATAACTTGGGAGAAGAGATGGAACAAAAAGGATTTACGCTGTGGTTCACGGGACTGTCGGGGGCAGGCAAAACGACGCTGGCCCGATTAGTCGAACAGGAACTTAAGACGCGCGGTCTTAGAGTCGAAGTGCTCGACGGCGACATCATCCGCACGAACCTTTCCAAAGGTCTGGGCTTCTCGAAGGAAGACCGCGACACGAATATTCGCCGCATCGGGTTCGTCTGCTACCTGCTGACGCGCAACGACGTTGTTGCCATTGCCGCAGCGATTTCGCCTTACCGCGAAGTGCGCGATGAGGTGCGCGGCACGATTGGCTCGTTCGTGGAAGTCTATGTCAAATGCCCGATTGACGTGCTGGCCGAGCGCGACGTGAAGGGACTGTACAAAAAAGCGCTAGCGGGCGAACTAAAAAACTTCACGGGCATTGACGATCCTTATGAAGAGCCATTCGCGCCGGAGGTCACGGTCGAAACCGACCGCGAAACGCCCGAAGAGAGCGCGGCTCGAATTATTGAGACGCTCGAAGCCATGTCGCTCATCCCTGCATCTGAATCAACTGGCTATAGCGAAGAGGATGAGGAAGAAGTCCGCCGCAGGCTCGAAGCCCTCGGCTACGTTTAGAGCAGGGATCAGGGGTCGGGATTCAGGGGTCAGCGTCATGGCTGAATTGAAACAGGCTCTGAGAGCCATTTTTAAGTCTGCAGCCATTTCATCTCCTGCCCCCGACCCCTGACCCCTGACCACTATGGGATTACTCGACCGTTTCAAATCGAAAGAGCAGCCTAAGCGCGCTGTGCTTATAGGGCTTGACGGTACGCCCTGCACGCTCGTGCAAAGATTTATCGCGGACGGCACGATGCCGAACTTTGCGGAGCTTGCGAGGCGCGGGACGCTCCTGCAAATGGACACTTCGATTCCTGATATTTCGTCGGTCGCGTGGTCGTCGTTTATGACGGGCGCGAATCCGGGCCGTCACGGCATCTATGGATTCATTGACCTTCAGCCCGCGAGTTATAAGATTTATTTCCCGAACTCGCGTCACGTCAAAAGCGAAACCGTCTGGAGCGTAGCTAATAGCGCGGGCCGCCGAGCAATTATCATCAACGTGCCTTCGACTTATCCGGCGCAGCCGCTCGATGGAATTCTGGTCGCGGGATTCGTTGCGGTTGATTTGAACAAAGCAACTTACCCGCAGGAGCTTGTACCGCGACTGCGCGCGATGGACTATCGCATTGACGTTGACGCGCGCAAGGTTCAGCAGTCGCACGACGCGCTGATGGATGATGTGCTTGTGACGCTTGATCGAAGGGTGAAGCTGTTGCTTGAACTATTTGATAGCGAGCGATGGGATTTGTTCATAGGCGTGATAACCGAGACTGACCGCTTGCAGCATTTCTTCATGGATGCGATTGAGGATGAGAGCCACAAGTACCATTCAGCCTTTCGCGATTTTTACCGGCAGGTTGACAGCTTTCTCGGCCAGATTGCGGAGCGGTTGAAAGACGAAACGCTTTTGATAATGAGCGATCACGGATTCACGCCGATAAAGCAGCAGGTCTATTTGAATCGCTGGCTCGTTGATAACGGCTACTTGAAGTTGAAAGAAAACGCACGCTCGATTGAAGAGATAGCCGATGGGTCGCTTGCGTTCGCAATGGACCCGGGCCGCATTTACCTCAACCGGAAAGGCAAATATCCAAGCGGCGTGGTTGATGATGCGGATGCGAATCGCTTGCTTGATGAGATAAAGCGAGGACTGTCGGAGATAACAGCCGACGGCGAACCCGTAGTGAAGCGCATCTACTCGAAAGAGGAACTGTTCAGCGGCCCGCTTGTTGATCTTGCGCCCGACCTGTGCGTGCAGAGCGTTTACGGTTACGACTTGAAGGGCGCTGTGAATAAGAAAGAATTGATGGACCGCGAAGTCTTCACAGGCATGCACACGCAAGACGATTCAACGCTTTACATCAGCGCGCTCGCCAGTGAGTTGAGGGCAGACAAACCTCACATCACGGACGTTGCTCCGACATTGCTCGACGCGCTGGGGCTAAGCGTGCCCTCAACGATGGACGGGCGCTCGGTCTTTGCGCGTTCGTAAGATTTTCATGAAGACCGTAATCATAGGACTCGACGGCGCAACCTTTGACATCATCGCGCCGATGATTGAAGCAGGACGACTGCCCGCACTCGCACAACTGATGCGTGAAGGAGCGCACGCGCCGTTGCGTTCGACTATTCTGCCAAACAGCTTTCCCGGCTGGGCCAGTTGCACGACTGGCACGAGCGAAGGCATGCACGGAGTATTTTCGCCTTTCATCAAAAACAAATCATCATACACCGTTCGAGCGATGAGCGGGCGCGACATAATGACCCGGCCCGTGTGGGACATTCTCACAGAGCACGGTGGCCGCTCCGGTGTGCTAAACGTGCCTACGACCTATCCGCCTGAGCCGCTCAATGGTTTGATGGTCACGGGGATGCTCACGCCGGGACTCGCGTCAGAGTTCACTTATCCCGCGTCTCTCAAGCAGGAATTGCTCGCCGTAGTTGAAGATTACATCATCGAGCCTGCGCGCATCCCTGACCGGCACGCGCGAGCGGCAGAGTTTCGCCGTTCAATCGAAACACGCGAGCGCGCGTTGAGATTCTTAATGAATCAGGGCGAGTGGGATTTTTTTATGGTAGTCTTTTCTGTGCTGGACCGCGCGCAGCACGATTACTGGGCCGATATGGATGCATCGCATCCTCGTCACGACCCGCGCACGCCACCTGAGTTTCGCAACTTCATCCACGAAATCTACGAGCGACTGGATGGCGCTGTTGGGAGATTAATCGAGCAATTGCCCCCCGACGTGCGAGTGTTCGTCGTGTCGGATCATGGCTTCTGCTCGGAGCTTTACGAGGTGCGGGTAAACGAATTATTGGCGAAGGCCGGGCTACTCACTTTTAAGCATCCAGCGACGCGGCGGGCACGAGCGCAGGCGAAATCGTTCAAAGAAAAAATTGCGCGGCGATTGTTGCCTCAACATTCGGGCGGCAGCGTGCTTGATAAGAAAGTCGCTTACGGCAGCGCCTTCCTCGATGAGATTGACTTTTCGCGCACACGAGCCTTCTTCGCTCAGGATAAAGGCGTGTGGGTGAACCTCGCGGGCCGCGAAAGCGCTGGCATCGTGCGCGAGAGCGAATTCGATTCCGTCATCGAAGAAGCGCGGGACGCTTTGTTGAAATTGAAATCGCCTGTTGACGGCGAATCTGTATTTGAAAAAGTGATGCGCCGCGAAGAGGCATTCAGCGGCGCGTGGTCTGACCAGTTGCCTGACCTTGTAATGATCCCGCGCAATGATTCTTATGTTTATAACGAGCGACCCGGCTATGGCGACATCATAGTTGCAGCCGATTCCACGACGGGCACGCACTCGCGCGACGGCATATTCATCGCGTGGGGGCGCGGGATAAAAAACGAAGCAGGCTTCGTCAATCAACCTGACCTGCGTGATGTCGGCCCGACCGCGCTTGCATCGCTCGGTTGCCCGCTGACGACAGACATGGACGGACGCGCACTCGTTGAAGTCTTTGCGGATACAATCGAGATTACGCGGCGCGGCAGCTCGTATCGTGAATCCGCTAAAAGCGACGCTATGGTTCAATCGGTTTACAATGCGGGTGAAGAAGCCGAACTGCGCGAGCGACTGCGCGCGCTTGGATATATTGAGTAATTAACTTTATGGCAGAAATTGGAAAGGAAGCAAATATTGAATGGTGCCCTGTTGCTTTTGCGGCGAGCAAATAGAGGAGAAAGCTCCTGACCCATGCAGCGTTACTGTGACAACTTCCGACAACCGGTGGCAAGCCGGGTACTGCCATGCAGCTTGGCATCCGTCTGCGCAAAGACCCCGAATGGGCTTCGGTATTCGAGCCAGCCCATTTTTGAGAGGGCCGTTTGCGAAGTGAGTTGTGAGCGATGAGAATTCTCGTCATCGGCCTTGATGCCGCAACGATGGATTTAATCGAGCCGTGGATTGCGGCGGGCCAATTGCCTACGCTCGCTCGTTTGATGGCCGAAGGCGTGAGCGGGCGTATGATCTCTACGCCTAACATGCACAGCGCGTCTGCATGGACTTCTATTCTGACGGGACTCAATCCGGGCCGTCACGGGCTGTTCGTTTTCTCAGACAGGGATTTTCAAACTGGCCGCCAGATGTTTTTCACCGGAAGCGACCGCGCGGGCGCGATAATCTCTTCGCATCTTGCGCGGCACGGAATGACAGCGGGCCTTGTGAATGTCCCGATGACTTATAAGGCCGAATGCTCACCGGGCGGTTTTATGATCAGCGGTCTCGACGCGCCCGCGTTAAACGAGCATGCGTTTTGCCCCGAAGAGCTTCGCAATGAGTTGTTCAACAAGTTTCCTGACTATAATTTTGCTCCGCCCGCGATTGGCGAATTGATGAAGGCGAGCCGCATTGACGAGGCTGTAAGCGCATGGCTAAAGCTGATTGATTCTCAAACGGCTGCCGTAGAATGGTTGATTGAAACGAGACCGACCGATTTTTTCATGACCGTTTACACCGCGAGCGACTGGGCCGGTCATAACCTGTGGAAATATCTTGATGCTGACAGAAAGCGCAACGCTCAGCCGGGCAACCAGATGTTTGCCATCTATCGCGCGCTCGATATGGCAATCGCCCGATTGCTCGCGCACACGACCATCGAGACGCAAATCTACATCATCTCAGATCACGGAATGGGACCGCACACGGGCGCATCTTATCACTTGGCCGATTGGCTCGAAAGCAAAGGCTATATGCGCCGCGCCGCTCGCAAGTCGGGCCGCGCTTCGCTCATCAGCGTGACGCGCACAGCCGCGCAGGGACTTTTGCCCGCAAAGATCAAAGAGAAAATCAAATCAGGCATCGGCGCGGAGCGCGTCAAGCGATTGCAATCTGCCGAAAAAGATTCATTCTACAATTCGATTGAATGGTCGCGCACCATCGCTTACACCGAGCCGGGCCGCCACGTCATAAACATAAACCTCGCGGGCCGCAACCAATCGGGCATCGTCGTGCAGGATGATTACGACAAGGTTTGTGAAGATATCATCCGCGACCTCAGTGAATGGACCGACGCGCGTGGTAATTCAGTAGTTGAAAGAGTCGTGCGCCGCGATGAAGTCTACTTCGGCCCGTTCACCGAGCGCGCAAGCGACCTGTACATTTACTGGAATACCTCGGCTCGAATGGGCGAACCGCCCCGCGAAGTGCGCGCTCGCGGCTTCTGGTGGAGCGGCGATCATCACTTGGAAGGCATCCTGATTGCCAAAGGGCCGGGCATCCGTCGCGGAGTCAAGATTGATGCCGCTACCGTTTATGATTTCACGCCTACGGTGATGTATGCAGCGGGCCTGCCTGTGCCTGAGGGACTCGATGGCCGAGTCATTCAACAGACATTCGATGATGAATTCATTGCGCATCATCCCGTGCAAGTTGATGCGCTCGCGCAGAGCGCGGCAGTTGACCGCGCGGAATTGAGCAAGTCGGAAGAAGAATTGATCGAAGAAAAACTGCGCGGGCTTGGATACCTCTAAAGGATGAGGGCTGAAGGATGAGGGCTGAATCAGAAATCGAACAGCAGTTTGAAATAAACCATTCGCCCGCTTTTCATTCTTCATCCCTCATCCCCCATCCTTTTCGCGGTCACGCCACGAGCATCGCATTAATCGTTTTGGCGCTGGTCGCAATGTTCTGGCGCGTCTTCTTTTTGGGCGAGACGCTCGTTGATGTTGCGACGCTCAACAATCAACTCCCCTGGGGTTACTCCGCAGGCCCGTCTGACTATCCATACAATCGCCGCGACCTCACAGATATGTACATCACGCGCGAATACTTTGTCATTGCTGCTTACGGCGATGGCGAGTTTCCGCTGTGGAACCCATACACGATGGCCGGCCATCCGATTTATGCGGATGGTGTGACGCGAACGCTCTCACCATTCCTGCTGTTTTATAAATTCTTCGATGTGCCGCTCGGCTATTCGCTCGCGCGCATAACTGAACTGATGCTTGCGGCAGTTTTCATGTACATCTTTTTGATTGCGATTGGCGCGAGCGCGCGCGGGGCGCTGGCGGGCGCGCTGGTGTTTGAGCTTTCGGCTCATTCGATGCTGCACTTGACGGGACTCGGCTGGTGGGGCGGGCTGATGTGGCTGCCGTTGATCTTTCTCTTTGCTGATCGAGCCGTCACGCGGCGCAGCTACGCGCAGGCAGCGATTGCGGGACTTATGGTCGCTGCGCAGTTCTTCTGCGGTTACATGCCGAATCAGATTTATTACGTCGGCGCGATTGCCGTTTATTATCTCTTCTTCGCATTCATCAAGCGCAGTGATGAATCGCGAAGCCAATCGCTCAAGCGTGGGCTTGCAATGATGGTTGTGACGCTCGGAGTAGGGCTTGCGCTCGCGGCGACGCAGTGGGTTCCGACTCTTGAGCTATTGCGGCAATCGAATCGCAAGATAGTCGGCGCAGAGCTTGGTTATATTTATCTGCCGCCGTGGTACGCTGCGACTCTTGTCTTTCCCAATCTCTTCGGCTCGGCTTATGACGTGACCACGCTGACGCTGTTCACCGCGCTCGGCGTTTCGCACGACCATATTCTTTATCTTGGCGTCGCGGCGCTCATTCCTGTGGGCTTTGCGCTCTATTCGATTAAGTCTTCGCGCCGACTCCGTTTGAAAAGCTTTGCCGCGTCACCGCATCACCGCGTCTCTATATTTGCTCTGCTTGCGGCGGCGGCGCTTGTTGTGATGATGGCCGCGCCGCTTTACATTCCGCTTACCCGCTTTATCCCGATTCTTAATGTCATTCGCGTAGCTGTTCGAGCTGGAGTTGTCTTCCTGTTCGCCGCTTCGACTCTTGTCGCGTTCGGTACGGATTCGCTCTTGAAAGCAAGCGGAGAGCAAATCGCGAAGGTCGCTCGCGCCGCGCGCTGGCTCCTCATCGCCGCAATTCTGTTCATCATCATCTGCGCTGGCGCATCGTACCTGATGCGAGCAACAGGCTTAGCGGCTGAAACAGGCGAGCGGGGCCGCATGGCATTCATTCGTCGCGCTGCGTTCGTTCTCTCTGAACAGTTCCTGCCGCCTGACGCGAGCCTGTTGATACCGATTGGGCTGCTGTCGCTGACCGTTTTGCTGCTTTGGTTATTGAGCAAGGAGAAGATCACCCGCGCCGGTTTCTTCGCCGGTTTCGTTGCGCTGCTCGTAATTGATCTGTTCTGGGCGAGCGGCCAGTTCAATCAGACCTTTGACCGCTCGCGCGTTTATCCGCAAACTCAAATCACGAATCTTTTGCAATCGCTGCCGCCGGGCCGCGCGCTAGTTGTGCCTGCCGCGCTTGAGACGAATCGCCGCGTGACGGACCAAAAGATCATCGCGCCGCCAAACACGCTGCTGCCTTACAGAATCCCGACCGTTGCGGGAAAGAATCAGCAGTTCCCTCGCTGGTATCGCGAGTACGCTTCACTGATCGAGCCTCAGCCTAATCTCAGTCACGTTGTTTTCAACACCGCTCAATCGCCATTCTTCGACGCGCTCAACGTGCGTTATGTGATGACTTATGAGAACACTCCGCTTGCCGGCTACAAACCAATCGCAACTGCGGAAGGCGTTTCGATTTATGAAAACCCCAATGCATTGCCGCGCGCATTCTTCGCAAATCGCGTCATTGAAGTCAGCACGCCTGATGAATCACTAAGCGCGATGCGCGACCCGATCTTCGACCCGCACACAGATGTGGTTGTAGAAACCATGTCTCAGGGGTTAGACGGCGGGGAGCAGGAGCGAGATGGCAACCGGCCTGAAACTGGCTCTGGGAGCCGGTTTCAAGGCGGCATGATTCCTTCCCTGACTCCTGTCATCTCCGAAGACAAGCGCAATCGCGTTGTCATAGAAACTGAAAACCAGAGCGACGGCGTGCTTGTGTTGAGCGATAACTACTATCCGGGATGGCAAGCTACAATTGATGGGACGCCGGTTGAAATATTGCGCGCCAATCACACCATGCGCGCGGTCAGGGTCCCGGCGGGCCGCCATGTGGTATCATTCGTCTTTGCGCCGACGAGCCTCACGCGGTCGGCTTATGCGAGCATTGCGGCGGCTGCGCTTTTGCTGGCTGCTTTCGTTTTGTCGTTGTTCAAGCGCAGGCGAAGAATTTCACGCGAGGTTAACAGCCACGATATTCGATAAGATAAAAAAGACTGTCAAGCACACGCTCATCTTTGGCGTCGGAAGCGTAGTCAACAGTGCATTCGGGCTTGTGCTCGTGCCCGTCTATACGCGCTACCTGCGCGCGAGCGAGTTCGGCATCCTGTCGCTTCTGACAATCACGCTGACTCTCATCACGATAATCCTGAAGTTCGGACTCAATCACGCTTTCTTTCGTCACTACTATGAGACCGAAGACCAGCAGCATCGCCGCCGCATCGTAGGCTCGACGCTCATCTTTCTGCTCGTAACGGTCAGCATCCTCACCACGCTCCTTTCAATGCTCGCGCCGCAAATCTCATCGCTCATATTCTTGGGCGACGCGAGCCGCGCTGATTTGCTCAGGCTCGTGTTCTTCATAAGTTTCTTTGAAGTCGTCTCGCTCATTCCCGATTCTATTCTCAGAGCGAATTTCAAATCAGCGCGCTACTCGGCCATCAACATCGTCGCGTTCGCCTTTCAGCTAATTCTCATCTGCTATCTTGTGATAGTTGTCGACGCCAGCGTTGAGAGCGTCTTAATCGGGAGGCTGGCGGGCGCGGCCTTCGAAGCGGTCATCTTTTTCATTATGGTCAGGCGCGACCTGAGCCTCAGCTTTTCCGCGAGTGAGCTTCGCGCGATGCTTGGGTTCGGCGCGCCGCTCATCTTCGGCCAGATTGCGTTTACGCTCTTTATGATGATTGACCGCTTCTTTCTCGAACGCTACGCCAGCAAGCAGGAGCTTGGCGCTTACGCGATGGCAAACACGCTCGTTTCAGTCGTGACGATCCTCGTGACCGTTCCATTCAGCCAGGTCTGGACCGTTATGCGCTTTTCGGTGATGAACGAAGAGGGCGCGGAAGAATACTACTCGCGCGTGCTGACCTACATCGTCTTCGTGAGCATGTTCCTTGCGCTGTGCGTCGCGGCGGTTGCTGGCGATGGGCTGCTGCTTTATGCCTTGCGCAGCTACTGGTCAGCGCCGATGATAATTCCGCTGCTCGCGCTTTCGGCTGTGCTGGACAGCGCCTCGCGTGTGTTGAACATCGGCATCACGCTCCGCAAGCGAACCATCTATGCTCCGATAGTCATAGCCATCGCGCTCGCGGTGAACGTCGCGTTGAACTTCCTTTTGATTCCGCGATACGGCGGAATGGGCGCAACCATTTCGACACTGATTTCATATCTGGTCTTCTGCGCGCTCAGGTATTGGGCGTCGAATCGCTTCTTCAAAGTGCATTATGAATGGGGCCGCGTCTTTGCTTTGCTTGCGGTCGGCTCGGCTTTCATTGCGCTTTTTTATCTGGACGACTACGTGCGCGGGCCGTCGCTGTCTCGCGCGACACTCTATCTTTCGCTTTTCATCAAGGTGATGCTTGCGCTTTCGTTTCCGCTCGTGCTTCTGGCCCTCAGATTTTACGACGAGCGCGAGCGGCGCAGGATCGCGGAATTCTGGCAGAAGACGCTTTATGTCGTGAAGCGGCGGCGATTGAATGAGAGCACGGCGGTTGAGAATTAGCCCTGCGTCAGTTATATTTTTTGGTCTTTTGTTATGAGCAAAAAAGTTCTCTTCATAGGTCTGGATGGCTCGACTTTCGACGTGCTCGACCCGTTGATGAAAGCGGGACTGATGCCGCGCCTCAAAACATTCATTGATGAAGGCGTGCGCGGCTGGCTCGAAACGACCATCCCACCCATCACGCCGACCGCGTGGGTCTCGTGGATGACGGGCAAGAACCCCGGCAAGCACGGAGTCTTTGAATTTCTGCTGCGGCGAAGAGGTTCGGGCAAGCTGCCCGATATGCCCGTAAGCTCGCGCGCGCGTGACGGCCTGCCGTTCTGGGATATTCTAGCAGCGCACGGCAAGCGCGGCATCGTCACGAACATGCCCTGCACCTATCCGCCTGTGATGGCGAATGGCTTGATGGTTTCCGATTTTCTAACGCCACGTGGCCGTAGAGATTTCACCTATCCTGAAAACCTTATCGAAGAGATTGAAAAACGATTCGGCCCGTATCAGCTTTACATCACTGAAGTCTATGCGCCCGGCAAAGTTGACAATATTCTTAATCAACTATTCGACGAGCTTGAGTATAAAACGAAGGTCAATCGCTACTTGATGGAAGAGTACGGGTGGGACGTATTCGCTACGCACTACTGGGGAACTGATCGCTTTCAGCATGAGTTGTGGCACTTGCTTGATGAGCAGCACCCATTCTTCAACCGCAAAGAGCACGACGCGCACATAAATCGCATTCACGAATACTGGCATGCAGTTGATTCGACGCTCGGCGAATTGTTCGATGCTGTCGGCAATGAAACGACGGTTTATCTCGGCTCAGATCACGGCTTCGGGCCGATCAAGAAATTCCTCTGCTTCAACGTCTGGCTGCTTGATGAAGGCTTGCTCGTGTTGAAGCGCGACGCGATGACCCGGTTCAAGCGTGCGTTGTTCAGAATGGGACTCACACCTGATCGCGCGTATCGTTCGGCGATGAAACTGGGGCTTGCGCACCTGCGGCTCTCTGTGGGCGTGACGAATCGCTCGAAGCTGATGCGGGTTGCCAACAAGCTGATGCTGTCGCTCGAAGACGTTGACTGGTCGCGCACCGTCGCGTTTTCAAAAGGCAATTACGGACAGATATTCATCAACCTGAAGGGGCGCGAAGAGAATGGCATTGTCGAGCCGGGCGCGGAGTATGAACGCGTCGTGCGAGAGATAATCGAAAAACTCCGCGCGCTCGTTGATCCAGCTACGGGCCAGCCTTTGATTGGTCCTATCTGGCGGCGCGAAGATTTATACACTGGCCCGCACTCGGACGAATCGCCCGACATTCAATTTCTGCCAGCCGATATGTCGAACAAGCCGCTAGGCACGCTCGACCTGACATCGAATAAATTCATCACTCCGGTCTATGGCAATTCGGGCGACCATCGAATGCACGGGATAATGCTCGGTCGCGGGCCGGAGATCAGGCGGGGAGCGACCATAGAGGGCGCGCGGATAATTGATTGCGCGCCGACGATACTCCATTCGTTTGGCGTAGAGATACCGGCTGATATGGACGGGCGCGTGCTCGAAGAGATTTTCACCGAAGAATATATGCGAGCAAATCCGGTGAGGACTTCAGACGCGGCAGATTTCGTCGAAGCTGAAAAGGCAGGCGCGATGACCGACGAAGAAAGCGACGAAATACGCGAGCGGCTGCGCGGCTGGGGCTATCTCGGATAGAGCTGTCAGTTATCAGTTTTTCAGTTTTCTGTAGCGCGCTCTTGCCGCGCCGTTTCTTCCATTAATCCCGATGGAATTTCGAAGACTGAAGACTGAAGACTGAAGGCTGAAAACTGAAAACTATGCGTTTTGAAACTATTTCAGCGGTGCTGCCTGCATTCAACGAGGAGGAGAACATCGAGACGGCTACGACGCGCATGTGCGATGTGCTGCGCTCTTTGAACCTGCGCGACTGGGAGGTCATCGTTGTTAATGACGGCTCGATTGATCGCACGGGCGAAATCGCTGCCCGCCTCGCAGCGCAAGACTCTGAGCACATTCGCGTGTTTCATCACAACCCAAACAAAGGTTATGCCGAGGCGTTGAAGACGGGGTTCACGAACGCGCGACATCAACTGATTTTTTACACGGACTCAGATAATCAATTCGACGTGCGCGAAATCGTGAACCTCCTGCCGCTCATCGAAGACGCAGACATCGTGTGCGGTTTTCGCATCTATCGCTTCGACCCGCTAACGCGTCTGGTGTTAAGCTGGGGATTCAACCTGCTTGTGAGAATCATCTTTCGCATAAAGGTGCGCGACATTGATTGCGCCTTCAAGCTCTTTCGCCGCGAGGTCTTCGATAAAGTCACTATCGAATCGAAAAAGTTCTTCGTTGACGCTGAAGTTCTTGCGAAAGCGAAATACTTCGGTTTCAAGATGGTCGAGATTGGCGTCAGACATTACCCGCGACCGGCGGGCCGTTCGACCGTAAGACCGAGCCACATACCTTCGACCTTGCGCGAGCTTGCGCGCATCTGGGTTAACATTCATTCGAAGCCGCGAGGGAAGAAAAAAGAGTGACCGCCCGCGAAAAAGCAGAAGCGACCGCCGTGAGCGCCGAGCCTGCGCGCGAAAAGCGCGGCGTGAGCTGGCGCGGCATTGCTCAACTCGTCATCGGCTTGGGCGCGCTCGCGCTCGTTGTGATGAAGTCCGACGCGCGCGGGCTTGCCGAAGCAATCAGAAATACTCGTGTCGCGCTGTTGCCACTTGCCGTCGTCGCGTCGTTTCTGGTGACGCTGCTGATGGCTTATCGCTGGGGCGTGATTCTTAAAGTGCGCGGCTATCGCTTCGATGTGCGTCATCTATTTGCTTATTACCTGATGGGCAACTTCTTTACGAACTTCGTGCCGGGCGGGAGCCTGAGCGGCGACGTTGTGCGGTTGATCTTCATCAGCCGCGAGGCGCGCGATAAAGCATTCATCCTCTCGACTCTTGTTTACGAAAGACTGATTGGAATGTTCACGCTGTTGCTTGTCGGATTGATCGCCACGCTTGCGAGCCGCAACTACGTTCAGACAGACCCGGCGCTGTATCTGACTGAAGCGATACTTGGGATGGCGTTTATCGCCATAGCAATGATGATGAGCGAATGGGTTTCGTCGCGGATGGCGCGGTTAATCGAAACCCTGAGCGCGAGATTCAAAATTGAGCGAACAGGTCGCGCAGCAGCAAGAACTATTTTGGCGATTTCGGAACTCAGGCGAAGCAAAGGGCTGCTCGCGCGAACGGTTGCCGTATCCGTTGTCGTGCGTGTTGTCTGGGGATTAGGCTGCTACACGGTTTCGCGCGCGATGGGGTTGCCGCTCAGCTTGCCAATTATTTTTGCGTTCATCTCGCTTGCTGATCTCGTAAGGCTTATGCCGATTTCGATAGGCGGGCTTGGGGTGCGCGAGTGGGCGCTCGTCGCGCTGTTCGCAAGCGTCGGCGTGTCACAGGAAAAGGCCGTGACCTTTTCGCTTCTGGCATTCGCGCCCATCTATTTGAACGCCATCGCAGGCGGCATTATTTACATCTCAAGGGCGCGAGTCGTGCGGAAAGAAGTAGCCGCAGTCGAAGGCTGAACCTTTGAAGTGTTTAGAATAAGATCAATGGACGTAGGCCGCACAGCAACAAAGCCGGAAATTGAAGGCGTGTCCGCCAGCGGGCCTGACCGCATTGAATCATCGCGTCGCGCAGAATTACGTGTGACTGAGCGCAGGGCTATCAGCAGGTTCATCGCGCCGCTAGTCGTGTTCGCCGCGGTTTCGATTATCTACAGCGCCATATATTTTCGTGAAGAGTCAATTCCAACTGCGGTTGGCGCGAATCTCGTCCCCGCTGAACGAGTCCTGAAGGGTGAAATTCCTTATCGCGATTTCTACAAGATTCAAACGCCGGGGATACTGCTGCTCAACGCTGCGCTCTTCAAATTCTTCAGCGTGTCGTTGTTTGTGGCAATGACGGGCGTGCTCGTGTTCAAAGTTCTCGCGGTCGTGATCGTCTTCGTTACAGGCCGGCGTCTCGGCTCATGGAAAACGGCGCTCGTGCCTGCCGCACTCACGCTTTTGTGGATTGCGCCGGGAGGGCCGTTCCGCGCCGCGCCGATTCAGTACGAAACGCTTTTCATTTTAGCCGCGATTTATTTCATGCTGCGCTGGCTCGATTCAGACAACGCGCTTCACGCCTTCGGCGCAGGGCTTGCGGTTGGCATTGTCGCGGTATTCAAACAGAACGTCGGCGTGTATGCGGCCATCGCGTTGGGGCTTTCAATCATCCTCAACAATCAAGCTTTCCCGCGCTCGCTCAGAGAAGCGAAGCAGTTATATTGGCAATCGTGGAAGGCGCATTCCAAAGCTCACATCGCTGCTGCTGTTGGAACAGGACTGCCGCTTGTCGCGCTGGTTATCTATCTGTTTAGCAATCGCGCGCTCAGCGCAGCGATTGAAGTATTCATTAGCGGGCCGCGCGAGCACATAGAGTCGCGCTTTACGGGTTATCCTTTACCGAAGTATGCCGCGATTATTTTTATCGCTTCAGCGATTGGTTTAATGCTCGCTTCACGACTTGCGCGGCGATTGCCGCAACATGAAGCATTAATAGTTGCTCTCGCGCTTTTAGCCGCAGCCGCGTGCGCGGCGATTGTGCCGCAACCGGCAATTGATAATTCGATCTACTGGTTCGCGCCCGCGTTGTTCGCCTGCGCCGCATGGAAATATTTCCGCAGAGATGAGAACGAATTTGCTGCCAGGCGGCGCGAACGGGGCGCGCTCGTTGTGCTGCTCTTATTCTCA
This sequence comes from Blastocatellia bacterium, assembly GCA_035575515.1. Lineage (GTDB taxonomy): Bacteria > Acidobacteriota > Blastocatellia > UBA7656 > UBA7656 > DATLXU01. The sequence continues at coordinate 54,132 of DATLXU010000149.1, forward strand.
GTGGCTGCTTTTGGCGAAGTCTTTCCGCGCTCTGTGCGAGGGCTTGTCATCGGCTCGATGCCTGCGTCGTTTCTGCTATTTGCTTTCCTTTTCACGCGAGGGCAGTTTCTGAAAACCGCAGGCGATGCATCGGCATCAAAGCCGCTCGCGCTTGCCTCTATTCCGCGCAAGCTCGTTTTTATGGTCGCATCGCTCGTGCTATTGATTTTCGCTCTGAGGATTGACCTGCCGGAATTCTTCTCATTCGATAAAGAGCGCGGGCTGAGATTCAAAGCCGACACCGAGCTTGCCTTTGATCGAGGGCGCGGCGTCTATCTGCCAGCGCAGCGAGCGGAAGAAGTGAACGCGACTGTTGAATTGATTCGCTCGCGCGTCGCAGAGGGCGGTTACTTCTTCGCGCACTCGCTCGACGCAACGAGCTATTACTTTCTTGCTGATCGCAATAGCCCGACGGGCGCGACACTCTGGAACGACACCGGCACGAATGACCGCGAGCGCGCTCGCACGATTGTCTCTTTGAGAGAAAAAAACGTGCGGCTCGTGCTGACGAGCGAGCAGGCAATGAAAGCCGAGACGTACCAGCCGCTGCTCGATTATTTGAATAACGATTTTCATCCAATTGCCGCGAGCGACGGCGCGCCGCTCACGATTGGCAAAACGATCTTTCTCGAAAGGAATTATTGATGAAGCGAAAGGTAATGATAATTGGACTCGACTGTGCCACTCCGCAGTTAGTCTTTGACCGCTGGCTTGATGATTTGCCGAATATCAAACGGCTGGTCGGCGCTGGCATCTGGGGAAAGCTGCGCTCTACGGACCCGCCGATAACTGTTCCTGCTTGGATGTCAATGATGACATCGAAAGACCCGGGGCGGCTGGGATTCTACGGTCTGCGCAATCGTGTTGATTATTCTTATGACAAGATGGCGACGGCAAATTCGACTTTCGTCAAAGAGCCGACCGCCTGGGACATTCTTTCGCGCCGCAGCAAGCGCGTAATACTCATCGGCGTGCCTCAGACTTATCCGCCGAAGCCGGTCAACGGCGAAGTGGTCACATGCTTTCTGACCCCTTCGACTGATAAGCAATTCACCTATCCTGCGAGCCTTCGCGATGAGGTGCAGCGCGTGACGGGCGGCTACATTCTCGACGCAGTGAACTTTCGCGTTGACGAAGAGGCCAAGGATGCCGTGCTTCAAACCATTTACGACATGACCGAAAAGCGATTTCGGTTAGCGCGCCACATGGTTGAGACGCGCAACTGGGATTTCTTCATGATGGTTGAGATGGGACCCGACCGCATTCACCACCTCTTCTGGAAATACACCGATCCTGAGCATCCGAAGTACGAGCCGGGCAACAAGTATGAAGATTCGATTCACAAGTACTACAAGTTTGTTGACGAGCAGATTGGCGCGCTGCTCGAAAAGGTTGGCGACGAAACGACAGTGATGATTGTCTCGGATCACGGCGCGCGCGGAATGATCGGCGGCGTCTGCTTGAACGAATGGCTGATTCGCGAGGGCTATCTCGTATTGAAGAAGCGACCTGAAAAAGCAGTTCCCGTTGAGCGATGCGAAGTTGACTGGTCGCGCACGCGGGCGTGGGGTTCGGGCGGCTACTACGCGCGATTGATGTTAAACGTTAAGGGGCGCGAGCCGCAGGGCGTAATCGAGCCGGGCGAAGAGTACGAACGCATTTGCGCCGAGTTGAAAGAGAAACTCGCGGCCTTGCCCGACCACACGGGCAAGCCGATGGATACGTTCGCAGTTCAGCCTCAGGATGTTTATTCGGAGGTGCGCGGCTTTCCCCCTGATCTATTTGTTTACTTCGGGAATCTTAGCTGGCGCAGCATCGGCAGCATCTGGCCCGAAGCTCCCGAAACGGTTTACACGTTCGAGAATGACACTGGCGCTGACGAAGCGAATCATGATTGGCACGGCATATTCATCATGCGCGATGGCGGCAAGAGCCTGCGCGCGGAAGGATTGAACTTGAAGGATGTTGCGCCAACTGTTTTGAACCTTTTGGGCGTCGAAGCGCCTTCGGATATGCAGGGCAAGGTGATAACGCGCGAGTTGTTTTCATAAGGAAAGAAATGTACAAAGGCCATCGCATCGCGGTTGTGATGCCGGTTCACAACGAAGAGCTTTTCATCGAGCGCACCATTTCGCGCGTGCCGTCGTTTGTTGATCTAATCATCGCGGTTGATGACGCGAGCAGTGATTCTACGTGGCAGCGGCTCTCTGGAATCGAAAACGGAAAGCTCGCGCGCCTGCGCCATGAAAAAAATCTGGGCGTGGGCGCGGCCACTAAAACTGGCTACCGCTACGCGCTCGAAGCCTCAGTTGATTTGATTGCAGTGATGGACGGAGACGGCCAGATGGATGGGCGCGACCTCAGCAGATTGCTCGACCGCGCCATCAGCGGAGTTGATTACGTCAAGGGCAATCGCTTTCTGCATCTCGGATCAATAGGCTCGATGCCCGCGCTGCGCTACATTGGCAATCGCATTTTGAGCTGGCTCACTCGACGCGCGACAGGGTTTGAAGGCTCACTCGACGCGCAATGCGGCTACACGGTGATTCGTCGCGCGGCACTGAAGCGCCTGGCGATTGACGAGCTTTATGATCGCTACGGGTTTCTCAACGAAATGCTGAATCTGGCTCTGGGAGCCGGTTTCAAGGTAGAGAGCGTTCCCGTTCGGTGCGTTTATGCCGATGAAGTATCGGGCATGAACCCGTTGACGTCCGTGCCGACCATTCTTTTTCTGATACTGCGAGGCTGGCTGCGGAATAACTTCTCCCTCAACGGACGAGCCGCGCGGCTCGCGATTGAAAAGAGCGAAGCCCGCTCCGCAGAGTAGCCGTTCGAGCAAATGAATGAAGCCGAAGCTTTTGATGCTGACGAGTTCTTTTCCTGTCGCGCCTGAGGATGAAACGTGCGGCTACATTCGCGACTTCGCCCGCGCGCTCTCGTCAGAGTTTCAGGTGACGGTGCTTGCTCCCGCAGACAAGCGATCCGTTCGATGGCCCGCAGATACTTTCTCGCTTCATCGCTCGCGATCGCTGCTGCCCGCTTCGGTTGACCCGTTTCAATCGAGCAGAGACTTCAACAGCCTCGCCTCTGCTGGTATCGCATCGAAACTAGCTTCAACCGTTTCGCTCGCGGGATTTTTCATTGATGCGTTGCGGCTTGCGCTCAAATCAGACGCTATAGGCTCGCACTGGATGATTCCTTCGGGATTAATCGGCGCGATGCTCGCGCGCGCGCTCGGCATGCCGCATATAGTTGTTGAGCACTCGGGCGCGCTTCACAGGCTCTCACTGATGAAAAGCGGCGGCCTGATTGCTGGCTTCATTCTCAACAATAGCCATCGCGTCGTCACGGTGAGCAGTGATCTGAAAATGAAGCTCATAGCCCTCTGCCCGCAATCGCAGGGAAAAGTCGAAGTGATTCCAATGGGCATCTCTGTTAATCGCACACGCGGCTTTGAATCGCGGACGCGAATCGAAACAAATGGCAAGCGGACGATTTTATTTGTTGGCCGCTTGAGCGAAGTCAAAGGCGTTGACGTGCTGATTAAAGCGGCAACTAGGATAAAGAATGCGAAACTAATAATCGCGGGCGACGGACAAGAGCGAAGCCGGCTTGAAGAGTTAGCAAACAGGCTCTCGGTTGATGCTCGCTTCATTGGGCATATCGCGGCGAGCGAGCGTGATGAACTCTTCGCCGCTTGTGATATGGTCGTAGTTCCGTCGCGAGTGATGGCGGATGGGAGAACGGAAGGCTTGCCCGTCGTCTGCCTCGAAGCGATGGCAGCAGGCTGCGTTGTTGTTGCTTCGCGCGTCGGCGGCGTGCCTGAAATAATCAAGCATAACGAGAACGGGTTCCTGGTTGACGCGGATAATGAGTTGATGCTTGCTCGCGCAATCAACCGCGCTCTTGATGATGACGAGTTGAGAATGCGAGTCGGCGTGAGCGCAAGAGAAACGGCTGCGCGATTCGATTGGTCACGCGTCGGACCGCGATTTTGCAAGCTCATCCGGCAGTCATTGAACGAACAGGATGCAAACATCTTCGGTACCACAAGCGAAATCCGAAACGAAGGCTACTGATGTTGCAAAAGTAGCCGGGCGCGGGACCATCTACATCACCATAGCGAAGCTATGGTTCATGGCGAGCGGCGCGATTATATATTTCATCCTGCCGCGGCTGATGACGAAAGAGCAGGTCGGCGCTTATCAGGTCGTCACCGGGATAGTTTCAATCATCAACGCCGTCATCGTCACGGGCACATATCAAACCGTCTCCAAATACATCTCGCAGGAAGAGCACAAGGCCGATTCGGTCAAAGCGAAGGCGCTCAGGCTACAGGTCGCAGTTGGCGGCGCGCTGACCCTTGCGTTTTTTCTGCTCGCGCCCGTCATCGCAAACAACCTGAATGATGCGAGCCTGACGGGGTATTTGAGGCTGGCCTCGCTCATCCCGCTCTCTTATTCGTTCTATTCGGTCTTCACGGGCTACTTCAACGGGCAGAAAAAATTCATGGCGCAGGCCGCGCTCGACATGAGCTATTCGACGTTGAAGTTCGTCCTGATCGTAGCTCTTGCGTGGCTCGGCTACGGAGTCGCGGGCGGCATCGCGGGTTTTGCGCTCGCTGCCGGTATAGTGCTCCTGCTGTCTGCAATCATCGCTCGCGGCGGCGCGCGGCGTGGCGAAGTTCGCGCGAGCGATCTCTTCAGGTTTCAGGCTTATCTCTTATTATTCACATTCGTGTTGAACCTGCTTCAGAAAGTGGATTTGATTCTGGTGAAAGCGTTGTCATCGGCTGATTCAATAGCTGCGAGCGAAAACGCGGCTTATTACGGCGCGGCGATAAACGTCGCCAACATAACTTATCAGGTAATCATCTCCGTCACGTTCGTTATATTTCCTCTTGTGTCGCAGTCAACCTTCGCCGACGACAGGCGGCAGACGAAGGCTTACATCTCGAACACGCTTCGCTACAGCCTTATGATAATGGCGCTGCTTGCGACTCTGTTTTCGGCAAACGCACGAGAAGTTCTACAAGTTGTTTATCCGCTCGATTATCAACCGGCGAGTGCCGCGCTCGTTTTCATAGCTTATGGAATGTTGTTGTTCGGGATGTTTCAGGTAATCACGACGATAATCTCGGCCAGCGGTCGGCCTGCCGTCTCGCTCGGCATAGCGGCTCTGACGCTTGCGACGAGCGCCGCGCTCAATTACGCGTTGATACCATCCTGCGGGCTTGCTGGCGCTGGTCTCGCAACAACAATCGCAGTGTTTGTTGGAGTGATTGCGGGCGGCGGGTACTTGCTCGCAAGATTCGGCGCACTGATGCCCCTATGGTCGTTTGCAAGAATCGCATTCTGCGCCGGGCTGGTCTATGCCGCGTCGCTCGCCCTCGCGTTGCAATCGAAAATGATTATACTCGTTCAACTGGCTGCATTGTCGCTCGTCTATTTCGCTGCGCTTGTTTTCACGAAGGAAATCGGGCGCGGCGACCTTGAGGCCATCAAAAAGGTTTTCAGGAAATAGCCGCGCTCATTTTGATTCTTCATCATCCTGCGAGCCGCGAAAGAACCTCTGCTCGTCGGCGTCGGGCGGGCGGCTGACGCTGACGACATCAATGAAGCGGCCAAGCAGTTGTTTCATTGCGGCTGCTTTCTCAGGCATCCGGTCGTAGAGGTTCCGCTGCTCCGTCGGATCATCTTTGAGATTGAACAGCTCAAACGTGTTGTAGTTCGCGCTGTAAATAAGCTTGTAGCCATCCTGTGTTATGACCATGTACTTTTTAATCTCAGGGTCAACGTTGTATTGAGGATCAAAGAATGGTGAATCGTTGCGCTGCCAGTGCTCGCCGTAAACAGGCGGGCGAGTGAACATCTCGCCGCGAAGCAGCGGGAGCAGGCTCACGCCAGTGTACTCTTTCGGGCAAGCAATGCCGACGGCGTTCAGGATGGTGCTGCCGAGATCGATCGTGCTGACATAATCCGAGATGCGGCGGGCGGGTTGGCCCGGCAGGTGGATTATCATCGGCACACGCATCTGCTCGTTATAGAGTTGCGAGTTATGCTTGTAAACCGCGCGCTCGCCCAACGACTCGCCGTGATCGGACATGATTATAATCATTGTGTCGTTAATCTTTCCGCTCTGCTCAAGCCAGTCGAACAGCCTTCCAAGATGATGGTCAGCGTAAGCAATCTCACCGTCATATAAATCCGCAAGCGACGAGCCGAAATAGAAATCCCGCCGCTCTCTGTAAGGCATGTGCGGTTCGAATGCGTAAAGGTAAGCGCAAAGTGGTTGGCCGTCAGGAGCCTTCTTGAATGTGTCAATCACAGAGTCGACGGATTCTTTCAGATTATTCGTCCGCGCGCTGTTAATCATCTGCGGGTCTTTGATCCGCCGGTAAAGCGTCGCCGCGCGGCGAGCCGGAAATAGAATCGTGTTGTAACCATTTCGAGCAAGCACTTCCGTCCACGTCTCAACGTGCGCGTCCCAGAAAGACGACTGCATGAACTTGGGCACGGCCTGATAAGTTGACGGCGAAGGGGTGAAGGCGTTTTCAAAGACAGAAGCGCGCTCGGCGAGCTTCGCAAGATTTGGAGAGGTGTTTCTCTGGTATCCATAGACGCTCAAGTGATCTGCTCTGACTGTGTCAATGAATATGAAGATGACGTTGA